>DATLED010000045.1:0-33170 GCA_035525495.1 Acidimicrobiales bacterium | reverse complement strand
CCGAAGATCATCAGCTTCGAGATCCCGATGGACAAGATCGGCGAGGTCATCGGCCCGAAGGGCAAGGTCATCAACACGATCCAGCAGGAGACCGGCGCCGACATCGCCGTCGACGACGACGGCACCGTCGGCACGGTCACGATCGGGTCCAAGGACGGCGAGGCCGTGACCGAGGCCCGTCGCCGCATCGAGCTGATCCTCGATCCGCCCAAGGCAGAGGTCGGTGCGATCTACAGCGGGCGCGTCGTCAACATCACCAAGTTCGGTGCCTTCGTCAACATCCTGCCGGGCCGCGACGGCCTGGTCCACATCTCCAAGCTGGGCCAGGGCAAGCGGGTCGAGAAGGTGGAGGACGTGGTCGACCTCGGTGACGAGATCCAGGTCCGTGTCGACGACATCGACCCCCAGGGCAAGGTGTCGCTGTCGATCGCCGGTGACGCCCCCGCGGCCAAGCCGTCGAGCGGCGGTGGCGGTGGCGGCGGTTCTTCGTCGGCCGCGTCGTCCGGCGAGGGTGGCGAGGACGCCGAGACGAGCGGCGGCGGCACGGCCACGAAGACGGCATCGTTCGAGGAGTTCTTCGAGGAAGAGGCCGGCGCCGAGTTCGGCGACCTCGGCCCGGCCGAGCTGGGCGGCGGTGGCTTCGGCGGCGCCCCCCGTCGCAGCGGTGGCGGCTCCGGCCCCCGCCGTGGCGGCAACGGCGGCGGTGACCGCGGCCGACGCAGGGGTTGACCTGACCGGCGGCGTCGGGAGCGCCAGCGAGCAGCCGCCAGCCGAGCGGCAAGGCCGGACGCCCGAAGGGCCCCTCGCCGCAGAGCGAGGCCATCAGATACGGACCACGCGTCTGGACACGGGACTTACCGTCGTCACCGAGCGCATGCAAGACGTGCGCTCGGTGGCCGCGGGGTTCTGGGTCGGCATCGGCTCACGAGACGAGGCCCCCGAGCAGTCGGGGGCATCGCACTTCCTCGAGCACCTGCTCTTCAAGGGGACGGCCGACCGGTCCGCCCGCGAGATCGCCGAGGCGGTCGACGAGGTCGGCGGCGACCTCAACGCGTGGACGGCCAAGGAGCACACCGTCTTCGAGCTGCGGCTGCTGGCCGAGCACCTCGACCTCGGGCTCGGGATCCTCAACGACATCATGTGGTCGCCCGCGTTCCGGCGCGAGGAGATCGAGGCCGAGCGCTCGGTGATCCTCGAGGAGATCCTGATGAGCCAGGACGAGCCCGACGACCTCGTCCACGACCTCTTGGCCGAAGCGCTGTTCCCCGGTCACGCCGTCGGCCGGTCGATCCTCGGGACGGAGAAGACCATCTCCGTGATGGCACCCGCGGACATCGCCGGCTTCCACGGCGCCCACTACCGGCCTTCGCAGGTGGTCGTCGCCGCCGCCGGCGCGCTGGATCACGACGAGGTCGTGGCGTCGATCGCCGCAGGCTGCCCATCGACCACGGGGGGCGCGCCCGGTGCACGCACGGTGCTGCCGTCGCGCGTGGAGCCTCGGCTGGTCGAGAAGCGCAAGACCGAGCAGGCTCACCTCGTCCTCGGGGTGCGGACGCCGGGCGCGCTCGACGACGACCGATTCACGTTGGAGGTCGTCACCCAGGCGCTCGGGGGCGGGATCAGCAGCCGCCTGTTCCAGGAGATCCGCGAGAAGCGAGGGCTCGCCTACTCCGTGTTCTCGTACCGCTTCGCGCTGCACGACTGCGGCGCCCTCGCCTTCTATGCCGGCACCTCGCCGAAGAACGCGGAGCAGGTCGTCGCGCTGTTCCACGAGGCGTTCGACTCGCTCGTCGCAGAGGGGTTGACGGAGCGCGAACTCGCCATCGCCAAGGGTCAGGTGAAGGGCTCGATGGTCCTGGGCCTCGAGGACACCGGCGCGCGCATGGGTCGCATCGGTCGCAGTCAGCTCGTCCACGGGCGGGTGTCCGACCTCGACGAGCTGCTGGCCCGCATCGACGCCATCACGACCGACGACGTCGGGCGTGTCGCCTCCACGATCGGCAAGGAAACTCGCGCTCTTGCGGCCATCGGCCCCTTCGGCCGCTCCGCTTTCACCTGACCGTCGGTTCGGCGGCGGCGTACGCTCGGCGGCGTGACGGTGCGCGTCGGGGTGTTCGGAGCGGGCGGAAAGGTGGGGTCGACGGTGTGTGCCGCCGTGTTGCGCGACCCCGAGCTCGAACTGGTGGCGGCGGTCGACCCGCACCACGCCGGCATCGATGTCTCGAAGTTCACCGAGGGCGCCGCCCTCGGTCTGCAGATCTCGTCGTCGGCCGACGCCCTGGCCGAGGCCGGAGCCGAGGTGGCGGTCGACTTCACGTTCCTCGACGCCGCCCGGGAGAACGTGTCTTGGTGCGCTTCGAACGGCGTGCATGCCGTCGTCGGCACGACCGGGTTCACCGATGGCGATCTTGACCGTTACCGCCGCGACTTCGCGTCGAGCAACTGCTTGATCGCTCCGAACTTCGCCATCGGCGCCGTCCTGATGATGCGCTTCGCCGAGCTGGCGGCACCGTGGTTCGAGACCGCCGAGATCATCGAGCTCCACCACGACCAGAAGATCGATGCGCCGTCGGGCACGGCGATGCGGACGGCCGAGCTGATGGCGGCGGCGTCCGACGAGTGGGGCCAGGACCTGACGACAAAGGTCGTCGCCGAGGGCGCCCGGGGTGGTGCCGCCGCGGCCGGGATCCGCGTCCATTCCGTGCGGCTTCACGGGCTCGTCGCCCATCAGGAGGTCCTGCTCGGGACCGAGGGTCAGAGCCTCACGATTCGCCACGACAGCTACGACCGTTCGTCGTTCATGCCCGGCGTCGTGCTCGCCTGCAAGAAGATCGGCGACCACCCCGGAGTGACCGTCGGCCTGGAGCCCTTCCTCGGCCTGTAGTCGCACCCGTTCGTTGGAAATCGGTCGACGCGCGGCACGCTGCCGAGAACAATGGTCCGCCGGCCCGCAGCCACCCCGGGGAGGAGGACGCCGCCATGCAGGAACCGAAGGACATGGCCGCGCGCCGTTCGGAGTCGATGCGCCTCGCCGTGCGCGCCTACTTCAGCCAGCTCCGCATCGACTGGCGGGTGTCGATCCCGTCGCTGCTCCTCCCGGGCCTCGGGAGCATCCTCACCGTCTACCTGCCGCCCCTCGTTGTCTCCCGAGTCATCACGACCTTCGCGGGCCAGCGGACGAGCGACCTCGCCGTCGATGACTTCGTCCCGTACGTCGTGCTGTTCGTGGCCGCATGGCTCGCGGGCGAGGTGCTGTGGCGCATCGGCATCCACTTCCTGAACCGCACCGACAGCCGTGGCGTCGAGCGGCTCTATCTCACCGGGATGGACGAGCTCCTCGCCAAGGACCTGGCGTTCTTCCACGACAACTTCGCCGGCTCCCTCACCAAGAAGGTCATCGGCTACGCCAAGTCCTACGAGGCGTTCGTCGACACGTTCGCCTTCAACATCGTCTCGAACATCCTCCCGTTGGTGTTCGTCCTCATCTGGCTGTGGCGCTACTCGCCGCTCCTGCCGCTCACGATGCTCGGGTGGCTCGTCCTCACGTTCGTCTGCGTCATCCCGCTGATCCGCCGTCGCAAGAAGCTGGTCGACGTACGCGAAGAGGCGAGCAACGAGGCCGCGGGCCACGTCGCCGACTCCATCTCGAACATGGAGGCGGTCCGCGCCTTCGCCCGCGAGCCCCACGAGGCGGAGATCCACAGGAAGAACGTGCAGCGGTGGGCACGTCGCGCCCTGCGCAGTTGGGACTACCAGAACCGTCGCGTCGACCTCGTGACGACGCCGATGTACGTCCTCAGCAACGCCAGCGGTCTCGTGCTCGCGTTGTGGGTCGGGCGTGGCGGCCTCCTCAGCATCGAGGCCGTGTTCATCACGTTCAGCTTCTACGCGAACGTCACCCGAGTGATGTGGGACTTCAACCACATCTACCGGAACCTCGAGTCGAGCCTCGCCGAGGCGGCGCAGTTCACGGAACTGCTCCTCGACGAGCCCACCGTCGTCGATCCGGCGGAGCCCGAGCCGTTCGAGCCGCGCGGTGCCGGCGTCCGCTTCGAGCGCGTCGGCTTCCGGCACCGCGACGCGCCGCTGCGGCTCTTCGACGGGCTCGACCTGATCGTCGGGGACGGAGAGAAGGTCGGTCTCATCGGACGTTCTGGCGGCGGCAAGACGACGATCACCAAGCTGCTGCTGCGTCTCATGGACATCGAGGCCGGTCGCATCCTCATCGGCGGGGTCGACATCGCCAAGGTCCGTCAGGCCGACATCCGCGAGATGGTCGCCTACGTGCCGCAGGACCCGGTGATGTTCCACCGGTCGCTGCGCGACAACATCGCCTTCGGGCGTCTCGAAGCCACCGACGACGAGGTGCGGTCCGCCGCCGTCGCCGCTCACGCTGCGGAGTTCATCGAGGAGCTACCGGACGGCTACGAGACGCTGGTCGGCGAGCGCGGCATCAAGCTGTCGGGCGGCCAGCGCCAGCGCGTCGCCATCGCGCGGGCGATCGTTCGCCAGGCGCCGATCCTCGTGCTCGACGAGGCGACCAGCTCGCTCGACTCCGAGAGCGAGGGCCTCATCCAGGCGGCGTTGCACACGCTGATGGAGCGCAGCACATCCCTCGTGATCGCCCACCGCCTCTCGACCGTGCAGCAGATGGACCGGCTGATCGTCCTCGACCGCGGCGTCGTCGTCGAGCAGGGCACCCACGCCGAGCTCGTCGACCGGGGCGGCACCTATGCGGGGCTGTGGGCCCGCCAGTCCGGCGGATTCCTCCTCGACGACGTCGACGCCGTCGCCTGAGCACGGCCATCCCACCGACGCTCGGGTGTCGGTTCCGATCGTACGTTCAGGCGGCGTGTTCTGGCCAGAAGCGCCACTGCACGGGGCTGATGCGACCGCATTACCATCGGCGACCGTGGCGAATCTGGAGGGGATCGACGTTGCGCCGGTCTCGGCATGGCTCGAGGCCAACATCGACGGTGCGCGCGGGCCGTTCGAGTTCGCCTTCATCAGCGGCGGACGTTCGAACCTGACGTTCGCCGTCACGGATGCCGATCGGCGCCGGCTCGTCCTGCGGCGACCCCCGATGAGCCACGTGCTGGCGACGGCGCACGACATGGCGCGCGAGCACCGGATCATCTCCGCTCTGCAGGGAACGGCCGTGCCGGTCCCGCGGACGCTGGGGTTCTGCGAGGACCAATCGGTGAACGGCCGGCCCTTCTACGTGATGGACTTCGTCGAGGGCCACGTGCTGCGGACGCCTCAGCTGATCGAGGACCACCTCGACGCCGCGGCTCGGACGTCGGCGGGTCACGATCTGGTCGACGTCCTCGTCGAGATCCACGCCGTCGATCCCGATGCCGTCGGCCTCGGTGACCTCGGTCGGCCGCAGGGCTACATCGAGCGCCAGCTGAAGCGGTGGTACGGCCAGTTCCAGGGTTCACAGCAACAGATGCGCGACGCGGGCAGCGGACGTCCCGCTCCGGCGGTCGACGAGGCCCACGCGTTGCTCGCCGCCAGCGTTCCCGAACAGACCGAGGTCACGATCGCCCACGGCGACTACCGCCTCGACAACACGGTCGTCGGCGGAGACGGTCGCATCCGGGCGGTGCTCGACTGGGAGCTGTGCACCCTCGGGGATCCGCTCGCCGACCTCGGGACGCTGCTCGTGTACTACTCGCAGCCGCCCGGTTTCCCCGCGGCCGCCGAGCTCGTCGAGCGCTACCGCGAGAAGAGTGGGCGCGACACCGCGAACCTCGACTACTACACCGCCTTCGGCCACTGGCGCCTCGCCTGCATCGTCGAGGGCGTCTACGCGCGGTACGCCGCCGGGGCGATGGGTGAGGACGGGAAGAAGGGCGCCGAGATGTTCGGCTCGCAGACCATCCACCGCGCCGAGCTGGCGCTGAAGATCTTGAAGGGGACGACGAAGCGATGAGCGAACAGCTGCGCGGGGAGGTCCGGTCGTGGCTGCAGGCCCACCTGCCCGAGCCGTGGGTGGCGGCGGCCGAGGCGGGCGACGACGACGCGCTACGGGAGGCGGCCAAGGGGTTCGACCAGCGGGCGTTCCTGCGCGAGATCGGCGCGGCGGGGTACGCGCAGCCGACGTGGCCGCGGGAGGAAGGCGGCCTCGGGCTGGACGCGACGGAGGCGATGATCGTCGAGGAGGAGAAGAACCGGTATCGCGCGCCGCGCTCGTTCAACGTCCTCGGCTTCGGCCTCGCCGCTCCGACGATCCGCGAGTACGGCACGCCGGAGCAGCGCGCCTTCTACCTGACGCGGATGGCCCAGGGCGACATGTGGTGTCAGCTCTTCTCTGAGCCCGGGAACGGGTCGGACGTGGCCGGTCTGGCGACGCGCGCCGAGCGCGACGGCGACGAGTGGATCGTCAACGGCCAGAAGGTCTGGACGTCGGGAGCCCACCTCTCCAAGTGGGGGATGCTGATCGCCCGGAGCCACCCGGACCAGCCGAAGCACAAGGGCATCACCTACTTCCTGCTCGACATGGAGACGCCCGGCGTCGACGTGCGGCCGTTGCGCCAGATCACCGGCGACGCCGAGTTCAACGAGGTGTTCCTCTCCGATGTGCGCGTCCCCGACTCGGCCCGCCTCGGTCCGGAGGGTGGCGGCTGGGCGGTCGCGCAGACGACGCTCATGAACGAGCGGGTCGCGCTCTCCGGCGCGTTCGGCGGCGCGGCTGCGCGGGCGGGCGCCCCCGCCCGCCAGGAGCGCCCGTCGCGCCCGCGCATCGGCGCCGACGAGCTCGTGACACGGGCCAAGGCCACCGGAGGATGGGAGGACGCCGTCACCCGGGACCGCCTGACGAGGCTGTGGGCTGAAGGGAAGATCTCGGTGCTCAACATGCAACGAGCCATGGCCGTGCGCCGCTCCGGCGGTCAGCCGGGCCCGGAAGGATCGGTCGGGAAGCTCTACTCCACGACCTACAACATGAAGCTGCAGGTGGCCTCCGTCGACATCATGGGGATGACGTCCGCGGCGTGGACCAGGAACGACGACGCCGCCGCCATGCGGGTGCGCACCTTCCTTCGCTCACGCGGCAACTCGATCGAGGGCGGGACGTCGGAGATCCAACGCAACATCCTCGGCGACCGCGTCCTCGGACTGCCGCGGGAGCCCGACGCGTCGAAGGACCTGCCGTGGAAGGACGTCCCCCGCAACTAGTCGCGCGGCTCGCGGGCGGCTTCCTCCTCGAGCTCGCGTTCGAGGGTCGAGACGGACTCGAGATCCGACGTCCCCTTTCTGCGGTTGAGCAGCGCGTTCAGGCCGAAGAGGAGGAACGACAGGGCGATGATCGGGAGGCGATAGTCGTTGAGGAAACCGGTCACCGCCTTGATCGGTCCATCGAACACGTCGCCGAACTTGCGGATGATCGCGATCGTGGCGACGGTGCCGCCGAGGTTGAGGATGCCGAAGAGGAGGGGCGGCATGCCGGCGGCGCCGGCCATCATGCAGATGATCGGGTTCGGGAAGACCGCGACCATCGGCCACGACGCCTTGGCGAAACCGCTCTCGAGCCACCCGATGAACGTGCCGCCCTCGCCCAGCTTGCGCTCCAGCCACCGCGTGCCTGCGTCCCCGTACCAGCGGCCGATCCCGTAGTACAGCGGGTCCGAGAGGAGCTGGCGCAGGACGGCGACGACGAAGAACGGGAGCAGCGAGGTGTGCGGGGCGACCAGGGCGATCCAGCGCTTGCGGCTGTTCAGGGCGATCAGCCAGAGCGGGTGCTCCTCGACGAGACCAGCGGCGAGCACGTCCCCGACGGCGTTCACGGCCGTCAACAGCACGATGAGCCCGAGGAGGATCCGTAGGCGGAGCCGGTGCGGCCGTGGGGCGTCGCTCGTCGGCTCCATCGGATCGAACGTAGCGGGTCCGGGTCCCTCGATCGGCGGGGAGAGGCCGGTAGCTTCGAACCCGTGACTGTCGTCCAGCGCCGCGTCCTCGGCGGCGTCGGCGGCGTGTCCGCCATCCTCGTGCTCCTCCTCCTCCTGACCCGCGGAGGCGACGGCCGCGCCGGCGATCGCCTCGCCGTCGAGGGACCCGCCCGGGACGCGCCCGCCACGACGACGACCACGGACTCCTCGTCCGAGACGACGCTGCCGGTCCTCCCCGTGACGACCGGCGTCCCCGTCCCGAACGCCACCGAGGCCCCGCCCCCGACGGCGCCCCCCTCGGCCACACCTGCAGCGCCCCGGACGGCGTCGGGGACGACCGGCCTCTCTGCCGCGTCGTCCGTCGGCACGACGACCGTCGACGGCAAGGGCGCGCTGCTCGCCCGACCGGCCAGCGCCGCGACCCGCCCCGTCGACAAGGCGAAGGGGTGTGCGTCCGCCAACGATGCGGGCTGGAAGATCGCCAACTGCGGGGCACTGAGGTCGAGCGGCACGGCCCTGCTGTGGGTCGTCGAGACCAAGGGCAAGGCGACACGCGTCCTCGTGCTCAAGGAGCAGACGGCCGGCCAGTGGTCGACCGTCCTCTTCGCCGCCGACGATGCGGGCACCGCGTGGACGAGTGTCGGCGTGCGCGGTGAGGACGTCTCCGGCGACGGCCAGCCCGAGCTCGCCTTCGGGTTCCACCGACAGGGCGCGGCGCGTGATCTCGCCGTCGATCTCGTCGACGCCGCCGCCGCCAACGTCGTCGTCCACCGCGACCTCAGCCACGGCGTCGCGCAGACCGCCCAGGGAGCGCTGACGACGTGGTCCGCTGCCGGCGACGGGTACGACGAGGTCGCGATCCGCTTCGCCGGCGGCGCTTGGAGGGCGACGGCCCCCAAGCGGGTCGAGCGGGGCGCCGTACCCGCCTCGTCCGTCTAGGCGTGGCGCCACCGCCGTCGAAGGAACGCCTCCTCGAGGCCGCCTACTCCTGCGTCGCCCGCTCCGGATTGGCGAAGACGACGATGGAGGACGTCGGCCGCGAAGCCCACCTCTCTCGCGCCACCGTCTACCGCCACTTCCCGCTCGGCAAGGACCAACTCATCCGTGAGGTCGTGGCGTGGGAGGCCGGACGCTTCTTCGACCGGCTGACGCGGGCGGTCGCCCACCACACGGATCTCGCCGAACTCCTCACCGACGCGCTCGTCTTCGCCCACCGCGCGGTCGACGACCACGACGTCCTCCAGAAGATCCTCGAGACCGAGCCCGATCGGTTGCTGCCGATGCTCACGACGCAGAGCGCCCGTGTCATCGCGCTCGTGAAGCAGTTCCTCGCCCTCGCCATGCAACGCGCCACGCTGCAGGAGGGCATCGACCCCGACGTCGCCGCCGAGCACCTCGCCCGGATGGTCCTCAGCCACATCAGCGGACAAGGCGGGTGGGACCTCGCCGACCGGGCCGACGCCCGCCGCCTCGCCGACTCGTTGCTGGCGGGCATCGTGCGACAGGTTTGACGGTGAGACAGAAATCGCCTTACCGTCTCATCGATGGCGGAGACCGTTCACGACATCCGTGATGCGCTGGCCGATGCCGCCCTCCGCTGCATCGCCCGCTGGGGGCTGACCAAGACCGCCCTCGAGGACGTCGCGCGCGAAGCGGGGTCGAGCCGGGCGACCCTCTACCGCGCCTTCCCAGGCGGGGGCAAGGACGCGCTGTTCTCGGCCCTCGCCGACCGCGAGTTGGCGCGCCTCGAAGCCGCCGCACGCGCGACCGTCGACCGGGCGTCCGACCTCGAGGACGCCGTCGTGGGCGCCATCGGCTCGATCGCTCGCCACCTCGAGGACCACGCCGCGTTCCAGTTCCTCCTCGCCCACGAGCCTGGCCTCGTCCTCCCGCACCTCGCCTTCCACCACCTCGATGCGCTGCTCGGCCGCGTGCGCGACGTCGGGGGCCCGATGTTCGAACGGTTCCTCGCGCCGGCCGATGCGGCCGCGCTCGCCGAGAGCGTCGCCCGCATCGTCATCAGCCACACGTGCTGCCCCTCCGTCGGTGTTCGCCTCACCGACGACTCCTCCGTCCGCCGGCTCGTGAGGGCGTTCGTCCTCCCCGGCCTCCTGATCCCCATCTGACCCCCCAAGGAGCCCATCCATGACGCTCAGCGACAACAAGTCGATCATCGGCCGCGACGACATCAACGACCTCGAGGCGATCCTTTCGGTGTCGAACACCGACATCCACGCCACGATCTCGACGGTGAAGGACAACGCCGACGCCATCTTCACGTGGGACTACGAGAAGGGCGCCCGCCCGAAGCTCAACCGCCTGTACGAGAAGGCCAAGACCTCGATGTGGAACGGCGAGACCGACCTTCCCTGGGAGACCGTCGTCGACCAGGAGCAGGTCGTGATGGCCAACGCCGGCGGCAACATCGGCCCGGACTCCGGGATCGACGTGTCCGGCACCCCGATGGCCACGTGGACCGAGAAGGAATGGGTCCAGTTCGGCGTCGAGTCCCAGAACTGGACGCTGTCGCAGTTCATGCACGGCGAGCAGGGCGCCCTCGTCTGCACGGCAAAGATCGTCGAGACCGTGCCGTGGATCGACGCCAAGTACTACGCGTCGACGCAGGTGATGGACGAGGCCCGACACGTCGAGGTGTTCGCCAAGTACCTCGACACCAAGCTCACCGGCCACTATCCGGTGAACGCCCACCTCAAGATGCTGCTCGACGACATCATCGGCGACTCGCGGTGGGACATGACCTACCTCGGCATGCAGATCATGGTCGAGGGCCTGGCCTTGGCTGCCTTCGGGTTCATCCACCAGATGACGACCGAGCCGCTCCTCAAGCAGCTGCTGCGTTACGTCATGTCCGATGAGGCGCGCCACGTTGCGTTCGGTGTTCTCAGCCTGCAGGAGTACTACAAGGAGCTGAACGCGGCCGAGCTGCGCGAGCGGCAGGAGTTCGCCTTCGAGGCGGCGGTCCGGATGCGCGACCGCTTCCTGCAGCAGGAGGTGTGGGACCGGATGGGCATCGCCCCCAAGGTCGCCGTGCCGCTCGTGCTCCAGGCGCCGGAGCGGTTGGTCTTCCAGTCGATGCTGTTCTCGAAGATCGTGCCGAACTGCAAGAAGCTCGGGCTGTTGGACGCGGCCGACGGGTGGCTGCGGACCAAGTTCCAGGAATTGGGCGTTATTCAGTTCGAGGACTGGGCAGACACGGGGGAGGAATACGAGATGTTCGCCCTTGCCGAGGGCGAGGTGAAGTCCAAGACCGCCTGAACCCCCTCCCCCCAGTGGTTCAGTCGAAGGCCCGGAGCCGCCCCCCGTGGGCGGCTCCGGCGCGCCGCGCCACCCGCGGGAGGCCGAGCCGCTCGGCCGTCGACGCCGCCGAGGCAAGAAGGTCATCGGCCCGGTCGCCGTCCCCTGATCCTCCGCGGCTTCGGAGCGCCATCGCCAGGTCCACCTCGACATGCGCGACCCACAACGTCGCGCCGAGGGCACGGTTTCTGGCCAGGGCATCCTCCAACAGGACGGCGGCCTCCTCGATGTCGCCGGCCGTGAGCGCGCACCGGCCGAGAAATCGCTCGACCGCTCCGAGGCAGACGTTCACGGCAGTCAAGGTCAGGCCCCTGAGCGGCTCGAGGTACACGCGTGCCTCGGCGGCGACGTCGGTGTCCTCCAGATCCGATGCGGCCTCGGACAGCACCCCGATCGTCAGCGGCCAGCCGACGTTGGGCGTGAGCCCCTCGAGGGCCGCCCGCAACTTGGGCCGCGCCTCGTCGCGTCGACCGGACTCCGAGAGGAACAGGGCCATGGCTGCGTTCCAACCGGCGTCACCGGTCTCGCCGACTTGTCCCTCCAGGAAAGGGAGGAACGACGCGCACTGGTCGCGTTCGAGGGCGAGGGTCGCGAGCAGGGGGCCCGCGAAGTCGGCCGACTCGCGCCGCGCGTACACCGACTGCAGGTGGGTCTCCGCGTCGTCCAGCCGGCCATCGATCACCGCCAAGGAGGCACGCATCGTCGTGTCGTCCCACGTCGGGAGGTGGAGACGCTGGCTGCCTTCGCGTATGCGGTCGGCCACGTGCTCGGCGCCAGAGCGGTCCCCGAGGACCAGGGCGATCTCGAAGTAGCGCTCGTCGTACACGAGGGTGGCTTCGTCGAAACTGCCCTGCATCAGGGCGATGGTCTGGTCCAACGTCGACCGGGCCGCGCTCGGATCATTGGCGATGAGCTGGGCGTCGGCCAACGCGAGCGTCGCGTAACCCACCGCCTCACGATCCCCCGTCGCGATCGCGTCGGCGAGGACGCCGGGGAGCTCGGACGGATCGACCAATCGGCCGAGGGCCAGCACCGCCCGCAGTCGCGAGCGGGCGTCGATGGCATCCTCGGGGAGAAGTTGAAGTGCCTCCTGGGTGGCCTCCACATAGCGGGCGGTCTCCGCCGCCGACATTCCGGCGCGGATGGCGAACGTCAACGCTCTTTCGATCCGGAACGGGTCTCCCAGGCTGCGGCCGATGTCGACGGCCTCGTCGAGAGCGGCCCTTCCCGCCGCATCTCCCACGCAGAGCAACACTTCGCCGAGGATCGTGAGCAGGTCGCAGCGGAGGTCGGGCTCCTCATCGGTGAGCAGGGCCAGCGCCCGGCGGCTGAGAGCGGCCGCGTCCTCGAAGGCGGCCAACCGGAACCGAGCGTCCTTCGCAGCCACAACGGCGGCTTCTCCCGCGTCCCGCACCGGACCCGCCGGCCCAGCTTCCAGCAGGTGGTGCGCGATCTCGAGGAGGGGAGCGCCGGCAGCGCGCAGGGATTCGCCGACCTTGAGGTGCAGCCGGAGCCGCCGAATCGTGGTGAGCTCCGCGTACAGCGTCTCTCGGACGAGTGCGTGGCCGAAGACGAACGCTCCGGGTGTCGTGCGGTCCTCGGTGACGACGTGGGCTTCGAGCGCCTCGTCGATGGCGTCGAGGGCTTCTTCGAATGGAAGACCGGCCACCGCGGCGACCACGGCCGCGGAGAACTGACGTCCGACGACGGCGGCGACCGCCAGCATGTCGTTGCACGCAGGCGACAGCCGCGTGAGCCGGCGGCCGACCACTTCCCGAATCCCCTGCGGGACGTCGACGTCGTCGAGGGGGCGGACGACCTCCCATCCGTCGTCTCCCTCGGCCAGGTAGCCCAGCTCGACGAGGTTGCGGATGACCTCGGTGACGAAGAACGCGTTCCCTTCCGTCTCCTCGGCGATGCGGTCGGCGAGCTCAGCGATGGCGTTCGAGGCCTCGGGCCCTCCGAGCAGCGCCTCGATGCTCCCGACGCCGAGCCCGTGGAGGGCGATGCGTTCGACACCGCGCTCGCGCCGCAGGTCGGCGATCAGGGACGCCAACGGGTGCGTCCTCGACAGCTCGGTGTCGCGGTACGTCACGACCACCATCAGCCGACGGTGACCGGCGCGCAGCACGTGCCGCAGCAGGAGCAACGATGCCTCGTCGGCCCAGTGCAGGTCGTCGAGCACCAGCAGGACGGGAGCCGTGCTCTCGGCCGTCGCCAGCAATCGCGTCATGCCTTCGAACAGCGTCGCTCGTTCGGTGTCAGGGAGCGACGCCCCCGCTTCGCCGCTTCGTTGCAGCGGCTCGAGGGCGGGATCCGAGAGCGCGGTGAGGAGGGCGGCGGGCCAGGTGACGGCCGCTTCGCGCACCGCCTCGGCGAACAGCTCGAGGGGGATCGTCAGCTCGGCGTCGCTCCGCCCGGCGAGCAGGATGCACGGTCCCTCGGTGGCGCGGCGTCCCAGCTCCTGGACGAGCCTCGTCTTGCCGATGCCGGGCTCGCCGGACACGAGGGCGACCGCCGGTGCACCTTCGACGGCCCGCTTCCACAGCAGCACCAGCCGCTCGAGCTCCGCGTGGCGCCCGACGAACGGGGCGTCGCCGGCGACCGCCAGGACGGCGGGCTCCGCCTTGACCGGAGGCGCCGACCACTCCACCTCGTAGGCGACCACGGGCTCCTCGATGCCCTTCAGGGACAGTGCGCCGACCGAACGGAGGCCGGTGCGGCGTCGCGGCGAGACGAGGGCGTGGATGAGATCCGAGGCGAGGATCTGGCCCGGTGCGGCCACATCGCAGAGCCGGCGGGCGATGTTGACCGAGACACCGAAGTAGTCGTCTCCGTCGACGGTGGGTTCGCCCGCGTGGATCCCCACGCGGACCGCGAGCCGGTCCTCCGGCCCGGGCCCGCCGGCCGACGCCGCCCGCTGCATGGCGACCGCGGCTTCCGCAGCGGCGAGGGCGCTCCCGAAGGCCACCATCAAGCCGTCACCGAGGTTCTTGACCTCCTGGCCGCCGTGGGCCTCGAGCGCGTGCCTGAGCTCGGCGAAGTGTCCCCGCCGCAGCTCTTCGGCCCGTTCGTCGCCGAGGCGGTCGTACATCGACGTCGACCCGACGAGGTCCGTGAACAGCAACGCCACGATCCCCCCGCCGTCCGGCATGCCCAGATTGTGCCAGTTCGTCAGGAGAGCGCGGTCAGCGCCGTGAGCAGCTGGAACACGTCTTCCTCGTTCACATACGCGACGACTCCGGCCCGGACGCCGTCGAGGTGCATCGCCTCGGCGACCTCGACGGCGTAGGAGTGACCCGCCCACACGGCCACGCTCTGCTGGGCCAGGTGGCCGGCGACGTCGGTGGACGAGATGCCGTCAAGGCTGAACAGGACGGTCGGTGTCCGGTCGGTCCCATCGGCCGGACCGTGGATGCGGACGCGAGGGAGCGCCTGCAAACCGTCGAGCAACGTCGTGAAGATCGCCGACTCGGCCGCGCCGATCGCGTCCATGCCGGTGTCGAGGAGGAACTGCGCGGCGGCGTCGATGCCGGCGATCGCCTCGAAGCTCGGCGTCCCCGTCTCGAGGCGTCGGGGTCCGTCGTCGCCGGCCGGGCGGACCTTGTACGGCGTGAGTGTTGCCAACAGCTGCGGGTCGATCGCGAGGATCCCGGCGTGCGGTCCGTACCACTTGTACGGCGAGGTCGCGAGCACGTCACAACCGATGACCGAGACGTCGACCCGGCGATGTGGCGTCAGGTGCACGGCGTCCACGAACACGCGTGCGCCGGCGTCGTGGGCCGCGGTCGTGATGGCGGTGACGTCGGGGATGGTGCCGAGGAGGTTCGACGCGCCGGTGACGGCGACCCACCGCGTCCTGGTCGAGAGCTTGTCCGTGACCGCCTCGGTCGGGAGGCGCCCCGTCGCCGCGTCGACGCCGGCGAAGACGATCGTCGCGCCCCGGTCCTTCGCGGCCATGACCCACGGCGTGACGTTGGCGTCGTGGTCGAGGGTGGTGCAGACGATCTCGTCGCCCGGGCCGAGGTCGCGGGCGATCGCGCGGGTGAACGCGAACGTGAGCGTCGTCATGTTGGCCCCGAAGACGACGCCGGCGGGATCGGCCCCGAGCAGGGTCGCCACCGTCGTCCTTGCGCGGTCGACGAGCTCGCCGGTGCGCACGCTGGCCACGAACGGGCCACCGAGGTTCGCCGAGTCACCGCTCGCCAGATGGTCGCGCGTCGCCTCGATGGCCGTGTCCACCATCAGCGTGCCCGCCGGCCCGTCGAAGCGGGCGACACCGGCGCGCACCCCGGGGAACCGCCGCCGCAGGTCGGGGGCTCGGTCCGTCATCATCGCCGCCTGGAGCGGCCATCGCGCTCGACGAGCGACCAGTCGCACACCGCCCGACACGCCTCGAGCTGCGACGGCGGGACGAAGCCCCGCGCATCGAAGCGCAACCGCTGGCCACATCCCTCGCAGTCGTACACATCGAACGGCCGGACGGCCAATGGCGGGTTCGTCGGCGACGGGGTCTCGGGCATGGCATGGCAAGCCTTACCCGGGATGACCACTAACGTCGTGACGTGGCTGCGTCGTCTGACCCTGGCTTCCTGGTCCTGCACGCGTTGCGCCTCAAGGGGTTCGCAGAAACGGGAGTGGTGGCCGCGCTGACCGGGCTCGACGAAGCGGAGGCGTCCAAGCACCTCGACGCCGCCTCGGCTGACGGCCAGGCGACTCGCCGAGACGGTCGGATCAGTGGGTGGGCGCTCACGTCCGACGGCCGCGCCCGCCACGCCGAGCTCATCCGCGACGAGCTCGAAGTCAGCGGCACACGCGACGTCGTCGAGGACGGCTACCGGCGTTTCCTCGAGCTGAACAGCGCGCTCCTCGGCGTCTGCACCGACTGGCAGCTCCGCAACGGCGCCCTCAACGACCACGAGGACGCCACCTATGACACCGAGATCGTCGCCCGCCTCGCCCACGTCGACGACGAGATCCAACCCGTCACCGACGACCTCGGCGACGCCCTCGAGCGCTTCGGCGAATATGGCCCGAGGTTCCGCGGCGCCCTCGCCAAGGTGAGAAATGGCGAGCGCGATTGGTTCGCGAAGCCCATGATCGACTCGTACCACACGATCTGGTTCGAGCTCCACGAAGACCTCCTGGTCACCCTGGGGATCGAGCGATCCAAGGAAGGCAGCGCGTAGATGACGGCACGGTTCGGCCCGATGCTCACGGCGATGATCACGCCCTTCGACAACGAAGGGCGGCTCGACGTCGACGGCGCGGTCACCCTCGCGAAGCATCTCGTCGCCAACGGCAACGACGGCCTCGTGCTCGCGGGCACGACGGGGGAAAGCCCAACCCTCACCGACGACGAGAAGGTCGACCTGTGGCGCAGCGTGTCCGAGGCGGTCACCGTCCCGATCATCGCCGGTAGTGGCACCTACGACACCGCGCACTCCATCGAGCTGACGAAGGCGGCCGAGGCGTGCGGCGCCGCCGGCATCCTCGCCGTCTGTCCCTATTACAACCGCCCCTCGCAGGCGGGCATCGAGGCCCACATGCGGGCCGTCGCCGGCGCGACCTCGCTTCCCGTGATGGTCTACGACATCCCGATCCGATCGGGCCGCAAGATCGGTCACGACGTCCTGTTCCGGCTGGCCACCGAGGTCGACAACATCGTCGCCGTGAAGGACGCTGGGAACGACGTCGTCGCTGCAGCCCGTCTCATCGCCGCCACGCCCGACGAGTTCGAGCTCTACAGCGGGGACGACGTGCTGACCCTTCCGCTTCTCGCCGTCGGGGCCGTCGGCGCTGTCAGCGTCGCGGGCCACTGGGTGGGTGCGCAGATCGCCGAGATGATCAGCGCCTTCCGCAGGGGCGACGTCGTCCGCGCTCAGGCGATCAACGCCGAGCTGCTCGACGCGGTCGCCTTCCAGACGAACGACGAGACGCCGAACCCGGTCCCCGCGAAGGCGATGCTCCGCGAGCTCGGGCTCCCCGCCGGGCAGGTCCGGCTCCCGCACGTCGAACCGCCCGAGGCCCACCTCGGCGAACGGGCCCGTGCCCTGATCTCGGCGCTCGGTCTCGCCGGGCAGGGTGCCGGGGGTGGGCGGCAGTGAGTGCCTGAGCCGGTCCGCGTCACGTTCCTGGGAGGCCTCGGCGAGATCGGTCGCAACTGCGCCGTCCTCGAGGTCGAGGGGCGGTTGTTGCTCATCGACTGCGGACTCATGTTCCCGGAGGAGACGATGCCTGGCGTCGACCTCGTCCTCCCCGACTTCACGTTCCTGCGCGAGAACGCGGATCGCATCGAGGGTTGCGTTCTCACCCACGGCCACGAGGACCACGTCGGCGCGCTCTCGTATCTCCTGCGCGACCTGTCGTTCCCGATCTTCGGTTCGGCGCTGACCCTCGGCCTGGCGCGGAGCCGCATCGAGGAGGGCGGGCTGCTCGACCGGACCGAGCTCATCGCCGTCGCCGACAACGAGCGCCGCAGGATCGGCCCGTTCGACGTCGAGTTCATCCCCGTCACCCACTCGGTGCCGCACGCCTTCGCCATCGCATTTCACACGCCCCAGGGCGTCGTGTACCACACGGGTGACTGGAAGCTCGACCTCACGCCGGTCGACGGACGCACGACCGACCTGGCCCGCCTCGGCTCGATCGCGACGGAATCCGGCATCCGCCTGCTGCTCGGCGACTCCACCAACGCCGAGGAGGAGGGTTACACCGTCAGCGAACGGGCCGTGGGCAAGGTGCTGCGCGACCTGATGCGCAGGGCTGAGGGCAAGCGCGTCATCGTCGCCTGCTTCGCCAGCCACCTCCACCGCATCCAGCAGATCATCGACGCCGCCACCGTCAACGGCCGCACGGTCGCCACCCTCGGGCGGTCGATGCAGAAGAATCTCGCGCTGGCGCGGTCGATGGGACTGCTCGACGTGGCCGACGCCGACCTCGTCGACATCGAGAAGGTCGCCGACCTCGATCCCGCCAAGGTGTGCGTGATCTCGACGGGATCGCAGGGCGAGCCGATGTCGGCCCTCGCGTTGATGGCGGCCGGCGAGAACCGGTGGCTGAAGGTCGGGGCCGACGACGTCGTCATCCTCAGCTCCCACGCCATTCCCGGCAACGAGTCGTCGGTCGGCCGCGTGATCGACGGGCTCTGCCGGCTCGGCGCCGACGTCATCCACTCGGGGCTCGCCGACGTCCACGAGAGCGGCCACGCGCAGCGGGGCGAGATGCGGACGCTGTTCTCGATCGCCAAGCCCGAGTTCTTCATCCCGGTGCACGGTGAGTTCCGCCACATGGTCCACCACGCCCGCCTGGCCATGGAGATGGGCGTACCCGTCTCGAACGTGCTGCTGGCCGAGGACGGGGACGTCATCGAGCTGAGCGACAAGGGCATCGACTTCGCGGGCAACGTCCCGGCGGGCTACCTCTACGTCGACGGGATCGTCGGCGACGTCGGCCAAGGCGTCCTACGGGACCGCCGCGTGCTCGCGGAGGAAGGCGTCGTCGTCGTGATCGTCACCGTCGACGTGCAGAACCGCGCCATCGTCACCGGTCCGGAGATCGTCACCCGCGGGTGGGTCTATGCGCCCGAGGCCGAGGACCTGCTCGAGGAGGCCGCCGAGAAGGTTCGGGACTCGTTGAAGGAGGCGTTCGCCTCGGATGCGACCGACTTCGAGACGTTGCGACGCCACGTCCGCCGAGCCGCGGGCAGCTTCGTGAGCGAGAGGACGCGTCGCAAGCCGATGATCGTCCCCGTGGTCATGGAGGTCTGATGCAGGGGATCGAGGGACGGGTCGCGTTGGTCACCGGCGCCGCTCGTCCCCGCGGGATCGGTCGCGCCACCGCGCGACGTCTCGCGCGTGAGGGCGCCGACGTCGCCTGCCTCGACATCGCCCGTCCGTACACCGACTTCCCGGGACACGGCGTGGCCTCGTCCGACGACCTGGACGAGGTCGTGGACGAGATCCGCGCGCTCGGCCGCCGCGCCGTCGCACTGCGGGCCGACGTTTCCTCCTGGGACGAGGTCCACGCCGCCGTCGAGACCGCGTGTGCAGAGCTCGGCACCGTCTCGCTCGTGGCCAACGTCGCCGGCGGCGCCGGCTTCGGGATGGGGCTCGGTCCGCTCGTCGGGCTCACCGAAGCCGAGTGGGACGTCGTCGTCGACGTCAACCTCAAGGGCACGTGGATGGTGTCGCGAGCGTGCGCCAACCAGATGGTCGCCGCCGGCGAGGGTGGCCGTATCGTCAACGTCGCTTCGCAGGCCGGCAAGCGCGGCTTCGCGGGTCTCGGGGCGTACTGCGCGGCGAAGGCGGGCGTGATCCTGTTGACCCAGACGATGGCGCTCGAGCTCGGTCCGTCGAACATCACGGTCAACGCCGTCTGTCCGGGGACGGTCGACACCGACCTGCTCAACCCGAACGGTCGCATGCAGCAACTGCTCTCGGCCATGCCAGGCGGGTTCGACGCATGGCTCCAGCGGGAGATCCCGCTCGGGCGGCTCGAGTCGGGCGATGACGTCGCCGCCTCGATCGCCTTCCTCTGCTCCGACGATGCCTCCTACATCACCGGCGAGGCGATCAACGTGAGCGGGGGCCAGACGATGATCTGACGGACGCGTGGGTAAGGCAACCGCATGCGCACCGGCCCGGACGCTGCCCGCGGCAAGTTCCTCGCCCAGTTCCCCGGAGGGTTCCACGACGAGACGTATCTCGACTGGGAGCGCGACTACAAATGGGAGGCGCATCGGCTCTGGACCGAGCTCATCGGCGGCAAGCGGGAGTTCCGGGCCAAGCTCGACGCCGGCCGCCACGACGAGGTCGCGGGTGCGGCCGTGCGCATCGAGTCGAGCCGGCAGCTGCTGTTCTCCTTCGAGAAGATGGCGCTGCGCGATGCCGTGCGGCGCTCGGACAAGGGCGCCGTGCTCTTCGCCGACGGTCTCTACGACTGGCTCCACGGACCGGGCGGCGAGCGGGAGCGGTTCGGGCGCTGGCTCGACGTGGTCGCCGACCTCCCCCGCAAGCAGACGCGGGTGGCGACGTGGCCGGTCATCACGGTGTTCGGGATGATCGCCCGTCCGAGGGTCCACTGCTACCTCAAGCCGATGACGACGAAGCGGGCGGCCGAGGCCTACAGGTTCGACTTCGACTACTCGTCTCGCCCGTCCTGGGTCACGTACGCGTCGCTCCTCCAGCTGTGCCGGACGGTGCGCGACGACGTGGCCGATCTGCGGCCCCGCGACCAGATCGACATCCAGTCGTTCTTGTGGGTCATCGGGTCCGACGAGTACGCCTAGGGCATGGCCGTCGACGTTCTGACCGAGATCACCATCGCCCGACCGGTCGAGGTGGTCTCGGCGTATGCCGCCGATCCTTCGAACGCACCCGAGTGGTACGACAACATCGCATCGGTCGCGTGGGAGACCGAACCACCGGTCCGTTTGGGGTCGCGCGCGGCGTTCAGGGCGTCGTTCCTCGGCCGGACGCTCGAGTACACCTACGAGGTCGTCGATCTCGTTCCGGGCGAACGTCTGGTGATGCGGACCGCCGAGGGGCCGTTCCCCATGGAGACCACCTACACGTGGGCGTCCGCCGGCGAAGTGCTCACCCGCATGACGCTGCGCAACCGCGGCGAGCCCACAGGCTTCTCGAAGGTGGCCGCCCGATGATGGCGTCGGCCATGCGCCGGGCCAACGGCGAGGACCTGCGGAAGCTCAAGGCGATCCTCGAGGCCAGGTAGCGCCCCACACATCCCGCCCGCCAACCTGGGGCCACTGTTACTGTTGTTGACACTGTGACAGCCACGCGCGCCCGTCCGAAGAAGCGTCCGGCCCCGGCGAAGCGGGCGCCGGTGAAGCGGAGGCCTCCGGCCAAGCCGTCGCTGTGGCGGCAGGTGCGCGCCGCGATGGCGACGTACCTCGGCCGGCAGTCCGACGACGTGTGGGGTCTGCTGCTGATCCTCGCCGGCGTGCTCGCGGCCCTCGGCATCTACGCCGACCTCACCGGGCCCGTCGGTCGGGTGCTCGACGACGGGGCGGGCGCGCTCTTCGGCTGGGGCCGCCTCCTCCTGCCGGTCGCCCTCGCCGGCGTCGGCACCGTCCTCGTGCGAGGCGCGCCGCGCACGGAGCCCGGACGCGTCGTCATCGGGTTCTTGTTCCTCGTCGTGGCCTTGTGCGGACTGGCCCACCTCCTCCAGGGCGCACCGGTGTGGGGCTCGTCGATCGACGAACTTCGCGACGCCGGCGGCCTGCTCGGCCTCGCCGTGGCCGAACCGCTGCGGAGCCTCATCGCCGTGTGGGGTGCGAGCCTCGTGCTGACGACGTTGCTCGCGCTGTCCGCCCTGATCCTCACCCGGACGTCGGTGCGCACCGCCGCCGATGTCCTCACCGATGGGGCCCGCGTCGCCGGCTCGCTTCTCGGCCAGGGGTGGACGCGGCTCCGCGCCGTCGGCCACAACGACGAGCTCGACGAGGCGAGCGACCGGCATCCGTCGTCGACGCCGGGGACGGGAAAGAAGCGGCCGCCCAAGGCTTCCGTCCAGGAACCGCTGGACGACGACGGCGACGTCGCCGCCGTCGCTGCACCCGGCCCGGACCCGGTCGAGCCCCACCCCCCCGAAGCCCCGCCGACGACCGGCAAGCAGCTCGCCATCGACCTCGGTCCCGCGACGACTCCGAGCCAGTGGCGCCTGCCGCCGATCCAGTTGCTGAAGAAGGGCGCGGCAGCGGAGATCGACCGGCGCACGATCGACGCTGCCGGCCGCGCCCTCGAGGAGTCGCTTGCCGCCCACGGCGTCGACACCCGAATCGTCGGGGCGACGACCGGCCCGACCGTCACCCGTTACGAGCTCGAGCTCGGTCCCGGCGTCAAGGTCGCAAAGGTCACGAGCCTGCACAAGGACATCGCCTACGCGATGGCCGCCGCGGACGTCCGCATCCTCGCCCCCATCCCGGGCCGCAGCGCCATCGGCATCGAGGTCCCGAACGTCAAGCGCCAGCTCGTCAACCTCGGTGACATCCTCGCCACGGACGAGGCCCGCCGCGCCACCCATCCACTCGAGGTCGGCATCGGTCGCGACATCGCGTGGCGACCGGTCCTCGAGAACCTGGCCGCCATGCCCCACATCCTGATCGCCGGCGCGACCGGCGCGGGCAAGTCGAGCTGCATCAACTCGCTGATCTCGTCCGTGCTGATGCGGGCGACGCCGGATCAGGTGCGCATGATCCTCATCGACCCGAAGCGGGTGGAGCTGGGCCAGTACAACGGCGTGCCCCACCTGCTGACGCCGGTCGTCGTGAACCCCAAGAAGGCGGCCAACGCGCTGCAGTGGGCGGTCCACGAGATGGAGCGCCGCTATGACCTGCTGGCCGAGGTCGGCGTGCGCGACATCACGGGCTACAACGCGGCGTTCGACCGCAACGAGCTCACGCCCGAGCCCGGCGCCGACACCGTCTACCACCGGCTCCCGTTCGTCCTCATCGTCGTGGACGAGCTCAACGACCTGATGATGGTGGCCGCTCGCGACGTGGAGGAGTCCATCTGCCGCATCGCCCAGATGGCCCGTGCCGTCGGCATCCACCTCGTGATCGCGACGCAGCGCCCGTCCGTCGACGTCATCACCGGCGTCATCAAGGCGAACATCCCGTCGCGCTTGGCCTTCGCCGTGTCGTCACTCGCCGACTCCCGCGTCATCCTCGACCAGCCCGGCGCTGAGCGGCTCATCGGCAAGGGGGACATGCTCCTGCTGACGGCGTCTTCCTCGGTCGCCCGACGAATTCAGGGCCCATGGGTCTCCGAGGAGGAGGTTCGCAAGGTCGTCGCCCACTGGCGGCGCCAAGGCGCCGCGCAGTTCGTGGAAGGCGTCGAAGGAGCCGAAGGCGGGCCGGATGGCCTCGGTTCCGCGAGCGCGATGGGGGATGCGGACGACGACGCCATGCTGAACCAGGCGATGGAGCTTGTCGTGCGGTCACAGCTCGGCTCGACGTCGATGCTGCAGCGGAAGCTTCAGGTCGGCTTCGCCCGCGCCGGACGCATCATGGACCAGCTCGAGAACCGGGGCGTCGTCGGCCCGTCGACGGGGTCCAAGGCGCGCGAGGTGCTGATGACGGTCGACGAGCTCGAAGCTCCATAGGGCATCCCCCGCCAGTGCGCGCGGGGGCCTTACCCTTCGCAGTCGATGGTGGCGCTGTTCCAACGCTGGGAGCCGGTGGTCGAGCCCTCATCGCTCGTCGTCGATGCACGGGCCGAGGTCGCCCGCCTGGAAGCGGGGTTGTCGCGGGCCTTGCTCTCGACGCCACCGAGCGAGGTGCGGCGCATCGCCGCCGGCGCGGCTCGTGCGGAAGCGGCGGTCGCGCGGTGGCAGGCGCGCGTCGGTGAGCGGCCGGTGTTGGACGCCGACGCCGATGCCGCCGTGTCGGCGGCCATCGTCGCGGTCACTGCGGCGCGGGCCGATCAGAATGTCGCGCTCTACGAACGACACAAGGTGTTGGCCATCGGCAACACCGTGGGGATCTTCGCCCTCGGCCTCGCCGGTGGCCTGATCGGGCTCGGCGTCCCGCCCATGGAGCTACCCGTCGCGGTCGCGGTCGTGTCCGCCGCGGGTGGCCCGTTGACGGCCGGATGGCTGGCGACCCAGCGGTGCTCGATCGCCGCCCGAGACGTCGGCACGGCGCGCTCGCGATGGGCGGCCGCGCTCGCGGCGACCGGCGCGGGAACGATGGGCGAGCTGTCCGCTCGGCGCCTAGCCGTCGCCGCGTGGGAGCGGCGTTGCCGAGAGGCGGCGGCCGCCGTGGAGGCGGCACGGCCCCACCAGCGACCGTGGTACCGCCTCGCCGGCCCGGGCGTCTCGCCCCGCGATGTCGACGAGGTCCTCGCCCGCGTCGAGGAGCTGCGGGGCGCGTTGCTTCGCCTGTTCGGGGCGTTGCTCGCCGAGCGGGTCGAGGGTTCGGCGCTGGCCGTGCTCGCACCTCCCGCCGAGGTCGCCGCCCCAGAATCCCCGCCCAGCTGGCTCGACGACGCACTGTCGCGCCTCCGAGGCAACAAGCTCCGCCTCTGGCGCTGACTCCGGCCTCGCTCTGCGGCGCCGGCCTCCGGCCCGAGGCGTTGCCGCTCGGCTGGTGCTCGTCGCTGGCGCTTCCCTCGCACCGGCTGCGCGAACGAGGGCACCGGCGTCGTTGGCGGTGCCCTCGTCTGCAGTTGTTGTGTGGTGCTACTGGGTGTGAGCCGGCTACGCAGCGATGCGGGGACGGCTCTGGTGCCGGACCGCCGGCTCATCGCCGTCGGAGGTGCCGAACCAGTGGAACGCCGCACGCCAGATGCTGGTCGTCCCGGCCATCATCAGACCGGTCATCCAGACACCGAGATCAGCGGTGCGGAGTTCGACGCCGTAACGGGCGAAGACGGAGTAGTCGAGGGCGACGGCGCCGAGGACGCCGAGGGCCAAGGTGGTCAGCAGGTGGAAGGAAGCCAGCGCGGGGACGAAGCCCTCGAGCAGGTCGACCACCTTGAAGATGGCGAGTCCCATCAGGATGATGATGGCGAAGTCGTACATGGCTTTGCTTCCTCCTGACGAGATGTCATTGGGGGCACCTCGTCGATCGTTGTGACCACACCGGCAACGGGAAGGTGACACGCGCCTCTCCCGCTCCGCCCGCCCCTGACTAGGTTTCGTCGTCGTGCGCGCCCGTGTCCCCGCGTCGACGGCGAACCTCGGTCCAGGCTTCGATGCACTCGCGCTCGCGTTGTCGCTCTACGTCGAGGTCGACGTCGAACCCGCGGGCGAGCTCCGCATCATCGGCACCGGCGAAGGAAGCGATCTGCCGACCGGACCAGACCACCTCGCCGCGCAAGTGGTGCGAACCGTCACCGGGCACGACCGCTTCACGATCACCGTCGACTCGGAGATCCCTGTCGGCCGCGGTCTCGGTTCGTCGGCGTCGCTGGCGGTCGCGGCCGCGGCCGCCGCCGGCGCGGCCGATCCTCTCGCCGTTGCCGCCGAAGTCGACGGGCACGCGGAGAACGCTGCCGCCTCGGTGCTCGGTGGGCTCGTTACCGCGGCGATGATCGACGGCGCGCCGTTGGCCTTCCGACTCTCGCTGGACGACGCGCTCGCATTCGTGGTCCTCGTGCCCGACCGCACGTTGCCGACGAGAGAGGCGCGGGCCGCGTTGCCGGCGACGATTCCGCATGGCGACGCCGGGTTCAACCTCGGACGCATGGGCCTGCTCGTCGCGGGCCTGGCCGACCATCGTCGCCTCGTGGCCGAAGCGATGGACGACCGCGTCCATCAACAGCAGCGGACGCCGCTGTTCCCCGAGTCGGTCGCGCTCCTCGACGGTCTGCGCGACGCCGGTGCTCTCGCCAGCGCGTGGTCGGGCGCGGGCCCATCGCTGCTCGCCGTCTGCACCAACGACTCCGTGGACGCCGTGCAGCGCGCGGGCGAGCGGCTGCTCGCCGACGCCGACGTCGCCGGGCGGTCCCTGAAGCTGACGCCCGACCTCGAGGGGCTCGTCGTCGACTAGACCAGGGACCCGTGCCGAGCTCGCCGTCGAAGGACCTCCAGGCGGTTTCCAACCCCCATCCCGGGCGGGACTACGAGGTGACGTGCGAGACGCCGGAGTTCACCTGCGTGTGCCCGATGACGGGCCAGCCGGACTTCGCAACGGTACGCATCACCTACGTGCCCGACGAATCCATCGTCGAGCTGAAGTCGTTGAAGCTGTACCTCTGGAGCTATCGCGACGAGGGCGCGTTCCACGAAGACGTGACCAATCGCATCCTCGACGACCTCGTCGCCGCCATCGCCCCGCGTCGCCTGACGGTCATCACCGACTGGCTCGTGCGCGGCGGCATCCACACGACCGTGAGAGCGGAGATGGAGAAGTCCTGACATGCCGGTCCTCGACGAGCAGCACGACTTCCAGCACCCGGTCGAAGGCGACTCCGCCTGGTCCGAGAGCTACTACTTCAACTGCTACTGCCCGGATACCGACGCGGGTTTCTTCACCCGCATGGGCATCCGGCCGAACGAGGGGACGATCGACGTCGGCCTCAACCTCTGGGTCCCGGGCGGAGGGCTGGCGGCGATGCGCCACGTGCGCGAGCAGAAGGTGATGATCGACGACGACCTCGTGGTCGGGCCTGTGACCTACGAACGGCTGGCGCCCTTGAAGCAGTGGCGCATCACGGCGTCGGGCGAATCGACGAATGGACCGATCGCAATGGATGTGACGTTCGATGCGCTGACGCCGGCGATGGGTGCCGACGGCCAGGGCAAGGAGGGCGAAGGTTCGTCCGCCGCCACGAGGGAGACCGTCGGAAAGGGACACCTCGAGCAAGCAGGCCGATGGTCGGGCTGGATCGAGGCCAACGGCCAGCGCGCCGTCCTCGGCAGCGAGGCCCGTGGCAATCGCGACAAGTCGTGGGGACCGCGCAAGTGGGGTGGCTCCAAGATGTGGCGCTGGTTCTCGATCAACATCGGAGACGAGACGCACTTCGGGGGGATCCGCATCGGGACCGACGCCGGCGACCTGCATCGCGGATGGGTCTGGACGAAGGGGGAGCACGCGTCGGTGGCCAACTGGGACGTGCGCACGGAGGTCGAGGACGACGGCGTCACCCACAAGGTCACCCACCTCAAGGTCACCGACAAGCGCGACCGCGTGCACGAGCTGCGCGCCGACCTGATGCGCGTCGATCCGGGAAAGGCCGGCATCCGCCCCAACGGCACGATCGTGAACGAGGGCTTGGCGCGCTGGACGTACGAAGGACGCACCGGGTACGGCATCAGCGAGTACCTCCACCAGCTCGACGGCGACGGCAAGCCGGTCGTCCCGATCGAGTAACCCGCGCCTACGCTCGGCGACGATGTCGACCTCGCCGCCGGACTGGGCCCGACCTGTCGTCCACTGGGCCATCACCGCCAAGGACCCCGACAAGCAGCGCGCCTTCTACGGCGAGCTGTTCCACTGGGACGTCGGCGAGGGCTTCATCATGCAGATCGCGCCCGGTATCGGCGGGCCGGAGCCAGGACCCGCGGGACACATCCAACCCGGCGACGCGCCCGGCGTGTCCCTCTACGTCCAGGTGCGGTCGATCGCCGAGACCCTGGCCCGCACGACCGAGCTCGGAGGGTCGGTGACCGGCGAGCCGTTCGACGTCCCCGGCGGGCCGACCATCTGCCCGATCGCCGACCCCGAAGGAAACGCGTTGATGCTGGTGCAGCAGTGAGCGAGCTTGCGAGCGAGCCATCGACATGAACATCACCGAGTTGACGACCGGACTGCAGTTCCCCGAAGGACCGGTGGTGCTGCCCGACGGCGACCTCCTGGTGTGCGAGCTCAAGGGTGGCCGCGTCAGCCGCGTGCCCGCCGACGGCGGCGAGTTCACCGTCGTCGCCGACTGCGGCGGCAGCCCGAACGGTGCCGCCCTCGGTCCCGACGGTGGTGTCTACGTGTGCAACAGCGGCGGCTGGCGATGGACCGAGGTGGGCCCGATGCTGCTCCCCGGCGACCACCACGGGACGGCGGCCGACGACTACATCGGCGGGCGCATCCAGCGTCTCGACCTCGGGGCCGGCACGGTCACTGATCTGTACACCGAGTGCGACGGCAATCGCCTGCGTGCGCCCAACGATCTCGTGTTCGACTCCAGCGGCGGCTTCTGGTTCACCGACCACGGCCACATGCGCGAGCGCGAGGCCGACCGCGGCGGGCTCTACTACGCCAAGGCGGACGGCTCCGAGATCCGCGAGGTGGTCTTTCCGATCGCGTCGCCCAACGGCGTCGGCGTGTCGCCCGACGGCGCCACGGTCTACGTCGCAGAGACCCACACCGGGCGAGTGTTCTCGTGGCCGCTGTCGGGACCCGGCGAGCTCGCCGACCCGTCGCCCGCCTTCGGAAACGGCGGCACCCTCCTCTACGGCGGCGGGGGCAACACGCTCTTCGACTCGTTGGCGGTCGACGACGAGGGCTATGTCTGCGTGGCGACCCTCGGCAACGGCGGCATCACGGTCATCGCGCCCGACGGGCGGTCGGCGGAGCACATCGCCCTCCCGGACCCACTGACGACGAACATCTGCTTCGGCGGCGAGGGCCTCCGCACCGGATACGCCACGCTGTCGGCGACCGGGAAGCTCGTCTCGTTCCCCTGGCCGCGGGCCGGCCTCGCCCTCGCGTTCTGAGTCGAGACGTGAACGTCGTGGTCCGTCGGGCCGAGGTCAGCGATGCCGACGCCATCGGCTCGATCCACGTGCGGGCGTGGCAGTACGGCTACCGCGGTCAGATGCCCGACGACTTCCTCGACGGCCTCTCGGTCGAGGATCGTCAGGCATCGTGGCGTGAGGGTCTTCCCGAGCTTCCAGCCGATCGGCGCGTGCTGGTGGTGGAAGACCCGGTCGACGGCCACGTGTGCGGCTTCAGCACCCTCGGCGTGGTGCGCTTCGACGGCACGAGCACCCCGGGCGAGGGCGAGGTGTGGGCAATCAACCTCGAGCCCGAGGCCTGGGGCCGCGGGATCGGCGCGCCCCTCCTGCACGCCGCCGCCGACGAGCTCCGGCGTTGGGGGAGGGACGTCGCCGTCCTGTGGGTGTTGGACACGAACGCGCGGGCGCGGCGGTTCTACGAGCGCGAGGGTTGGACTCCGGACGGCGGCGTGAAGGACGACGAGTTCGGTGGCCAGGTCGTGCACGAGGTCCGGTACCGACGGGTCCTCTCGGCTGCCCCTGCTAGAGATTGAGGCCGAGATGGCGAGCTCCAGGTACTCCGTGAGGTTGGCGACGCTCTCCGACTCGTTCGTGCTCCGGGGGATGCTCTATGAGGCGGCGGCGCCGGTCGGGAAGGACCGGCCGTCGCCGGAGCAGTTGCTGTCGAACCCGCAAGTCACGGCGTTCGTCGACGGTTGGGGCCGCGGCGGCGACCACGGGTTGATCGCCGAGGCCGACCTCGAGCCGGTCGGTGCCGCATGGTTCCGGGTCTTCCCCGACGACGACCCTGAAGGCGGCTTCGTCGGTGGCGAGACCCCCGAGCTGCTCATCTCACTCGTCCCCGAACACCGCGGGAAGGGCGTCGGCGGGATGATGATGACCGAGCTCATCCAAATGGCCCGCGACGAGGACAAGGCGTCACTCGGCCTCAACGTCCCCCGCGGCAACATGCCGGCGGTGGCGCTCTTCCGCCGGTTCGGCTTCGAGGTTCGTCGCGATCGCGACGGCGTCCTCACGATGCAGCTCACGCTGTAGCGGCCGGTGCCAGGCGCCGTCTGCGAGGACATCGGCTTCGCCTCGTAGACTCCCGTGGTGGCCGGCGCTCGCACGTACTGGGTCGAGACCCTCGGCTGTCCGAAGAACCAGGTCGACTCGGACAAGCTCGTCGGCACGCTCGAGGCAGATGGCCTCTCGGTGGCCGCGTCGCCCGATGCGGCCGACGTCGTCGTGGTCAACACATGCGCGTTCATCGAGGCGGCGCGACAGGAGTCGATCGACACGATCTTGGCTTTGAGCGACGCGCGACGCGACGGCGCAGAGCTGATCGTGACGGGGTGCATGGCCGAGCGCTACGGCGACGAGCTGGCGGCGGCACTGCCGGAGGTCGACCGCGTCTCGGGCTTCGGCGTCCCGGTGACGCTCGGTCGCAGGCCCGCTTCGTCGGTGCCGTCGTTCGACCTGTTGAACCTGCCGCGACCGCGCTCCTCCCGTCCTTGGGCCTATGTGAAGATCGCCGAAGGTTGCGATCGCTCCTGCGGGTTCTGCGCCATCCCTTCGTTCCGGGGGAAGCAGCGGTCGCGCTCGTTGGACGAGATCGTGCGCGAGGTCGAGGCGCTCGCCGTGCGCGAGATCGTGCTCGTCGCGCAGGACCTGGCGTCGTACGGCAAGGACGTCGAAGGGATGGGTGCGGGGTCGATCGTGCCTTTGGTGGAGGCGGTGGCGGCGCGGGTGCCGCGGACGCGGTTGCTCTACCTCTACCCGTCGGACCTGAGCGACGCGCTCGTCGACGTGATCGGCGGCGTGTCGGGAGTGCCGTACTACGACTTGTCCCTCCAGCACGTGTCGAAGCCCTTGTTGCGCCGGATGCGTCGCTGGGGCGATGGCGAGCGGTTCCTGCGACGGATCGCCGACATCCGGTCGCGATACCCGGACGCGGCCTTTCGGTCGAACTTCATCGTCGGCTATCCCGGCGAGACGGAGGCCGACCACGACCAGTTGCTGGCCTTCGTCGAGGAGGCCCAGCTCGACTGGGTCGGGTTCTTCACCTACTCGTCCGAGGAGGGGACGCATGCGGCGACCCTCGACCGTGTCGTCGACGAAGGGCTGATGAAGGAGCGACTCATCGAGCTCGAGGAGCTCCAGGAGGGGATCACGTCGTCCCGCCGTCGCGCGTTGGTGGGCTCGACGATCGAGGTGCTCGTGGACGCCGCAGGTGTCGGACGGTCGCATCGCGAGACGCCCGAGATCGACGGGGTCGTCGAGGTGCCCGACGCACTGTCCGTCGGCGAGTTCCACCGAGTCGTGGTCGAGGGAGCGTTCGGTCCCGACCTCGTTGCGGGCTGAGTCGATGACCTCGCTCTGCGTCGCTGGCGCTCCTTTCGGCTCCGCTTCCGGCGGGCTGGCGCTTCCGGCGCCGGCGGTGACGTGAGCGAAGCATCATCGTTCGGGCCGTCGGCATTGTTGACGCCGGCCAACGCCATCACCATCGCCCGGTTGTTGCTCACACCGGTGTGGTTGGTCGTCGTCGTGGCGCAGGGCCCGTCTTGGCCTTCATTCCTGCTCGGCTTCGTCCTTGCCGCGTCCGACGGCGTCGACGGTTACATCGCCCGCCGGCAGGGCACCACCCGATCCGGTGCGTTCCTCGATCCCCTTGCCGACAAGTTCCTCGTCGTCGGCGGCCTCATCGCCCTCGTCTTCGCCGACGCCTTCTGGTGGCTCCCCGTCGCCGTCATCACCTTCCGCGAAGTGGCCATCAGCGCCTACCGCAGCTGGATGGGCAAGCGGGGCGTCTCGGTGCCGGCGCGCTACTGGGCAAAGGTGAAGACCGTCGTGCAGGAGGTCGCCATCGGGTTCGCGCTGTTGCCGCCGACGTCGAAGATCGGGTGGCTCCCGAAGGGCGTGCTCTGGCTCGGCGTCGTACTGGCCGTGGTCACCGGCGCGCAGTACCTCCTCGACGGACGCAAGGCAGCGGCCCAGCTGTGAAGTGCGAGGTCCCAGCGTGCGCACGGAGATAATCGCCGTCGGCACCGAGCTGCTGCTCGGCCAGATCGTGGACACCAACTCGTCGTGGATGGGGGAGCGGCTGGCGCTGGCCGGCATCGACTCGCACTTCCAGACCAAGGTCGGCGACAACCGCGAGCGGATCGTCCAGGCGCTGCGCATCGGCCTGTCCCGCAGTGACGCCGTCATCATGTGCGGCGGCCTCGGCCCGACCCAGGACGACATCACCCGCGAGGCCATCGCCGAGGTCATGAACGTGGCGCTCGTCCGGTCCGACGAGATCGGCGCGCGCATCCGTGAGATGTTCGCGTCGCGGGGCCGGGAGATGCCGCAGAACAACCTCCGCCAGGCCGACGTGCCGGAGGGCGCAACGGTGATCGACCAGGTGCGGGGGACGGCGCCGGGGCTCATCTGTCCCGTCGGCCACAAGGTCGTCTACGCCGTGCCGGGCGTCCCCTACGAGATGACCGAGATGATGGAGCGGGCGATCATCCCGGACCTTCAGGCGAAGGCCGGGACGGCGGCGACGATCCTGTCGCGGACGCTGAAGACGTGGGGGGCGGCGGAGTCGAAGCTGGCCGAGCTGCTGGCGCCCCGGCTCGACGCCTTGGACTCCGGTGATGGCGGTGGCGCGACGATCGCCTTCCTCGCGAGCGGCATCGAGGGGATCAAGGTCCGGATCACGGCGAAGGCGCCCGACGCCGAGGCGGCGAAGGGGTTGTTGTCGGCGGAGGAGGCCCAGGTCCGGCTCATCCTCGGCGACCTCGTGTTCGGCGTCGACGACGACACGATGGAGTCGTCGGTCGGTCACCTGCTGCGGGCCGCGGGGCTCACCATGGGCGTGGCCGAGTCGCTGACGGGCGGGCTGGTGGGGTCGAGGCTGACGAACGTCATCGGTGCGAGCGAGTGGTTCCAGGGCGGCGTGGTGTCGTACGCCTCGTCGGTGAAGTTCGACGTGCTCGGCGTGCCGGAGGGGCCGGTCGTGTCGGCCGAGGCGGCGGCGGCGATGGCCGTCGGCGTGCGGCGGGTCGTCGGCGCCGACGTCGGGCTGTCGTACACGGGCGTGGCGGGGCCGGCGTCGCAGGACGGCCAGGACCCGGGGACGGTGTTCGTCGGGCTGGCGATGCCGGGCGGGCCCGCCGAGGGCGAAGCGGTGCAGCTGAAGCTGCCGGGGGACCGGGAGCGGGTGCGGCAATTCGCCGCCATCTCCGGGCTCGACCTCCTGCGCAAGCGGTTGCTCGGGAAGGCGGCCGCCCCGCCTTCGTGACGTCCGCGCGCACCATCCACACTCGAACACCCGTTCGCAATTACGCTGATGTGCGTTGTTGTCACACCCCCTTCGTAGGGTGTCGGCAGATCACGATTTCCGAACGAGAGGGTGTTCCAAGTGGAGCGAGAGAAGGCACTCGAGATGGCGCTGGGCCAGATCGACAAGCAGTACGGCAAGGGCTCGATCATGCGGCTCGGCGAATCGACCCGGATGGCGGTCGAGTGCATCCCGACCGGCTCGATCGCGCTGGATCTGGCGCTCGGCATCGGCGGCATCCCCCGCGGCCGCATCACCGAGATCTACGGCCCTGAGTCGTCGGGTAAGACGACCCTCGTGCAGCACATCATCGCCGAGGCGCAGCGGACCGGCGGCATCGCGGCGTTCATCGACGCCGAGCATGCCCTCGATCCCGAGTACGCGGCGAAGTGCGGCGTCGACATCGATAACCTCTATATCAGCCAGCCGGACACCGGCGAGCAGGCGCTCGAGATTGCCGAGGCGCT
>DATLED010000044.1:0-6455 GCA_035525495.1 Acidimicrobiales bacterium | reverse complement strand
GGACGCGGGTCTCGAGCGCGTCTTGTCTCGTGAGTTCGGCGTTGCGTACGACCCAGCACCAATGGCGGACCGCGAGTGGCTGGCAGCGGTCGGAGATCGGCTCGCGTCCACGATCTGAGCCCAGACGCGATTCTGGGCGGGCTCAGCTCCCGTATCGGTCGTTGAGCCCGCCCAGAACGAAGACGGCTGGGGGCTGCGCCCCCGAAAGACGGCCTACTTGATCTCGACGGTGGCGCCGGCGGCCTCGAGCTGGGCCTTGGCCTTCTCGGCGTCTTCCTTGTTGGCCTTCTCGAGCACGGCCTTGGGAGCGCCGTCGACGAGGTCCTTGGCTTCCTTGAGGCCGAGCGACGTGAGCGCACGGACCTCCTTGATGACCTGGATCTTCTTGTCGCCGGCACCGGTGAGGATGACGTCGAACTCGTCCTTCTCCTCCTCGGCGGCGGCACCGGAGTCGCCTCCGCCGGCGGCGGGGGCGGCGGCCACGGCGGCGGGCGCCGCGGCGGTGACACCGAACTTCTCCTCGAAGTCCTTCAACAGCTCGCTCAGCTCCAGCACGGTCATGCCGGCGATGGAGTCGAGGATCTCTTCCTTGGTGGGCATCTCTTATTCCTCTGTGTTCTCGTTCTGGGGTTCAGCTTCGGGTGTGGGATCGATGGCAGCGACGTCGACGACGTCCTCTGCGCTGGGCTCGCTGGCGGCCTCGACAACGGCATCGGCGACGACGTCGCCGTCCGCCGAAGCCTCTTCGGCGTCGACCGACGCCGACGTGGCGGCGCCGGGCGTGGCACCGCCCTGGTCGATGAGGGCCTTGAGCCCGTAGGCGAAGTTGCGGGGCAGCGCCTGCAACAGTCCGGCGAACTGCTGCATGGGAGCAGCGAGCATGCCGGCGAAGCGGGCGAGCAGCACCTCGCGCGGAGGGATGTCGGCCAGGGCGGTGGCGTCGGCGGCCGAGAGCACACTCTCGCCCAACACGCCACCCTTGACGATGAGCAGCGGGTTCGTGCGTGCGTAGTCGCGCAGCGCCTTGGCCACACCGACGGCATCGCCGTCGACGAAGGCGATGGCGGTCGGTCCGACCAGCATCGACTCCAGCTCGTCCAGGCCGAGGTCCTTCACGGCGAAGCGGACGAGGGTGTTCTTGTAGATCTTGTAATCCCCGCCCTGCGCCCGCAGCGAGCGCCGAAGCGTGGACAGATCGCCCACCTTCATCCCGCGGTACTCCGTCAAGATGGCGGCGGACGACGACTGGAGGCGGGACTTCACCTCATCGACGACGGCCACCTTCTCGGGCCTCGGGTTGTCCAATGGATTCACCTCCTTGTCACGACATCAGGGCTCGCGCAAGCGAACGCCCTGGGAACGTGAGAGTTCTCTGGAGGTCCACCTCGTCAGGCGACTTGCGTCATTACCGTCCGGATGGACGACCTGAGGTCTTCGGCGAGCGAAACGTATGTAAGCGAAGAGGCTACCGCTATGCGGCCGACATGTCCTCGTCGGTGATCTTGGTGTTGTTGGCGTCCAGCTTCACGCCGGGGCCCATCGTCGACGACATCGTGACCGAACGGACGTACTTGCCCTTGGCGGCGGACGGCTTGGCTCGCTGGAGCTCGTCGAGGACGGCCCGCACGTTGGCCAGCAGCGCCTTGCGGTCGAACGACACCTTGCCGACGGGGACGTGGACGTTTCCGAACTTGTCGGTCCGGTACTCGACGCGGCCACCCTTGACCTCGGCGACCGCTCGAGCCACGTCGGGCGTCACGGTGCCCGTCTTCGGGTTCGGCATGAGGCCACGGGGACCGAGCTTGCGACCGACGCGACCCACGAGCGCCATCATGTCCGGCGTCGCGATCGACACGTCCCAGTCCATCTTGTCGGCCTCGACCAGCGCAACGAGGTCGTCGGCACCGACGATCTCCGCCCCGGCCGCTCGAGCCGCCTCAGCCTGCTCGCCGGCAGCGAACACCGCCACCCGGACCGTCCGGCCCGTGCCCGACGGCAGCGCGACCGTGCCGCGCACCATCTGGTCGGCCCGGCGGGGATCGACGCCGAGGCGCACCGCCAGCTCGACGGTCTCGTCGAACTTGGCCGGCGCCAGCGACTTCACCAGATCGACGGCCTCGGCCGGCGTGTGCAACGCCGCCCGGTCGTAACGCTTCGACGCGTCCTTGTACTTCTTGCCGGTGGGATGTGACATGCGAATTCCTTCTCCCTCTGATTGTTGGCGCCGGCCGGGCGAGGTGGTCCCGACTGCGGCGTTTGCTGCGAACGAGCTAGCCGACCTTGATGCCCATGGAACGAGCGGTGCCGCGGACCTGCTGCTTGGCGGCCTCGAGGTCGTTGGCGTTGAGGTCGGGCATCTTGGTCTTGGCGATCTCCTCGACCTGGGCCTCGGTGACCGAGCCGGACACGGCCTTCCCGGCGGTGGCCGAACCCTTGTCGAGGCCGGCGGCCTGACGCAGCAGCGCCGGCGTCGGCGGCGTCTTCAGGACGAAGGAGAACGAGCGGTCCTCGAAGATCGTGATCTCGACGGGGATGACCTGACCCCGCTGCGACTCGGTAGCTGCGTTGTACTGCTTCACGAACTCGGGCGTCGACACGCCGTGGGGGCCGAGCGCGGTGCCGACCGGCGGCGCGGGGGTTGCCGCGCCCGCAGGCAGCTGGATCTTGACGGTGGTGATGACGCGCTTCTTAGCCATGAGAATCCTTGGTGTGGGGCCGAAAGAGTGTAGTTAGAGCTTGGCGACCTGGTCGAACCCGAGCTCGACCGGCGTCTCTCTGCCGAAGATGTTGACGAGGACCTTCAGCTTCATCTGGTCTTCGTTGATCTCGTTGATCTGGCCGGTGAAGTCGGCGAAAGGGCCTTCCTTGACGCGGACGCTCTCACCCTCGGAGAACATCGTCGATGGCCTCGCCTTCTTTGTCACAGCTGCTCCGTCGGTGCCCTCGGGCTTGACCGCCAGGAACGTCTCGACGTCCTTGCGGGCCAGCGGCATCGGCTTGGCGCCTTGGCCGACGAACCCGGTCACGCCCGGCGTGTTGCGGATGTGGAACCAGACCGACTCGTCCATGTCCACGCGCACGAGCAAGTATCCCGGGAACATCTTCTTCTGGACGACGACGCGCTTGCCGTTCTTGAAGTCGGTGACGTCCTCCATCGGGATGACGACCTCGTAGACGCGGTCCTCGAGGTTCAGCGAGGCGACCATCGACGCCATGTTCTGCTTGACCTTGTTCTCGTAGCCCGCGTAGGTGTGCACGACGTACCAGGCGCCCGGACGGTCGTAGGGGTTGTCGTAGGGCTCGACCTCCCCGTCGTCTCCGTCGTCGTCGGCGTTGGACTGCGTCTCGGTCTCGCCGAGGAGCGCGTCCTCCGAGAGCACCTCGTCGAGGAGCTCGCCCTCGGACACGACGTCGTCGGTGTTGGCCTCCTCCGGCTGCTCGGTCTCGGTGTCGGTCGTCGTGGGGATGTCGGTATCGGTCACGTCACTCATTTGGGGGTCTCGAACAGGAAGAGCACGGACTTCGCGAACGCGTAGTCCAGGACGAAGATCAGCGCGATGAGGATGGCCAGTGTGAAGAGCACGATCGTCGAGTAGTTGACGACCTCTGCCCGCGTCGGCCACGCGACCCGGCGAAGCTCGCCTCGCACCTCCCGCAGGAAGAGCGCCGGGGACGTCCGCTGCGCCTTGGCCGGACGGACGGGCGCTTTGCGCTCGCGGGCGGCTGGCGCGGGCGCGCCGTCAGGACCGGCGGAGCCCTGGCGGGCCATCATGCGCTTCGTCTCTCGGTTCACGGGCTACCTCTGGGGGCGATGAACGTTGCAGGGCAGGAGGGACTCGAACCCCCAACCGCCGGTTTTGGAGACCGGTGCTCTGCCAAATTGAGCTACTGCCCTCTGCCTGGCCCCAGCTCTTTGGGGGGCCGGGGGTGCAGTGGAAGTTCCCAGGGTAGCGGAACTGGCCGACGAGCCCGCAGGCGGCACCCGAGCGGCAAGGCTTCGGCCCGAAGGGCGGCGCCGCAGAGCGAGGGCGAAGACTCAGCTGGCGAGGGTCAATCGGCGCCGGTGGGCGAGCAACACGACGCCGACGGCACCGGCAGCCAGGGCGGCGGCGGTGCCGCCCGCATAGGCGGCATTGCGACCATTGAGGAGGTTGCGCACGGCCCGGCGCTCCCCCGCGGCTTCGAGCCCGGCGAGGATCTCGCTCAGCAGCCCGGGAGCCGGCTCGAGGATCTCCGTCCGGAGCAGGTGCAGCGCCTTCAGCAGCTTGCGGTACTGGACGAGCTCAGCCTGGCAGCGCAAGCACGACTCGACGTGGCGCTGGATGCCGCGGTCGGCGACGCCGCCACCGTCGACGATGCCAGGCAGGAGCTCGGCGATCTCGTCACACTGCACGGGCTTCCTCCTCCCCTCGCATGGGGAACAACCGCTCCCGCAGCTGCTTTCGCGCCCGGTGGAGGCGGACCTTGGCCGCCGCCTCGGTGATGCCGAGCTCCTGGGCGATCTCCTCGTGCGGGAGGTCGTACACGTCACGGAGGACGACGACCGCCCGGAGGCGCGGCGGCAGGTGCTGGAGGGCCACGTTCACCCGGTCCCGGAGGATCGAGGCGTCAGCGCTCACGGACGGGTCGGCCTCGGGGCGTTCGTCGAAGAGCGCGGCTGCGGAGTCGTCGAGGTTCTCGTGGCGGTGCTTGTTGCCCTTGCCGAGGTGGGTGGCGGCGCAGTTGGCGGTGATGCGGTAGAGCCACGTGGTGAACTGGGCATCGCCCCGGTACTTCTTGAGGCCCTTGTAGGCCCGGAGATACGCCTCTTGCACCACGTCCCTCGCATCCTCTTCGTTGTGTGTCAACCGAAGAGCGAGCGTGTAGGTCTGGGCGTAGGTGACCTTGACGAGCTCGTCGAAGGCACCACGGTCACCGGCTTTCGCCGCTGCGACCAGCTCACCGACTTCGGTTGGCATCACCGAGTCGGACCGAGCCATGGAGAGCAAGGTTACGTCCCTGGGGTGAGCCAGTTGTGGAGGAGCTCGGCGACGAGGGCGGGGTGGCGGACGTGGGGACTGTGGCCGCCCGGCACCCACGCCTGGGCAGCTCGGAGCTCGGCCGCGGCGCGTTGCTGCTCGGCCGGGGGTACGGCGGCGTCGCCCTCCGCCAAGATCGCGACCCGCGGCTCGGACCCGGTGGGTTCGCCGACGGGCTGGGCACCTCGCAGGGGCGGCTGCTCCCACGTGAAGGTCGCCAGCTCGGCGGGCCCGCACGGGAAGGCGAGCTCGAGCCACTTCGGCAGGTCAGGGACGAAGTGGCCGTCGCCCTGGAAGCGGCCGACCGAGGACAGCCAGTCGGCCTGGAACCCGGTCGGCACGGCCGCGATCGTGCCGAGACCGAAGGCGACGTCGGGGTGTACCGTCGCGAACGAACGCACCAGTGCACCGCCGAGCGAGTGACCCACGAGGACCGTCGGCACGCCTCCTCCGAGGAGCTCGGCATGGACGAAGGCGACCTCGTCGTCCCAGCTGCCCCGCGGCAACGCGAGGGCGCGGGTGGTGTGCCCGCGCCCCTGCAGCTCTGCCTCCAACCACTGCCATTGCTCCGGCTGTCCGAGGAAGCCGTGCAACAGCAGGAAGTGGGTTATCGGGTCTCCTTGTGGAGCGTGTGGGTGCGCTCCCACTTGCAGTACTTCTTCATCTCGATGCGCTCACGATCGTTCTGCTTGTTCTTCATCGTGATGTAGTTGCGCCGCTTGCACGTCTCGCAAGCGAGGGTCACTGCGACCCGCTTCTCGCCCTTGGCCATGGTGAGGCTCCTCGCTCGTTACTTGATGATCTTGGTGACGCGGCCCGAGGCCACGGTGCGGCCACCCTCACGGATGGCGAAACGGAGACCCTCGTCCATGGCGATCGGATGGATGAGCTCGACGGTGATCGGCGTGTTGTCGCCCGGCATCACCATCTCGGTCCCTTCCGGCAACTGGATGTGGCCCGTCACGTCCGTCGTCCGGAAATAGAACTGCGGCCGATAGTTCGTGAAGAACGGCTTGTGGCGGCCGCCCTCCTCCTTCGACAACACGTAGATCTGGCCCTCGAAGGTCGTGTGCGGCGTGATCGAACCCGGCTTGCACAACACCTGCCCGCGCTCCACCTCCTCCTTCTTCGTGCCACGCAGCAACGCGCCGATGTTGTCGCCCGCACGCCCCTCGTCGAGGAGCTTGCGGAACATCTCCACACCCGTGCACGTCGTCTTCTGGGTCGTCTTGATCCCGACGATCTCCACCTCGTCGCCCGTGTGGACGATCCCCTGCTCGACCTTGCCGGTCACGACCGTCCCACGACCCGTGATCGTGAACACGTCCTCGATCGGCATCAGGAACGGCTTGTCCAGATCACGCGGCGGCTCCGGCACGAAGTCGTCGACGGCCTGCATCAACTCGACGATCTTCTCCTGCCACTCCGCATCGCCTT
>DATLED010000036.1:0-48085 GCA_035525495.1 Acidimicrobiales bacterium | reverse complement strand
GAACCTAAAAGGGAGCCGCCCCGCGTGCGCGTCTTCCGCGTCGGCGGCCAGGGCCACCTCCACCCGACCCCACCAGCACCAACACCCGCCCACGCCCGCCTCGACCATCCACACAAGGTTGAGGAGGGGAACACATGTTCGCCGACTGACGACGCCAGCGCCAGCGCGCCTCCGAGCCCGACGGCGTCCGGGTCAGGACGCGGCCGGTGCCCGCCCGACCGAGGAGACCCTCGGCACGAGGGCCACGAACGAGGCGGCGACGGCGAGGAGGAGGAGGCCGGCGCGGAGGCCGAAGGCCGCCGAGATCCATCCGACGACGCTCGGTCCGGCGACGAAGCCGAGGTACCCGACGGCGGTGACGCTACCGACGGTCGCCGCGGGTCGCGCGCGGCCTTCCGAAGCGTGGGCGAGCAACAACGGCCAGCACATCGAGATGCCGCCCGCGGCGACGACGAGGCCGAGCCCCGAGACCCACGCCACCGACGCCAGTCCGAGGACGAGGACGCCGACCGCCGCGGCCGAGGCGCCGATCGTGACCCCTGTCGCGGCGCCGTGGCGCCCGGCCGCGGGACCGAAGACCACCCGCGCGATCGTGGCGACGCTGTAACCGCCCACGGCACTCCCGACCGCGATCGGCAACCCGGAGTGGAGGAACGTGCGCAGGAACAGCACGCCCCACAGCTCGACCCCGCCCTCGACCATCCCTGCGACGGCGAAGGCGACGGCGACGACGACGAGGTGCTCGCGTCGCAGCAACGGGACGGTGTCGAACACCGGCACGCGCTCGCCGCCCTCGCCTCCCGGGAGCGTCGTCCGGTGACACCACGCGGCGAGCACGAGGGCGAGGATGCCGGCCACCAGCCACGCCCACCGCCACGTCACGGCCGCGCCCAGCAGGATGCCGGTGCCGAGGGCGCCGACGGCCGCACCGATGTTGAAGCGGGCGTGGAACCGAACGAGCCCGCCGGGGTCGTCGGCGAGCGCAGCGATGGCGGCGACGTTCATGACGACGTCGACGACACCGCCGACCGCGATCGCTCCGACCAGCGCAACGCAGAAGGCCCAAGGCACGGCGACCGTCGCCACCGCGCTGCCGCCGAGCAGCAGCACCCCCCACGCCGCCATCGCCGCGGACAGGACGCGCCCCGTCCCGAAGCGCTCCGTGAGGGCGCCGCCGATGCCGTTGGCGATGGCTGCGCCGCCGAGACCGACCGACAGCAGGAGCCCGAAGCGGGCGTGCGACAGGTCGAGCGATCGCTCGACGTCGGCCGCCGATACCGCCCACGAGCCCCAGAAGACGCCGAAGAGCACGAAGGAAGCGGTGACGGCCGGCATCCGTCGAGTCTGCCGTGGTCGCTGCGTGTCCTGGTCCGGCGGGCCGAGGCCCCGCGCCCCCGCGTTCTGGGCGGGCTGAACGACCTGTGCGGTCGTTCAGCCCACCCAGAACGGGGAGTGGCCGAGTTCGAGGTCCCACGCGGGGTCGGGGTCGCCGCGGCTCGACATATCGGTTTGCCTTTCGGGGGAAAGTTAGAGAGGCTAATGATATGCCACTCGAAGCACTTTTCCGAACGTGACGACGACGCTCGAGCGCGATCTGGCGATGCTTGCCGTCATCGACCCGGTGGTCGGTGGGGCGACACCGTACGAACCGCTGAACGTCCAGGCCATCGGCAACCCGCCGAAGGCGAGTCCGTCGACTGACGAGTCCAAGGGCTGGGTGCGGCGGATGATCCCGCTGATCGCCGCCCGTAAGGGACGCTTCGCCATCGCGCTGACCGCCTCGATCATCGGCCTCATCGCCCAGGTCGCCGTCCCCCGGGTCGTCATGGCAGCCATCGATGCCGGCCTCGCCAAGCGGACGACCCCGATGTCCACGTTCATCACCGCGCTGGTCGTCATCGGGGCGGTGCGAGCGGTCTTCACCTTCACCCATCGCAACCTGCTCTACAAGGTCGCCTACGACCTCGAGTACGACCTCCGGGTCAACATGTACGAGCACTTCTCGCGGCTGTCGTTCTCGTTCTACGACCGCGTCCAGTCGGGCCAGCTGATCTCTCGGGCCAACTCCGACATCCGCTCGGTGCAGATGTTCCTGACGTTCGCCCCGGTCCTCGGGCTGCAGATGATCAGCTTCGGCGTCGCCTTCGCGCTGATGATGCAGATCCACGTCCCGCTGTCGTTGGTCGCGCTGGCGCCGTTGCCCTTCGTGTTCCTCACCGGCCTGCGGATGCGCAAGCTCATGTTCCCGATCTCGTGGATCGTGCAGGAGCGCCAGGCCGGCGTGGCCACCGTCGTCGAGGAGAACGTCGCCGGCGCCCGCGTGGTGAAGTCCTTCGCGGCGGAACAGCAGCAGGTCGACGTGCTCGCCCGCGGCGCCCGTCGCCTCGAGTGGAGCCAGAACAAGCAGATCGACGTGCGAGCCAGGTACGCACCGATCATGGAGAACCTGCCCCGGCTCGGCATGGCGGGCGTCCTGCTCTACGGCGGCGTCCTGGCCGTGCACGGCGAGGTCACGATCGGCACGATCGTCGCCTTCAGCATCTACGTCGTCATGCTGCAGGCACCGTTCCGAATGCTCGGGATGTTGATGATGATGGGCCAGCGGGCAGCTGCGTCCGCGGCCCGGATCTACGAGATCCTGGACACCCCCGCCGAGATCGTCGACCGGCCCGGTGCCGTCGACCTCGTCGATCCCGTCGGGCGGGTCGAGCTGCGCGATGTCTCGTTCACCTACAAGGACGGGCCGCAGGTCCTCGATGGGTTCACGATGACCGTCGAGCCCGGGGAGACGGTGGCGATCGTCGGACGCACCGGGTGCGGCAAGTCCACCGTCGCCCGCCTGCTCACCCGGTTCTACGACGTGGACGGGGGTGCCGTCCTGGTCGACGGCAAGGACGTTCGTGAGCTGACGCTCCCGAGCCTGCGCCACCACGTCGGCGTCGTCCTCGATGAGCCGTTCCTGTTCTCGTCGTCGGTGCGGGACAACATCGCCTACGGCCGGCCCGATGCGCCGATGGACGAGGTGGTCGCGGCGGCGAAGGCGGCCAACGCCCACGAGTTCGTCATGGATCTGGAGGACGGCTACGACAGCATCATCGGCGAGCGCGGCTACGACCTGTCAGGCGGGCAGCGCCAGCGGATCGCGATCGCCCGGACGCTGCTCGTCAACCCCAAGATCCTCGTGCTCGACGATGCGACCAGCGCCATCGACGTCCACGTCGAGGATCTGATCCACCAGGCGTTGAGCACGCTCCTCACCGGGAGGACGACCGTCGTCATCGCCCACCGCCTGTCGACGATCAGCCTCGCGGATCGGGTGTGCCTCCTCGAGGGTGGCAAGGTCGTCGCCACCGGGACCCACGTCGAGCTGATGCGGACCGAGCCCCGCTACACCGAGGTGCTCGCCCACATCGTCGAGGATGACGAACGCCGGGCGGCCGCGGCGGCCGCGGCGACGCCGGCGACGGAAGAAGAGGCCGGCTGATGGCGTGGAGCATGGGCGGCGGGTTCAACGGCGGCGCCTTCGGCGGTGGCAACAACTCGGCCCGCAACTCCGGTTTGCCGTTCGCGGGCATCCCGTCGGAGCTCCGTGAGGGCGTCGAGCGGATCACGGCGCAAGAGCCGACGTTCGCGGACGAGCACGTCCCGTTCAGCCACGTCGAGTACGACACGCGGCGGTTGACGTTGCGCCGGTTCCTGGCGCCGCACCGGTGGGCCCTGGTCGTCGGCATGTTCCTCGTCCTGTTCGAGACGGCATCGATGCAGGCCGGTCCCGTCCTCACGCAGATCGGCATCGACCGGGGCATCCGCGGCAAGAACATCGGCGTCATCGTCGCCGTGTCGGTTGCCTACTTCGTCGCCGTCGGCATCAACGGGGTGGCGAGCGGCTTGAGGGTGTCCCAGACGGGACACGTCGGTCAGAACCTCATGTATGGCCTGCGGGTCCGGATCTTCGCCCACTTCCAGCGGCTTTCGGTCGACTTCTTCACCAAGTCCAAGGCGGGCGTGCTCATGACGCGCATGACCTCGGACCTCGAGTCGCTGACACAGCTGTTCCAGGAGGGTCTCGTCCAGATGATCGTGCAGGGCCTGACGATGATCTTCGTCTCGGGCGTCCTGTTCTATTACAACGTCACCCTCGCGCTCATCACGCTGTTGGCCGTCGTGCCGGCGTTGCTCGTCGCGACGATCTGGTTTCGCCGGGCCTCCGACCACGGGTACGACATGGTGCGCGACCGGATCGCCGAACTTCTCTCGCACCTCCAGGAGAGCCTCTCCGGCATTCGGATCATCACCGCGTACAACCGGCAACGCCACAACATCGTCGAGCACCGCAACGTCGCCGCCCGCTACCGCGACGCCAACGACTACACCGCCACGGTCGGCGCCATCTATGGCCCGGGTGCCGAGGTCATCGGGCTCTTCGGCCAGCTCCTCGTCCTGTTGATCGGCGGGCGGATGGTGCTCGACGGTCGCTTGTCCCTGGGCGAGCTGTCGGCGTTCGTGTTGTCGCTGAACACGTTCTTCGCGCCGATCCAACAGCTCGTGCAGCTCTACGACACCTTCCAGAAGGGGCAGGCGTCACTGCGCAAGCTCGGCGATCTGTTGCAGACGCAGCCGACGGTCGCCGAAGCGCTGGACGCCGTCGTCCTGCCGCCGGTGCACGGCAAGATCCGGCTCGAGAACGTGTCGTTCGGCTACATCGAGGGCCGGCCGGTGCTGCGCGACGTCGACCTCGTAATCGAGGAAGGGGAGACGTTCTCGCTGGTCGGCGAGACGGGTGCCGGGAAGTCCACGATCGCGAAGCTCGTCACCCGCTTCCACGATCCGACGACGGGACGGGTCCTCCTCGACGGGTTCGACCTGCGCGACGTGACATTGACGTCGCTGCGGCGACAGCTCGGGATCGTGCCGCAGGAGCCGTTCCTCTTCGGCGGTTCGATTCGGGACAACATCGCCTTCGCCGTTCCCGACGCGTCCGACGAAGCGGTGATGGAGGCCTGTCGTGCGGTCGGGATCGACGACCTCGTGGAGCGGCTCGCGGAGGGGATCCACACGCCATGCCACGAGCGCGGCGTCTCGTTGTCGTCCGGTGAACGTCAGCTGCTGGCGCTGGCGCGGGCGTTCCTGTCCCAGCCGCGCGTGCTGGTGCTCGACGAGGCGACGTCGAACCTCGACCTGCGCTCGGAGGCGAAGATCGAGCACGCGCTCGACGTCTTGCTCGAGGGGCGGACGGCGATCATCATCGCCCACCGGCTGCAGACAGCCATGAGGGCCGATCGGATCGCCGTCGTGCACGACGGGCGCATCGTCGAGCTCGGATCACACGACGAGCTCGTCGCCCTCGGGGGTCGCTACGCCGACATGTACGCGACGTGGGAGGCGCACGCTTCGGGCGAGCGGGTTCCCGCGGCGACCGAGTAGCACGACCGCCGCCGTGGCGGCGCCGAAGGTGTCGAAGACGAGGTCCCAGGCGGCGTTGGTGCTGCCTCCGACATAGGCGTCGGCGTAGCGGAGGCTGCTGAGGTACTCGAAGACCTCGTTGCCGATGCCGGCCGCGAGCGCCATGGCAACCGCGACGAGGGGCCGTTTGGCGAGCCCTGTCGCGAGGACCGCAACCGTGATGGTCGCAGTGATCGTGAAGTGGACCAGCTGGTCGTACTTGAGGACGTGCGGGAGGAGCCACGCCTCGTAGAAGACCGGGTGTCCGGGGAGGAGCCCGCCGGCGACGTGGAGGAGGCCGCAGGCCGACAGGGCGTAGGCGACGTTGGTCGGGACGCGATGGCGACGGTGGACGAGGGCGACGACTGCGGCGGCGGTGGCGATCACGAGGAGGTAGGCGACGATCCGGCGGTCGCCTCTCGCCACGCTGAAGGCGACGAAGGCGGCGGTGTAGAGGGCGGTGATGCGGATCGGCCCAGTCACGTCAGGCGTCCTTCGGTCCTTGTCGGAAGCGGAGGAAGGTGCCCAGGACCGCCGCGCCGACGAAGACGCCGAAGAGGACCGCGAGGGTGATGATGGCGAACTGGCGGACCGGGTCGATCCGGCGCTCGACCCGGATGACGTCCCCCGTGTCGACGTCGACGTCGACCTGGAGGTCGACGTTGCTCGAGGCGCTGGTGGACGCACCGCTGTCGACGTTGACCCTGGGCGCGTCGGCAAGGGCGACGATGACGGTGCCGCCCTTGCCGTCCGGCACCCGCACGGCCTCGACGCCCTCCACCTGCTCGACCTCGTAGCAGCGCCTCCCGTCACCTCCGCCGCCTTCGCCGCAGTCCGTCTCCTTGGCCTCGGCAACCCGCTCCTCGGGGACGGACGCCGTCGTGGTGGCCGTCTCCTCGCCATCCCCGGTCGCCCCGCCACCGCCCGCCGCGCCGTCGCCCGAGGCCCCGTCGCCCGACCCGTCGCCCGAGTCCGTGTCGCCGCCGGAGTCCGTGTCGCCGCCGGAACCCGTGTCGCCGCCCGAACCCGGCCCGTCGCTGCTGCTGCTGCTGCTCGAACCGTTCCCGCTCGAGCCGCTATCGCCTGAGCCGGAGCTCGCCGAGGAACCGGTGGACTGCGCGACGACCCCGCCCGGCGGCGCGCCCACGACCCGTCCCGACCAGCCGCCGACGGCCAACGCCACCACCACGAGTGCGCCCCACCGCGCCGTCGTCACGACCCGCACCGTATCGGGTAGGACCCCACCCATGACCGTGCACGTCGGCTGCAGCGGCTGGGTCTACAAGGACTGGCGGGGGATCGTCTACCCGCCGAAGCTGCCGCAACGCCGGTGGTTCGAGCACTACGCGACGCTCTTCGACACGGTCGAGATCAACAACAGCTTCTATCGCCTCCCGCCTCCGGAGATGGCAGATCATTGGGCCGTCCAGGCCCCATCCGGCTTCGTCTACGCCCTCAAGCTCGGCCAGTTCGGCAGCCACCGCATGAAGCTGAAGGATGCCGCCAGTTGGCTCCCCAACCACCTCGACCGCACCAACCGTCTCGGTGACCACCAGGGTCCGACGCTCGTCCAGCTCCCACCGCGCTGGAAGCGCGACACCGAGCGCCTCGACGAGTTCCTCACCGTCGCCACCGGCCTCGCGCCCCACGTCCGCTGGGCCGTCGAGCTGCGCGACCCGACGTGGCTCCACGACGACATCTACGCGACCCTCGAGCGCCACCACGCGGCGCTGTGCATCCACGACCTCCTCGAGCACCACCCGTGGGTGCGCACCACCGACTGGACCTACGTCCGCCTTCCACGGGCCCGACGCCCTGAACGTCAAGTACGTCGGTCGTTACGGACCCGGGGGCCTCGAGCGACCCGCCAAGCGGCTCAACGACTGGATCGCCGAAGACGGCGGCGACGTCTACGCCTACTTCAACAACGACTACGACGGACACGCCGTCGTCGACGCCGGGACGCTGCGCGGGCTCCTCGTGGAGCGCGACTAATCGAGCACCGGCTTGCAACGAGGATCGTCGCCGTCCTCGTGCCCGCTCGGCGCCGCTGCCAACACCGACCGGTGCAGCACGGCATGCGTCGGCGTGATCCGCAGCCTCCCATCTGCCACTCGCGCCGTTCCGTCGACGATGAGGGAGTAGTCCTGGCCCGCTGCGGGCCACAGCAACGACACGGCCGGCGCCCTCCCGATGTTCTGCGACGAACGCGAACCGGCCGTCGTCACCAGCTCGTCGCCGTCCCAGGTCACGACCGCCGACACCGCGTGCGGGCGCGCACCGTCACGCACGGACAGCAGGAACACCGCGTCTCCCGACGCTGCGATCTGTGCGCGCAACGACGCCAGCTCCACCGCCAGGCTCATCGGGGCGTGAACGACAGCTCGAAGGACCGCACGGCCCGGGCGAAGAGGTTGGGCTCGACGTCCGGTTCGCTCACGACAGCCAGCGACGTGAACCGCTGCGTCAACGTCGTGAACAGCAGCTTCAACAGCTGACGCGCCAACGTCGCCCCCAGGCAGAAGTGCGTCCCGTTGCCGAAAGCGAGGTGAGGATTCGGCGAGCGGCGGACGTCGAAGGTGAACGGGTCCGCGAAGACCTCCTCGTCCCGGTTGGCCGAGGGGTACAGCAGCATCACCCGGTCGCCCGCGGCCAACGCCCGCCCGCCGATCTCGGTGTCTCGGGCCACGGTGCGGAACATGTTGTTGAGCGGCGTCACCCAGCGCAGCATCTCCTCGACCGCCGATGGCACCAGCGACGGGTCCGACGCCAGGAGCTCCCACTGGTCGGGGTGGTCGACGAACGTCCGCAGCCCGTGCGAGATCAGTGTCCGCGTCGTCTCCGCGCCGCCGGACACGAAGAGTCCGGCCTCGTGGAAGATCGTCTCGATCGGCAGCTCCTCGCCGTCGATCTTCGCCGTCGACCACACGGTCAGCAGGTCGTCCATCGGGCAACCCCTCCGCTCGGGCACCTCGGCCGTCACCCGCTGGTAGAGCTCGATCGACGCCGTCATCAGGCCCTCGATCGAGGAGGACGTCCGCCGGTCGTCGATGCGCATCAGCCGCTCGGACCAGCCGCGCACCATCGGCCACTCATCCTCGGGGAACCCGATCATGCGGGCCGTCAGCCGCGAGGGCAGTTGCGCGGCGAGATCCTCGACGACCTCCATCCGCCCATGGTCGGCGACGGCGTCGACGAGCTCGTCGATCAACGCCTGCATCTCCGCTTCCTTCCTGCGCATGGCGGCGGGCGTGAAGCGCCCGAGGACCAGTCGGCGCTGTGCGGCGTGCCGGGGATCGTCGTGGGCGATCATGTTCGCCTCCTCGATCCCGACGTTCGCCCGGTAGGCACCGCGGCTCGAGAAGACGTCGGACGCCCGCTCCGCCTCGAGCACGTCCTTGTGCCGAGTGAGCGCCCACAGGCTGTTCTGCTCGTCGCGGTACACCGGCTCCTCATGGCGGAGCTGCGTCCAGAGGTCGTGCGGGTCCGTGCGGTACAGCTCGGGATCGAGCAGATCGAGGTGGAGCTTGGCGGCCATGACGCGATCCTGCCCGATCACGTGCCGGCGAGGCGCCGTACGATCGCCATGCCCGCCGGTGTCCCCCGCCAGTGGCGCTCCAGGGCCGGGAGACCCGCGACCCGGACGACCCGCCGGAGAGCGATCGCCACGACGATGGCGTCGTCGGCGTACCCGATCACGGGCAGGAAGTCCGGCACGAGATCGACGGGGAACACGAGGTACCCGGCGAGGAGCCACAGCGTCACCCGCGCGCCGCGAGGCACCTCCGGGTCTCGGGCCAGGCGCTGCACCAGGCCGACGAGGTCGGGCAGGAGGCGGGCCGCGTCGGCGAGCGTCGTCCCCTCGGGGCGGGCGAGGGCCAGCCCGACGATCAGCGCCAGCCACGTGAGCGCCAAGCCCGCGCCGACTCCGAGCACCCAGCGCACGTGCCCATGTTCGCGCGTCCTCACGACCGTCCCGGAGGTGCCACGATCACGACGTGCGCAACGCCCCGTTCGTCGGCCGTCGCTTCGCCGCTCTTTGAGCCCGAACCCGCGCCGGTTCGGCCTCCGTTGGGTCGTCGGGACGATCCTCGTGGTCGCCATCTGCAGCGCCTGCGTCGCCGCCATGTTCTGGCAGCTGCGCCGGTTGGACGAGCGCCGGGCCGGGAATGCGCTGGTGCGGGCGCGCGCCGGGGAGGTCGTCGACCTCCCGCCTTCCGGTTTCGACGACGGCGTCGACGAGGACGCACTGGTGTACCGGCGGGTGCGGATGCGGGGGACCTACGACACCGACCACGAGCTCCTCGTACGGTTCCGGTCACGGCGCGGCCTCCCGGGTTACGAGGTCATCACGCCCCTCGTCACCGACGCGGGCGCCGTGCTCGTCGACCGCGGGTGGGTCCCGCTCGACGACGGCGATCGGTGGCCGGTTGCCAGCGCGGCGCCGCCGTCGGGCGACGTCGAGGTCGAGGGCCTCCTGTCGCCGGCGGAGGACCGCAGCCCCCGCATCAGCCGTCCGACATCTGTCGGCAAGCCGCCGATCATCGCCTCCCTCGACCCGCCGCGGCTCGAGTCGGTTGCGGGACATCGGAACCTCTACGCGCTCCCTGTCCTCGCCGCCGGATCGTCGACGCGCTACCCGGCCCCCGTCGACCCGCCTGACCTCGGCGAGGGACCACACCTCTCGTACGCCGTGCAGTGGTTCCTCTTTGCCAGCGTGGGGATCGTCGGTTGGATCACGTTGCTGTTCACCCGTGGCCCGTTGGCCCGCCGAAACCGTAGGGTTCGGTCGTGACCGTCACCGTCATCGACCCCCTCCTGTCGGACGTTGCCGCCGAGGCGATGGTCCACCTCTGGCACAGCTACGAGTCCTACGGCCAGTACTCCAACGAGGGGTTCGACACGAACTTCGCACCCGAGTTGTCCCAGCGCTACGACGCCGCCGTGAACTTCGTCCGGACCGGCGGCCGCTTCGGCCGCGTCGACGAGGACCGTGCTCTGCTCGCCGCCCGCACCAACTACTTCCGCGAGACGTACTTCTATCGAGGGCACGCCGGCGGCGACGCCGTGGGACCGAGCATCAAGGCGTTCCGCGACAACGAGCGGTTGCTCGACGCGGCGCGCCGGCTTCACGATCGTCCGGTGACGGTGCCCGCGATCGTCTACGCCAACGTGCTGCTCCCCGGACAGGAGCTGGCGGTGCACACCGACGTCCCCGAGTTCCGTGGCGCCAACCGCCGCATCGTCCCGCAGTGGCTCCTCGTGGTGATGCGCCACTCCGAGCTGTTCGAGGACTGGCGGATGCGGATCGCGACCGGAATCGCCTACTTCGGTGAGGCCAGGGGCGGCGACCTCGCCTACTACCCCGACGGCGCCGCTGGACCCGCCGTGGTCCACCGGCCGGCGCACAACACCGCGGCGTTGCTCGACACCGACTCCGTCTTCCACGGCGTCGATCGCGTGGAAGGGGACGAGGAGGCGCTGTCCCGGCTGCGACCCGGCATGCGCCTGCATCACGACGGCGATCGCCGTTGGACCGTTCGCGACGACCGCGGCGCTGTCGTCGCCGAATACGGCACCGATGATCTTCGCTACTCGGTGTCGTGGAAGGCGTACTGCTTCGCCGATGACGACGAACGGGACGCGTGGGCGACGCACGCAGACGACCTCGCCCTCGACGTGATCCTCGATGTGCTCGTCGACGACCTCCGCCGCCGTGGCCGCCTCGGGCCGGACGAGCGCCGCCCGGCCGACGCCGCGCTCGGGAAGCTGCTCATCGACACCTACATCCATTTCCCCGCGGCCGTTCCCGCCTCCTAGGACCGGAGCAACGCGTCCAGGACGTCCTCGAGGGGAGCGCCCTTGGTGACGAAGTCGTCGGCGCCGCCCTGCCGCGCGCGGGAGACGATGTCGGGGTGGTCGTTGGCCGACAGCATGACGATGCGTGACCTCGGGCACGCGGCCCGAAGCTCGGGCAGCGTGTCGATCCCGTCCAGCACCGGCATCATCACGTCGAGGAGCACGCCGTCGGGTTGCGCCTCGCGACAGACGGTGATCGCCTCCCGCCCGTTCGTCGCCGTCCCGACGAGATCGAACCTGCCATCGATGTTCAACGTCATCCCGAGGAGCAGGCGGACATCCTCGGTGTCGTCGACGATGACGACGCGGAAGCGTTCGCCCGGGTCGGCCCGCCACGGGCGATCGATGGACCGCTCCGGCCAGGACGCCTTGATGCTCGGCGCGACCTCCGTGTCGACCGCGGCCAGGGCCGTGAGCACGGCGTCGGACAACGCGTCGATGAAGGGTTGCGCAACCGGCGTCGTGAACGGGAGATCGTGCGCCGCCCACGTCTCGTCGTCGAGGCTGAGGAGGCTGAAGAAGTAGACCAGCAGGTGCCTGGCGTGCTCGACGTCGAGGTCGGCGGACCACTCGAACGGATCCGCCCTCCCGGCGCGTTCCTCCCACTCGTCGAGGTAGCCGACGAAGGCCTCCTCGACGTCGATCGGGAGCTCTACCGGCAGGGAGCCGCCGGCCGCGCGGACCTTGCGGAGGACGGTTCGGGCGTCGGTGATCCACTGCCGCGCGCTGGCGACGGGAACAGGACCGAACGCGATCTGCATGGCCACAGGTTGTCGCATCCCGAGTCGTGTCAGGATGCCTCGGCGACCAGGGGGGCAAATGGCAACGTTCGATGTCGTGATTCGTGGCGGTTCGGTGGTCGACGGAACGGGGGCGCCGCCGCGTACGGCCGACGTCGGCATCGTCGGCGACCGGATCACCGAGGTCGGGGCGATCGACGGCGACGCGGCGCAGACGATCGAGGCCGACGGCGCGTTGGTGACCCCGGGGTTCGTGGACATCCACACCCACTACGACGGTCAGGCGACGTGGGACGATCAGCTCCTCCCCTCGGCGTGGCACGGCGTCACGACCGTCGTCTTCGGCAACTGCGGCGTCGGCTTCGCACCCGTCCGTCCCGAAGACCACCAGCGGCTCATCGAGCTCATGGAGGGCGTGGAGGACATCCCCGGCGCGGCGCTCCACGAGGGGCTTACCTGGAACTGGCAGTCGTTCCCCGAGTACCTCGACGCCCTCGACGCCAGCCCCCACGACATCGACTTCGCCGCCCAGGTGCCCCATGGGGCGCTGCGGCTGTTCGTGATGGGCGAGCGGGGCGCCAACCGCGAGCCGGCGACCGTCGAAGAGATCGCCCGGATGGGCGAGCTCGTCCGGGAGGCGGTCGAGGCGGGGGCGCTCGGCTTCACGACGTCGCGCACGTTGAACCACCGCACGTCCAAGGGAGAGCCCACGCCGACGCTGACGGCGGCAGAGGGGGAGCTCGTCGGGATCGCCGAGGCAATGGGCGCCACCGGCAAGGGAGTGCTCGAGGTCGTCACCGACTTCATCGACCTGCAACAGGAGTTCTCGACGTTCCGTCACATGGTCGAGGCGTCGGGCCGTCCGCTGTCCGTCTCGTTGGCGCAGGCGCGGCAGCGTCCGGACCAGTGGCGCGAGGTGCTCGATCTGTTGGCGGAGGCCAACGCCGAGGGGCTCGAGATGCGGGCGCAGGTCGGGGCGCGGGCCGTCGGGATCATCAGCGGCGTGCAGGGCAGTGCGTCGCCGTTCAACTTCACCACCGCCTGGAAGGAGATCAAGGACCTCCCCTACCTCGAGCGTCTACGCACGATGCGGGACCCGTCGTTTCGTGCGCGGTTGCTCGCCGAGGAGGACGAGATCCAGGAGAAGATCCTCGCTTCGGGCCACGATCGGTACGCGTCGACCTATCCGTTGGGGGATCCGCCGAACTACGAGCCGGGGCCCGAGGACAGCGTCGCCGCACTGGCGGCGGCGAGGGGTGTGAAGGCCACCGAGCTGGCGTACGACCTCTTGCTCGAGGACGACGGCCGAGGGTTCCTGTACGTCCCGTTCCTCAACTACGCCGACGGCCACCTCGACCCGGTGCGGGAGATGCTGCGGCACCCGAACACCGTGCCCGGCCTGTCCGACGGCGGCGCCCACGTCGGCATGATCTGCGACGCCTCGTTCCCGACGACGCTGCTGACGCACTGGGGTCGTGACCGCGATCGCGGCGAACGGCTCGAGGTGAAGGACCTTGTGGCGTCGCAGACCCGTGCCACCGCGGCCGCCGTCGGTCTGTTGGACCGGGGGCTGCTGGCGCCGGGGATGAAGGCCGACGTGAACGTCATCGACTTCGACAACCTGACGCTGCGCCGCCCGACGATGGCGTTCGACCTGCCCGCAGGCGGCAAGCGCCTGCTGCAGCGGGCCGAGGGGTACCTGCACACGTTCGTGTCCGGCGCCGAGGTCTACGCCGGCGGTGAGCACACCGGCGCGCTCCCGGGCCGGCTCGTGCGGGGGGCCCGCTCGTGACCACTGCGTACCCGGTCATCTCCGCCGACTCCCACATCACCGAGCACCCGGACACCTACATCGACTTCATCGATCCGGCGTACAGAGAGGTTGCGCCGCGGATGGTCGATGGCGGAGAGGACGTCGGCGACCTGTTCGTCATCGACGGCATGAAGCGTCCGGTGGCGATGGGGCTGGTGGCGGCGGCCGGGAAGCCGGCCGAGGAGATCCGCGTCAGCGGCGTGAAGTTCGCCGACCTGCACCGTGGCGGTTGGGATCCCGAGGCTCGTCTGGCCGACCAGGACCGCGACGGGGTCGCCGCCGAGATCATCTATCCGACGGTCGGGATGGTCCTGTGCAACCACACCGACGCCGACTACAAGAAGGCCTGCTTCGACGCCTACAACCGTTGGATCGCGGCGTACTGCGGGGCCCATCCGGACCGGTTGCTCGGCTGCGGGCAGACGGCGATGCGGTCGCCCGAGGAGGGCATCACCGATCTCGAGGCCATCAAGGCGCTCGGGCTTCGGGGCGTGATGATGCCGGGTGATCCCTCCGGCGAGCTCGACTACGACGACCCGGCGTTCGACGAGTTCTGGGAAGCGGCGGTCGAGCTCGAGCTCCCGCTGTCGTTCCACATCCTCACCACGCGGGGCGAGCGGACACGGGGGCCGCGCATGAACTCGTTCCTCTCCGTCGTGCGGGGTTGCCAGGACATCATGGGGATGCTCGTGCTCGGCGGGGTGTTCGAGCGCCACCCCGAGCTGCAGGTCGTGTGCGTCGAGGCCGACGCCGGATGGGTGCCGCACTTCATGTACCGGATGGACCACGCCTACAAGCGCCACCGCTACTGGCTTCCGCCTGGGCAGAAGCTGAGCCGGCTGCCCTCGGAGTACTTCGCCGAGCACATCTACGTGACGTTCCAGGACGACTGGACGGCCTTCGCGGCCGCAGACCAGATGAACTGGGAGCGGTTGCTGTGGGCGAACGACTTCCCCCACTCCGACTCGACGTGGCCATGGTCCCAGGACGTGTTGGCGGCGCAGACCGTCTCGCTCCGGCCCGAGCAGAAGGAAGCCATCCTCTCGTCGAACGTCGCCAACCTCTACGGCATCGACCGCTCGACCCTCGTCCCTTGATCCGCTTTCGAGCGCGAACGGTCGCCAGGCGGCGCGCTCGTGCTCGAGAGCTTGGATTCGGGAGTAGCTGGGGGCGGCTGGTACGCTGACGTCACGTCGGCCGCCTGCACGGGACCGCACGGGCCGTTCTGGAGATGCTTCTCGATTCCGGCCACACCTCCCCGCTGCCAGCGACGCAGCACGCCGATGCAGAAGCACGCGCATCCGCCGGGAGGCCGCTCGGGAAGTCGCATCCCAACGTCCCCCCCTCCCCTGGAGTGAGAAGAACCGATGTCTGCAACGTTCGCCGCCGAGGGCCTCGCGCTCGACGACACCCTGACCGTCCCCACGTTCCAAGAGCTCGGCGTGTCCGAGGCCCTCACCGCCCGGCTCGCCGAGCGGGGCATCCACGCCCCGTTCCCGATCCAGGCCGCCACCATCGCCGCCGCGCTTGCCGGGCGCGACGTCAGCGGCAAGGCGCCCACCGGCTCGGGCAAGACCCTCGCCTTCGGCATCCCGCTGGCCGAGCGGGTCAGCCGTGCGCGGGTCGCCCGTCCCCGCGCGCTCGTGCTCGCCCCGACCCGCGAGCTGGCGGCGCAGATCCAAGGCGAGCTCGCCCCCCTGCTGCACGTCCGCAAGCGCAGCGTCGCCAGCTTCTACGGCGGCATGTCCTTCACCCCGCAGCTCAAGATCCTGCGCCGTGGCGTCGACGTGGCCGTCGCCTGCCCAGGCCGCCTCGCCGACTTGGTCCGCCGCGGCAACATGATCCTGGACGAGGTCGAGTTCGTCGTCATCGACGAGGCCGACCGCATGGCGGACATGGGGTTCCTCCCGGAGGTACGCCGCATCCTCGACATGGTCCGCCCCAACCGCCAGACGTTGTTGTTCTCCGCAACGCTCGATGGCGACGTGGACGTGCTCATCCGGCACTACCAGAACGATCCCGTCCGATGTGAGGTGGCCCTGCCGGAGGACCAGGAGGACAACACGAACCACGTCTTCCTCGACCTCGGCAAGGACCAGCGCATCAAGCGCACCGCGGAGCTGATCCAGGAGCACGGCTCGTCCATCGTCTTCACCCGCACCAAGCACGGTGCCGACCGTCTGGCCAAGCAGCTCGGCATGTCCGGCGTGACTGCCGTCGCCATCCACGGCGACCGCAGCCAGGCCCAGCGCGACCGTGCCCTGGCCACGTTCGCCGCCGGACGGGTCCAGGCCCTCGTCGCCACCGATGTCGCCGCCCGCGGCATCCACGTCGACGCCGTTGGTTGCGTCGTCCACTTCGATCCGCCCGCCGACATCAAGGACTACACGCACCGCTCCGGCCGGACCGGCCGTGCCGGCGCCGTCGGCACCGTCGTGTCGTTCGTGACCGAGGGCGAGGGCCCCAAGTCCCGCATCCTCAAGCGGGCCCTGGGCATCGCCGTGCCCGACGAACCCCGCCGCCCCTCGGCCCCGAGGGGCAACGGCGGCGGCCGTGGCCGCAACCACAACAACAGCGGTGGCCGCCAGGGTGGCTACCGAGGCAACCGCCAGGGTGGCGTCCGCTAGCGCAGCGGCGTCGGGAGCGCCAGCGAGCAACCGCCACGTGAGCGGAGCCGGCCTCATCGGCGCAGCGAACCGATGAAACGCGCGTGGCGCGGGTTCCGGACGTTCCGAGGGTCGGTGCTGTGGTGGCTGCTGGTCGAGCGGCAGCGGAAATGGCTCGTCATCAGCCTCGTCCTCAGCTTCCTGTCGACGGGCGTCAGCATCGTCGTCGCGCAGATCACCGTCACGATCTTCGACAAGGCGATCGACGCTCGCACCGAGGACCTCGACAAGCTCATCGGCGCGCTCGTTCTCTTCGCGCTGTTGGACTTCGCGCTGCTGTGGATGAACCTCCAGGTCTCGTCGCGCCTCGAGTACCAGATCGAGTTCGACCTCCGGAACCGGCTGTACGAACAGCTCCAGCGCGCTGCGCCGCGCGACCTCGACGCCGTCGCCACCGGACAGATGGTGACCCGCAGCCTCAGCGACCTCGAGCTGCTGCAGCTGCTCCTCCAGGTCATCCCGCTGCTCGTCGCCGGCGTTCCGATCCTTCTGGGCTACGCCGTCTACCTCTCGTTCGTGAATGTGCCGCTGACGCTGCTGGTCATCTCCACGTTCGCCTTCAACGGCTACGTCGTGAACCGGATCCGCCCGCGCCTCTGGGGACTGGCCTTCCTCGGTCTCAATCAGCGGGCCGAGGTCACGACGGCCATCGACGAGCCCGTGCGCGGCATCCGCGTCGTCAAGGCGTTCGGTGCCGAGGAGCGGGAGCGGAGCCGGGTGAAGGAGGCGGCGGCCAAGGCCTACGAGTTCGTCATCACCCGCGCCCGCCTCGAGGCCCGATTCGACCTCCTGCTGCGCGGTGCGCCCGTGCTCGTCCGCGCTGGCCTGCTGCTGTTCGGCGCCCGTCTCGTCGTGAGCGGGTCGATCAGCCTCGGGAAGTTCGTGATCTTCTACACGTTCCTCACCGAGGGGACCTACATCGCGCAGTACCTCGACGAGCTGGTGTCGCTCTGGCAGCTCGCCAAGACCGGCGCCGGCCGCATCACCCAGCTGCTCGCCGTCGCGCCGACCGAGCTGGAGCCCACCTTCACGTCGCTGCCAGAAGGGTCGACGGGGCTCGAGCTGCAGCGCGTCGGCGTCGGGTTCGGCGAGACGACCGTCCTCGCCGACGTCGACCTGCACGTGCGACCCGGCGCGATGACCGTGCTCACCGGCGGACCGGGCTCCGGCAAGTCGACGGTGGCGACGCTGGCCGCAGGACTCGTGCCCGCGACCGAGGGCGACGTTCGCCTCGACGGTGTCGACGTCCGCTCGATCGATCCGGTGGACATGCACAAGGCGGTCCACCTGGTCAGCGAGGAGCCCTTCCTCTTCGCCCGTTCGGTGCGGGAGAACCTGACGATCGGCGCCCTCGCCGGAGCCATGGATCCCCACCTCCGCATCGACGACACGGTGCTGCAGGCGGCCCTCGTCGCCGCTGGCGCCGCGGAGGTCGTCGATGAGCTTGCCGGTGGGCTCGACGAGCCGCTCGGCGATCGCGGCATGACCTTGTCCGGTGGACAGCGCCAGCGGCTGGCCTTGGCCCGTGCGTTGGTGGTGCCGCCGCGAGTGCTCGTCCTCGACGACGCGTTGTCAGCGGTGAACCCGGCGAGAGAGGTCGAGATCCTCCGAACGATCCGCGCCCACGCGCCCGCCTCGGCCATCCTCTGCATCACGCGGCGCCCCGGTCCGAAGTCGTTGGCCGACGAGGTCGTCGAGCTCCAGCCGGCGGGTGCGCACCGACGGACGATCGCCGCGCCCGGCGAGATCGAGGCGCCCGAGGTGAGCGTCTTCGCCAGCCTCGCCACCGCCGCGCCATACGACTCGCGGCTCCTCACGATCCTGCAGGACATCAAGCTCACCGGGGAGCGTCCCGAGTTCCCGGAGGAGGCGGCGACCGACGCCGACCACGCGCCGACGCTGCGCAACATGCTGCGGCCGCAACGCAAGCGCATCGTACAGGCGTCCGTCGCACTGCTGGCGTTCACCGCTGTCGGACTGGTCCCCGAGTTCGTCTTCGGAGAGGCTGCCGATTACGTCAAGGACGGGAACACCACGGCGACCGATCGCCTGGCGATGACGCTCATCCTCGTGGCGTTTGCCGTTGGTGCGGGCCAGTTCGCCTTCCGGATCACCAGCGCCAAGGTGAACGAAGGAATCCTCTATGGGCTGCGGCGCCGGGTGTTCGAGCGGCTCACGTGGCTCGGCGTCGAGTACTACGACCGAGAGCTGCCCGGGAAGGTCTCGACCAAGGTCGTGCACGACATCGACAAGATCTCGCGGTTCCTCGGGACGGGCTTCGGTGAACCCGGCATGTACCAGCTGGCATCGAACGTCGCGCTGTTCCTCGGTTCGATGGGGATCATCGCGTTGCTCAGCGTGCAGGTGTCGTTGGTCGTGCTGCCGTTCGCGTTGATCGTGCTGCTGATGACGTGGGGGCAGATCGGCGTGGCCGACCGTGCGTACGCCTCGAGTCGGCTGCGCCTCGGCGACGTCGTGTCGCGGCTGCAGGAGGACTTCGCCGGTCGGTACGTGATCAAGGCATTCGGGGCAGAGCGGCGGGCCCGTCTCGACTTCGAGACGACGGCGCAGTCGCTGCGCGGCGCACGGAAGTGGGCGGCGACGGTGTCGAACACGTACGTCTCGCTCATCCAGCTGATGCTGGCGCTCGCCGCGGCGGCGATCTACGCGAGGGCGGGCCACCTCGCGCTGGCGGGCACGTTGACCGTGGGCACGGTCGTGTCGCTGCGGCTCTACCTCGACTCGGCGTTGCGGCCCATCCGACTCCTCGGGCGACTGTGGCAGGACTACGTGCAGGCGCGCGTCTCCTTTCGCCAGCTCGCACAGCCGTTCGCCGTGCCGGTGCTGCCGGAGGAGGCGTCAGCACCGGTGGCGTGCCCCGGCCTCTCGGGCGCGCTGGCGTTCGAGGGCGTCTCGTTCACGTATCCGGGGACGGAGCGGCCGGTGCTCCACGATCTGTCGTTCGCCATCGAGGCGGGGCGGACGGTGGCGGTCGTCGGCTACACGGGCGCAGGGAAGTCGTCGGTGGCGAAGCTGTTGGGCCGGATCTACGACCCCACCCGAGGGCGGGTGGCCCTCGACGGCCTCGACCTGCGATCTCTCGACCTGACGTCCTATCGGCGGCGACTGGGCATCGTGCCTCAGGACGCGTTCCTGTTCCGGGGGACCGTCCAGTCGAACATCGCGTATGGACGGCCGGGCGCGTCGTTGGACGAGGTGCGGGCGGCGGCGGAGGGCGTCGGTGCGCTGGCGACGCTGCTCGAGCTCGAGGGACGGTTCGGGGCGACGGTCGAGGAGGAGGGGCGCAACCTGACGGCCGCGGAGCGGCAGCTGATCGCGCTGGCCCGGATGTGGTTGGTGGAGCCCGACATCCTCGTGCTCGACGAGGCAACGGCGTCGCTGGATGCCGAGACCGAATCCCGCGTGTTGGATGCGGTGTGCGGGCTGGGGCGGACGACGCTGCTGATCACGCACCGGTTGGCCGTGGCCGAGCGGGCGGACGAGGTGGTGGTGATCGACGCCGGGCGGTTGGTCGAGCGGGGCCGCCACGCCGACCTGCTCGCGGCCGGCGGCGCGTACTCGTCGCTTTGGACGTGGACGGGCCAGGCGGCGGTCTGAACTCCTCGGCGGCCGTGTCACACCCGCGTGCTCTACTCGGGAGGTGCCTCTCGCCTCACTGACCGACGCCGCCACCGACCTGTTGCGCAAGCTCACCGGGCGTTCCGACGCGTCGTTTCGCGACGGCCAGCTCGAGGCCATCTCGGCGCTGGTGTCCGATCGTCGGCGGGTGCTCGTGGTGCAACGGACGGGGTGGGGCAAGAGCGCCGTGTACTTCGTCGCCACCCGCTTGTTGCGCGATGCGGGGGCCGGGCCGACGATCCTGATCTCACCCTTGCTGGCATTGATGCGGAACCAGATCGCGGCGGCCGAGCGTGCCGGCGTGATGGCGGCGACCATCAACAGCGACAACACCGACGACTGGTCCTCCATCGAGGCCGACGTGCGGGCGGGGCGCGTCGACCTCCTGCTGATCTCGCCCGAGCGGTTGAACAACGTCCGGTTTCGCCGCGACGTGCTTCCGGCATTGGTGCGGTCCGTCGGGATGGTCGTGGTCGACGAGGCGCACTGCATCTCCGATTGGGGCCATGACTTCCGGCCCGACTACCGGCGCATCGCCCGGGTGCTCGAGGCCCTGCCGGTGGAGGTGCCGGTGCTGTGCACGACGGCCACCGCCAACGACCGGGTCGTCGTCGACATCGTGTCGCAGCTGGGTTCGGACCTGGCGGTCGTGCGGGGGCCGCTCGACCGCGAGAGCCTGGCGCTGTCGGTCGTCGATCTGCCGCAGCCCGCGTCGCGGCTGGCGTGGCTGGCGCAGGTCGTGCCGACGTTGCCGGGTTCGGGGATCGTCTACTGCCTGACGATCCACGACGCCGAGCGGGTGACGGAGTGGTTGACCAGGTGTGGCGTGTCGGCGCTGGCCTACAGCGGGGAGAGCGAAGGCGGCGACCGGCTGCGGGCGGAGGCCGCGCTGTTGGCGAACGAGGTCAAGGTGCTGGTGGCGACCTCGGCCTTGGGGATGGGGTTCGACAAGCCCGACCTCGGGTTCGTCGTGCACTACCAGTCGCCCGGGTCGGCCATCGCCTACTACCAGCAGGTGGGTCGAGCGGGCCGGGCGCTGGCGACGGCGAGGGGGGTCCTGCTCCGGGGCAACGAGGATCGTGACATCCAGGACCACTTCATCCGGGTGGCGTTCCCGCCGCAGGACCAGGCCGAGGCGGTGATGGCGTTGCTGGCGTCGAAGCCCGGTGGTGGACCGGTGACGATGACCGAGATCGAGTCCACGGTCAACGCCCGCCGGATGCGCATCGAGGCGATGCTCAAGGTGCTCGAGGTGGAGGGGGCGATCGAACGCGGCGAGAAGGGCTGGTTCCGCACGCAGCAGGCGTGGGCCTACGACGCCGCGCGGGTGGAGACCGTGACGCGCTTGCGGCGGGAGGAGCAGGCGGCGATGGTCGGGTACGCCACGACCGATGGGTGCCGGATGGCGTTCCTCCGAGCGCAGCTCGACGACGTCGGTGGCGCCGGCGATGAGCGCGGCGGCTTGGCGCCCTGTGGGCGGTGCGACAACTGCACCGGCGAGTCGTCGGAGTTCGAGCCGGACCCGGCGTCGGTGGCGTCGGCCGTCCAGTTCCTCAGAGCCTCTCGTCTGGAGCTCGAGCCGCGGCGCCAGTGGCCCGCGGGGATCGACGAGGCCAAGGGCCGGATCCCCAAGGACGAGCAGCTCCGGGTCGGCCGGGCGCTCGGACTGCTCGGCGACGGCGGGTGGGGCAGCGTCGTCGCCGGGGTGTTGCGGACCGGGGATGCCGAAGTGCCCGACGAGGTGCTCGACGCCGCCGCCTCGCTGGTGCGGGCATGGGCGCCCGCGGGGGCGGCACCCGTGATCACGTGGGTGCCGTCGACGGCTCGGCCCGTGCTCGTCGAGTCGTTGGCGCGGCGGTTGGGCGAGGCGCTCGGATGGGAGGCGGCGGCGTTGGTCCGCAGAGTGCGCCCGATGCCGCCCCAATCGGACATGGCGAACAGCGCCCAGCAGGTGCGAAACGTGTTCCGGGCGTTCGGGATCGTCGAGCCCCCGCCGGGGCGGCCCGTGCTCCTCGTGGACGACGTGGCCGAATCGAGGTGGACGCTCACGATCATCGGCGGTCGGCTCATCCGCGCCGGCAGCGGGGACGTCTACCCGTTCGTGCTGGCGAAGTCGGGAGGCGGCTAGGAGGAGGAGCGACCGCCAAGCGCCGGCGACGACGACGTCAGTGCGTCACCGTCACGGTGTCGCCCACGGCGACCCGCCCCGACGCCCCGACGTCGCCGTAGACGCCGGCGCACGCCCACTCGCCGCCGAAGACCGTCTGGCGGTTCGTGCGGGCGATCGTCTGCAACAGCGAGAGGTTCCGCTCGAGCCCGGGTTGCGCCATCGTCGTCATCACGCAGCGCATCGTGGGGATCGTCACCTGCATCACTGCGCCGCCCGCACCGAGGGCGACCGACGAGCCCACCCAGTCGTTCTCGACGAAGCCCTCGCCGGCATCGGAGACGACGACGTTCGCCCGGTAGCGCCGGACGTCGAAGTCCCCGTCGGCCTGCGCGGCCCGCAGGGCGGCGAGGGTGGCCGTGGTGATGAGGTGGAGCCGGGCGAGGTCGAAGAACGTGCCGGCCGCGGCCGACGCGAGGTCGAGCTTGGTGATGCTGTCCTCGCCATCCATGCCGATGCGGGTGGCGTCGATGAGGAACGACGGGCCGAGCCCCTCGACGTCGGCCGGCCAGGTCTCCTCGAAGGTCGGCTTCACCGGAACCTGGGCCGTCAGCCGCACCGGTCGATCGAGGAAGGACGAGAGCACGCCGGATGCATCGTCGCCCGCGACATCACTGCGGGCTGCCGTCCCGTCGGGCAGCGTGATCACGACGGGTGGTGCCGGATCGGCCGCCGTCGGTTCGTCCACGAACGACGCCGACACCTCGAGCACACGCTTCCACTTTCGGGGGTTCTTGGCGCTCACGACCTGACCGTCGGAGTCGTCGAGGAGCGCCCACACCCGGTCGCCGACCACGCCCCGTTCGGTGAGGTCGAACGAATTCACCGGCTCCCCTTGCATCGACTTCACCGGGAAGCGCCACAGTTGCTGGACGATCGCCATCCTCCATTCTGGCCCCCGGCGGGTTAGAACGGTCGACGCCATGGCGACGACAGGTGATGAACGGCGAGAAGACGTGACCGACCCGAACTCGCTGCTGGGGTCGATGCCCTTCGCCGTCGCCGTCGGTGTCGAGATCGAACGGGCGGCCGCCGAGGAGGTCCTGGGCCGCCTCGCGTGGTCGGCCGACCGGTGCACGATCGGGGGCGCCCTCCACGGAGGCGCGCTGATGGCGCTGGCGGACTCGCTCGGCGCGATCTGCGCCTTCCTCAATCTTCCCGACGGTGCGACCGGCACATCGACGATCGAGTCGAAGTCCAACTTCTTCCGAGGCGTCCGTGAGGGTCACGTCGCGGCTGTGAGTCGTCCGCTGCACGTCGGACGGACGACGATCGTGGTGCAGACGGACCTTTCCGACGCCCTGGGGAAGCGCGTTGCGCAGGTGACGCAGACCCAGGCCGTCATCCGACGGGGATGACGCTCCACCGCCAGCGGTAGGTCCCCGGCCCCACGAGGTACTGGTGCAGCGTGTCGGGCCCGCAGCTCGCCGTGCCAAGCCCGCGATGGGCGGCGTCGACGTGGACGATGACCTCGGAGCGAGCCACGAGCTCCACGTCGTGGCGGGCCTCGGCGAGATCGCGCGCCGCGAAGTGACTCACCGAGACGTGGAGCGGACGATCGTCGAAGCGCAGCTCCACCCCGCGACCGCCTTCGTCGAGCAGTCGAACCCAGCGGACGTCCTCGTGTCCGCCGTGCTCCTGGGGCTTCACGTAGGGGACGTACTCGTCGGTCACCGTGCTCGTCCAACGACGGACGGGCGCGCCGAGCTTGCGGTCCGGATAGGTCTCGACGGGACCACGACCGAACCACTCGAGGTGCTCGAGCCCGGCGCCGATGACGAGCACGGAACCCACTCGTGCGAGGTCCCCGTACTCGTCGCCGACGACGACCTCCTCCTCGACGAGGATGCCATCCCCGTCGAGCGCGTGGAACGTCTGGCGGTGTTCGATCCCGGGTGGGCACTTCGTGGAGGCGCGGTCGAGGCCCCACTTGCGCCATCGGTCCGCCGGGGTCTCGCCCGCCGCGCCGGCGCGGATCCAGTCGTTGTCGATCGGAGCGCGCCACAGTGCCAGCGCCGGCGGTTCGACCACCGCCGCCGGCCACCCCACCACCCCGCTTTCGAGCGCGACTGGTCGCCGGGCAACCCCCTCGCGCTCGAAAGCGGCGTCGAGCTGCGCGAAGCCGAGCTCGAACCCCGCCGGCGCCCACGACTCGTCCCCCGCCAGTAGGACGCGGAAGAGCAGCGACTCGCCCCGTGGGGAGACGTCGAGATCCGCCGACCCGCCCGGCTCGACGTCGGGCAGCTGCACCTCGACCGACTCCACCACCGCACCCTCGACGAGCACGTCGCACGTCAGTCGCAGCCAGGACAGGCCGCGGAAGTCCTGGCGGTTCTCCACGCGCACTGCGCCATCGACCAGCCGGAGCCGCACAGGCAACGCCAGCTGGCGGTGCTCCCACAGCGCCGGCTTCGGCCGGCGGTCCGGCCACACCACCCCGTCGAGGCAGAAGTTGAAGTCGTTCGGGACGTCGCCCCAGTCGCCGCCGTAGGAGAAGCGCGCCGTGCCGTCGCCGAGCGTCTGGCGCAGCCCGTGGTCCCACCACTCCCAGATGAACCCGCCCTGCAGCCCGTGGTGTGACTCCACGGCGGCCCAGTACTCGGCGAGGCACCCGTTCGAGTTGCCCATGGCGTGGGAGTACTCGCACATGATCAAGGGCCGTTCGTCGCCCGCAACCGGGTGCTCGGCCCACGCGACGATGCGCTCGATCGGCGGGTACATGGGGCAGACGACGTCCGTGACCGACGAGCCCAGGTCCAGGCCCAGCATCACCGCTCCCTCGTAGTGCAGCGGGCGGCTCGGGTCGTACCTGCGGATCCACGCGGCCATTGCCTCGTGGTTCGCGCCGTGCCCGGACTCGTTGCCGAGCGACCAGGCGATCACCGAGGCGTGGTTCTTGTCCCGCAGGACCATGCGGGCGCCACGCTCGACCCACGCCGAGAGGTAGTTCGGGTCGTGGCACAACGTGAACATCGACGCGTGCGTCTCGAGGTTCGCCTCGTCGATCACGTAGAGGCCGTGCTCGTCGCAGAGATCGAGGAACCGCGGGTCGTTCGGGTAGTGCGATGTCCGCACGGCATTGAAGCCCCACTGCTTGATGGCGACGACGTCCGCGCGCAGGTCGTCCGCCGTCAGTACCCGACCGTTGTCCGGATGGAAGTCGTGACGGTTGACGCCGCGAACCAGCACCGGTCGGCCGTTGATGCGCAACTCCCGCCCGCCGATCTCCACCCGGCGGAACCCGACTCGGACCGTCGCCTCGTCGACGATGTCGCCCGCCGGATCGACCAGCGACACGGCGAGGTGGTGGAGCGTGGGCGTCTCGCTCGACCACGCCGGGGCACCCGGCACGACCACGCGGTTCCGAACCACGTGACCGGTGAAGCCGAAGCCGCGTGCCGAGGGAACCGGTCCGCCGAGCGCGCCGAGCAGGTCCACCGGCGCGCCGCCGGAGGTCCGGAGTTCGGCGTCCACACGCCAACCTTCGGGGACGCCGTCGGGTCCGTCCACCGTGACCCGCAGCTCCAGCGTGCCGTCGACGAGGTCGACGGAGCGCCCGCCTATGGCCTTGACGTCGGCGAGGTGGACCGGGGGTTCGCTGCGGACGAAGACCTCGCGAGTCAGTCCGCCGTGCCACCAGTGGTCCTGGTCCTCGAGGTGCGAGCCGTCGGACCACTTCACGACCACGCAGGCGAGGACGTTGTCGGAGGCGCCGAACTCGACGAACGGCGTGATGTCGAACTCCGCCGCCAGGTGGGAGTCCTTGCTGATGCCGGCGAGCGCTCCGTTGACCAGAACGGCGACCGCGCTCTCCGCGGCGCCGAGGTGGAGCACGACGCGCCGCCCCGACCACGACGGCGGCACCTCGAACCGCGTCCGGTAGCAGCCGGTCGGGTTGGCGTCCGGGACCGAGGGCGGCGCATCCGGGAACGGCATCTGCACGTTCGTGTAATGCGGGCGGTCGTAGCCCTGCATCGTCCAGCAACTGGGCACCTCGACCTCGTCCCACGTGCCGTCGTCGAAAGCCGCGTCACCGACCTCGGGGACGACGTCCTGCGGTCGATCGAGGAGCCGGAAGCGCCAGAGGCCGTCGAGGCGCCGGAACCACGGCGACCCGTCGCGGGGTCCGGTGGGGCTCCGCATGGACAGCCGGTGCAGTGAGGTCAGCTCGGGTGAGGCCCAGAACCGGAGCCCGGCCAGATCGACGGGCACTCAGGCGCCGACTCCCGACCACGCCCGGGGCGAGCTGGTGGGCTCGGGCGGCAAGGTGGTGGTGGCCGTGCGCATGGGGGCGCCCGGCAGCGTAGACCCGGCCTAGAAGAGCTTGAGCTCGTGGGTCCCGAGGCCACGGAGCGCGTCGTAATCGACCTCGACGCACCCGATCCCCCGGGTGCGGGCGAGGACCGACGCCTGCGGCTTGATGGCGCTGGCGACGAGCATTCCACGGAGGCCGTCGAGACGGGTCTCGTGGCCGAGCCGTTCGAGGTAGCGGCTGAGCTGATCGACGGCGTTGATCTCACCGATGCGCTTGATCTCGACGATCACGGCGTTGCCGTCGCGGTCGCGGCACATCAGGTCGACCGGTCCGATGTCGGTCGGGTACTCACGCCGGACGAGCCGCAGCCCCTCCTCGATGACCTCCGGGTTGGCGGCGAGCAGCTCCTGGAGGTGGGCCTCGACGCCGTCCTTCTCGAGGCCGGGATCGACGCCGAGCTCGTGGGTGACGTCGCTGTGGATCGCCTCGATCGTGATGAGAAGCTTCTCGCCCTTCGGGTTCTCGACCACCCATCGGCCTGCGCTCGATTCGGTGAGCGTGCAGGGGTAAGTCATCCAGTTCAACGGCTTGTAGGCGCGGTCGTCGGAGTGGATCGAGACGGAGCCGTCGGCCTTGATGAGGATGAGCCTCGTCGCCATCGGAAGGTGGGCCGTGAGGCGACCGAGGTAGTCGACCGAGCACGTGGCGATCACCAGACGCATCGGGCGGACAGGCTACCGGCGCGCTCCGCTCGGCGACGCGAGCCGGGGGACGATCTCGTCCCGGTAGAAGCGGAAGAATCGCTCCTGGTCGGGCCCCACCTGGTGCACGTAGACGCGGTCGAACCCGGCGGCCGCGAACGATGCGATGGCCTCGAGGTGGCGCTCCACGTCGGTACCGCACACCACCTTGGCCGCGACCTGGTCCTCCGAGACGAGCGACGCCACCTCGCCGAACTCGGTCGGACGGGGGAGCTCAGTGAGCATCGTCCCCTCGAAGGCACCATTCGGCCACACGCGATGCGCGGTGCGGCGAGCGACCACGGCATCGTCGTCCACGCAGACGTGGATCTGCCCGAACCGGTGCTTGCCCGCGCCGCCGTTGGCCTCGAAGGCGTCGATGACGTCGGCGGACGGTTCGACTCCGATGAGGCCGTCGCCCACCCTCCCCGCGAGCGCGGCGCTGCGCTTCCCTCCGGCGGCGACGAACAACGGCGGCGGTTCGTCGGGCAGGGAGAACAGCTGGGCGTGCTCGACGACGAAGTGCTCGCCGCGGTGGTTGACGTTGCCACCCTCGAACAGCCTGCGGATGATCCCGATCGCCTCCTCCAGCATTGCCCGCCGCACCGCCGCCGTCGGCCAGTGCTCACCGGTGATGTGCTCGTTGAGGCGCTCTCCCGTACCGAGGCCGAGGAAGAACCGACCCGGCATCAAGGCCGCCGCCGTCGCCGCCGCCTGCGCGACGACCGCGGGGTGGAGCCGTTGGATCGGCGCGGTGACCCCCGTCCCGACCTCGAGCGCATCCGTCGCCTGGGCGATGGCACCGAGCACCCCCCAGACGAACGGGGCCTGGCCTTGCGCCTCCACCCAGGGGTGAAAGTGGTCGGAGATCATCGCCGTCGCAAACCCCGACCGCTCGGCCTCGACGGCGAGGGCGACGAGCCGTCGAGGCGGGTGCTCCTCACTGGAGAGCCAGTAGCCGAGCCGGAACGGCTCAGTCATCGACGACGTCCTCGCGCCGGATCATCCCCATCCAGCGGCCGCCGAGGGTCGTCACGATCGCCCGGCGCTCGTCGCTCGTGCGGAAGTACTGGACGAGCTCTTCGATGGTGAGGCTCGGGCGGAAGGTGCTCGGGCCAGGCTGCAGCACGTCCGCCAGCGGCGTCGCCGGATCGAGCCCTAGCACCTCTCGTCGCACCACGCCGAGCACGATCCCATCCGGGTCGAGCACGACGGCCACGTCGACGGTCTCGTTCGCGAACACGGCGGCGGTGTCTCCGATCGTCCCCGCCGCCGCCACTCGCGGGAAGTCGCGGTCCGCCACCGCTGCGACCCGCTGCTCGGGCCGCCGCCGACCCTCCGACGGCAGGCCATCGGCCAGCCAGGCCGCCTTGCCGTTCGCGTAGTCGTAGACGTCGGCGAACCCCATCGCCTCAAGTCTCGCCGCCGCCCTCGGGCTGCGATCGCACTGGTGATCGAAGCCGTAGACCACCGTCGGCCTCGTGCGATCGAGGGATGCCACACCGTCGGAGGTCAGCTCCTCCAGCGGCACGACGACGGCGCCCGCCAGGTGCTCCTCCTCGAACTCGTCGCGTGGCAGGACCTCCACGAGCTGGACGTCGCCCTCGAGCAGGCGTCGCAACCCTGCGGTGTCGAGCGACGTGACCATCGGGTCAGACCGCCGGCGTGGTGGTGAGGTCCCGGTCGTCTCGAGAGGCGTCGTGGACGACGATCGAAGAGGTCACTCGGACGCCGCTAGGCGCTGGCCTTGGCGTCGACGCGCTCCACCGTGCACTGTCCGGCGTTGGCGAGGCTTCGGTTCGGCGTCCCCGTCGCCGTGAAGTCGACGGACTTGCCGGCGGCGAGCTTCGTCACGTTCGCGTCCGCCGTTGCGACGGAGGTGTTGTTCGCGTCCTTGAACACGACGCGGACCGTGTAGTCGAAGGCGGCGGTCGACTGGTTGGTGATCGTCGCGGTGTAGGTGATCGAGTTGTTGGCGTTCTGCACGCAGCTCTTCGGCTCGATGCCGTACTTGACCGCCGGAGCAGGGGCCGAAGTCGTCGTCGCCTTCGCCGCCGTCGTCGTCGTCGCCTTCGCCGTCGTGGTCGGCACCGCGGTCGTCGTCGCCTTGGCGGTGGACGTCGTGGTGACGGCGACCGTGGTCGAAGGCGCCTCGGTCGAAGCGGTCGTCGATTCATCGGTCGCGCTCGTCGTCGTCGTGGCGTCGGCGGCCACGTCGGCCTTGTCGTCGCCGCTCGACCGGACGAAGATGGCCAGCACGACGGCGATCACAACGGCCAGCGCGATGGCGCCGATGATGAAGCGCCGATCGCCCGGTGTGTCCTCGTAGCTCTCGTCATGGACGGCGGTGGCGACGGCCTTTCCGGACGTCGCCTTCTTCGCCGGTCCCGTCGACTTCTTGACGGGCGTCGTCGGCGGCGTCGACGGCGTGGATGCCTTGCGCACGCCGGCACCAGCGGTGGTCGCGGCAGGGACGAGCGGCGCGGCCTTCTTCGCCTGCTGGGCGGGCCGCCCCTTCTTCCCCTTCTTCTGCTGGTTGCGCTTCTGTGCGTTCCCGACGGCCTTGGCCGGGACTTGGCCGGAAGGCTTCTTGGCCGGGTCAGCGTTGGCCGCACCGGCGCCACCGGCGCCGGCGGTCGCGGCGGCCACCTGCTGGGTGGGCTCGTCGACCGACGTCGCCGGGGGCGTGGCGGGCGTGGCCGTCGCCGCCGTCGAGGGCGCCAGCGAGGCGCCCTCCATGACGGCGCTGATCTCGTCCTGGTCCTCGTCGGACAGGTCGTCGACCGGGACGACCCTGGGGTCGCCGCCGTCGGCCGGCACGAGCAGTGCCTCGTGGGCACCGAGGGCGAAGCGATCGCCATCGCTTCCGGTCGGTAGCACGGTCACCTCGCCGTTGAAGGCGACGACGACCCGCCGACCGCCTTCCTCGGCGAGGGCCACGAAGTCGGACCCGGGCGTCGCCTCGACCTGCAGGGGCCCGTGGACCTGGAACGTGACCTGCCGGGCCGCAGGAGGCACGACCCGGGTCACGGTGTCCCCGCCTTCGCGCTGCGCCGTGACCACGGCCGCGCCCCCGCCGGCGCTCCCACCGCCCCCGCGGAGCATCGAGACCAGCCGGGCCGGACGCGCATCCACCTGCAGATGCGTACCTTCGAGCTTGACCTCTACAGAGTCGCCGCCGTTCCCAGGAGCCTCGGGCATGGCGCACAAACTGCCACAACCGCGGCCCTCGGGGGGTCTTCCGCTCCAATCCCGTTTCCGACGGCCGCTCCCACCACGCAGAATGGTGCGTGCTCCAGGCCCGTTCGCTGAGCGTCGAGGTGGGAGGTCGACTGACCCTGGTCGAGGCCTCCTTCACCGTTCGCGCCGGCGACAAGGTCGGTCTCGTCGGACGCAACGGCGCCGGCAAGACGAGCATGTTGAAGGTGATCGCGGGAGAGAGCCCCGCCTATGCGGGCACCGTTCTGCGCCAGGGCGCCTTCGGCTACCTCCTCCAGGAGGCGAGGCCCCGGGGGAGCGGCGTCGACGCCACCGCGCTCAGCCACATCCTCAGCGGACGGGGGTTCGACGAGCAGGCGCAACGCATCGAGAAGCTCCGGTTGAAGCTCGAGGAGGACCCGTCCGAGCGCAACGTGGCCCGCTACTCCAAGGCCGAGGAGGACTACCAGACGAGCGGCGGATATTCCGCGGAGTCGGAGGTCCGCCGGATCTGCGCAGGGCTCGGGCTGACCGCCGACCGGGTCGACCTGCCCGTCGACGTCCTCTCCGGTGGCGAGCGTCGACGGGTAGAGCTCGCCCGGATCCTGTTTGCCGGAAGCGAGGTCCTCCTGCTCGACGAGCCGACGAACCACCTCGACACCGACGCCAAGACCTGGCTCATGGGCTTCCTCCGGACCTACCGGGGCGCCCTGCTCGTCGTCAGCCACGACCTCGAGCTCCTCGACGAGTCCATCACGAGGGTGCTGCACCTCGATGAGGGCGAGCTCGTCGAGTACAAGGGCACCTACAGCCAGTACGTCGACAGCCGCGCCAAGGACGAGGAGCGGCTCGCCCGTCTCGCCGCTCGCCAGGGGGCGGAGATCAAGCGGCTCAGCGATCTCGCCGACGCCATGCGCCACTCGACGGCCAAGCGGGCGCGGATCGCCAAGAGCCTCGACAAGCGGGTCGAGCGTCTGGAGACGACGTCGGTCACCGGCCCGGCGAAGCAGCGCAGCCTGAACGTGCGCCTCCCCGAGCCACCGCACTCGGGTCGCGTCGTCATCGAGGTCGGCGGCCTCGCCAAGAGCTACGGCGGCCCGCCGATCTTCACCGACGTCAATTTTGCGCTGGAGCGGGGCGAGCGCCTGTTGGTGATGGGCCTCAACGGCGCCGGCAAGACGAGCCTCCTGCGGATCCTCGCCGGCCAGAGCCAGCCCGACCGCGGCGAGGTCGACTTCGGCATCAACGTCAGCGCGGGGTACTACGCGCAGGAGCACGAGGGGATCGCGCGAGGCACGACCGTCCTCGACCACATGCGGGCGATGGCGACCGTCGAGGACGAGCGGCTGCGGTCGCTCATCGGCATGTTCGGCCTGACGGGTGACAAGGCGTTCCAGGACGCGGGAACGCTCTCGGGCGGAGAGAAGACGCGCCTGTCGCTGGCCCAGCTCGTCGCCGGGCGCCACAACCTGTTGCTGCTCGACGAGCCGACGAACAACCTCGACCCGCCGTCGCGCACCGCCATCGCCCACGCCCTGGCGGGCTGGGGCGGCGCCATGATCATCGTGAGCCACGACCCGGAGTTCGTGGTCGAGCTCGAGCCCCAGCGCGTGCTGCTCATGCCCGACGGCACGCTCGACTACTGGGACGACGGGTTCCTCGACCTGGTCTCCATGGCGTAATTGTCGGTCTCGCTCTGCGCCTCGGGGCGCCTTCGGCGAACTGCCGGCTGCTCGCTGGCGCTCCCGACCCCGGCTCGCAGGTAGGCGTCGTGACTGTCTCTGCCGTTGTCTTTGACTGGGGTGGCACGCTGTCTTCGTTCGCCGAGGTGGACCTGGCGGACATGTGGACGTTGGCGGCGCGGCACTTCGATCCTTCACGCGAAGCGGAGATCCGGGACCACCTCCTCGCCGTCGAGAACGCGACGTGGTCGGCGCCGGGCCAGCGCAGCGCCACGCTCCGCCAGATCCTCGAACAGGCATCGGTGGATCTCGGCCTCGACGTCACCGAGGCCGTCCTCGAGGAAGCGGGCACGCACTACCTGGATTCGTGGACGCCCCACATCGTCCACGAGCCGGATGCGGTCCCGACGCTCGAGGCGTTGCGCGTGCGGGGCATCCGCACAGGTCTGTTGTCGAACACGCACTGGCCGCGCGCCTTCCACGAGCACTTCCTCGAACGTGACGGCCTCGCCGAGCTGCTCGACGAGCGGTTGTACACGTGCGAGCTTTCCCACATGAAGCCGCATCCGTCCGTGTTCACCGCCGCACTCGCCGCCCTCGGGGTCGACGACGCGTCGACGGCGGTGTTCGTCGGCGATCGCCTCCACGATGACGTCTTCGGGGGTCGTTCGGTCGGGATGCGGACGGTGTGGCGCCGCAACGACTTCGTCCCCCGCTACGACGTCGAGCCGGACGCCGCCATCGATGCACTGCACGAGCTGGTCGAAGTCGTCGAGGGCTGGGGTTAAACCTCGTCCGACCAGGGGAATCGAGAGGACATGATCGGTATCCTCGCATTCCTCGTCATGGGCATCATCGCCGGCTTCATCGCTCGGGCCCTCGTGCCCGGCCGGGACCCGATGGGCTTGCTCGGCACCCTCGTCCTCGGCGTCGTCGGCGCCCTGATCGGTGGCTTCATCTTCGGTGGCCCGGACGACGCGGTGGGCTACATCGGCGCCATCGTGGGTGCGGTCCTGGCGCTGCTCGTCTACAAGCTCGTCACCCGCAACACCCGCAGAACCGCATAGCGGCCCTCGCTGCAAGACTCGGAGGTCGTGGAACGCAAAGTCACGACCTATGAGGTGGATGAGGGCGTTGCCCTCGTCCGCCTCGCCCGACCGGAGCGCCTCAACGCCTGGACGGCCCGGATGGAACTCGAGTACCGGGCCGCCCTCGCCGAGGCCGACGCCGACCCCGACGTGCGTGCCGTCGTCCTGACCGGTTCCGGCCGCGGTTTCTGCGCCGGCGCGGACACCAAGGCGTTGACTGGGATCGTCGAGACCGGCCGCTACGGCAGCGGCACCTCCTCCGAGGCGGACGACGCGGTTCCGTTCGCCGGGCACGGCATCCGACCCGACTTCGAGCACGGCTTCTCCTACCCGTACGGCTTGCGCAAGCCGCTGATCGCCGCCATCAACGGGCCCGCCGCGGGCGTCGGGTTCGTGCTGGCGTGCTTCGCCGACATCCGCTTCGCGGCCGCGGGCGCCAAGCTGACCACCTCGTTCGGTCGGCTCGGCCTGCCGGCAGAGCACGGCGTGTCGTGGGTGCTGTCCCGACTGGTCGGTACGGCACGAGCCGCCGATCTGCTCTTCTCGAGCCGGGTCGTGCTGGCCGAGGAGGCCGAGCGGATGGGCCTCGTCAACGCCGTCCTCCCGCCGGACGAGCTGATGGGCCACACCATGGATTACGCGAAGCGGATGGCCGCCGAGATCTCGCCGTGGTCGTTGCTCGCGCTGAAGCGGCAACTCTACGCGGACCAGTTGCGCTCCCTCGACGAGGCGGCGACCGACGCCGAGCTTCTCATGGCCGAGAGCTTCGGCACACCGGATTTCAAGGAGGGGGTGGCGGCGCTCACCGAGAAGCGCCCGCCGAGCTTCGGAGGGCTGGCGTGAGCACGACGAAGCCGCTCATCGGCGCCCACGTGAAGCAGGACGATCCGCTGGCCATGGCGACGGCCACCGACGCCGACCTCGTCCAGATCTTCATGGGCGATCCGCAGAGCTGGAAGAAGCCGCCTCCTCGCGAGGACGCCGAGGCGATCAAGGAGTCGGGCGTCCCGGTCTACGTCCATTCGCCGTACCTCGTGAACCTGGCGTCGCCGAACCCGAAGATCCGCATCCCGTCCCGCAAGATCCTCCAGCAGTGCGCCGACGCGGCCGAGACGGTCGGGGCCAGGGCGATCATCGTCCACGGCGGCCACGTGTCCTCACCGGACGAGCTCGAGGGCGGCTTCGACGCGTGGGTGAAGGGACTGGCGACGTTGACGACCGACATCCCGATCTACCTCGAGAACACGGCGGGCGGCGACCACGCGATGGCCCGGCACTTCGACGTTCTGGCCCGCCTGTGGGAGCGCATCGGAGACCACCGGGGCATCGGGTTCTGCCTCGACACGTGCCATGCCCACGCCGCCGGCGAGGACATCGTCACCGCCGTCGACCGCATCCTCGCCATCACCGGGCACATCGACCTCATCCACTGCAACGACTCCAAGGACCCCGCCGGTTCGGGGCGCGACCGGCACGAGAACCTCGGCAAGGGGTCGATCACCGCCGAGGCGTTGGCCGAGGTCGTCAAACAGGCGGGCGCACCGGTCGTCTGCGAGACGCCCGCCGCCGGGATCGCCGACGACATCGCCTACCTCAAGGACGCGCTCGGCGCCTGACGATGACCGAGCCGCCCCGGCTGCCGAAGGCCCCGCAGACGGTCGACGCCGCCGAGCTGCTCGCGGGCGCCGACGAGGGAACCTGGACCGACGTCGTCATCCGCAACGCCCGGCTGGCGGGGGTGGTGGTCGACGACGCACGCTTCGTCGATTGCCGATTCGAGGGATGCGACCTCGCCGGCGTGCGCTTCACCCGTCTCTCGATGCGTCGGGTCGAACTCGCCGACTGCCGGATGACCGGCGTCGATCTGGGCGGCGCACAGCTCCACGACGTCCGCTTCACGTCGTGCAAGCTCGACGACGCCAACCTCCGAGGCGTCCGGGGCGAGCGGGTGACGTTCGTCGACACCGTCCTCGGGGGGACCGAACTCGCGTTGGCATCACTCGAGGGCGCCGTGTTCGAAGCGTGCAAGGTCGCCGGCATCGACCTCCGCCGTGCCTCGCTGGCGGGCGCCGCCTTCCCCGAGTGCGACCTCACCGACGTGCTCGGCGTCGACGGGCTCAAAGGCGCGCACCTCACCCCCCTCCAGGCGTTGCAACTCGCGCCGAGGCTCGCCGCCGAGCTCGGCATCACCGTCCTCGACGACGACTGAACGGTCGGGGGGCGGCGGGTCGGTCGAGGTGGCCGAAGGCGAGGGCCCAGCACAACCCGGTGAGCGACATCCCGTCGAGGACCTCGCCGGTGACGATCGCCTCCCGCAGGATGGGAACGGGCACCCACTCGACCCGCTCCGACTCGCTCCAGTCCGTCGGCTCGCCGATGTGCTCCGCGCCGGCGGCGACGAAGAGGTGGAAGGCGGTGTCGGCGACCCCGTTGTTCGGGAAGTACGAGCCGAGAGCCGTCAGCGGACCCGGACGCCACCCCGACTCCTCCAGCACCTCACGGGCGGCGCTGTCGGCGAACGACTCGCCGTCCTCCACGCGACCGGCGGGGATCTCCCAGCCCCACGAGTCGGTGATGAAGCGGTGCCGCCACAACAACAGGACCTTCCTCCGGTCGTCGTCGACGACGACCGCGCCCGTCGCCGGCCGGGTCCGCACGACGTGGTGCTCGAAGCGTTCGCCGCCGGGGATCTCGACGTCGACGAGCCGCAGGTTCACCCAGTCCGATTCGTAGACGGAGCGCTCGCCGTGGACCCTCCAGCGCACCCGCGCTACGCCACCTTCCCGGTGGCGTACTGCGTCTCGTACAGCTCGCGGTACAGCCCGCTGCCGGCGAGCAGCTCTTCGTGGCGCCCCCGCTCGGCGATGCGCCCCCCCGTCACGACGAGGATCTGGTCGGCCGCCCGGATCGTCGACAAGCGGTGGGCGATGACCAGCGACGTCCGGCCCTCGAGCGCCTCGACCAACGCCTGCTGGATCAGGACCTCGGTCTCGGAGTCGAGGTGCGCCGTGGCCTCGTCGAGGATCACGATCGGCGGGTTCTTCAACAACACGCGGGCGATGGCGAGTCGCTGCTTCTCGCCGCCCGACATCCGGTACCCGCGCTCGCCGACCATCGTGTCGTACCCCGCGGGCAGCGACGAGATGAGGTCGTGGATCCGGGCGGCGCGACAGGCGGCAACGAGCTCGTCGTCGGATGCCGAGGGCTTGGCGTAGCGCAGGTTCGAGGCGATCGTCTCATGGAACAGGTGCGGGTCCTGGGTGACGACGCCGACCGTGTCGACGAGGCTCCCCAACGTCACGGACCGGACGTCGTGCCCGTCGATTCGGGCGGCTCCGGACGTCACGTCGTACAACCGAGGCACGAGCATCGAGATCGTCGTCTTGCCCGCGCCCGACGGTCCCACCAACGCGGTCATCGATCCGGGCGCGGCCGAGAACGAGACGCCCCGCAGGACCCACTCCGACGGAGCGTCCGTCAGCACCGTCCCCTCGGCCTCGAGCGAGGCGATCGACACGTCGGCCCCGGCGGGGTATCGGAACCACACGTCTTCGAACGCCAGGGAGCCCTGCGTGGGCGAGGGGAGCGGTCGGGCGTCGGGCGCTTCGACGATGGCGTGCGGCGCGTCCAGCACCTCGAAGCACCGCTCGAACGACACCAGCGCGGTCAAGAGGTCGACCCGGGCGCCCGCCAGATCCGTGAGCGGCGAGTACAGCCGCGCCACGTAGGCCGACAGCGCCACGAGCCCGCCGACCTGGAGCTGGCCGCTGATGACGGCTCGGCTCCCGACCCAGTAGACGCCTGCGGTGCCGAGCGCGCCCATCAACGTCAGCGACGCGTAGTAGAGCCGCGAGGTCATCGCCAGGTTCACGCCGGTGTCGCGCACGGCACGCGCCTTGTCCGAGAACTGCTCGACCTCGTGGCGGCGGCGTCCGAAGAGCTTCACCAGCAAGGCACCCGAGACGTTGAAGCGTTCCGTCATCGTGGCGCCCATGTCGCCGTTGAGCTGCATGCGCTGGCGGGACATTGCCACCATGCGGGGCGACAGGATGCGGTCGACGGCGACGATCCCCGGGACGATCAGCAGCGCGCACGCGGTCACCTGCCAGTTGAGGAACAGCATCGCGGTCACCGTTGCCGTCAACAGGAAGAGGTTGGACGTGACCGTCGCCAACGTCGTGACCGTGCCCTGTGCGCCGACGACGTCCGTGTTGAGCCGGCTCATCAGCTGGCCTGTCTGCGTGCGGGTGAAGAAGGCGATCGGCATGCGTTGGACGTGGTCGTACAGCGCCGTGCGCATGTCGTAGATCAGGCCCTCGCCGATGCGGGAGGACAGGTACCGGTTGCCGAGCCGCAGCGCCGTCTCGCCGAGCGCGAGGCCCACGGCGGCGAGCACCAACAGGTTGATGAGGTCGAAGTCGTGGTGGGGGATCGCCCGGTCGATCAGTCGCTTGAACACGAGCGGCGGGCCGATGGCGACGAGTGACGAACCGGCCATCGTCGCCAGGAAGGCGATGATCATCCGGTGGTAGCGCTTGGCGAAGCGCCACGCCCTCCCGAGCGTGGCGCGGTCGATCTTGGCGTTGCGGGCCTCCTCGGACGTCAGCTTGTGCCCGCGCGGCGGCATCAGTGACTGCCGAGGGAGTCGCGCAGCACCACCAGCCGTTCGGGCACGGCGCGGTAGTACGCCCACCTTCCGCGCTTCTCGCGGGTGACCAGGCCGGCGTCGGTGAGGACGGCGAGGTGGTGGCTGACCGTCGGCTGCGACTTCCCGATCGGCTCGACGAGGTCGCAGGCGCACGCCTCGTCGTCTGGGGCGCTGGCGATCATGGACAGCAGCCGCAGACGCGCCGGATCGGCGAGGACCTTGAAAGCCGCCGCCAAATCCTCCGCCTCGGCCTCGCTGAGGGCGGAGGCGAGCACGGGGGCGCAGCACACCTCGATCTGCTTCACGTCCATGCACCACAAAAACACATCGACAGCGATCTATGCAAACACGGAGTCTGAAGTTGTCTCAGGTCAGATCGCGGCCATGCCGATAGGGACGAAGGAGGGCCTTCAGACCCAAAGAGGGCAGGGACCGAGTGCAGAGCGAACTGGCGAAGGTGAAGGTGTTGGTCGTGGACGACGCACCCGAGGTGCGCCGACTGCTGTGCCACCGTCTCCCGATCTACGGACGGTTCGAGATCGTCGCCGAGGCCGCCGACGGCGAGGAGGGGATCGCGCGGGCGAAGGAGATCAGGCCCGACCTCGTGGTCCTCGACGTCGTCATGCCCGGCCGATCGGGCGTCGACGTCGCGCCGGAGATCCGGGCCGCCTCCCCCTGTTGCCGGATCCTGCTGTACTCGTCGCTCGACACGCTCTCCCGGGCCAACCCGAGCCGGATCGGCGTCGACGTCATCGTCGACAAGGCCGAGAGCCTCGGCGGGCTCGAGGGTGCGCTGGCGCAGTTGTTCCCGGAGGCCATGGACCCGGCGGCCTGAACCGCCGAAGTCGTCGCGTGAGGTGTCAGTCGGAGATCAGAGGCGCGACGAGAAGGCGGCCGACGGGCGTTCTGGGCGGGTTGAACGACCTGGGAGGTCGTCGAGCCCACCCAGAACGAGCAGTTTCCCAGCACTGCGCGCCAATCCGGTCCTGCCCTGACCAGGGCTTTCGTTGCCGAAAGCCCCGGCCGGCGTGGCGGAGGGGGTGGGATTTGAACCCACGGTGCCCGGAGGCACAACGGTTTTCGAGACCGTCCGATTCGGCCGCTCTCGCACCCCTCCTGGATGCTGCAGCAGGTCAGATCGTACTGCCCGATCCACGCCGTTCGGCGAAGAACCCCGTGAGCAGCGCCGCGCACTCCTCACCGCGGACGCCCGCCGTCACCGCCACCTCATGGTTGAGACGGGGGTCGGTGCACACGTTGTAGAGCGAGCCGCAGGCACCGGCCTTCAGGTCGGCGGCGCCGAACACGACCCGACCGAGGCGGGAGGCGACGAGGGCGCCGGCGCACATCGGGCACGGCTCGAGGGTGACGACGAGCGTCGCCTTGCTCAGCCGCCACGTGCCGAGCGCCGAAGCGGCGTCGGACAGCGCCAGGATCTCGGCGTGGGCGGTCGGATCGGGTCGTCGTTCCCTCTCGTTGTGCCGCTGCGCCACGATCTCGCCCTCGACGACGACGAGGGCACCGATCGGGACGTCGCCGTGGTCCATCGCCCGTCGGGCCTCCGCCAGGGCGAGGTCCATCAACTCGTCGTCGGTCATCAGATCGAGAACGGTAGTGACCACCGAAAAGGAATCCGTGCGGCGACGCCGAATCAGTGAGTGCAGCAGTGGGATCTGTCGGGCGGCGCTGGGGCCGTCCGGCGGCTTTCCCCCGAGAAGGGGTCATGAGAGCGGACGGCGCGGAGAGAGTCCATGTGCGGTCTCGGCGTCGCATGCTGCTCGCCGCCGTGGCTGCGCTCGTGGGGATGTCGGGATGGGGCGCCGACGGCGTCGCCGCTCGGGTGCCTGCGCCGCAGTGGGCGGCGACGCCTTCGGCCGCCGCGAACGCGGCCGGTGGCCCGGGATTCGATGCCCTGGCCGCGCGGCTGCGGCTCCCCGAACCGGCGCCCGGCCCGGCCTCCGTTGCCCCCATCGCCGTCGCCGAACCGGTCACGTCGCCGGTTCCCCGTGACGTGGCCATCGAGCCGCCGCCGGACTTCGACGGCGCCGTGCCGGCGTCGGCTGCCGTGCCGGTCGGCCTCCCGCCGACCCGGTATGACGCCACCGTGGCCGGCCCGGGGACGTGGGCACTCGTGATCGGGATCGACGACTATCCCGGGTCCCGGTACGACCTGCACTCAGCCGTCAACGACGCCGAGGAGGTGGACCGGGCGCTGACCAAGATGGGGGTCACCGCCGGTCGGCGCGCGATCCTTCGCAACCAGCAGGCGGACGCCGGGACGATCATCGGTGGGCTCGACTGGCTGTCGGCCCATGCCGGCCCGGGCTCGACGATGGTGCTGTTCTACGCGGGACACGTTCGACGGTTGCGCGACGGGCACGAGGCCTTCCTGGCCGCCGACGGCGGCGTGGTGCGCGACATCGACGTGGCGGCGATGCTCGACCGGTCCGCCTCGAGCCGGGCCTGGGTCGCCGTCGCCGGTTGCTACGGCGGCGGGTTCGACGAGGTCGTCCGTCCCGGGCGGATCCTGACGGCGGCGGCCCCGTCCGATCAGATCGCCTACGAGAACGACGCCTTCGGACGGTCCTACCTCGTCGAGTACATGGTGTGGCGCGGCATGCTGGGGCGGGGGTTGACGACCGTCGAGGGCGCGTTCGCCTGGGCGGCGGCTGAGCTGCAGCGGGACCATCCGGACCGCATGCCGGTCGAGTTCGACCAGCTCGACGGGGATCTCGACCTGTCGTCGGGAGGGGCCCGCCCGCCCGGATCGTCCTCGCCCCCGCCGGCGTCACCCCCGCCGAGCACTCCTCCGCCGTCGAAGCCGAGCGACGGTTGCGCCGCCCTCACCGTCGACATGGTGCGCTGCTCGTCCTAGCGCTGAAGCGGAGGGAGTGGGATTTGAACCCACGGAGGGTTGCCCCTCATACGACTTCCAATCGTACCGATTCGGCCGCTCTCGCATCCCTCCCGGCAGCAACTGCCGCCCACCCCCCGGCTTCCCACCGGCCCGGAGGCAGGCTCGACAGGGTAGTCTTTCCGTCGTCGATTGCTTCGCGAGCCGGTGCCGGGTGCGGCGGTCGGGTCCTGCGCAACGGCGTCCCGTGAACCGAGTCAGGGCCGGAAGGCAGCAGCTCTCAGCGGACGGCGCCGTGTGCCGCAGTCCAGCCTGACCGTCGCACCGGGCACCGGCTCTCCTGTCTCACCTCGTCGGTAGGATCGACGGGTGGCCGACGAGACGTACCAGTCGCTCTACCGGCGCTACCGGCCGACCCGCTTCGCGGAGGTGCGCGGCCAGGATCACGTGACGACCGCGCTGCGCAACGCCGCTCGCGATGGACGGGTGTCGCAGGGCTACCTGTTCTCCGGCCCCCGGGGGACGGGGAAGACGTCGACGGCCCGGATTCTGGCCAAGGCGCTCAACTGCGAGAAACTCGACGACGGCGAGCCGTGCGGCGTGTGCGAGTCGTGCGTCTCGGTGGCGAGCGGTTCCTCCTTCGCCGTGATCGAGCTGGACGCAGCGTCGAACAACGGTGTCGATGCGATGCGCGACCTCGTGTCGCGGGCGTCGCTCGGGACGACCGGGCTGCGCAAGGTGTACATCATCGACGAGGTCCACATGCTGTCGGCGGCGGCGTCGAACACGTTGCTCAAGACGCTCGAGGAACCGCCGTCGCACGTGGTGTTCGTGCTGGCGACCACCGACCCGCAGAAGGTGCTGCCGACGATCATCTCCCGGGTCCAGCACTTCCAGTTCCACCTGATGGGGGCGGAGACGTTGGGGGCCTTGGTGCGGGCGGTGAACGCCGATGCCGGGCTCGGGCTCGACGACGGTTCGCTCGACCGGGTGGTCCGGCGGGGCGCAGGGTCGGCGCGGGACGCGCTGTCGTCGCTGGACCAGGCGGCGGCCCTCGGCGGGACCGAGGACGAGGTGCCCGTTGCCGCCGAGGTCCTCGAGGCGTTGGTCGAGCGGGACCCGGCCCGGGCGTTGTCCGCGGTGGCGGCCGGGTGCTCGGCCGGACGCGATCCCCGTCGCCTGGCCGAGGAGGTGCTGGCCGCGCTCCGAGACGCCTTCCTCGCCGGCCGTGCGCCCGCGCTGGTGGACCTGCCGCCGGACGAGGTCGAGCGCGTGGCCGAGGTGGCCCGGCGGCTCGGACCCGCGGCCCTGGTTCGGGCCATGGAGACGGTCGGCACCGCCCTCACCGAGATGCGCGAGGCGCTCGATCCCCGCGTCTCGCTCGAGGTGGCGCTGGTGCGGGTGACGGCCCCCGAGGCTGACGCGTCGCCGGGTGCGCTCCTTGAACGCATCGAGCGCCTGGAGCGCCGCTTGGCTGACGGCACCGGCACGGCGGCTCCGAGGTCGGTCCCGGCGGCCGCCACTCCGCCCGCCTCCGACAGTGGGCTTCCGGCGACGAGCGACGTCGTCCGACCGGCTTCGACGGACGCAGCCGGCCCCCCAGCCGGCGGCGGGCAGCCCGGACCGCACAACCTGCCGACGATCCCACCGGCCCGACCCGTCAACCCGCGCCCGACGCGTCCGGCGCCGGCCGGAACCGTCCAGCCCCCGCCCCCGGCCCCTGCGGGGCGGGGGGCGCTCGGGTCGTTCCGGGGAGTGTCCCGTCCGACGCCCGCACCTGCGGCACCGGACGCTGCGCCCGTTGCCGCCGCTCCCACCCCTGCCGGAGCAGATGAGCTGCCGAGCCGGGACGAGCTGTCCAAGGCCTGGGGGGATGCCGTTCTGGGCACCCTCCGGGGCCGCACGAAGGCGCTCTACGCCGCCGGCCGGTTCCTCGCCGTCGAGGGCGGACACGCCGTCTTCGCCCTCCCCGACGCCGCCCATCGCGACCAGTGCGCGAAGTCGCAACCCGATGTCGAAGCCGCCCTCGCGGCCCACTTCGGCCGTGGGGTCCCGCTCCGGCTGGTGGCCGACAAGGTCTCGGAAGGCGACGGTGCGAGGGCGGCCGCCGCCGCCGCCGATGCCGACGACGAGGCCGCGTTCGCCGACATCGCCGCGCTGCGGGAGGCGCCGGCGATGACCACCGACTCGCCCGCCGACCGGATCAGGAGCGCCTTCCCCGGTGCCGAGGAGGTGCAGCCGTGACCGACGACGAGCTCGAGATCGTCGAAGACGATGAAGAACCGGCGGGCTTCGACTTCTCCCAACTGCTCGCCAGCGCCCAGCAGATGCAACAGCAGCTCCTCGATGCCCAGGCGAAGGCGGCGGAGTTGGTCGTCGAAGGCCAGGCCGGCGGCGGCGTCGTCCGCGTTCGGGTCACCGGCGGCCTCGACTTCCAGCAGGTCACCATCGATCCGTCCGTCGTCGACCCGTCCGACATCGACATGCTCCAGGACCTCGTCCTCGCCGCCGTGCGTGACGCCCTCGCCAAGGTCAACGACCTCAACCAGGACGCGATGGGCGCCCTCGGCGGACTCGCCGGCGGCGGCCTCGGAGGGCTGCTTCCATAAGCGCGTACCCGCCCCCGGTCCAGGATCTCATCGACGAGCTCGGCCGCCTTCCCGGCATCGGACCGAAGTCCGCCCAGCGGATCGCCTTCCACCTCCTGAAGCTGCCGAGCGAGGACGCGCTCCGCCTCGCCCGGAGCATCACCAGCGTCAAGGAGCGGATGACGTTCTGCCGCCGGTGTTGGAACGTCGCCGACCTTCAAGCCGACACCCCCGACGAGACGGAGTGCGAGCTCTGCCGCGACCCCCGGCGCGACACGACGGTCGTGTGCGTCGTCGAGGAGCCGAGGGACATCGCCGCCATCGAGAAGACCCAGGAGTACAAGGGCCGCTACCACGTGCTCCAGGGCGCCATCAATCCCATCGAGGGCGTCGGACCCGACCAGCTGCGCATCAAGGAGCTCTTCACCCGCCTCGGGACCGAGCCCATCGCCGAGGTCATCCTCTGCACGAACCCGAACCTCGAGGGCGAGGCCACAGCCATGTACCTGGCCCGCCAGCTCCAGCCGCTCGGCATCACCGTCACCCGCCTCGCCAGCGGCCTGCCCGTCGGCGGCGACCTCGAGTACGCCGACGAGCTCACCCTCGGACGGGCGCTCGAGGGACGCCGCAACGTCGAAGGCTGAGACCGTCGGTTCGCTCCGCAGACGCGGCGACGCCGCCCTCGTGGAGGGCGGCGTCGGGAGCGCCAGCGAGCAGTCCGCCACGTGAGCGGGGCACGCTTTTGCGAAGCGAACCGTGTTACAGCGTGCGGACGTACAGGGCGTCGCCCTGGCCGCCGCCGCCGCACAGGGCGGCGACCCCGGAACCGCCACCGCGTCGCTTGAGCTCGTGGAGCAGCGTCATGGCGAGGCGGGTCCCGGACATGCCGATGGGGTGGCCGAGGGAGATGGCGCCACCGTTGACGTTGCAGATCTCGTCCGTGATGCCGAGGTCGGCCATCGACGCCAGGCCGACGGCGGCGAACGCCTCGTTGAACTCGAACAGGTCGATGTCGCCGACCGTCTTGCCCGCCTTCTCGATCGCCTGCAGCGCCGAGCGGGACGGCTGCGTCAGGAGCGAGGCGTCGGGACCGGCGACCTGTCCGTAGGACACGACTTCGCCGAGCGGCGTCACGCCCGCCTTCTCGGCCGCGGCCTTCGACATGACGACGACGGCAGCCCCGCCGTCGGAGATCTGGGAGGCGTTTCCGGCGCTGATCGTGCCGTCGGGGGCGAACGCCGGTCGGAGCTTGGCCAGCGTGTCGACGGTCGTCCCCGGGCGGACACCCTCGTCGGTGTCGACGATGACGGGGTCGCCCTTGCGCTGCGGCACCTCGACGTTGACGATCTCGTCGGCGAACCTTCCCTCCTTCATCGCGGCCGAGGCCCGCTCGTGGGAGTTGGCGGCGAACGCGTCCTGTGCCTCGCGCGAGATCTTCCCGTCGGCGGCCGTGTACTTCTCGGTGCCCGCGCCCATGGCGCACACGTCGAAGGCGCAGAAGAGGCCGTCGTACATCATCGAGTCGACGAGCGTGCTGTCACCGATGCGGTAGCCCTCGCGGGCACCCGGAAGCAGGTGGGGGGCCTTGGTCATCGACTCCATGCCGCCGGCGACGACGATGTCGGCGTCACCGTTGGAGATCATCTGGTCGGCCAGGTAGATCGAGTTGAGGCCGGACAGGCACACCTTGTTGATCGTGGTCGCCGGAACCGTCATCGGGACGCCGCCCTTGACCGCCGCCTGACGGGCCGTGATCTGGCCTGCGCCGGCCTGCAGCACCTGGCCCATGAACACGTAGTCGACCTGCTCACCGGTGATGCCCGCCCGCTCGAGGGCTGCCTTGATGGCGAACCCGCCCAGCTCGGTGGCGGCGAAGCCGCCGAGGGCGCCCGAGAGCTTCCCGATCGGCGTGCGAGCGCCTGCGACGATGACGGATCCGGGCATTGGTGCCTCCTGAGAGCCAGCTGAACCCGATCAGTCTAGGGAGCACGGCCGCGTACCCGTCCAGCCGTGTCTTCGGTTCGCTTCGCAGAGATGCCGCTCCGCTCACGTGCCGGCTGCTCGCTGGCGCTCCCGACGCCGGCTCGCGGGTCGAGGTTCCGTTCGGCCCGGCTTTGAGCGCCCGACACGTCCGCGTATCGTCTGCGGCCATGCCGACCACTGTGCGCGCCTACAGCATCACCACCGAAGCCGTCGCCGCCGAGCGGGAGCGGACCGAGGGCAAGACCGCCGACGTCGACGTGTCCAAGGTCATCACCCTCGACGAGCTCCAGCTGCCCGACGTCGGCCCCACCGACGTCCGCATGCGGATCCTCGCCTTCTCCGTCGAGCACAACCTGGATCACGCCGCCACCGCTGACACCATCAACATCGCCGAGGCCCGGGGTGGCCGCATGTTCCCCGGCAACAGCGCCGTCGGCGAGGTCGTCGAGGTCGGCGACAAGGTCAAGAAGTTCAAGGCCGGAGACATCGTCATCACCCACTGCAACGGCGAGCCGGACGAGTTCGGCTTCCCGCTGCGGATCTGGGCCTACGACCAGCCGGACTCGATCGGCTGGTACGCCGAGGAGGCCGTGGTCGGTGAGTGGCAGCTGATCCCGGCACCGCTCGAGTGCGGCCTCGACCTCTGGGAGATCGCCGCCCTCCCGCTGCGGGCGCCGACGGCGTATCACATGTGGCGCCGGGCGCTCGGCATCTACCGGGTCAAGGTGCCCCGCGAGAACCAGGCCGTCCTCAACGTCCTCAGCTTCGGAGGCGGCGTGGGCGAGCTCTTCCTCCAGCTGGCCAAGGCCGAGGGCCACAACGCGTACTTCTGTGCCGGCAGCAAGGAACGCCGCGACGCCCTCGAGCCCTTCGGCATCTTCGGCATCGACCAGAAGCAGTTCAACCGCTTCGCCACCCGTGAGGACGTGAACAACTTCCGCAAGGAGGTCCGCAACATGACCGGCGGCGTGAACATGCACATCGTCTGCGACATGCTCCGGGGCCCGGTCTTCCCTGCGGGACTCGCGGTCGCCGCGCGGCAGGGTGTCAACGTCTCGGCCGGATGGCAGCTCAGCCAGGTCGTCGAATACAACTCGACGTTGATGTCCGCCAAGCAGGTCACGATCGACCACACCCACTACGAGACGCCCGAGGGTTGCGCCGCCGCCACCGAGCTCTACGGAAAGGTCTTCCGCCCGACGGTCCACTCCGAGATCTATGCCTTCGAGGACGCTGGCCGCGCCTTCCACGAGATGCACGAGAACACCCAGACCGGCATCCCGATCGTGCGGGTCGCCAAGGACATGCCGGACTCGGTGAAAGGGCTGATCTAGATGGAGCACTCCCACGGGTCTGTCAGCCACGACCACGAGCCCAGTCCGGGCGTGCTGACCGAGATCGACCACGTCGGCATGGCCGTCAACGACGTGGAGGCGACGGTCAGGTGGTACGAGCGGATGTTTGGCGCGACCGTCGCGCATCAGGAGCGCATCGAGAGCGACGGCGTCGAGGAAGCGCTCATCAAGGTGGCCGACTCGTACCTGCAGATCCTCACGCCCTACACCGACACGTCGCCGCTCAAGAAGTGGATGGACCGCAATGGTGAGGGCATCCACCACGTGGGCTACCGCGTCGCCTCGACCGAGGACGTGCTCGAGCACTGCAAGGCCGAGGGCGCGCGGGTCGTCGACGAGCACCCCCGCACCGGCAGTCGGGGCACGACGGTCGCCTTCCTCCACCCGAAGACCTCCTTCGGCGCCCTCATCGAGCTCGTCCAGGAGTAGCCGGCGCGATGCCGGCTGACGACCCAGGGTTCGTCGACCACCACGTCCACCTGTTGCGGGTCGCCGCCGGCGTGGTCATCCGGGGCGCGGCGTCGACTCCGGAGGCGATCGCCGACTACCACCGTCGTGTCGCCGCGTCGGGCTCGACGCCGATGGACGAGCCGCCCGGTGATCCTGCGGCCGAGGACCTCGTCGCCGCGCTGAGGGACGGGCTGCAGAAGGCGGCCGACGTGGGCCTCGTCGGCGTGACCGAGGCCGGGATGAGCGACTGGCGGCACTGGGATGCGCTGGTGGAGCTGCGCGAGCGGGGCGGCGGCGGCTCGCTGCCGGTCGACGTGCGCGTCCTCGTGGCCAGCGGCGCCGCCGACCTCGACCGGATGGACGCCGCCCGTGAGGTCGCCGACGACCACCTCGCCGTCATCGGTGTGAAGTTCTACGCCGACGGGTGGCTCGCACCGCGCACGTGCGCCTGCAGCCTTCCCTTCGCCGACGTCGACGGCGACGACCACGGCATCCTCTTCCAGGACGCGGCGCGGTTGGCGTCGCGTGCCGAGCCGTTCGCGGTTGCGGGATGGGGGCTGGCGACCCACGCCATCGGCGACCGGGCCATCGAGACGGCGCTCGACGCCTACGAGCGCGTCTATGGCGGGGCCGCCGGCGTGCGGGAGGCGGCGCCACGCATCGAGCACGCGCAGGTCCTCCGCCCCGACCTCATCGAGCGCATGGCCGACCTCGGCGTCGTCGCCTGCATCCAGCCCTGCTTCGCCACCTCCGACGCCGAGTCGATCGCGCTCGCGCTCGCCGGTCGCTTCCCCGACGCCTACCGCTGGGACCGCCTGCTCGACGCGGGCGTCCGCGTCATCGCCGGCAGCGACTTCCCCATCGAGACCCTCGACCCCGGGATCGGCCTCGAGCGCCTCACGACCGGCGAGCACGCCC
>DATLED010000037.1:0-60667 GCA_035525495.1 Acidimicrobiales bacterium | reverse complement strand
GTTGGGGGCGCCCCCGGCCCCCCTTCGCGGGGGCCGCGCCCCCAAACGGCTTCGATGCCCATGAGCGACCGCAAGCTGAGACTCGACGACATCGCCGACCTGCGCGCCTACGAGCGCGAGCGGGAGGACTTCCGGTCCCGCGTCATCTCCATGAAGAAGATCCGACGGATCCCGGTCGGTCGGATCATCACCGTGATGTTCGAGAACCGCGAGACGATGCGGTTCCAGATCCAGGAGATGGCGCGGGCCGAGAAGATCCTCTCGGATGACGCCATCCAGCACGAGGTCGACACCTACAACGCGCTGATCCCCGCACCGGGCCAGCTGTCGGCGACGCTGTTCCTCGAGCTCACGACGAAGATGGAGCTCGTCGAGTGGCTGCCGAAGCTGGTCGGCGTCGAACGATCCGTCGAGCTCGTGGTCGGTTCTGGCGCCGATGCGGTGTTGGTCCGGTGCATCCCCGAGGAGGCGCACGAGTCGCAGTTGACGCGGCCGGAGGTGACTGCGTCGGTTCACTACCTCCGCTTCGAGCTCACGCCCGACGACGTGGCCCGCTTCGCCACCGAGCCGGTCGAGCTGAGGGTCAACCACCCGCACTACGAGGAGGGGACGCCCCTGTCCGAGGAGACGAAGGCGTCGCTCCTGGAGGACCTTCGCGACTGAACGCCGTTCGACCCTCGGTGGTTTGGCGTTGTTCGCTCACCAGCGGACATACTCCTGACCTGCCCGTTCCGGCGAAACGGGCACCCGGCGTAGTTCGGGACGGATCGGGGTAGTTCCCACCCGGCAGCACCGGTTCTCTCTCGCCGTCTCCCGTGTCCTGATCTCTGTTCGTCGTCGTGAGGAAGTGGTCCCCCTGACCAATCAGCCGTGGCGGCAACTCGCTGCCTGCCGGGGTGTCGAGCCCGACACCTTCTATCCGGCCTCCGATGAGGAAGCAGAGGCCGCGAAGGCCGTGTGTGGTGGGTGCCCCGTGCGTCAGCCGTGCCTCGAGTACGCCCTGTCGTCACGGGAGCGCGACGGCGTCTGGGGCGGTGCGACGGAGAAGGAGCGCCGCCGCATCCTCCGCCAGCGCCGCAAGTCGGCCTAGTCGTCCGAGCCGCGCCGCAGTCTTCGGGTCACTCGGGAGCGGGCGCCTGGTTCGACGAGCGATGGCCGGCCAGGCCGCTCGCCGGCTTCGGCACTTGGGAGCCGCAGCGAAAGTGCGGCGGCCTCCGCCTGGCTTTCAGCGAGCAGCACCTCCAGAGCGGAGAGCCGCTGGAGCGCCTCCTCCAGGGCGTCGGTCGTGCGCTCGAAGAGCTCCTCCGCTTCTAGCCTGCGTTCCGAGGCTTGCCGCGCCGCCGCCTCGGCTTCTTCCCGCGCCCGCCTTTCGCGCCGGAGTTCCACCCGAACTCCCACCTGCTCGAGACCGGAGGCGACCGTCTGACCGAGCTCGTCGGCCGCGAACTGCGCTGCGGGCACCTCGTATTGGAGGCCGTCGAGGGTGGTGGCGGCGACCGACTTCAGCTGAGGTGGGCTCGATTGCCACACGCTCAGGACGCGCTGTGTCGCCGGCATCGCATCCGCGCCGTTCCGGCTGAGGTCGGATGCTGCAGCTGCGAGCTCTCGCCTCCGCAACTCGCTCCAGAAGCTCTGGATCGCGGCTCGGAGCGACTCCTGGCCGATCACGGGCTGGTCGGCCCAGTCACGCTGACCCACCGCCTTTGCGTGGCATGCGAACCGATACCCGAACATGGCAACGGACAGTGCCAGCGAGAGCGGTCCATCGGCCTCGGGGTCGTACCGGTTCGACATCTCCTCGAGAGCGAAACGCAGCGCCATCGCAAGCGTCGGATGGCCGCCGCTCTCGAGGAGCTCGTCGGCCTCGATCGTCGAGTAGCCGTTCAACTTCTCGAGGAGGTGCGCGTAGTCGCGGAAGTTCGCGTGCTCGATGCGGATGGCGCCCTCGTTCGGGAGGTCGAGGACCTCGCCGGCGAACTCGGGGCTCGAGTGCACCTTCGGGGCCCAGGTGACGGCGTCGCGCCGGAAGAGACGAGCGTGGCGCTCGACGTCGAGTCCCCACCCGGACCCTCGGATCGGGCGGTCTCCGAGGTAGTTGACGCGAGGGATGCGATAGGCGGCAACACGCGGTGGAGTTCGCCCGCACAGCCCACGGACCGCATCGACCCCGCCCGCGGGGAGCCGTTCGTCCGCATCGAGCATCAGCACCCACGTCCCCGTCGCGAACCGGACGGCGTCCATCCGCCCGGGCTCGGCGAAGCCGGCATTCGGCAACGGGAGAACTCGCCCGCCCGCTGAGCGAGCGATCGCCACTGTCGCGTCGTCGGACTCCATGTCGGCGACGACGACCTCGTCGAAGCCAGCGAGGTTCTCGAGGAACCCGGGAAGGTTCGCCTCCTCGTTTCTGGTCATCACGACCAAGCTGATCGAGTCGGGCGACACCACCTGGTCCGGTTGCATGTCGGGCATGATCTACCTCAATTTCGGCGACAACACGGATGAGCGACGAATGCTATGACGACAGACGACCGCCTCAGGATCGCGATCTATGACGCGCACTGGACGACGCTCGGCGGGGGCGAGAAGCTCGCTGGATCGTTCGCGGAGGCTCTCCAAGTCGCCGGTGATGTGACCCTTCTCGCGCACGAAGATGTCGACGTCCCAGGCCTGAACGGCCACCTCGACGTTCACCTCGGTGGCGTTCGGGTGGTTGTGATCCCCAACACGCCGGCGGCGGTCACGGAGGCGTCCGCCGCGTACGACGTCTTCATCAACTGCTCGTTCCTGGCGCACTATCCCGCAGCGGCGCGCCGGTCGATCTTCGTCACGATGTTTCCCGACCAACCCTCGATCGTGCCCAGCGGGTCTCAGCGCCGCCTTCTCGGCGCCAGAGATCGAATCCTGAAGCACGCCACGAGGTGGCACTACGGCGAAGGGTTCTATCCGACCGAGGGGGCTGACGGCGTCGAGTGGCGATGGACGAACGGCGATGCGAGTCTCGGCGTCACTCCGCTCTTCGATGGGCGCGTGTCGTTGATGATCACGGCAACCGGGGAACATCTGCCCATCGACAGCGACGCGACGTTCGCGATCGAGATCAACGGCGTTCGACACCGGCGAGCCCTCGATCGTGGCCGACCGCGAACGTACGTGTTCCCCATCGAGGCTGTCTCGGGCGAGCGCATGGACGTCAGGCTCGTCTCCGAGGTGTTCGAGGTGTCGGGCGATCCTCGGCAGTTCGGGATGCAGGTCTTGACGACCGAGATCGGTCTGGCGTCGTGCTCAGCGCTGTCACAGGACCTCCTGGACCTCAATCACGTCCAGCACTCGCGAGAATGGCTCATGACGTACGACCACGTCGTCTCGATCTCCGAGTTCACCAAGCGGTGGGTTCACGAGTACTGGGACTGCGACAGTGTCGTCGTGTACCCCGCGGTCCGTCCCCGAGAGGCCGGCGGCAAGCAGAAGGTGATCCTCTCGATCGGTAGGTTCTTCGATCATCTCGGACACTCGAAGCGGCAGCGCGAGCTCGTCGACGCCTTTCGCATCCTCCACGAGCGGCCCGAGGCGGCGGGGTGGCAGTTGAAGTTGCTCGGCGGGAGCGCCGACCCGCACTACGTCACCGCCGTGAGGTCCGCAGCCGTCGGGCTTCCCGTGTCGGTGATCGAGAACGCCGATGGCGACGAGGTCAGAGACGCGTTGGCGTCGGCGTCCATCTACTGGCATGGGATGGGCTTGCACGCCGACCCATACGTGAACCCGATCATGTTCGAACACTTCGGCATCAGCATCGTGGAGGCGATGTCGGCGGGAGCGGTCCCCCTGGTCGTGGACGGGGGTGGCCAGGCGGAGATCGTCGAGGACGGCGTCAGCGGGCTCCTCTACCGCAGCGTTCCGGAGCTCGTCGAGCAGACCGCACTCCTGCTTCGTGACGAGCCCTTGTTCCTGGCGATGCGAACAGCTGCGCAAGATCGCGCCCGGGCGTTCGGTCCCGGCCGCTTCCAGCGAGAGGTCTTGGAGCTTGCAGGTATCAGCGCTCCACCCGTGATCGACTCATGACGTCGGAGGTCCCGCGCCGGTCATTGGTGATCCCGATGCACCGGGAGGCGGACCGGATCGAAGCGACGATCGAAAGACTTGCGGCGTCCTGGGCACGGGGCTCGGCGACGGAGATCATCTTCGTCGACGACGGCAGTGACGACGGGACGATCGAGGTCGTGGAGAACGCCTTGAAGTCAGCGGCCATCGACGGGAAGATCGTCGCCCTCCCCGAGAACCGCGGCAAAGGGGCTGCGGTCCGCGCCGGGATCGTCCAGGCAGCTGGCGCCGTCGTCGGATTCACGGACGCGGACCTTTCGGCGGCCCTCGACGAGGTCGAACGGGTCTTCTTGGCGGTCGAGGAAGGAAGGGCGGATGTCGCCCTCGCGTCGCGGGCGCACCCTGACAGCAGGATCTCCACCCGACAGCCGGCCCTTCGTCAGCTCTCCGGCAAGATCTTCAACGTCATGCTCCGGAGCAGCGGGCTGACGAAGTATCGCGATACCCAGTGCGGACTGAAGGCCTTCACCCGCGACGCCGCGGTCGCCCTCTTCTCCGATCTGCGTACCGAGGGCTTCGCCTTCGACGTCGAAGTGCTTCGCAGAGCGGAGCTGCTCGGCTTCAGGATCACCGAGGTGCCCATCGAGTGGCGCCATGTCGAGGAGAGCAGTGTCCGCCCGGGGACCGACGGCATGGGGATGCTCCTCGACGCCGTTCGAATTCGTCGGAAGTTGCGGTCACTTCCCGCGCCGCGTCAGCCGATGGCCGAGCACGCCTACGACGCGATGGCCCGTGTCGAGCGCAGCCACTGGTGGTTCGTGGCGAAACGAGCACTCGTGACCGAGGCCGTGGAGCGACACGCACCGTCGACGACCGCGATGGTCGATGTCGGCTCCGGCACGGGAGCACTCCTCGATGACCTGTCGGGTCGGTTCGACCTCGTGATCGGCAGCGAGCTGGATGAGCACTCGCTGTCGCTTGCCCGTTCGACGTCGCGAACGTTGGTTCGCGGACGAGCCGAGGCGCTTCCCTTCCCAGACGATGCTGCCGGCGCCATCTCATGCCTCGACGTCATCGAGCATCTCGATGACGGAGTGATCGGCCTTGCCGAGCTCGGGCGAGTGGTGGAGCCGGGGGGGATCATCGTCCTTGCCGTCCCGGCCTACCAGTGGGCGTGGAGCGCACACGACGACCGCCTCGGCCACCGGCGTCGTTACACGCGGAGACGACTCGCTGAAGAGGTGAGAGCGGCCGGTCTCGAAGTGGTGCGCTGCACGTACTTCCACTCGTGGGTCGTGCCGATCGCCTTCCTCCTTCGGAAGACGCCACTCCGGCATCTGCTCAGAGGGGAAGCAGAAGAGGCGAGTTACGTGTCGGACTCGGTGAACGCCGTCCTCTCCGCGGTCGTCTCCGCCGAACGAAGAGTGCTCCGCCGGTTCGACGTGCCCTTCGGTCTCTCCGTCTTTCTCGTTGCTCGGAAGCCCTCTCATCGTTCGGGTTCTCGGTGCGAGCGTCGGTCGAACACGAGGTACACGTCGCCCACGACAGCTGAAGGCGGTCCGAGTGCCGCATAGCGCTCACGGTCGAGGTTGTAGAGGGTCGCGGACACGACGACGAGACCATCGGCGTCCCGAAGATCGGGAAGACGCGAGGCGTCTGCAGCGAACACGCCATACGCCGTCGGAAAGGCCTGGCCGAAGTAGCTCAAGTCCGCGGCGCCGGCGTCGTTTGCGCCGTGCTCGGTCAGGTAGTGCGCCACGTCCGGCAGCCCCTGCCCCCAGTCGATGCTCGAATCCGCCAGCAATCGATAACCGTTGTCGCTTCCGCCCCACAACTCGTTCACGTACGACAGGTACCGGGGGTACGCCGCCCAGGAAGACGCCGCCGTGGTCAGCAGACCAAGCGTCGCCAATCCGGTCCGGAGGCGAGATCGCCCCGTGACCGCAGCTCCAGACAGCACGAGCAACAGGACGATCGCGGGCATCACGTGCCGTACCCCGATGTTCAGATGCGACGAGATGGCCACCAGGACGGTGTACGCGCACGGAGCGACGGCGTACACCAAGACGTCGCGACGCCGCGACTTCGCAAGGGCGACGAGCGCGACCCCGAGAACGAAGATCGTTCCCACTGGCGCCTTCATCGAGAGCACGAGCGGATAGAAGTCGACTCGTCCACCGCGATAGAACCTGCCGTTCAGGAAGGCAGGACGATCGAGTTGCTCCCCGCCGATGACGTAACGTAGTCCGATCCGATAAGGCTCCGGGAGGGGCGCCAGCTCGGTCAACTGCGCCATGGCACCGGTGGCGTCGCGGGCAAGGGCAGGCTCGTCGAATCGATACTCGAGTCGTGGGTCAACGGCGAGGTAGGTGCCCCACACGACTGCGAGTGCCACCATGGATGCCGATACCGCCCACGCACAGGCCATGGCGAGCGGTCGAAGGCGGGGCTTCGTCCCCGCGTCGCGCGCCATCGAAGCTGCGATGAACAGCGCGCCGACGATCGGTGACAGAACGAGCGCGGTGTACTTGGTGACGCAGGCGAGGCCGAAGGCGATGGCGGCCGCCGCGAGCCACCCACGGTGACGGTGCTTCGCCCGCCACAGCATCCACAACGTGAGGGTGACGAACCCGGCGAGCGCGACATCCGTCGTGACGAGGGGCCCGTGACCGAGCAGGTCGGGCGAGAGCGTGAACAGAGCCAGGGACACGAGCCCTGCCACGCCTCCGAACAGATCTGTCGCGAATCCGAAGGTGACAAGAGCGAACACACAGGTCAGGAGGACCAGAGGCGATCGGGCAACGGAGAGAACGTGCCGATGATCGTTGCCTGACTGGTACAGGATGCCTTGACCCCATACGTATTGCCCTTCCGGCTCGTCGATCGGGGGAGGTGATGCACGGATGCCGCCGACGCGGAGTGCTGTCCCTGCCAGAAGTTTGACCAAGGGCGGATGCTCGACGTTCCAGGACAGATCGTGGTCATACGTCACCCCCACGGCCGCCGCGATGTGAGCGGGCTCGTCGAAGGTCGCCGAACCCGAGCGACTGGATCCCCACATGGCCACCGCCATGTGCGCCGTCAGGAGGAAGGCCGCGATCGCGAGCACGGCCGGACGGCCATGCCGCGCTCCCGATCCACGACCGGCCACGCGGCGGAAGCGCGGTGGCGTGACGCTCACGGCGTTCGTCGCAACCTTCTCCTCACCCTGCCGACGCCCCGTCGTCCAACTCGGTAGAGACGACGACCACGGCGCTCCAGCTCTGCCAAGGCGTGCCTGGTGAGCTTGGGCATCATCGACGACTGGACGAGCTGATCTCGGAGCGAGTTGACCTCGGATTCCAAACGACGCATGTCGTGTCGGAGCCCGTCATTCTGGGTCTGTATTGACGAGGTGTGCAGGTGCAACCGCTGTAGCAGGCTGAGCGGGTAGTACATGCCGTCGCGGTCCGCGACCGCTGTTTCGCGACGGTCCTCCTCCTCTGCCCACCCGGCGAGCCTCGCCACGTCCTTCAGGACTTCCTTCTTCGGTTGCGCCGCCGCATACGCGAACAAGGTCCCTTCTGGATTTGTTCGAAGGCGCGCTTCGTCGGCCGCGAGGACTTCTTCGATCCACGCGTCACGCGTGCTCACCGCAGCGTCGGCAAGGGCTGCGTTGTGCGTCAACAGGAGGTAGGCGATCTCGCCGCCCAGCGGTCGCAGCTCGCGCACCTCGAAGTACCGTGTCAGCATCTCGACGATGAGCTCGCTGTGGATCGCCTCAGTCGGGTCCGTCGCGAGCATCGTCGGGAGGTGTGGGTAGCTCATCACCTGTTTGAGCGCAGCCGGCGCTCGCTCGTTCACCTCGTCCGCGGCATTCCACTGGTCCCACGGATACTGGTTGCGGTGCGGGCCGACGTAGTCGAAGGAGACGAACCAGCCCTCGTCAGGGAGGAGTTCGCAAACCTTCCGGAACACGCGGTCGATCCGGGCGATGTGGTGGCCTGCGGCGCTGTTGACGACGAGGTCGTAGTCCCCGTCCGGGAAGGCTGCGGTGTTCGTGTCCATCCGGTGATAGGCGATCGGGAGGTTCTCCGCCAGCGCTGCCGCCCGAGCTTCGTCGAGCAAGTCCTCGGCATAGTCGACCGACGTCGCCTTCAGCACCATCCCGAGACGCAGCAGGTCCCGCTCCACGTGCCCGTTCCCGCAGTTCAAGACCAACGCGTGCCGGAACGGCCGCGACCCGGTGGTCCGGAAGAAGTGCATCATCCACCCGGTGTCCGGGTCCCCCGAGAGCCGACGGTGGATCGCCGCCTGGACCGCCGGATAGTCGTTCCAGTACGTCCCCGTGTAATAGATGCCGGACCCGTGCTCAGGTGCGTTCACGGACATGGACCATCACGCTACCGACCCGTTCGGGTCCTACACGCGGCCGCGTCCCGTGGTTCTGTTCGGCGCTTAGGATCGGCGGGTGCGGTCGTCAGTGGTCGTCGTGTCCTATCAGCCCGACGAGTGGCTCGAGGCGGCCTTGTCGGCGGCTGCGGCACAGGCGGATCAGGTGGTCCTCGTCGACAACGGTTCGGCGGAGGGAGCGGCATCAGCGATCGGTCGCCGAGTCGGCGTCGACCTCTTGCGCCTCGACCGCAATGTCGGGTTCCCGGCCGGCGTCAACGCGGGCGTTCACCGCGCCGACGGCGACGTCATCGCGCTGTTGAACGACGATGCCGTCCCGGAGACGGGGTGGATCGCGTCCGCGGCCGCGGTACTCGTCGACGCTGACGTCGCGGCGGTCGCCCCCAAGTTGCTGCTGGCATCGACCTTCGCCGAGCTGCGGTTCGACGACGACGAATGGGAACAGCCGCCGGATCCACGTCGACTGGGCCGAAGACTCCACGCTGCGACCGTCGGCGGGCGTGATGTCCTGCCCTTACTCGTCGGCGGCGTCCATCGCCTCGAGGAGGGGATCATCGACGGCCAGGAGACTCGGTGGCGGTGGACATCGGGCCGGGACGCCATCTACGTGCCGTTGGATGATGAGGCGGACCACGACAGGATCGTGATCAACGGTGATCGCGTCGCCGCCGTTCGCGCGGTCCGCCTGGTGAACAACGCCGGGTCGTACCTGAGCTCCGAGGGACACGGCGGCGACCGTGGTTGGGAGACGCCGGACGACGGTCAGTTCGATGAGCGCCGAGAGTGCTTCGCCGCCTGCGGGGCGGCAGCCGCGTTCACTCGTGACAGCTGGGTGCGCGTCGGTCGGTTCGCCGAGTCGTTCTTCGCGTACTACGAGGACGTGGACTGGTGTTGGCGCGCTCGCCTCGGAGGTCAACGGATCGTGTATGACCCCGCAGCGACGGTCTGTCACATCCGAAGCGCGACGAGCGGGGGCCAGGGCGACCTGAAGGTCCGGGGTTGGAGCGGCCGGAACCGTCTTCACGCGCTGGCGAGGAACGCCCCCCTCCACGTGGTGCGTCACCAGCTCGGAAGGACGCGTGAAGCAGACCATCCACCAGAGCTGCACCGAGCCGCGGCGAGACGCGTCGCGCGGGGCCTGGTCGAGCGTGTGGCGCTGCGCCGTCGGTGGAAGTTGGGGCCAACCGAGGTGTGGGATCAGTGGGCGGGCATCGACGAGAGATGGCACGATCCCGGGCGTAGCTCGAGCAGGCAGGGACTCCCGCCCAGGCTGGAGTTCGGCGGCTAACCTCGCCCGGCGCATGTACCCCCTCATCCGGTTGATCGTCGTGAATTACAACGGCGGCGACATGACGATCCGTTGCCTCCGAAATCTCTCGAACTTGGGTTGGCCCGCCGACCGCGTCGAGCTGGTGATGGTCGACAACCACTCATCGGACGGGGTCGCGGATCGCCTCGCATCCGAAATGCCGCATGTGCGAGTGGTCCGCTCCTCACGCAACCTCGGGTTCTCCGGAGGTGCCAACCTCGGCATCGATGCGCTCGGCGGTGTCGAGTTCGTCGGGTTCGTGAACAACGACGCCTTTCCGGAGGCGGACTGGCTCAGGCCGCTGGTCGACGCGATGCACGAAGACCGGTCCATCGGTGCAGCCGCCCCGAAGATCCTGCTCGCTCCGAGATTCGTCTCCCTCCAGATCGAGTCCGACACCCGTCGACCTGGGGTGCACGATCCTCGCGACCTCGGCGTCATGGTCACGGGCCTGCGTGTAGACGGGGTCGACCGCTTCGCTGACGCCGTGTTCAGGAACGGGTTCTGGGGCCCCGAGCGCGGCGAAGACGGTCCGTTCCAGTGGACGAACGGGCGCGCCGAGCTGTGGTGTCCGTTCGACGCCGTGCACGCGATGGTCGGCGAGGTCGAGGTTTGTCTTCGATCGGGCTTCGAAACCGAGGTTCGGTTGGTCTGCGGTGACGCCGCTTCGATCGTGCAGACGGACGCTCGTTCGACGTGGCACGCGATCCGACCGGCGGGAGAGCCTTTCGACGCCATCAACAACGTCGGGAGCCGCCTCGTCGCGGGAGGTTGGGCGGGTGACCGGGGATACCTCGAGCGCGACGAGGGTCAGTACGCGGCGATCGAAGAGGTCTTTGCGTGGTGCGGCGCGGCAGCGCTGTTGTCGAGGACGTATCTCGATGACGTCGGGCACTTCGACGCGCGGCTGTTCCTCTACTATGAGGACACTGATCTCTCTTGGCGAGGGCGGCTCAGGGGGTGGCGTTACGTCTATGTCCCGGCGTCGCGAGTGCGGCACATCCACTCCGCGACCAGCGGCGAGGGCTCCGCGCTCTTCACCCACTACGTGGACCGCAATCGCCTCCTCGTCTTCCTTCGCAACGCGCCCATGTCGATGGCGGTCGATGCGGCGCGCACGTACCTCGCCGAGACGGTGCGCATCGCGGCACGCGACGTGGTCCGTCCGGTCGCGCGTCGCCAACCAGCGCAACCGTTGAGGACGCGGCAGAAGCTGCGTTCCTTCGCGGGATACCTTCGACGCGCTCCGCAGGTCGTCGGTGGCCGAGCACGGGACAGGCGGAAGCTGAAGGTGACCCCAAGAGCCGTCGCGGTTTGGGCCGAGAGCCCGTGAAGGTCGGCGTCTACACCCGGTTCTGGGAGACGGCCGGGGGAGGCGAGGTCTACGCCGGCACGCTTGCCGAGGTCCTCGCTGGGGATCATGACGTCGAGCTGGTCTGTGAGACCGAGATCGACGTCCACCGCCTCGAGAGCCGGCTCGGACTCCGCCTCGCTCACCTTCCTCGGCGAGAGATCGGCGACGTCGACGACGCCGCGTTCGCCGCCGCGACCGAGACGTACGACCTGTTCATGAATTGCAGCCATGGGAGCCAGAGGCCGAACGGGGCGAGGTTCGGCGTCTACGTCGTGCACTTCCCCGACTTCGGTCCCGCGCCGGAGATCCCTGCGTACGCACGCGTGCTCGGCCGATTGCTCCGGCACGGCGGCCGTATCGAGTGGGGTCGAGGCTTCCACCACGAAGAGTCGGATGGAGTGCGGTCGTGGCGATGGACGGGGGGGTGCGCCACCTTCAAGGTGCACGTGCCCGCCGGCCGGCGAGTCATCCTCGGGCTGGACCTCTCGAAGGAGGCCCGACCTCCCGGCACGGAGGCCGACGTGGTGGTCGAGGTCGACGGCGACGGCCGCTGGACGATCCCGGCGGCAGAGGCGCGCGGGAGCCTGGTCATGCCGATGAGCGGTGGCGGTCAGCCCGTTACCGTCACGATCACGACGCCGACGTTCTCGCCGCGTACAACCTTCGGTGTCGACGATCCTCGCGAGCTCGGAGTGCAGCTCGAACGCCTCTTCCTCCATCGGGCGGGGCTCGCCGGCGTTGTGACGAGACGGCTGCCTGCGGCTGCGACAGAGCCCAAGGCCCACGAGTTCCTCGGCTCGTACCACGCGGTCGTGAGCAACTCACCGTTCACGTCCAAATGGATCAAGCGACGTTGGCGACGCGCATCGACCCTCATCGAGCCGCCGGTACGGCTGCGGAGCGCCGGACCGAAGTCGCACCTCATTCTGACGGTCGGCCGGTTCTTCGCACGAGGCAGTGGCCACTCCAAGCACCAGTTGGAGATGGTTCGGGCCTTCGGCGCCCTGTCACAGCAGGTTCCCGGTTGGGAACTTCACATCGTGGGGGGATGCTCCGACGTCGACCGGCCGTACCTCGACCTGGTGCGGGAGGAGGTCGGCGGACTGCCGGTGTCGCTGCACGTGAACGCACCGGTGGATGAGCTCGACGACCTCTACGAGCGTGCCGCGATCTATTGGCATGCTGCGGGCCTCCACGAGGACGTCGACCAGCATCCCGAGCGGATGGAGCACTTCGGCATCAGCGTCGTCGAGGCGATGTCCGCCGGCGTCGTCCCGGTGGTTGTCGCTGCGGGTGGACCGGCCGACATCGTCCGACCCGGCCTCGACGGGCTGCACTTCCACACCGAAGCGGAGCTCGTCTCGCAGACGATTCGCCTCGTGCGCGAGGAGGAGCTCCGGTCTCGGATGTCCGCCTCGTCCCGCGATCGCGCCTCGGAGTTCGGTCGGGACCGGTTCGAGGCCAAGGTGCGCGCACTGGTCGCAGACGCTTGCCGGCCGTGACCAAGCTGGACGCTCGGCCCGGGCTCCGGGAGCTGCTCTGGCCGGCCGTTTCGGCGTCTCTCTTCGCCACCTACGTGGCGGTGCGCTACCTCCCACGCAGCCGCCTTGGCTACGGCTTCGACAAGATCGCTTACACCACTCCGAACCAGGCGGTCGCCTTCGAGGCACTGAAGCGATTTCGACTACCCCAGTGGAACCCATACGTGTTCGGCGGTGCGCCGCACCTCGCCAATCCGCAGGTGGGAGCGCTCTATCCGCTCAAGTACCCCTTCTTGTGGCTCCCGCCACATCGCGCCGTGCTCGCCCTCACCTGGGTTCACCTCGTCCTGCTCGCGTTGGGCATGGTCGCACTGCTCGCCGTCTCGATGAAGCTGCGTCCGGAAGCGGTGTACGTCGGGTCGTTCGCGGCCGTCGGAAGTGGCGTCGTCGTCTCCCAACTTCCTCACTTCGAACAACTTCTCACGATTGCCTGGATCCCCTGGTTGTTGTTCTCGATCGACGTGACCCTGGCCCGTCGTGTCCGAGCTGGCGTCGGTCTCACGCTCATCGCCCTGACCACGGCGTTGATGCTGCTCTGCGGACATCAGCAGCCGGCGTACTACGCCCTCCTGCTTGCCTCCGCTTGGGCCCTTGGCCGATTTCTCGACGATCGGAGGATCTGGCCCGCGGCGGTGATCCCGGCGGGGATCATCTGCGGGTTCGGTTTGGCCGCGATGCAGCTCCTCCCGACCGCGAAGTTGGTGTCGCGCTCCATCCGCTCCGGGGGCCTGACGCTCGGATCGGTGGACGTCCCCGAGTTCACCCTTCACGGCCGAGACACCTTCACGGCGCTGCTGGGCGATCCGTTCTCCACGACCACTCCCGTCGGGGGCGAGGTGTACGCCGCTGTCGGGGTGGCGTGCATCTTCCTCGCGATCGTCGGCGTCGCTGCCTCGATGCTCACGCCTGAGCGCCGGTGGCACGCGCCGGTCGTCGCCCTCGCCGCGGCTGGTGGACTGCTGTTGGCGATGGGGACCGGGACGCCGGTCTATCGCGTGGCGTTCTCGCGGATGCCGGGACTCGACCTGTTTCGCGTCCCCGCTCGGTCTCTCGTGATCTTCGACATCGCGGTCGCCGTCCTCGCGGCGTTGGGCCTGGACCTCGTCGCCAGAAAGCTTTCGAGACGCGCCGTGACTGGAGGAGCATCGGTCGTTGCTGGGCTTGGCACGATCGGACTCCTTGTCCAGATGTCGCTGCCCGCAGGGCGGACGGTGCTCGCGTGGGCGCTCGTCGGTGGCGTCGTCGTGGTCGCGGCCGTGGTCCACGTGTTCGGTGTCGAGACGTCGCGATGGGGGGCGAGGATCGTGACAGCGGTAGCCCTCATCGAGGTCGTCGCTGGAGCATTTCAACCGACACCCATCGGGCCAGTGCCGACCGCAGAGCCGACGGGGACCATCGCCCGGTTCCTCCAGCGCGACGGTGGTCGGGCACTGCTCGGCGGCGCTGAGGAGCTCGGGAATCAGTCGTACCTCCGTACCTCGTTGCGCCCGAACGTGAACGCCACCGAGCGCGTCCGGTCCCTCGACGGGTACGACGGGGGGCCGTGGCTCACGACGCGATGGACGCGCGCCATGGAGGCCTTCACGAAGAAGCCGTTCGTTCCGGAACTCACCGTGAAGTCGCAACTCCCAGGTTCCGTCGAGCCCGGACTCGCCGCAAGGTACGGGGTTCGCTGGTACGTGCTCGACGTTCGGCTGACGGATCCGGTCACCTCGCTCCCGGGCTGGAGAGGTCCCGTCGTGGTGGACGGTCCCTTGCAGCTCTTCGAGAATCCACAGTTTCGCAGCGAGGCCATCGTCTATCGCCGATCGGCCCCGCTGTCGGCTGCACAGCTGGATCGCCAACTCGCCGAAGACGGGGTCCTGTCCGGAACCGCCCTCGTCGAGGGTCGTGGCGCGCGGCGGTGCGACACCGACTGCGTCCCTCGTCCCGTCGACCTCGAGCACCGCGCTCCGGAACGCCTCGTGGTCGACGTCGTCGACGCTGGGCCCGGCGTCCTCGTCGTCGCCGAGGGATGGGACGAGGGCTGGTCCGTTCAGGTCGACGGGCAGGTGCGAGCGGTCCGGCCCGCCGATTTCGACCTCCTCGCTGTGGAGGTGCGCGAAGGGGACCGGCAGGTGCAGTTCTCGTACCACACGCCCGGTCTCACTGCCGGAGCGGTGATCACGGTCTCGACGATGCTGGTGATGCTCCTGGCTGTCGCGTTACCCGTCGCGAGGCGTCGCCAGCGCACAACCCTCACCCTGGATGCCGCGATTCCCACAAGATGATTCGGCTCCGTTCGCCCTTCGGTAGCTCGGTCCGCGTCCACCCCATTCCCGAGAGATCGCATGCGGCGTCAAACGCTTCGGGGCCGGTCTCGAAAGGCAGGACGCACCAAACCGCCGTCGGCTCGCCAGGTTGCGCTTCCACCAATCGACGGATGTCCGTGTAGACCGGCTGGCGGATCTGCGCCTCAGGTGACCCGCCGAAGTGGTCCTCCGCCAGCATGCGAAACGTCCGGTCGCCGCCGGCCTTCTGGTTGACGAAGAGGTCGTGGACCCACCATTTCGTGTACCAGTGATAGGCGACGATCACGTTCGAACGATGGGCTGTCACCGTGATCGGGTAGAGGTCCTGGGTGAGCCCGCGCAGGGGCTTGTAGGGAGGCTCGTCCGACGGCGGGCGCCAGAGCCCTACACCGAGGAGGAGGAGAACGGCGACGCTGACGTACCGCGCCGCGGGAACGCGGAGCCAGCCGGCGACCGCCAGTGCGATCTCGACGGCTCCGAGACAAGGCACCGACGCGATCAGGAGCATGAGGGGCGCATTCACGCGATTGGCCGTCGCCGGGAACCCCGTGGCGCGGGAGACGACCATTAGCGACGCGATCGCCACGAGGATCGTGATGACCACCACAGGCCGTCGCCACGAAAGAGCCGCAAGCCCGATGAGGCTCAGGACGGCGAGCAGCTGCATCGGACCGAACCCGGCCCATCGAAGCGAACCCACTACGAGATCACGAACGGCCGGTGCCACGTCACTGATCGAACCCGAGAACCGATCGCCGATGAAGAACGCGACGGTCGAGTCGCGGCCCAGGGGTGCCCGGTACATCGTCAGGTAGCTGACGAGTGCGGATCCCCCCGATGCGGCGACCGTCGCCACGAGGCGCAACACCTCCCGTCCGCGTCCGGTGGTGGTGCGAAGGACACGGAACGCCGTGACGACGACGACTCCGGGCATGAGGAGCACCCCGCCGATCGCGGCAGCGGGAACGACGACGAGCGCGACTGCGAGGTGCCAGGGAAGTGGACGATCCCGGGTTGCGGAGCAGCAAGACGCGAGCGCCAGAAGGCTGGCGCCCGACTCGAACCCGTACTGGTTCAGGTACGAGAAGATCTCGCCGGAGAAGCGTCCGCCGAAGACGAGCAAGGCCACGGCCACGCCCGCGCCGGCAGCGGCGATCGGTCGGAGCCGATCTCGAACCAGCGAGACGGTCAGTACGGCGACCGACGCCGGACCGAGCGCGAGGAGCACGCCCGCCACGCTGCGCACGGCAGCCGGCGTCTCGGCCGCTCGCCGCAGAACGACGCGGAGCAGCAGGAACCAAAGCGGTGCGACCGGGGTCGCCTCAGCCACGTATGCACGGCGCCAGTCATCTCGTCTGAGAAGGTCGACACGCCACATCTCGTCGTACCAAAAGTCCAAGCGCGCTTTTGGCTCGACGATCTGAAAGGTCACGGCGGCGACACCGACCGCGACGATGAGCAGCGCCAGGATCGTCTCGACTGACGGCTTCTCAGCTGCTTCCGGCGGCCGCGAGCGTCGACGGCGGGGTCCAGCGAGGGAGGCGACCCCCCCGTTGGTCATGTCGTTCGCAGCGCCCGCCGAGCCCGAACGAGCAGCGGCGAGTACTTCACGATGCAGACCAGGGCGCGAACGCCGTCTCGCCACCCGATCTTCTTGCCCTCCGCGTACGTCCGCCCGGAGTACGAGATCCCGACTTCGTAAACGCGCCAACCGCCGAGTGCGATCTTGGCGGTGATCTCCGGTTCGATCCCGAAGCGGTCTTCCTCCAGGACGATCTGCTCCAGCACCTCGCGCCGAAATGCCTTGTAACAGGTCTCCATGTCCGTCAGGTTCAGATCCGTGAGCATGTTCGACAGCGTCGTCAGCAGCCGATTCCCCACGGAGTGCCAGAAGTAGAGAACCCGGTGCGGACCGCCAGCCTGGAATCGCGAGCCGTAGACGACATCAGCCCGTCCGTCGAGTAGGGGGCCGAGGATGGAGCCGTATTCCTCCGGGTCATATTCGAGATCCGCATCCTGGACGATGACGAAGTCACTCGTCGCCTCGGCGAAACCGCGACGGAGCGCAGCCCCCTTCCCCTGGTTCACGTGCTGTTCGAAGACACGGATCCTGGGGTCATCGAACCCCCGGAGGATCTCGAGGGTCTTGTCCGCAGATGCATCGTCGACGATCACGAGCTCCCGAACGTATGGAGACACCAGGACGCGGTCGACGATCGATTTCACGGTGTCTTGCTCGTTGAAACAAGGCATGACGACGGTCAAGCAGGCGCGAACTGGCTCCACGGCGGCGAGCGTATCCGCGGCGACTTTGCTGCCCGGCGCACCACGCACGAGTGCCTACTATCCCGGCCATGTACCGAGGGTTGCGCGTGATCGCCATGCCGTGCGTCCTGAACGAGGAACAGAAGATCGGGGATGTCGTCAGGCGCATGCCGAGGGACGTGGTCGATGAGGTGCTCGTGGTGGACGACGGCTCGACCGACCGGTCTGCAGCAGTCGCTCGAGCGGGAGGTGCGACCGTCCTCTCGATGGGTCGCAACGTCGGGGTCGGCGCGGCGCTGCGCGCAGGTCTCGACTACGGGGTCAACGCCGGTTACGACGTGATCGTCGTCGTGGCCGGGAACAACAAGGACTCTCCCGAGGAGATTCCTCGGTTGCTCGAACCGATCGCATCGGGAGAGGCGGACTTCGTACAGGGATCGCGCTGGCTCGGTGGTGAGCGGGAGATGGGCGCGATGCCCGCCTACCGCAAGCTCGCAACGAGACTGCACCCGTTGATGTTCAGCGTCGCGGCGAGGAGGCGGATCACCGACTCGACGAACGGCTTCCGAGCCATCCGAACCGCGGTCCTCGACGACGACCGGCTCGATCTCACACAGCCGTGGCTCGATGAGTACGAGCTCGAACCCTACCTCTTCCTGAAGACGATCCGACTCGGCTACCAAGTGGTCGAAGTACCCGTCACCAAGATCTATCCCCCGAAGAAGCTCGGACAGACCAAGATGAAACCACTCACCGGGTGGTGGTCGATCATGCGTCCCGTGCTCTACGTCGGGCTCGGTGTGAAGCGACAGCCACAACCGATGAGGAGGCGTGCATCATGATCGGGGTCGTCGTCGTCGGCGCAGGGCACTGGGGTCCGAACCTCATCCGCAACTTCCACAACCCGCCGGCGAGCAGGGTGGTCCGCGTCGTGGATCAGAGCGAACGCCGTTTGGCACAGGTCGCCGAGCGGTACCCAGACGTCGCGATCGGAACGCGCCTCGACGATGCCTTGGAGGACGACGACGTCTCCGCGGTCGTAGTGGCGACGCCGACCTCGACCCATCATGTGATCGTTCGCCAAGCCCTGGGCGCCGGCCGGCACGTGCTCGTCGAGAAGCCGATCACGACCACCTCCGCCGAGGGCTTGGAGCTCGACGCGCTGGCGAGACAGCGGGGCGTGGTGCTCATGGTCGGCCACGTCTTCGTTTACAACGGGGGCGTCCGCAAGGTGAGGGAGTACATCGAGCAGGACGTGCTCGGAACGATCTTCTACATCTCGATGGTGCGGACGAACTTGGGGCCCATTCGCGTCGACGTGAACGCCGCGTGGGACCTCGCATCGCACGACATCTCGATCGCCAACTACTGGCTCACCGCGGAGCCGATCGCGGCCTCCGCGGTCGGCGGTTCGTGGATCAATCCCGGGGTCGAGGATGCGGTGTTCGCGACGCTCCGGTACCCACGAGGCGTGCTGGTCAACTTGCATTCCTCGTGGCTGAACCCCAGGAAGTCGCGGGACATCACCGTTGTGGGCGATCGGAGCATGCTCACGCTCGACGACATGAACCTCAATGAGCCCATTCGCATCTACGACAAGGGCGTGACCGACGAGACCTTCACGCCCGCGTTCATCGACACCTTCGCGTCGTTTCGCGCGGGCCTTCGCGAAGGCTCCATCACGATCCCGCGCGTCGGGCTCGGCGAGCCGCTGCGCGCCGAGTGCGATCACTTCCTCGATTGCATCGCCAGCGGCTCAGCGCCGATGACCGGCGCGCCTGAGGCGATCTCTGTCGTCCGCGTGCTCGAAGCGATCGAGCGTTCGGCGCGCAATGGAGGCCGTGAAGAGCCAGTCGGATCGCAGGTTTAGCCTCCGCGTCATGCAGATCCCCCTCGTGGACCTTCGAGCACAGCACGATCAGATCCGGAACGAGGTGGCCTCGGGCTGGAGCGAGGTTCTCGAGCGGACCGCGTTCGTTCTCGGTCGCGAGGTCGAGGAGTTCGAGGACGCATTTGCTGCCTTCTCGGGGGTGGCGCACTGCGTGGGCGTGGCGAACGGCACGGACGCTTTGGAGATGGCCCTGCGGGCGAGCGGCATCGGGCCCGGAGACGAGGTCATCTTGCCCGCGAACACCTTCATCGCCTCCGCGCTCGCGGTCGTCAGGGCGGGTGCCACGCCGGTGCTCGTCGACGTCGACCCCGTGACGCAGCTCCTCGATGTCGAGCTCGCAGCCGATGCCGTCACGGCGAAGACGAGGGCGATCATGCCGGTTCACCTGTTCGGTCAGATGGCCGACATGGCTCCGCTCATCGGGGTTGCAGCCGAGGGCGGGCTCACCGTGGTGGAGGACGCGGCGCAGGCACAGGGCGCGACGCAGAACGGTGTGGGGGCGGGTGGCCTCGGATCGATCGCCGGGACGAGCTTCTACCCAGGAAAGAACCTGGGCGCGTACGGCGACGCCGGAGCAGTGATCACGAATGACGCAACCTTGGCCCGGAGGGTGCGCGCGCTCCGGAACTACGGGAGTGAGGTCAAGTACCACCACCCTGAGATCGGGTTCAACAGTCGACTCGACACGCTCCAGGCGGTGGTGCTGTCGGCGAAGCTCCGCCGACTGTCGAAGTGGAACGCCCAGCGGCGGGCCGCCGCCTTGCGGTACGACGCTCTCCTGGCGGATCTCGACCGGGTCGTTCGGCCCACGACAGCCGTCGGGAACGAGCATGTCTGGCACCTGTACGTCGTCCGCGTCGACCACCGAGACCGAGTGCTCGAGGCTCTTCACGAGTCGGGTGTCGGCGCCGGCGTCCACTATCCCGTCCCCATCCATTTGCAGGCGGCCTTCGCACATCTCGCGAGGCCGGCCGGATCTTTCGCCCACACCGAGCAGGCCGCGGGCGAGATCCTGTCGCTTCCGATGTTCCCCGAGATCACGGCGGAACAACAGGAACGGGTGGCGAACGCGTTGCGGTCTGCCATCCGCTGACCTCAGCGGTTGGCGGCCACGGCGTCATCGAACCACTTGTAGGCGGCGTCGAGGCGCGCGACAGCGGGGCGCTCCTCTGCGTCCACCGCGGCGGCCACCTGTTCGATCTCGAGCGTCGTGAACCCGGCGCGCTCGAGCCCGACGCGGTTGACGCCGCGCACGCGCGCGGGGGAGCCGAAGGCGACGACGGCCGGCGGCAGATGGCTCGTCACGACCGACTGCATCCCGACCATCGCGTACGGGCCGATCACCGTCCGCTGGTGAACGACCGTTCCGAGGCCGAGGTTGGCGAGCCAGCCGACCTGGGTGTGACCGGCGAGCTGAGCCGCGTTCGTCAGGGTCGACCGCGCGCAGATGTGGGCGTCGTGCGGTACATGGGCGTACGCCATCAGATACGTCTCGTCCTCGATGGTGGTGACGCGGTCGGTTCCCTGGTGGACGGTCACATACTCACGGATCACATTGCGGTGTCCGATCCTGACGCCGTTGCCGACGCTCCCGGCCAGCTGGTTGCCCAAGACTCCGGTCCACTGGGCCGGCGTGCCGATGGAGCAGTGCGGGCCGAACCAGTTTCCGTCTCCGATCTCCAAGGGCCCTTCGAGCACCGCGAACGCGGCCACCAGGTTTCCAGAGCCGAGCTTCACCCCCGATCCGACGACGGCCGTCGGGTGGATCTCGTTGCTGGCCATGTCGCTCCTTCGCTCGGTTGGGACTCGAAGCCCAGATCGCAGCACAGATAGCGTTCCACGATGGACTTCGATCTCTCCGACGAGCTCGCCGAGCTGCAAGCGACCTGCCGCCGCATCGCCCAGGACAAGGTGAAGCCGCGGGCGAGGGAGATCGACGACACGGGCGAGTACCCCCAGGACCTCTTCGAGGTCTTTCGCGACGCAGGCCTCCTCGGCCTGTGCATCCCGACCGAGTACGGCGGCAGTGGCGCCGGCATCCTGGGCCTCACGATCGCCATCGAGGAGGTCGCGAAGTACTCCAACACGGCCGCGCTGATGCTGCTCCTCACGAGACTTCCCACCGGCCCCGTCATGATCGCCGGCAACGAGGAGCAGAAGCACAAGTACCTCACCCCGATCGCCGACGGCACCCAGCGCAGCGCCTTCGGCCTCAGCGAGCCGCAGGCGGGCAGCGACGTCATGGGCATGCGCACCAAGGCGACCCCCGATGGCGACGGGGGCTGGATCCTCAAGGGCACGAAGTGCTGGATGTCGGGCGTCATCCAGGCCGACTGGTACACCGTCTTCGCGAAGACGAGCACCGACGTGACCGAGCGCAAGCACGACAGCGTCACCGCCTTCATCGTCGAGCGCAGCTGGGATGGCGTCGAGCCGGGGAGCACGGATCGCAAGATGGGCGTGCGGGGCGTCGACACCGGCGAGCTGCTGCTCGACGACGTCCGCGTCCCGGCGGAGAACGTCATCGGCGAGGTCGGCGGCTTCCGGCTCGCCATGCTCGGGCTCAACTCGATGCGCCCGATCGTCGCCGCCCGCGGCATCGGGCTCGCCGAGGGCGCGCTGATGTACGCCACGGAGTACGTCCAGCAGCGCGCGGCGTTCAACAAGACGATCGCCGAGTTCCAGGGCATCCAATGGGAGATCGCCAAGCTCGCCGCCGAGATCGAGGCGGCCCGCCTGCTCACCTACCGCGCCGCCTGGCTCGCCGACCAGGGCAAGTTCACCAAGGAGTGGGTGCCCTACCTGTCGATCGCCAAGTACTACGCGACCGAACTGGCGGTGAAGGCCAGCAACGTGAGCCTCCAGATGCTCGGCGCTGCCGGCTACATGAAGGACCATCTGACGGAGCTCTACTACCGCGACGCCAAGCAGCTGACGATCGTCGAGGGGACCACACAGGTCCAGCTCGGGCTGATCGCCAAGGGGGTCCTCGACCGGGACCTCTGGTGGGACTGAGCCTCGAGGCGCTCGGCGGCTGGCCGGCCGTCCTCGGCAAGCTGCTCCGTCGAGACGACCTCAGCGCCGACGAGGCGAGCGCCGCTCTGGCCGAGATCTTCGAAGGGAACGCCGCGCCCACGCAGATCGCCGCCTTCATCACCCTGATCCACGCCAAGGGCGAGACGGTGGACGAGTTGGCCGGCCTCGTGCGGACGATGCTCGATTTCGCCGAACCGATCCCGCTCCCGAAGGGCAACGACGACGTCCTCGACACGTGCGGGACCGGGGGCAGCGCGCAACGTCGAGCGGGTGCGTTCAACGTCTCGACGATCGCTTCGTTCGTCGCCGCCGGCGCCGGGGCGAGGATCGCCAAGCACGGCGGGCGGGCCGCCAGCGCGACGAGCAGCTCGGCCGACCTCCTCGCCGCCCTCGGCGTCGCCATCGAGCTCGGACCACGGGGCGTCGCCGCCTGCGTCGAGCAGGCGGGCATGGGGTTCTGCTTCGCGCCCCGCTTCCATCCGGCGGCGCGCCACGCCGCGCCCGTTCGGCGCGAGCTCGGCGTGCCGACGATGTTCAACTTCATCAACCCGCTGGCGAACCCGGCGCGCCCGCGACGCCAGGTCGTCGGGGTGAGCGATCCCAACCTCGCCGAGAAGATGCTCGGCGTCCTCCTGGCGAACGGGGCGGTGCGAGCCATGGTCGTCTTCGGCCACGACGGGCTCGACGAGCTCACCACGACGACGACCTCGACGGTGCTCGAACTCCGTGACGACAAGGTTCGCACGTTCGAGGTGGACCCCGGGGCACTCGGACTCGCGACCACCGCCGAGGCCGCACTCCGCGGCGGCGACGCAACGGCGAACGCCGAACTCGCGAGGCGGATCCTCGACGGTGAGCCGGGCCCACACCGCGACATCGTCCTCCTCAACGCCGCCGCGGGGATCGTCGTCGCCGGCGTCTGCGACGACCTCCCAGACGGCATCGAGCGTGCGCGCGCCTCGATCGCGGATGGGCGGGCGGGGGAGGTCCTGGCCGGCCTCGTCGTCGCTTCGAACGCCGCAGCCGAGACCGAACACTGATTCCGAGGTTCCCGGTACCTCTCCTCCGGGTAGGCGGGGGGCATGATCCGCCGAAAGCTCGTGGCCGTCTCGCTGGCGCTCGTCCTCGGTTCGGGCCTTGCCGCTTGCGGTGGGGACGACGGCTCCAGCTCCGGGGGGAACACCAACAAGGGGCCGGGGAACTCGACGAAGGAGGACCCCACGCTCGACGGCGACGACGGGACCACCTCGGGTGACGGGACCCAGGAGGGCGATGACGGCGCCGACGAGGGCACCCCTGCCAATGGCAGCTCCGACAACGGCAGCGGGACGGGCTCGGGCCGGGGTGACGGCTGATGGCGTCGCCTGATCGTCAAGACCTCGCCATCGACCCTGGGCACCACTCCGCCGCGGCAGGGGCGCCGGGCGCCAGCGGTCCCGGTGGCCGGGGCTACGACGGCGAGGCCACCATCGGCGACGAAGGCGCGGCTGCCGGACCGGAGTCCTTCGAGGACCCGAACGGCACGCCTCCCGCCGTCGTCGACGCGGCGGCCGAAGCGCTCCACAAGGTCGTCGTCGAGGACGACACCCGAGCCTGACGCAGCGTCAGCCGAGGTCCCAGAGCGCGTCGAGGTCGCGGGCCGAGTACGCCTTGAACGCCACCATCGTGCGAGTGGCGACGATCCCCTGGAGCGCGGCGATCCGCCCGGTCACCACGTCGGCGAGGTCGTCGTGGTGGCGCACGCGGACGATGACGACGAGATCGCACTCGCCGGCGACGGAGTAGACCTCGGCCACACCGTCGACGTCGGCCAACTCGGACGCCAGCGCGGCCACGCGGGCCGGCTCGGCGTCGATGAGGACGAAGGCGGACAGCACGGCGCGAACTTAGGCCACTGCCGTCTCGCGCCTCGGGGGGCGCTCTCCGGTCCTGCGGATCGGCGAGGCCAAGCCATGCTCGACATGGACGACCCGCAGCTTGTGGGCCTTCGCCTCCAGCCAGCTCGACACGCAGGACACCTCGTCGACCAGCTCCATGGCGAGGGGGAGCATGGGTCCCTCGCCTGCGGGGACGAGCGGCGACGGCTCCGCGCCGGGCCGCCCCTCGGCGGCCCACGTCGAGATCAGGCGGCCGCCGTCGATCACGGCGCCACCGCTACCGTCGTCGAGCTCGACCTCGATCCGGCCGGCGCGGACGAGGGCGTCGAGTCGCCGCTGTCGAGCCAGGACCCGCGCCAGCGACGACGCCCGATCACGGGTGTCGGCCGCTTCCTCGAAGCGGTGCTGGCCCGCGAGCGTCCGCATGCGCTCGGCCAGCGGCTCGAGGAGTGGTGCCGCCGGCCCGGCGAACGCCGAGACGACCACGTCGACGATCCGCCCGTACTCGTCGGCATCGATCGTCCCCGAGCACGGACACGTCGAGACCCCGAGCTGTGCCGCGGCGCACGGTCCGTCGCGGACCGGTCCTCGCCGGAGCTTGGCGGTGCACCGCCGAATCGGGACTGCGCTCTCGATCGCCTCCGCCGCCAACTTCGCCGCCCCCGCCGAGGACAACGGACCGAGGTAGACGCACCCGTCCGCCGCCTTGGCGGCCCGAACGACGGCGAGGCGCGGGAACGGTTCGTCGAGCGTGAGCTTCAGGTACCGGTACCGGCTCCAGACCTTCACCTGGCGGTTGTAGCGGGGAAGATGCCGGTGGATGAGCCGCACCTCGAGCACCGCCGCCTCGAGGTCGTTCACGCAGACGATGTGGTCGAGGGACTGGGCCTCCCGGAGCAGCGGACCGATCCTCCGCCGGTCGTCGCTGGAGAAGTAGGAACGGACGCGCCTCCGGAGGTCGGTCGCGCGACCGACGTAGAGCACGCGACCCGAGACGTCCTTGAACAGGTAGACGCCGGGACAGCGGGGGAGGGACGCGACCAAGCGCAGCTTCGCGACCTGCGGGTGGGCCGCGGTGGTCGGCAGTGCCAGGAGGTCATCGAGGGCGAGGACGCCCAACGATGCCGCCCGCTCCAGGAGGTGGTGCAGCACCTCCGCGGTGGCCCGGGCGTCGTCGAAGGCCCTATGGCACGGGTCGGCGACCGTCCGGAAGTGACGGGCAAGGGTCGACAGCTTGCAGTTCGGCACCTCATCACGGACGAGCCGCCGCGCCAGTGCGTACGTGTCGACGAACCGGTTCTCGAGAGGCCCGTACCCGAGGCGCGCCAGGTTCGCGCGCAGGAACCCGAGGTCGAAGCGCACGTTGTGCCCGACGACGATGGCGTTGCCGATGAACTCCGCGAACGCAGGGAGGACGGAGTCGATCGTCGGCGCCGGCCCGACCATCGCCTCCGTGATCCCCGTGAGGTGGACGACGTCGGGGGAGAGGCGCACGCCCGGCCCCGGGTTCACGAGGGTCTGGAACGACCCGAGGCACTCGCCGCCCCTGAACTTGAGCGCGCCGACCTCCGTGATCGCGCACGTCCTGGCGGAGCCGCCTGTGGTCTCGAGGTCGAGGACCACGAACGTGACCTCCGAGAGTGGCGCATCGGGACCGCCGACCGAGGGCTGCATGTCGCCGCACGATAGGCGAACACGCGTTCGCCATGCAACGATCGGCGAAGGACCCCCCAACTACGATGCGCCGTCGTGGATGCGGACGAGAAGCCGGACGTCGACGCCCTCGTCGTGCAGCTGAAAGCTCGGGTCGAGCGCCGCCGCCGCGAGGGGGCGTACCCCCCGGAGCTCGAGGCCGAGATGGACGCGCACTTCCAGCGCATCGCCTCTCATCGCCCCACGCCGTACGACTACGAGGCGCTGCGCGTCCGCCTCGGTGAGCTCGACCACGCCATGGGCTTCAGCCCGGCGCACATCGAGTACGGGAGCGGCCTCCCGGGCGGGACGGCGCTGCACCGCACGGTCGGCAAGGCGGTGTCCCGCCAGACCGCCGGGATCCTCGAGCAGATGCACGGCTTCGCCGAGGCCATCAGGAACGTGCTGCGGGAGATGGTGGTCGTCCTCGAGCACCCGAATGCGCACGTCCACGCTGAGCTCCTCGGACAGGTCGACGCGTTGATGGAGCGCTTCGCCGATCTCGACCGGACGCCGCAGGATCCGCTCGTCGGCTTGTCCGAGGTCCGTAGCCGTCTCGAGCGCCTCGAAGCCGCCGAGGCGGCTCGTCGCTTCACGCCCTGGTTCGGGGCGGCGACGTTCGAGGACCAGTTCCGCGGCTCCAAAGGGGAGCTCCGCGATCGCTACGTCGACCTCGCGAGCCGCCTCGCCGGTTGCGGGCCCGTGGTCGATCTCGGGTGCGGTCGCGGCGAGTTCCTGCAGCTCCTCGCCGAGCAGGGCGTCGAAGCGCGCGGCATCGAGATCGACCGGTCACTGGTCGAGGCCGGACGCACCATCGGTTTGCCGATCGAGTACGGCGACGCCGTCGAGTGGCTCGCCGCCGAACCCGACGGGTCGCTCGGCGGCATCGCGATGATCCAGGTCATCGAGCACCTGACCCCGAAAGGCCGCACCGAGGTCGTCAGGCTGGCAGCCGAGAAGCTGCGCCCGGGCGGCCGGATCCTCGTCGAGACGCTCAACCCCCAGTCGCTGTACATCTTCGCCCGCGCCTTCTACGCGGACCCCACGCACGACACGCCCGTCCATCCGGCGTACCTCGAGTTCCTGTTGAAGGAGGCGGGGTTCAGGGACATCGGCATCGAGTGGAGGTCACCCCCGCCCGAAGGCGAACCGCTCGAGCCCGTCACGGGAACGGCGGATGATCCCGACCAGATCGTGGCGCAGGTCAACGCCAACATCGCACGAGTCAACGCCATCCTCTTCGGGCCTCAGGACTACGCGATCCTCGCCGTCCGCTGATGCAGATCCACCAGGTGCTGGTCACGGCCAGCCCCGGCGATGCCAGCACGAACTCGGCCCTCGAGCTCCGCGACCTCCTCCGCCAGGTGGGTCCGAGCGAGGTGTTCGCGCGATACATCCATCCCGAGGTCGCCGACGAGGTCCGCAGGCTCGACGACTACGACCGACTTCGATCGAGCTCACACAGCGCCAATGACCTGCTGCTGTTCCACATGTCGATCGGCGAACCGAAGGTCTTCTCGTTCATCAGCGAGCGACCCGAGCGCCTCGTGCTCATCTACCACAACATCTCGCCGGCAGCGCCGTTCATGCCGTATGACCCCGCCTTCGCCGGGTTGCTCGAGGAGGGGCGCCGCGAGCTGGCGGCCCTGCGCGACCGGACCGTCCTCGCCGTAGCAGACTCGCAGTACAACGCCGATGAGCTCATTGCGCTGGGCTATCGGGATGTGCGCGTCGCCCGGCTGATCATCGACGTCGACCGGCTTTGCGCCATCGAACCCGACCCCGAGGTGACCGCGTGGCTCGATCGCATCGAGGGACCGGTCGCCCTCTTCGTCGGCCAGCTCCTGCCGCACAAGCGCCCCGACCTCCTGTTGAAGGCCTTCCACGTCCTCGTGACCTATCACCTGCCCACGGCACACCTGCTGCTCGTCGGGACGAATCGCCTGCCCGGCTACTCGCAGGCGCTCGAGCTCTTCAGGCAGGAGCTCAACCTGGGAGCGGCGTCGTTTCGGGGCGCGCTCTCCATGGAGGCCTGGGCGGCGCACTTCCGTCGCGCCGACGCGTTCGTGACGGCCAGCGAGCACGAGGGGTTCCTCGTTCCGCTCGTCGAGTCGTTCGCCTTCGGGAAGCCGATCGTCGCGCGGGCCCACGCAGCCATCCCCGAGACCATGGGCGACGCCGGGCTGCTCCTCCCGCCCGACGAGGATCCGATCCTGATGGCCGAAGCGATGGCCGAGGTGCTCACGAACGACGTCCTCCGCAAGGACCTCGTCGAGCGCGGCCGCGACCGGCTCGAGGTCTTCGACGCCGAACGGGCGCGCGCCGCCATCCTCGGGCTCCTCCTGGAGGTGGTCTGAGTGCGCCTGCTCTTCGTCGTGCAGCGATACGGACCAGAGGTCTTCGGCGGCGCCGAGGTCTTCAGTCGCGAGTTCGCCACGCGGATGGCCGGACGCGGGCACGCCGTCGACGTCGTCACGAGCTGCGCCGTGAGCTACGTCGACTGGGCGAACGTGTACGAGCCCGGAACGAGCGAGCTCGACGGGGTCACCGTCCACCGTCTCCCGGTGGATCGGCCTCGGGACAATGAGCTCTTCAACGCCCTGAACGTGCGCGTGAACGCCGGCCTGCGACCGACGCCGCTGCACCTCCAACGCGCCTGGATGGACCTCCAGGGGCCGCACGTCGCGGAGCTCCCGTCGTGGCTCGAGGAGCACGCGGGCGAGTACGACGCCGCGGTGTTCTTCACCTACCTGTACTGGTCCACGTGGGCCGGGCTCGCGGCGGCGGGTCGTCGGGTGCCAACCGTGCTGCATCCGACGGCGCACGACGAACCGCCGCTCTACCTGGCGATCTACGACCTCATGTTCCGGCTTCCCGACGCCCTCGGGTACCTCACCCCCGAAGAAGCGACCCTCGTGGGTGACCGCTTCCGGCTCCGCCGCCCGAGCGTCACCACCGGCGTGGGCATCGACCTGGCGAGCGAAGGAAGTGAGTCGCGGTTCCGGCAGCGGTTCGGCCTCGGCGACGCGCCGTACCTGCTCTACATCGGGCGGCTCGATCCGCACAAGGGCACCGAGGAGCTGTTCGCCTTCTTCGAGGCCTACAAGGCACGCCGTCCGGGCTCGCTCAAGCTCGTGTTCATGGGCGAGCCGATCCGACCGATCGAGCAGCACGAAGACGTTGTCGTCACCGGGTTCGTCGACGAGCAGACCAAGCACGACGGCCTCGCAGGCTGCCTGGCGCTCATGATGCCGTCGTACTTCGAGAGCTTCTCGATCGTGCTCCTCGAGGCGTGGGTGCACAGGAAGCCGGCGATCGTGCAGGGCCGCTGCGACGTCCTCGACGGCCAGGTGCGTCGCAGTGGGGGCGGGCTGCCGTACCGCTCCTTCGGTGAGTTCGAGGAGTCCGTCGACCTCCTCCTTCATGACGAGGGACTGGCGGCCGATCTGGGTCGGTCGGGACGTCGCCATGCGGAGGAGCACTACGACTGGGACATCGTCCTCGGAAGGTACGAGCGGTTCCTCGAGTCGGTGGCGCAATGACCAACTCGCCAGGCACGGTGGCAGTCGTCGTGCCGGTCTACAACGAACCGACCTGGATCGGTCGGTGCGTCGATCGGGTCGTCTCGGAGATCGAGAGGTCGAGCTTCGCGCTCGACCGGGTCGTGATCGTCGACGACGGTTCGACCGACGGCACCGCCGAGGAGGTGGATCGCCTGGCCCGCTCGCATCAACGCGTCGAGGTCGTCCATCAGGCCAACTCGGGACGGTTCCTGGCCCGCCGCGCCGGACTCGAGCGCGTTCGGAGTGACTTCGTGCTCCTCGTCGACAGTCGGGTGCTCCTCGAGGATGGAAGTCTGCAGTACCTCGCGGACCACCTGACACCCGACGCGGTCGTCTGGAACGGCCACGTCGAGGTGCTCACCGACGGCAACCCCTTCGCCACCTTCTGGGACACGATGACGAAGATCGCGTGGTCGGAGTACTTCTCCGAACCGCGCCTCACCCACTTCGGCCTCGAGCGCTTCGACCACTATCCGAAGGGCACGGGGTGCTTCTTCGCGCCCCGCGAGGTCCTGGAGCGGGGGTTCGCGCAGTTCTCCACCTACTTCGACGACCTCCGCAACGCGAGCGACGACACGTCGCTCATCCGGGACATCGCCTCGACGCGCGACATCTGGATCAGTCCTGGATTCGGGTGCTCCTACGTCAGCCGGAGCACGCTCCGGCTGTTCGTTTCGCACGCGTTCCAGCGCGGGACGTTCTTCGTCGACGGGCATCTGCGGCGTGGAGCCCGGTTCGCCCCCGTCATCGTCGCGTTCGTCCCGTTGAGTGTTCTCGCGATGGTCGTCGCCGCGCTCGAACCGCTGCTCGGCGTGGCGATGATCGTGTCGGTCTTCCTCTTCGCCGCCGCCGCCACCGCCGCGAAGCGGCAACCGGCGCGGGCGATCCTGGTCGTTGGGATGCTCGCCCCGTTGTTCGTCGCTGTGTACGGCTTCGGGATCTGGCGAGGGTTGGCACTCGTCGCCCGATCGAGGTTCCGATGATCGTCTTCGTGTTCGGGACCACGGGGGAGCTCATCAAGCTCGCCCCCGTGATGCGCCGGCTCGAGGACGCGGGCGAGCATTGCTTCTGCATCTCGACCCACCAACAGGCCAGTCAGATCCTCCCACTGTGCGAGGAGCTGGGACTGCGCCCGCCCGACCTCGTCCTGTGGGGAGGTTTCCGCGGCAGTGACCTCTCGAAGAACTGGGAGATCCCGTTCTGGTTGGCGCTGCTGACCGCCCGGTTCCTGCGCCACCTCCCGCAGCTGTTCGCGCTCGTCCGAGGGCAGGTCACACGCGGCTTGCTCGTCGTGCACGGTGACACGATGACCACCGTCGTCGGTGCGGTCATGGGGAGACTGCTCCACCTGCCCGTCGCGCACATCGAAGCCGGGCTCAGGAGCCACGACTGGCGTCACCCGTTCCCGGAGGAGCTCAACCGTCGGATCGTCGCGCGCATCGCCGACGTCCACTACGCCCCGAGCGCGGCGGCCGTCGACAATCTGGCGCGCGCCCGGGGTGAGGTGTTGTCGACCGGAGCCAACACCGTCCGCGACAGCCTCGACCTCGTTCCCGACACCCCGCCATTCGAAGACGAACGCTACGACCGGCTGACCGACGTCCCTTTCGGCCTCGTCTCCATCCACCGGTTCGAGCTCCTGGCCAACGAGGAGCGTCTGCGGGGTCTCCTCGAGGTGCTGCGCGAGGAGGCGGACCGGATCCCGCTGCTCTTCATCGACCACCCCGTGACCGCGGCAAAGCTCGAGAGCCTCGGTCTCACCCGCTTCTTCGACGAGGACCGATTCGTGCGCGTACCGCGCTTGCCCTACGGCCGCTTCGTCAACCTGCTCCGCCGCAGCTCGTTCCTGGTGACCGATAGCGGCGGCTCGCAGGAGGAGTGTTCGTACCTCAACCACCCGTGCCTCGTGCATCGCCTCGCCACGGAGCGGGACGAGGGACTCGGGACGAACGTCGTCCTGTCGCGGTTCGATCTCAGCGCCGTCCGCCGGTTCCTCGATGACCCCGATCGCTACAGATCCCCGAACCCTGTGGGCGACGCATCGCCGTCGGACTGCATCGTTGCGGACATCCGACGGCGCATCCGGCGCGCATGATGGGCGATCGGTGAGCGCGCGAGAGTCACTTGCCCGGCGGGCCGGGTCAGGACCGTTCCTGTTCGTGGCGTTGTCCTTGGCGAACGCCTCGAACTACCTGTTCCAGGTCATCTCGAGCCGGCGTCTCGGTCCCGCCGACTACAGCCTGATGGGCGGACTGTTCGCCATCGTCACGATCATCGGCGTCTCGACTTCTGCGTTGCAGACGGCGTCGGCCAAACTCGTCGCCGCGTCCGATCGGACCGAGGTGGTGCTCCTTCGGCGAGACCCCCTGTTGCGAAGGACGACGACGGCGGCCGCGGCGGCGGCGGTCGCGTTCGCGGTCGCCAGCCCGGCGATCGCGACGTTCTTCCGCGGCGATCTCGCTCCGGTCATCGCCATATCGCTCTACATCGTTCCGGCGCCGCTCCTGGCCATCGGACTCGGGCGCCTGCAGGGCCTCCAGTCGTTCGCGACGTTCTCGATGGTCGCGTTGGGCATGGCCGCCGGCCGCCTCATCCTCACGTGGGCGGCGCTCGCCGGAGGATTGCGGGTCACCGGCGTGATGTTGACGACGACGACGGTCACCGCTGCAGGAGCGGTGTGGGCCCTGGCGTCGAGCCGCACCGCGACGTCGACCACCGCCGTCGGCATCTGGCGGGAGGCGGGACGAGCGACGGTGGCGCTCGTGCTCTTCTGGGTGATGGTGAGCATCGACGTGCCCGTGGCACGGCACACCCTCTCTCCGGAGCTTGCGGGTCAGTACACGGCGGCGTCCGTGATCGGGAAGGCGATCCTGTGGCTGCCGGGTGCGATCTCGCTGATGATGTTCCCGAGGGTCGCCCAAGCCCGGGTCGCGGGCGACAAGACCCATCCGCTGCTCGTGCGCGCCTTGCTGCCGACGTTGGCGATGTGCGTTGCGGCGGTGAGCGGGCTGTTCTTCCTCGGGAGCACGGTCATCCCGATCTTCTTCGGCGAGAGCTACGCCGCCGGCGCCGAGCTCGCTTGGAAGGTCGGTCTCGTGTCGGTGCCGTTCGCTGTGGCCAACCTGTTGGTCTTCTACCACCTCACCCGGGCGACGAGCCGGTTCCTCCTTGCACTCGCGGCTGGGGTCGTCCTCGAGGTCGGCGTCCTTGCACTCGCGCACGACAGCATCGACGACGTCATCGCCGGGCTCGCCGTCGGAAGCGCGTCCGTCGTCGTCGGTCTCGTCGTCCCCGGCACGATCCGGCGACTCCGGGACAACGGGATGTTGCCCGGTCGCTCCTGATCAGCCCCGCGTGACGCCGAGCCCTCCGACGTTGATCGTCACCGGGCGGCCGTCGTGCGTGTCGGGCAGGAGTCGTTCGATCGGGACGGCCCCGGGGGTGGCCCGCAGGTCCAGCGCCCCCCGACCGCCGTCGATACTGAACGTGATGTCGCGCGCGGCATCGGCCGGCACGTCGCCGCTCCAGACGACCCGGCCTCCTTGACGGATCACGAGGCGGCGGGGCGTGCCGAAGGAGATCGCCTTGAACGAGGCCAACAGCGGACCGGACCTCTCGAACAGGTGGAGATCGAGGGTCGCCGCCGTGCGCATCCACCGCGAGCTCGTGAATCCGGTCGTGTCGGTGTCGTGGAAGCCCTCCGCCGGCGCGAGGGCGGCGGGACCGTCCACGCCGGAAGCAGCGACCCGGTAGACGTCTCCCGTCGGCGCGGTGAACACCTTCGTCAACGACGGTGGCAGCGTCGTTGCGTCCACGGCGTGTCCGAACGTCGTCGGATGGATGACGACGAACCGGACGCCGAGCTGGGCCAGCGCGGGAACGGTCTGGGGATCGGCGAGGCCGGCCAGACCTCGTTCGAGGTAGCCCGTGTCGGTGCCCGCCACGGCGCCGTTCAGGAGCCGCTGTTGGTGGGTGCGCTGATAGCTGAGATAGGTGATGTGGTTCGGTAACGGTGGCGGGTCGAGGGGATACTCGGCGATGATCTGGTTCGGCGGGCGGTCGTCGAGCCACTGATACTCCGCGGGAGTGTCGCGGGCGTAGGAGAACGTCGGCGGCGGCCGCGGCGGCAGATAGTCGAGGACGACCAGCGGACCGATCACCGCTACGGCGGCGCAGGACGCGATCGTCCGCCTCCTGCCGAGCGCCGCCAGTGGGACCGAGAGGGCAGCGGCGGCGAGGCTCAGGACGCACACCGCCACGGGCAGGAAGAACCGTGCGTAGACGCGCCAGAAGGCGAGGACGCTCGACACCATCCCACTCGGCATCGGCACGATCGCGCCCCCGATGGCGACCTTGGGCGGCGCGCTCATCACCAGCGCGAAGAAGGCGGCGCCGCCCGCGACGACGATGACTCCTCGGAAGTGCACCGCGAGCGGCTCGGCCCGGCGTCGACGCACGGCGAGTCCGATCGCGGCGAGCGTGCCGACCATGGGCAGCGCGCCGAGGTACAGCGTCTGCTCGCTGTAGTTCGACTCGTGGAGGTGGCGGTCCTCCCACGACGCGATCGACTCTGGCAGGAGCGGGTGGTGTCGCGCCGGTAGGACGTACTCGGAGACGCGAGCGCTGTATACCACCACATCACTCGACGAGCGTTCGACCGCGGCGCTGATCGTGTTGGTGCGTGTCGCGAGAACGAACAGCACCGGCACGAGAGCCGCCGCGAGAACGATTCCGGCGGCGAGGATCGCTTTCACGCGCTCGCCGACGCCGACTTGGTCACGGTGCGGCGCCACTACGGCGAGCACGGCGACGGTGCCGCCGAAGATCGTTGCGATGAGCAGGTAGTAGCCGTCGACGTAGCACGCGAGCGCAACGGCGCCTCCAAGAGCGAAGCCGCGACGGATCGAAGGGCGCTGCGCCACGCGGAGCCCTGCCCACAGGATCAGGACGAACACCCAGGTGTGGACGTACGCAAGGTGCCCGGACGCCTTCTGGTAGTGGTATGGCAGCAGCACGAACGCGAACCCGGCCAGGAGGGACACGGGCACGTTCTTCGTGAGCCACCGCACGAAGAGGAACATGATCCAGCCGTCGAGGACGAAGCCCGAGATGATCGCCACGTTCCACGAGCACACCGGACCGACGACCCGGCTCGTCGCCCACATCGGCAGCATCAGGAGGAGCGAGGTCACGTAGAACGGCTGCCAGAGGGGCGCACCGACGGGCGCGCTCAGCAGCGGCGTCGTCCCTCGAAAAGGCAGCGCGTGCAGGACGTCGTAGTTCCACTCGAGCCAGATGAGCCCGGCCGTGGAGTCGCCGGCGCCGCCGAAGATCGTGTCTCCGCAACGCGTGACGATCCCTGGACCCAGGAGCACGACGGCAACCGCTGCGTAGAACAACGGCACTACGAGATGCCCGACGACCGTCGGGAGTCTTCGGTTCATCCGTGACGGGTGGACCGTCGGTGTCGTCGGTAGATGCGCAAGGTGTCGGCTAGGACGTCGATGACCGCCCGGAGGCTCGTGGTGGTGTCGAACGCATAGTCGAGCTCGACCGGACCCTCCACGATCGTCGCGCCGGCCTCCTTGAGTCCCACCAGGAGCTCGAGGTCGAAGGCGAACCCGTCGCTGGCGAGCGACGCCGCCACCTCGCGCAGCACGCTGGCACGAAACGCCTTGAGCCCCGTCTGGGTGTCCGTCAGCTCGAGGCCGAACAGCGCACGGACGAGTCGCTGGTAGGCGCGGCTCTGGATGCGACGGAACAGCGGGTAGGAGACCTTCGACTCGGGATGGCGCTTGGATCCGATGGCGGCATCAGCGCCTGCGAGCACGAGCTCGACGAGGCGACCGATGCCATCCGGGTGGAGCTCCATGTCGCTGTCGATGAACGCGATGACGTCGCCCTTGGCGTGGGTGATGCCGTGGCGGATGGCGTAGCCCTTGCCCCGTTGCTCGGGATAGTGGAGCACCCGGACGTCGGCGTGGCGGGAGGCCTCGTCGACGGTCTGATCGTCGCTCCCGTCCGAGACGAGGATGATCTCGTTGCGGAGCGCGAGCCCATCGAGCGAGCTCCGCAGCAACGAGAGCGACTCGAAGATCCTGGCGCCCTCGCGGTACGCGGGGGTGATGACGGACACGAGAGGCGGCGTGCCCGACCCGCCGCCCTCGGTCACGGCTCGATGATCTCGTGCTCCGGGCTGATGGCGTGGTAGAGCGGCTCGGCCGTCTCCGGCACGGGCCCCTTGCGCATCTGCCGGCGCAGCAACAGCGCCATCGCCACGACCGACATCGCCGATCCGGTGACGAGTCCGAGCTCGACGCGGGTCAGGAGGCCGTGGCCGATCCAGGTCCCGATGGCGAACACGATCAGTGCGACGAGCCATCCGCCCGCCACCTTCGAGTACGCCCGCAGGGCGATGAGCGCCTGTGACAGCGCCGTGGACAGCATGAAGCAGGCGCCCGCGAGCGACAGGTAGCCGAGGTCTGCGTTGCCGAGCTTGTCGAACTCGGCACCGAACGCGATGCGGAGCACGAACGGCCCGATGGCGAAGGCCCCGATGGTGGCTGCGATGCCGATCGAGATGACGGCGTAGACGAGCCGCCTGAGGCCGTTGCGGAAGTCGAGGAGCTTCCCGGCGGCGGCGTAGCCGGCCAGCTTCGGCAACAGCGACGCCTGCACCGCCTGGAAGAGGAAGAGGGGCACGCGGGTGATGATGAGTCCGGCCTGGAACTGTCCGGCGAGCGCGTCCTCGCCGTCGGCCGCGAGCACCTTCACGAGCGGAACGCTGGCGTTGACGAATGCCTGAGCGAGCACCGACCCGATCAGGAGCCAGCCGAGCGCCTCGGACAGCTCGGACCAAGGCGCCTGCGGTCCGGGCTCGAGGAGGCCGTGCTGGCGGCTGAGGACGGCGACGAGGATCGCGGCTGACGCGCCGGCGATCAACAGGCCGTACGGCCCGGCGGTGTGGACGCCGAGGATGGCCAGGAGGACGGCCGCGCCGATCCGGATGAGCCCGTCTCCGGCGAGCAGCGTGCCGTAGGCGCCGAAGCTCCCCGTCCCCGAGAGGGCGCCGCGCGTCAGGTGGAGCGCGGCGTACGTCGGCAGGCTCAGGACGAGCCCGACGAGCAGCAGTTCCTGGTGGTCGAAGAGATGCTCGAGGATCGCTCCGCTCAGCGCCAGGGTGATCACGGCCAGCCCGAGCGCGAGCGCACCGCCGAGGATCGCGGCGCGCTTGACGACGGGACCGCCACCGATGCCGAGCGCCCGCCGTGCCGACACGGCGCGACTGACCTCTTGTTCGAGGGGGAAGAGGAATCCCGGCGCCGCGAAGAACACGAGCGTCCAGAGCACCGACAGCGAGGAGTACTTCTCCGGTCCGAGTGCCCGTGCAGCCAGGACGAAGAACACGTAGGCGGTGATGCCGAGGATGAGGAGGCCGGCGCCCACGGACAGCGTCCCCTCGGGCAGGGGGTTGGCCGTGGAGCCTCGTTCGAGGAGTTGTCGAGGGCGCAGGGGGGTCTCCGGATCGGCCGTCAGGACGGGGCAACAGTACGCGACCCGGCCGGTACGCTTCGGGCACCATGAGGACGCGCTACCGCTGCGACTCGTGCGGCAACCTCACCCGGTTCACGGTGACGACCAGCCGCCGGACGTCGGCCTTCCACCACTTCACCGTCGGCGGCGACCTGACGATCGAGGACGAGGAGATCCTCGACGAGCGCGTCGAGTCCGTGCAGTGCCGGTGGTGCGGGCCGGCGGGCAAGGTCGCCGAGCTGTCGGCGGAGCAGGCCGGCTGAACGAGCGCTGCGGTCGGCGGCGGGGCCGGCCGGGATTGTTGTCGTACCTCTCGTGCATGCTCGTCATGGGTGGACGACGACGACCGGAGGGCGAGGAGAGCCACGATGCCGAAGGCACTGACGATCGACTGTGACGGGTGTTCGATGCGGGACACGTCGGCGTGTGATGACTGCGTGGTGACGTTCATCTGCAACCGCCAGCCCGATGAGGCGGTGATCATCGACGTGGCCGAGGAACGTGCGATGCGGATGCTGATCAAGTCGGGGCTCGTGCCCGGGCTGCGGCACGTGCCCTCCGCGAGCTAGAGGGTCCGCCAGTGTGCACGGGGGCGGGTGCTACCTTCGCCCGCAATGTCGGCCCGACCGGTAGGCCGCCTAGGGCCGGGGGCCCCGGTGCAACAGCTTCACCTCGTCGGTCTCACCACCGACCTCGACAGCCTCATCTGCAGCGCCCGGAAGGGCGCCAAGTCCGGCAGCTTCGTGCTGCCGCTCGACGAGCACCTCCTTCAAGTGATCGCCGAGGCGGTCAGTCGCCGCAACGCCGACGGCGTGGAGCTCGAAGTTCCGGAGGCGCTCCAGCCCGCGACGACGGCGCCGCGTCGCCAGAGTCACCTCAGCCCGCGCGAGATCCAGGATCGCTTGCGAGCCGGGCGCTCGCTCGAGGAGATCGCGGCGGAGGCGGGCGTGGGCGAGGAGTGGGTGGCGCGATTCGCGGCGCCGGTCGAGGCCGAGCGGTCACAGGTCGTGGGCCGGGCGCGCCGCCTCGTGTACGACCGGCCCCGCCGAGGCGACTCCGGCGAGCCGTTGGGCATGTCGGTGCGATGGAACCTCGCGGACCGCGGCGTGCGGCTGACGAACGACGAGTTCGATGCGTCGTGGTCGGCGTACCAGTTGGCGGATGCGGCGTGGATGGTGACGTTCACGTTCGAGTCGCGAAAGCGCGAGCACGAGGCCGAGTGGGAGGTCGATCTCGCCACGAACGAGCTGCTGAGCCGCAACCGTCTGGCGACCGAGCTCGGGTACGTGGAGCCGGGGCGGCGGCGACGGGCGATGACGTCCTTGCAGCCTGTGGCTTCGGCGACGGCCATGGGTCGCGCCCGTGCCATGTCCTCGGAGTCGGCGGACGACGCACGTGGGGAGGATGCCGCGCGGTCGGCTCCGACGGTCCCGGGTCCGCCGAAGCGGGCGGGCTCGGCCAGGAAGGCGACGCCCGTCGGCCGCAGCTTGGCGAAGAAGGCGACTTCCGGTGGACGCGGCTCGGCACCGAGGAAGGCCACGACCGGGCGGGGTGCGGCGAAGAAGTCGTCGACCACCGGGCGGAGCCCGGCGGCGAGGACGAGCGGCGGCCGGGCCGCCGCCGTGAAGCGGGCGCCCACGAGGACGGCCGCCAAGAAGGCGGGCGGGCGGGCCGGTGCAGGTCCCGCGAAGCGGGCCGGGACGGCGGGACGGGCGGTTGCGGCGAAGAAGTCCACGAGCCGGACGACGACCCGGCGGACCGGCCGGGGGGCGCCACCGGCGGCGGCTGCACTCTCGAGGCCGACCGTCGACGACCGACCCGTCCCCAACGAGCTCGGTCGTCGCCGGCTGCAGCTGGTGTCGGGCGGCGCGCCGACGCCGCGGCGTGCGGGGGCCGCTCGAGGGCGGCCCGCAACCGGGATGCCGGCCGTTCGGATCGCCGCGGCGCGCTCCGGGGACGTCGCGGCCGCGCAGCGGCGCGCTGACCGGCCGGTCCGGCCCGGACCTGAGATCATCCCGCCGGAGCCGGGACTCGACGTGAGCGACAGCGAGGCCGCCGCCGAGGCCAGGCGGGCCGAGCGGCGACGCGCTCGGGCGGCACGCACCCAGGGCGGACCGGACGCGATCGCACCGGACGCGATCGCCCCGGCGCCGGCGCCGGCGGCTGCACGGGCGTCGAGGCCGTCCGCCGGGGGCGGCGACGACGGCGACGACGGGCGGGTCGTGACCATCCGAGCGAACCGAGCCAGCCCCCCCAGAGGCGATGCCGAGCTCATCCTGCCGGCGGACCGTCCTTCGCTGCGACCGGCCCAGCCGGCGACGCAACCCCGCAAGCGCCTCTTCAGCCGCCCCGGCCGCTAGCAGCGCGAACATGGCCGCATGGCCGACCTCCTCGCCGCCGAGCTCGAGCGGATCGGTCGCGCCGCCGGACTGGACGCCTTCGGCATCGCGGGCGCCGACCCCTTCGACGACACCCGGCGGGCGCTCGAGGACCGCAAGGAACGGGGCCTCTCCGGCGGGATGCAGTTCACCTACCGCGATCCCGAGCGGTCGACGGACCCAGCGAGGGCCCTCTCCGGCGCCAAGGCGCTGATCGTCGGCGCCCGGTCCTACCGCCGCCGCGACGACGACGACCACGACCGCGCCACCAGCACCGGCGTCGTCGCCCGCTACAGCTGGATCGACCACTACGAACCGCTTCGCCGCGCCCTCGGACACGTCGCCGACGAACTGCGCGCGCAGGGGTGGAAGGCCGTTGTCCTCGCCGATGACAACGCCCTCGTCGATCGCGCCGCCGCCCACCGGGCCGGCCTCGGGTTCTTCGGCAAGAACACGAACCTGTTGCTCCACGACGGCCGTGGGTCCGAGTTCGTCCTCGGCGCCATCGTGACGGACGCGCCACTGGCGGTCCACGCGCCGCAAGCAGCGGGTCAAACGGACGACACGGCGTGCGGCCCCTGCAACCGCTGCCTTCCCGCCTGCCCGACGGGCGCGCTCGTCGCGCCCGGCGTCCTCGACGCCCGCCGGTGCCTGGCCTGGCTCCTCCAAGCGGACGGGCCCTTCCCCCGAGAGCACCGCCGCGCCCTCGGCGGCCGCATCTACGGCTGCGACGAATGCCAGGACGCATGCCCCCCCAACCGCCTTCAGGTCCGACGCACCCCACCCCCGCCCGCGGAGCCGCACGCCGAACCCATCGTCGACCTCCTCGATCTCCTCGAGACCGCCGCCGGCGACGACGCCACCCTCCTGGCCCGCCACGGACGCTGGTACATCGCCCGCCGCGACGCCACCTTCCTGCGGCGCAACGCCCTCGTCGCCCTCGGCAACGTCGGCGACCTTGCCGACGAACGCACCCGAGCCGTCATCGCCCGCTACCGAGCCGACCCCGACCCCCTCCTCCGGGAGCACGCGGCGTGGGCACGAGACGAGCTTGGAGCCCGCGCGACGGCAGGGCGATGATGACGGCGCCGTGGCCCCGCACCTCCTCGTCACCAACGACTTCCCACCGAAGGTCGGCGGCATCCAGACCTACCTGTGGGAGCTCTGGAGGCGGCTGCCCCCCGAGGACGTCACCGTCCTCACCACCGCCCACCAGGACGCCGCGGACTTCGACGCCCACGAGCCCTATCGCATCGTGCGCACGAGGGAACGGGTGCTCCTGCCCACGCCGGCGCTGCGCCGACAGGTCCTCCGGCTGGCGGACGAGGTCGGCTCCGAGCTGATCGTCCTCGATCCAGCCGTTCCCGTCGGACTCGTCGGCCCCACCCTCGGCCGCCCGTACGCCCTCGTGCTCCACGGCAGTGAGCTCATCGGCCGAATCCCGACGGGCGGGAGCCAGGCCATGGGCGAAGCCGTGAAGCGCAGCGTCCTGGTGATCGCTGCCGGCAACTACCCGGCGTCTGAGGCGAGACGGGTCGGCGGCGACCGCACACCGCCGATCACCGTCATCCCTCCCGGCGTCGACACCGACCGGTTCCAACCCCTCCGGGACGAGGACGAGCGGCGGGCCACCCGGCTCCGGCTGGGTCTCGACGAGGACGCCGACCTCGTCGTCGGCGTCAGCCGGCTCGTCCCGAGGAAGGGGTTCGACGTCCTCGTCGACGCCGCCGCCCGCATGAAGCACACCCACCCGCGCCTCCGGCTCGCCATCGGCGGCACCGGTCGCGACCACGGTCGCCTCCAGAAGCGCATCGACGAGACACAGAGCCCCGCCCGGCTGCTCGGCCGGATCAGTGACGAGGACCTCGCTTCCGTCTACGGCTGCGCCGACGTCTTCGCCATGTGCTGCCGGACGCGTTGGGCGGGCCTCGAGCCCGAGGGCTTCGGCATTGTCTTCCTCGAGGCGGCGGCGTGCGGCGTCCCCCAGATCGCCGGCAACAGCGGCGGTGCTGCCGACGCCGTCGAGCACGGCGGCACCGGGCTCGTCGTCCACCGTCCACGCGACCCGAAGGCCGTTGCGGAGGCCCTCGCTCGGCTCCTCGACGACCCGGCGAAGCGGCGGGCGATGGGAGAGCACAGCCGCCGGCGGGCCGTCGCCGACTTCACCTACGACCACCTGGCCGCCCGCCTCCGAGCGGTCCTCCCGTGAGCCCACGAACGATCGTCCGCGCCAGCTGGATGGGCACCGGGGTCTTCGTCGTCTCGGCCCTCGCAGCCATCGCCTCCACGGCGGCCCGCATCCCCGCCGTCGGCGTCGCCCTCGCGTTGTTCATCGCCGGCATCGTGAACTTCTTCTGGGCGTACGCCGTCGCCGTCGGCCGGAGCCGCACCCACGTCATCGGCATCGGCGGCTGGTTCTTCCTCGCGGGCCGCGACACCGCTCCGGCGAACGACAGGCGTCAGCTCCTGGCCAGCCTCGGCGTCGAGGTCGTCGCCGCCATCGCGACCGCGGCCGCCAGGCCCTTCACGAGCCTGGCCTTCGGTGTGCTCGCTCCCGTCTACGGCCTCGCGCTGACCGGCTTGTACGGCGCCCGCCACGGGCGCTTCAGCCCCCGTTCGCCCAGGAAGTAGGGTGACGAACCTTGCGATGGCTGATCCCTCCGACGGTCGCGCCGAGGACGGCAAGGCGCGCATCCGCGGGCTCGCCATCGCCGTCGTCAAGCGCAACGCCCCCAACCGCATCTGAGGATCCGTGACCGACGAAGCCACCGAGCGCACGACCATCGCCGCCCCGCCGGAGCACTGCTTCGCCATCGCCCTCGACTTCGATCGCTACCCCGAGTGGGCGGCGGACATCAAGAGCGTCGAGGTCGTCGAGCGCGATGACGAGGGACGCGGCACGAAGGTCCGCTTCCGCGCCGCCGCCATGGGCCAGAGCATCCGCTACACCCTCGAATACGACTACTCGGACGCGCCGCGCACGCTGGCCTGGGTCCAGACTGCGGGCGACATCACCCGCAAGCTCGACGGCAGCTACGTCTTCGAACCGAACGCCGACGGCGGCACGGACATGACGTACCACCTGATCGCCGAGCTCAAGGTCCCGGTCGTCGGCTTCATCAAGCGTCGCGCCGAGAACCGGATCCTCGGCACCGCCCTCCGGGAGCTCAAGGCGAGGGCCGAGTCCACGCGTTGAGCGAGCTCTCGACACGGGTCCTCCTCTTCACCGGCAAGGGCGGCGTCGGCAAGACGACGGTCGCCGCAGCCACGGCCCTGGCCTGCGCCGACGACGGGCTGCGGACGATCGTCCTCAGCACCGACCCGGCGCATTCGCTCGCCGACGCGTTCGCTGTCCACCTCGACTCCCGTCCCCGCCGGATCGCCGACGGCAACGGGCTCCTCTGGGGCCAGCAGCTCGACGCCACGGAGCGCCTCGAGGAGACGTGGGGCGACGTGCAGCGCTACCTCGTGTCCCTGCTCGACTGGAGCGGCGCCGGTTCCATCGAGGCCGAGGAGCTCGCCGTCGTACCCGGCCTCGAGGAGATCTTCGCCCTCGCCGACATCAAGGCGTATGCGGAGTGCGGGGAATGGGACGTCGTCGTCGTGGACTGCGCGCCGACCGCGGAGACGCTCCGTCTGCTGTCGCTCCCCGATGTCCTCGGCTGGTACATGGAACGGGTCTTTCCCGCAGGGCGGAACGTCGCCAACCTGGTGCGTCCGGTGTTGTCACGCCTCACGAACCTCCCGATCGCGGGCGACGACGTGTTCGGCGCGCTGCGCGCCTTTTACGAGCGCCTCGATGGCGTCCGCACCCTGCTGACCGATCCCGCGCTGGCGAGCGTTCGCCTCGTCGTCAACCCCGAGGCGATGGTGATCGCCGAGGCCCGGCGCACCGCGACCTACCTGTCGCTGTTCGGGTACGCCGTTGATGCAGTCATCGCCAACCGCCTCCTCCCGGACGAGATCACGGACCCGTGGTTCAAGGCGTGGAAGGAGGCGCACGTCGAGCACCTCGCCGCCATCGAGGACGGGTTCGCGCCGGTGCCCGTCCTGCGCGCCGACCTCGCGGCCGAGGAGCTCATCGGCACCGACCGCCTGCGCGCCTTCGCGGAACGGCTCTACGGCGAGACCGATCCGGCCGAGGTCCTGCACCGCGGTCGTCCGCTGTTCGTCGAGCCGAGGGGCCGAGGGTTCGTCCTCTCGCTCGAGCTGCCGTTCGCCGATCGGGACGATCTGGAGGTCTCGCGCAGCGGCGCCGAGCTCCTCGTCCGGGTCGGCGCCCATCGGCGGGCCATCGTCCTGCCGGATTCGCTTCGGCGCAGGATCGTCCGGGGCGCGACGATGGTGGGCGAGCGGCTCGAAGTGACGTTCGCCGACCCAGGACCGAGGGAGGAGGAGGCGTGAACGACGACCGGGCCAAGCAGGGGGTCGAGCACCTTCAAGCGGCGGCCATCGAGATGATCGGGGCGTTCCGCGCCTTCCTCGATCTCGCCGAGGACGTGGTCCGCGACCCGAGCGCCGTGACGGCCTTCGCCGCCTCGTTGGTCGAGACCGCGCGGGCGGCGGCACCGTCCGCCTCGCCTTCCGCGGCCGCCGGAGCCGAGGGATCTGCCGAGCCCCGCGTCACCCGGATCCGCGTCTCGTGATCCTCGTCGAGATCCGGCCCAGAGGCGGGAAGAAGACATCGGTCGCCCTGCACCCCAAGGTGACGGTGTTGGGCGGCCTCGACGAAGCCGGCCGCAAGGCGTGGGCGAACGACCTGGCGAAGGCGCTGCAGGGCGGAGACGTCTCCACCATCGACGTCGCCGTGGACCTCGACGGCAGGCGCCAGGTGCTGACCCCGGAAGTCGCGAGGCGCCTCGGGCTCTCGTCGGGCGCGGCGGTGACGGTGTTCCCCGACGATCTCCCAGGCGCGAAGGCGGCGACGACGGCGCCACCCGATCCGCCGTCCGAGGCGCCGGCGACGGCCGACGCCGATGCCGACCTGCGCCGTCTCCGGGAGCAGGCCGTCGAGGCGGAGCGTGCGATCCTCGCAGCCGCCGAGGAGATCGACCGCGTCCGCGCGGAGATCGACACCGACGTGGTCACCGCGATGCCCGGACTGGAGGCCACCCTCGAAACGGCCCGCGCGGCGGCGGCGACGGCGCGCCGCGAGCTCGCGGATCTCGAGAGCAGCATCGCTCGGGTCGAGGAGGAGGAGTCGGCCGGACGGGACGAGCTGCGTTCCGCGATCGAACGACTCCAACGCGAACGGTCGTCTCTCGAGGCCGAGCGCACGGAGCTCGTCGGGCGCATGGTCGAAGTCGGCGACCCGGGCGATCCGAAGGCGGTCGAGGAGGCCCTCAACGGGCTGCGTCGCCTGCAGTCGGTGAAGCCGAAGCCGTCGACGCGCGCCATCGAGCTCGCGGACGCGTGGCGCGATGCGTGCAGCCGTCTTGCAGCACTGCCGGCGCCGCCGCAACCACCCGAGTGGCTCGTCGCTCCGGCGCTCGACGCGCTGCAGGAGGCCCGCGAAGCCGTGTCCGCCGCCGAGGCCGGGAGCGTCTCGACCAGCGACGTCGATCCCGAGAAGGTCGCCGCCCTCGACCGGGCCCACCGGGAGGTCCTCGAGGCCGAGCAGCGGGCCATGAAGAAGGGGAGCCGCGCCAACCGCAAGCGCCTCGACGCCGCGCACGAGGCGGAATCGGCGGCACTCTCGGCGCTCGGGGTGTCGACCTACGGCGCGTACCTGCAGCGGATCGCCCCGAACGTCGGGACCGGGCGCGGGAGCGGCGAGGACCGCCGCGCGTCCGCGCAGGCGGCGCTGGCCGACGCCGAGGCCGTCTGGGAGGAGCTCCACGGCGGGCAGGCGTCTCCCGAGTGGACCGAGGCCAAGCAGCAGCAGGCGGCGGTTCGTCAGGAAGCCGTCGGGCTCCTCGGTGCAGACATCGACGACGCCGACCTCGAGGCGGCGCTCCGCGATCATCTCGAGAACGTCGTCGACACTGCCTGGGCCGAGCGGGCGCTGCTCGAGGCGCTCCGCGGAGCGCGAGCCGAGGGCATCGGCGAGGAAACGGATCTCGACGGTGCCGCCGAGCGCTGGCTGGCGGATTCTCCCCGCCAGCGGGAGACGCGCGCCATCCTCGACACCGAGCTGACCGAGCTGGACGCGCGCCTCGGCGCGGTCGAGAAGCAACTGACCGAGCGCCAGGCCAATGCCTTCTTCGGCGACGACGAGGCGCCCGCCGCGCCGAAGTCGATCCCCGAGAGCGACCCCGTCGACGAGAGCCGCCGTCGCGTCGCCGAGACGGAGTCCGCAGAGCGTGACGCGGATGCGGCGCTCACCGCGGCGCGCCAAGGGGCAGCGACTGCCGACAAGGCGCAGCTGCGCGTGGCCGAGCTCGAGCGTCAGTTGGTGGCTCGGCAGAGCGAGGCCGACGATCTGCGCACCAGGGCCCGCGAGGCGGAGGCCGCTCTCGCCGTCGCGGCCGTCGCCGCGGCCAAGGGCACGGGCCGGGGCGTCGACCAGACAGCGGCCGCGGCGTCGAACGGCTCCGTCGATCTGAGCGCCGTGGTCGGGATGGAGGCCGAGGCCTACCTCCTCGCGCGGGTGGCGGCGCTCCGCGGCGCCGCGGCCGGCCCGCTGCCGCTGATCGTCGACGCCGCCGTCCTCACGGGGCTGTCCGAGCGCGCCGCCAAGCGCGTCTTCCGTCTGCTCGGCCGGCTGGCCGACTCGATGCAGCTCGTCGTCCTGGGGGACGGCGGGGAAATCGCGAACTGGGCGGAGGGCCTGGGCGACCAGGCCATCGTCCGATCCGTGGCGAGGTGATCCGTACCCAACCCTGGAGGTGACGTGGCCCAGCTCAACGAGGAGTCCATCCGCACCCTGGCGTCGTTCAAGGCGCCGGACCGGTCGGTGGTCACGGCCTATCTCGATGTCGACGGGAAGCGCTGGCCGAAGTTCGCCGACGTCGAAGCTCGGCTCGACCGCCTCATCCGCGAGGCCAAGGATGCCGCTTCGGCCAACGGGCACGCCGATGCCATCGGCGACCTCCAGCGGATCCAAGGCCATGTGCGCAGCGGCCTCGACCGCTCCCGGACGCGGGGGCTCGCCATCTTCTCGTGCGGCGTCGACCTGTGGGAAGTGCATCAGCTTCCGGTCCGGGTGAAGGACCAGCTCGTCGTGAACCAGACACCGCACGTCCGCCAGCTCGAAGGGATCGTCGACAACTACAAGGGCTTCGGGTTCCTCCTCGCCGATAAGCAACGGACGCGCATGTTCGTGTTCGAGCTGAACGAGCTCGTCGACAAGAGCGAGGTCTTCGAGGCGCTGCCCCGGCACCCCGACGACGCCGGCGACCGCGACCGCGGCCACGACCGCAGCTCGCTCGAGGACACAGCCGCGCACCAGCACCTGAAGCGCGCCGCGCAGACGGCTTTCGAGGTCTGGAAGCAGCACCCCTTCGACCACCTGATCATCGGCGCCGGTCCGGAGATCGCCCACGAGCTCGAGTCCGACTTGCACAGCTACCTCAAGGAGCGCATCAGGGCTCGTATCAACATCCCCGCCTCGGCTTCCGAAGCGGTGATCGTCGAGGCCGTGCTGGACGTCGAGGAAACGGTCGAACGCGAGCGCGAGGCGGCGATGGTCAACCGCGTCCGCGAGGCGGCCGCGTCAGGCCGCGGTGGTGTCGCCGGGCTCGACGCGACGTTGACGGCCTTGTCCGACCGGCGCGTCGACACCCTCGTCGTCTCTGACGGCTTCGTCGTCGAGGGCTGGCACTGCGACGGGTGCGGTGTGCTGGCCGCCAAGGGACCGACGTGCCCGACGTGCCGCGGCGACATGGCCAGGGTCGACGACGTCGTCGAAGAGGCCGTCGAGCAGGCGCTGCTGCAGTCCTGCCATGTCGAGATGTGCGTGGGCAACGCCGACCTCGACGTCGCCGGTCGCATCGGCGCCCTGCTGCGGTTCTGAGCGCTTGACCAACCCGTCGGAGTCCGGAGGGCCCGCGAGCCGTCACCGGACGAGCGGGACGACTTCGGCTCGCAGGGCCGCGCCGCGGGGCGAGACGATCGGCATCGACCTCGGCGGGACGAAGTGCCTCGGGGTGATCGTCGACGAGCGCGGGACGGTGCTGGAGGAGCACCGTGTGGAGACGCCGGTCGGGGTAGATGCGATCCTCGGCGTTCTCGGTGAGGTGGCGAGCGAGCTGCTGGCGCGAGGCCACGACATCGTCGGCGTCGGCGTCGGCGCACCCGGTCTCGTCGACGCGCGGGGCGCCCTTCGCTACGCGCCAAACCTCCCGGGGGTGTTCGAGCTGCCTCTCGCGGGCCCGCTTGCCGATCGCCTCGCGGTGCCCGTCGTCGTCGAGAACGACGCCAGCTGCGCGGGCTGGGGCGAACGCGAAGCGGGTGCGGGACGTGACCGCGACGACGTCGTTCTCGTCACCCTCGGCACCGGCATCGGCGCCGGCGTCATCCTCGGCGGACGGCTCTTCCGCGGTCACCACGGCTTCGCCGGCGAGGTGGGACACATGGTCGTCGACCCGTCCGGCCCCGTCTGCGTCTGCGGTCAGCGCGGGTGCTGGGAGCGGTTCGCCTCGGGGACCGGCCTCGGTCGCCTCGCTCGCGACGCCGCAGTGGCGGGACGTGGCGCCCGCATCGTCGCCCTCGCCGGCGGCGACGTCGACCAGGTCCGCGGAGAGCACGTCACCGCCGCGGCGGCGGAGGGCGACGCCGACGCCACCAAGGTCATGCAGGACTTCGCGTGGTGGGTCGCCCTCGGCCTCGCCAACCTCGCCAACGCCTTCGACCCGGAGCTGTTCGTTCTCGGTGGCGGGCTCGTCGGGGCCGGCGAGATCCTCCTCGCGCCGGTGCGCCGCGCCTTCCTCGAGCTGCTGGATGGTGCTGACCACCGCCCAGCGGTGGGCATCGTCGCCGCCGAGCTCGGCGAGCGCGCCGGCGCCATCGGCGCCGCCCTCCTGGCCCGCCCGGGATGAAGGTCGGGATCACCCTCCCGCAGTTCCGCCCGACCGCCGACGCGTCGCTCGCCGCCGCGCGCGCATCCGAGGCCGCCGGCCTCGACGGCGTGTTCGTCTTCGACCACCTCTGGGCGATCGGCAACCCCGATCGGCCGGCGCGCAACGCGTGGCCCCTCCTCGGCGCATTGGCCGGCGAGACGGAGCGCGTCGTGCTCGGGACGCTCGTCGCCCGCGTGAGCCTCCTGCCCAACGCCGTCCTCGCCCACAACCTCGAGACGCTGCACCGCATGGTCGGCGACCGCCTCGTCGCCGGCCTCGGGGCCGGCGACCGACTCAGCGTCGCCGAGAACCTCGCTGTAGACGTGCCCTTCCCATCGGCCGACGAGCGGCTCGCCGATCTCGCCGACGCCTGCCGGCGGACGTGCGCCCTCGGGATCACGACCTGGGTCGGCGGCCTCTCGGGTCGCATCCACGAGCTGGCTCTCGCGGAGGGGGTCGTTCTCAACTTGTGGGGCGTCGAACCCGACCGTGTCGCCGCCGTCACCGACGTCGAGGTCACGTGGGGGGGACCGACACCGAAGGACGCCGACGCGACCGCCGACCTCCTCCGCCGCCTCGAGGTCGCCGGGGCATCGTGGGCGGTGCTGGGCCCGCCGTTCATCGCCGACGACGACCCCAGGCGAGCCGTCGAAATGGTGGGCGAGGCCGTCGCGGCCCTCCGGTAGCGTTCGCCGCATGCCTCTGGAGTTCCGACGCATCAACGGCTTGCCGCCCTACGTCTTGACGATCATCAACAACCTGAAGACGGAGGCACGGCGAGCTGGCGAGGACGTGCTGGACTTCGGCTTCGGAAACCCGGACATCCCCTCCCCGGACATCGCCGTCGAGAAGCTCGCCGAGGCCGCGCACAACACTCGCAACCATCGCTACTCGCTCTCGAAGGGCATCCCGAAGCTGCGCGAAGCGGTGTCCGACCTGTACCAGCGCAACTGGCAGGTCGATCTCGACCCCGAAACCGAGATCATCACCACGATCGGGGCCAAGGAAGGACTGAGCCACCTCATGTGGGTGCTCCTCGGCCCGGGCGACAGCGCCTTCGTCCCGAGCCCGAGCTACCCCATCCACATCTACGCGCCGCTGTTCGCCGGCGCCGAGGTGCAGCAGATCCGCATCGGTCCGGGTGAGGACTTCTTCGCCAACCTCGTCGAGGCGTGGGAGACCCAGTGGCCCAAGCCGAGGGTCCTGATCCTGTCGTTCCCGCACAACCCGACGACGGCGTGCGTCGACCTGCAGTGGATGACCCAGCTCGTCGAGTGGGCGCGCGAGCGCGAGGTCGTGCTGGTCCACGACTTCGCCTACAGCGACACGTCGTTCGACGGCTACAAGCCGCCGTCGATCCTGCAGGTGCCCGGGGCCAAGGAGGTCGCCGTCGAGCTCTACACGCTGACGAAGTCGTTCTCGATGGCCGGTTGGCGCGTGGGGTTCCTCGTCGGCAACGCCGACATCGTCGCCGCGTTGGCCAAGCTCAAGAGCTACCTCGACTACGGCACGTTCCAGCCGATCCAGATCGCGGCAACGGTCGCCATGAACGAGGCCCGCGACTACCCGACGCAGGTCAATGCCATCTACGAGACGCGACGCAACGCCCTCATCGACGGCCTCAACCGGATCGGCTGGGCCGTAGACCCGCCGAAGGGGACGATGTTCGTGTGGGCGCCGATCCCCGAGCCGTATCGGGAGATGGGCTCGTTGGAGTTCGCCACCCTGCTCGTGAAGGAGGCCCACGTGGCGACGTCTCCGGGCTTCGGGTTCGGTCCGGGCGGTGAGGGCTACGTCCGCTTCGCCCTCCTCGAGAACGAGCAGCGCACGTCTCAGGCGGTCCGCAACCTCCGTCGCACGCTGACGAAGCTCTAGGGAACTTCTTCGGCCTGCCCCAGCAGGCCCTCGCGGCAGAACGTGATCGCGGCGTCGGCCACCCGTTCCGCCGGCTCGTTCCGTTCGAAGATGAACACCCGCGCCAGGTGGTTCGTGACGCCGAGGATGGCGTGGGACAGGACGAGGGGATCGGTGTCGCGGATGCGCCCCGCGACGATGCCCTCCTTCACGTGGCGGACGACGTCGGCGACCGACACGTCCTGACCCCGACGCAACGACGGAGCGAAGCGGTCCTCGCTGGCTGCGAACTGGAACAGGCCGATGAGGTGACGGTGCTCGGCCAACCAGAGCATCGTCGCCCGGATGCCGCCCTCGATCCGTTGGACCGGGTCGTCGCTCTCGACGACGAACTGCTGTTGGCGCCGGCGGAGGTCGAACTGGGCCTCCCGGAGGATCTCCTGGAACAGCTCCTCCTTCGAGGAGAAGTACCAGTAGAAGACGCCCTTGCCGACGCCCATCCCCTGGACGATCTCGGCCACCGAGGTGGGGTGGTAGCCGTTCTCGGCGAACCGCGTGGCCGCGAAGTCCATCAGCTGGCGGCGCCGGTCCTTGCCCCGCTGGGTGAGCCGTCGGTCCACGGCCGGGGAAACTAGACCGAACAGTCAAGAGGCACCAAGAGCAGGATTCGCCGTCCGCGAACGAGAACTAACCTCCGGAACGAGATGGCGTACTGGATCGTGAAGTACCTGTTGACGCCGATCTTCCGGTTCTTCTTCCGGGTCAGGGTCGAGGGTCTCGAGCACGTCCCCACGAGCGGGGGCGCCATCCTCGCGGGCAACCACCTGGCCGTGTTCGACTCGTTCTTCCTTCCCCTCGTCGTGAGGCGACGGGTCACGTTCGTGGCCAAGGCCGAGTACTTCGAGGACCCGAAGACGGCGTGGTTCTTCCGGGCGGTCGGCCAGATCCCGATCAAACGGGGCGGCGGCAGCGCCAGCCAGCGGGCCCTCGAGTCCGCGGCCGAGGTGCTCAAGGCCGGCGAGCTGTTCGGCATCTATCCGGAGGGGACGCGCTCGCCCGACGGCCGCCTCTACAAGGGCCACACCGGCGTCGCCCGGCTCGCCCTCCAGTGCAAGGTGCCGGTCCTCGCGGTCGCCTGCATCGGGACGCGCGAGGCGCAGACGCCGGGAAAGGCCATTCCCCGGGTGTTCATGCCGATCACGATCCGGATCTCCAAGCCGCTCGACTTCTCGCGGTTCCACGATCGTCCCAGCGACCCGCTCGTGCTGCGGCAGATCACCGACGAGATCATGTTCGAGCTCAAGGAGCTCGGCGGCCAGGAGTACGTCAACCAGTACGCCAAGCGGAAGGGCACCGAGACCGGCGCCGAGGAGGGACCGACGAAGGTCGGCTCCGTCACCCCGCTGGCCGCCGCCGAGGCGCCCGCGCCCGTCGGCGTCGCCTGAAGCGCCACCCAGTCGTCGCGTCGCCGTAATCCGGCGTTCACATCCGACCCGTAGCGTTGGCGCCATGCCCTCCTACGTCGTGCGGGTGTGGATCCCCGATCGTCCCGGCGCGCTCGGCGCCGTCGCCAGCCGCATCGGATCCGTCCGCGGCGACCTCATCGGCATCGACATCCTCGAGCGTGGTGCCGGCATGGCCGTCGACGAGCTCGTCGTGACGTTGCCGTCGGACGATCTCGTGTCGCTGCTCGTCAAGGAGATCAGCGAGGTCGACGGCGTCGCCGTCGAGGACGTCCAACCCGTGCCCGGGCTCGGTCTGCCCGATCCTCGTCTCGCGGCGTTGGAGACGGCGGCGCTGCTCGTGCAACAGCCGACGCCCCAACTCGTCCTCGATGCCCTCGTCGATCGTGCCGCCCACGACTTCAGCGCCGCCTGGGTCGCGGTGATCGACGGCGATGGCCGGTCCGTCCGGGCGGCCTTCGGATCGACGCCGCCCGCGTCGTGGATCGCCGCCTTCGTCACGGGCAGCCGCGCCGCGTCCGCCGACGGTCCCGACGACATGGCGTGGGCGTCGCTGCGCGGTGCTGGACTCGACCTCGTCGTCGCCCGCCCGGGACGGCCGTTTCGGGCACGGGAGCGACGGCAGCTCGGAGCGTTGGCGGGCATCGCCGACGTGCGGTGGGTCGAGCTGGAGAGGGTGAGCGGGCTGCGAGCTCACCCGAGCGCCTCCTAGCTCGCAGCCAGGGCGACGGTCTCGGACTCGCCACCCTGCCACCACGACACCCGTTCGACGTCGACCGCGAGGTCGACGGCATCGTCATCGCGCGGGTGCGCGTAGGCCGCGCCGCGCAGCACCATGCCCATCTTGTCGTCGAGGTCGGTCCCGATGGTGGCGTCGAACACGACGCACGCCGGTCCATCGACGGCTCCTCCGACGGCGCCGAACACGTCGGAGCGGACGGTGGCGACGCGCCGGTCCGGATCCCATGCACCCGGGAGCGCGACCGGTCCCGTCGGTGTCCTCCAGCCGACGAAGATCGGCCGCGCCTCGCCGGCGAGCGTCGCGAGGTCGCCCGGCACGTCGGCGAGGTCGAGGGCTGGCGCATCGAGGTGGTGGTCACCCCCCTCGAGGATCGGGCCCGCGCGCCAGTCGCCTTCGGACCAGAGGTCGCCGGTGCCGCGCACGACCAGCGCACGCTCGACGCGGACTGCGGCCATGGCACGAGGCTCGAGCGACCCTCCGGCGACGACGCCGCCGAGGTGGCGGACGTTGTCGACGACGTACGAGGCGGCGGCGCGAGGGGAGCGCACGACCTCGGGGATCGACGAGAAGAGCGTCGACGCGTCGAGCGGATCGACGACGCGCGCCTCGCCCTGGACGACGACGGTCGCCGTCGGAGTGGGGATGGTCACCCCGACGAGCGCGTCGCGTGCGATGGCGCCCACCTTGGCCGAGCGGCGCGGGAGGACCATCCAGATGCGGTCGTCACGGAAGGCGAACAGCACGGGCGTCACCATCGGCCCCGAGGCCGAGGTCACGGCGACGTAGGCGAGGTCGCCTCCGGCAAGGAGCGGAGCGAGGGGTGCGGCGTCGAGGGGCACAGCCCTCTCTACCCGGCGTTGCGTCAGATCCCGTCAGCTTTGTCGGCCCAGCCGCGCGATCGCGCGACCGCCCGCTTCCAGCCGTCGTACTTGGCGTTCGCCGCGCCCGCCGACGCCCGGGGTGCGACCTCGACGTCGAGGGCCCAGTGCGCGGCGACCTCGTCGAGCGACGACCACACGCCCTCGGCCAGGCCGGCGAGGTAGGCCGCGCCGAGCGCCGTCGTCTCCTGGATCTTCGGTCGAGCCACGGGGACCTGGAGCTGGTCGGCCTGGAGCTGGAGGAGGAGGTCCATCGCCGATGCGCCGCCGTCGGCGCGGAGGATGGCGACCGTACGACCGGATGCTTCGCACATCGCCTCCACGACATCGCGCGTCTGGTACGCCATGGCCTCCACGACCGCTCTGGCGAGGTGGGCCCGGCCGGCGCCGCGCGTCAGGCCGAGGAGCGTGCCGCGGGCGTACGGATCCCAGTACGGGCTGCCGAGGCCGGTGAACGCCGGCACCAGGTAGACCCCCTCGGTGTCGGCGACGGTGGCGGCCAGCGGTCCGATCTCGGCGGCCTCCGCGATCAGTCCCAGGCCGTCGCGCATCCACTGGATCGCCGCGCCGGTGACGAAGATGGCGCCTTCCATCGCATAGGCCGTCGTGCCGTCGGCCAGCACCCACGCGACCGTCGTCAGCAGTCCTTCGCACGGCGCCGGGCAGTCGGGGCCGACGTTCATGAGGACGAAGCTGCCGGTGCCGTAGGTGTTCTTGGTCATGCCGGGCTCGAAGCACGCCTGGCCGAACAGTGCCGCCTGTTGGTCGCCGGCGATGCCGCTCACGGGGATGCCGTTCGGCGTGACGCCGAAGCGCCCGCTGCTCGGCCGCACCTCGGGGAGGCAGCGCATCGGGACCCCGAGGAGATCGCAGAGCTCCGCCGACCATTCGAGCTTCGTGATGTCGTAGAGCAGGGTGCGGCTGGCGTTCGACGGGTCGGTGACGTGGACGGCGCCGCCGGTGAGGTTCCAGAGGATCCAGCTGTCGACCGTTCCGAAGGCGAGGTCGGGGTCGGACGGGTCGACGCCGCCTTCGGTGAGGAGCCACTCGAGCTTCGTACCGGAGAAGTACGGGTCGAGGACGAGCCCGGTTGTCGAGCGGACGAGCGCCAGGTGGCCGGCCTCGCGAAGGGCGTCGCATCGGGCGGCGGTGCGCCGGTCCTGCCAGACGATGGCCCGGTGCAGGGGCCGGCCCGTCCGCTTGTCCCACACGACGACCGTCTCGCGCTGGTCGGTGATGCCGATGGCGGCGATCTTCTGGCCGTCCGCGTCGAGCGTCGCGGTCAGCTCGGCGAGCGTCGTCTGGACGGCGTCCCAGATGTCGTCGGCGTCGTGCTCCACCCACCCCGGCTGCGGGAAGTGCTGCGGGAACTCGCGGTACGACCAGCCGACGGGCTGGCCCAGCTCGTCGACGGCGAAGGCCCGCACGCCCGTCGTCCCGGCATCGATGGCGACCACGACTCCCATGGAGATCGGGACGGTAGTCGGCCCTTCCGCGGTCGTACGTGGCAGGCAGAAGGAGGGGCGCCGGCGTCGTGAACGAAATCACTTTCGCGATCCACCGCTGACCAGCGGTTTCGCGACCCCCCGATCGTTGACAGCCTCGTAATTACGATGCTGTAATGACCACCGCATCTCGCGTCCTGGGGAGACCGCAAACACAAGATGTTGTGGTTACCTCTGCCCAGGGCCCGAACGGACCGTAGGGAGAGAACGACATGGCAATGGCACCGGAGCGCATGGGGATCGGCCTCCGCCGACACTTCACGACCGTCGGGGTCCACCCCTACGACACGGTGCAGTGGGAACGGCGCGACGCCCGGATCACCAACTACCGCGATGGTGCCGTCGCCTTCGAGCAGCTCGACGTCGAGGTCCCGACCACGTGGTCGGTCAACGCCACGAACATCCTCGCCCAGAAGTACTTCCGGGGTCCCCTCAACACCCCGGAGCGGGAGTCGAGCCTCAAGCAGGTCGCCGACCGCGTCGCCGACACCATCACCGCGTGGGGCGTCAAGGACGGCTACTTCGTCGACGACGAGGAGGCTGAGGCCTTCCGGGCCGAGCTCAAGTACCTGATCGTCCACCAGAAGGCGGCGTTCAACTCGCCCGTGTGGTTCAACATCGGCGTGAAGGGCGTTCCCCAGCAGGCCAGCGCGTGCTTCATCCTCGCCGTCGACGACGACATGAACGCCATCCTCAACTGGTACGTCGAGGAGGGCACGATCTTCCGGGGCGGGTCGGGCGCCGGGATCAACCTGTCGAAGATCCGTTCGTCGAGCGAGCTCGTCCACGGCGGCGGAACGGCCTCCGGTCCGGTGAGCTTCATGCGGGGCGCCGATGCGAGCGCCGGCACGATCAAGTCCGGTGGCAAGACCCGCCGCGCCGCCAAGATGGTCATCCTCAACGCCGACCACCCGGACATCGAGGACTTCATCTGGTGCAAGGCCATCGAGGAGCGCAAGGCCCGCGCCCTGCGCGACGCCGGCTTCGACATGGACCTCGACGGCAAGGACAGCCACTCGATCCAGTACCAGAACGCCAACAACAGCGTTCGGGTCACCGACGAGTTCATGCAGGCGGTGCTCGACGACACCGATTGGGAGCTCAAGGCGGTGACGACGGGCGAGGTCGTGCGAACGCTCAAGGCCCGCGAGCTGTTCCGTCAGATGATGAAGGCCTCGTGGGAGTGCGCCGACCCCGGCATGCAGTTCGACACGACGATCAACAAGTGGCACACCGCGCATGCGACCGGTCGCATCAACGGCTCCAACCCGTGCAGCGAGTACATGCACCTCGACAACTCGGCGTGCAACCTGTCGAGCCTCAACCTGTTGACGTTCCTCGACGACGACGGCACCTTCGACGTGGCTGGCTTCACCGCCGCCACCGAGGTGATGTTCACCGCCCAGGAGATCCTCGTCGGCAACAGCGACTACCCGACCGCCGCCATCGGCGAGACGGCGCGCCGCTTTCGTCAGCTCGGCATCGGTTACGCCAACCTCGGCGCGCTGCTGATGGCCCAGGGCATGGCCTATGACTCCGACGACGGGCGGGCGTGGGCCGCCGGCATCACCGCGCTGCTCACCGGGACGTCCTACGCGGTGTCGGCCCGCACGGCGGCTCGCATGGGTCCGTTCGCCGGGTATTCGGAGAACAAGGAGCACATGCTGCGGGTGCTGCGAATGCACCGCGACGAGGTGGCACACATCGACGAGGAACGCGTGCAGACGTCACTGCTCGACGCCGCCCAGGAAGCGTGGGACGACGCCGTCGAGACCGGTGAGCGCTACGGCGTGCGCAACTCACAGGCGTCCGTGCTCGCGCCGACCGGCACCATCGGCCTGCTGATGGACTGCGACACGACCGGCATCGAGCCCGACCTCGGCCTCGTGAAGATGAAGAAGCTCGTCGGCGGCGGGACGATGTCGATCGTCAACCAGACGATTCCCCGGGCGTTGCGCCGTCTCGGTTATTCACCCGCACAGGTCGAGTCCATCCTCGCCTACATCGAGACGAACAAGTCGCTGCTCGGCTCGCCCGACCTGTCGCCGGAGCACCTGTCGATCTTCGCCTGCTCGATGGGCGACAACACGATCCACTACATGGGCCACGTGCGGATGATGGCGGCGGTGCAGCCGTTCATCTCCGGCGCCATCTCCAAGACGGTGAACTGCCCCGAGTCGGCCACGGTGGAGGACCTCGAGGAGCTCCACATCGAGGCATGGAAGATGGGCCTCAAGGCGGTCGCCATCTATCGCGACAACTGCAAGGTGGCGCAGCCCCTCTCGACCGTGAAGAAGGACGTGCCTGCCTCGGCCGCCGAGGCCCACGACGCCGAGCTCGCGGAGAAGGTGGCGAAGCTCGAGGCGGCGCTGGCCAACCAGACGACGGTCGTCGTGAAGCAGCCCATCCGCGAGCGCCTTCCCCGGCGACGTCGCTCGTCGACGTTCTCGTTCCGGGTCGCCGACTGCGAGGGCTACGTCCACGTCGGCGAGTACGAGGACGGCCGTCCCGGCGAGGTCTTCATGAAGGTGTCGAAGCAGGGGTCGACGCTCGCCGGGATCATGGACGCCTTCTCGATCGCCGTCTCGTTGGGACTGCAGCACGGAGTGCCGCTCAAGACGTACGTCTCGAAGTACACGAACATGCGCTTCGAGCCGGCGGGCATGACCGACGACCCCGATCTCCGGATCGCCGCTTCGCTGGTGGACTACATCTTCCGCCGGTTGGCCGTCGACTACATGCCGTATGACGAGCGGGCCGAGCTCGGCATCCAGACGACGGGGGAGCGCATGCAGCCGATGCTCCCCGGCATCGAGGAGGCGACGAGCAAGGACGCGTCGATCGTCGAGCCTGCGTCAACGGTGGTCGTGTTCCACTCCGATGCGCCCTTCTGCGGCCAGTGCGGCGTGCAGATGCAGCGGGCCGGCTCCTGCCATGCCTGCCCGTCGTGCGGAACGACGTCCGGCTGCTCCTAGCCATCTGCGTTTGGGCGCGATCAGTCCGGCATGCCGGACTGATCGCGCCCAAAGCGGTTCAGGGGACGGATCTGGCGTGGGACGTGATGAGCTCGACCATGCGGTCCCAGTGCTCCGGGGGGTAGTCGTGGCCCATGCCCTCGACGATCTCGAGGCGGGCGCCGGGGATGGCGTCGGCGGTCATCCGGCCGGCGATGGGCGGGACGAGCCGGTCGGCGTCGCCGTGGACGACGAGGGTGGGGACGGTGAGGCCCGCCAACGACTCGGTGCGTGACGCCGATGCGGCGACGGCCTTCGACTGGCGAGCCCGACCCTCCGGATCCCAGCACCGGTCGTAGGCGGCGTGGGCGTCTGCGGTGATGCGCTCGACGTCGAGCGATGCCGGGCTGCCCCACAGTCGCAAGCCGTCGAGTTGGCGCTGCGCGGCTTCGTCGCGGGTGGTGGCGGGCGGGGCCGTGAAGGCGGCGAGCACGTCGGGGTCACGGAGTGACGGGATCGGTCCGGGGGCCGACATCACCGACGTCAGCGAGAGGATCCGTTCGGGCCGTCGGATGGCCATGGATTGGACGATCATGCCGCCCATCGACCAACCGGCGATGTGGGCGCGCTCCGCGCCGACGGCGTCGAGCACGGCGAACCCGTCGTCGGCCATGTCGTCGACGGTGTAGCGAGGTCCGCCCTTCAGGTGGCTCGAGAGGCCGACGTCGCGGTTGTCGAAGCGGACGACGCGGAAGCCCTGCGCCGCGAACCGCTCGCAGAACTCCACTTTGAAGTTGATGCACTGGCTCCCGAGCCCGTTGACGAGCAGGAGGACCGGATCGGTGTCGGCGCCGAAGGTCTCGTAGTACAGCGAGACCGCGCCGTTGGCGGTGGTGGGCACGCATCGGTCCTAGCACCTACGGTCGCCGGCGTGCCGACCCTCGACGACGTCGCCGCCATCGCCAACGCCTTGCCCGCGGTGATCGAAGGCGAGCGCCACGGGGGACGGACGTGGGCGGTGGCGCCGACGGCCAAGAAGAAGAACGTGTTCGCGTGGGAGCGGCCGCTCACGAAGGCGGACGCCAAGCGATGGGATGACGGACCCCTCCCGGAGGGTCCGATCGTCGCTGTTCGCGTCGAGGACCTCGCGGAGAAGGAAGGCGTGCTCGCCGCCGGCACGACGGGCATCTTCGACATGCAGCACTTCGAGGGCCACCCCGCCGTGTTGATCGAGCTGCGAAAGGTGACGAAGCGCGCCCTGAAGGAAGCGCTCGTCGACGGGTGGCTCGCCTTCGCTCCCCGCGACGTGGCCGAGGAGTACCTGGCAACCATCCACCGACGTCGCTGACGCCGAAGAAGCAAGGTGACGATGCTGCGGACGGCCGCCAACCTCGCCGGCGCCGCCTGCCTCGGTTACGTGGCCGGCACGATCCCGTCGGCCGACGTCGCCGCCCGCCTCGCCACGGACGGAGCCGTCGACCTCCGCACGGCCGGGAGCGGCAACCCGGGCGGCGCCAACGCCGTCGCCGTTCTCGGGAAGTGGTGGGGTGCGGCGGTCATCGCCGCCGACGTCGCCAAGGCGGTGGCTGCCAGCGTCGCCGGCCGCCGCCTGGCGGGCGACGCCGGCGCGCACCTCGCCGGCGTCGCCAGTGTCGTCGGCCACTCCTATCCGATCTGGTCCTCCGGCGAACGCGGGGGCAAAGGCGTGGCGTGCGCCGCGGGCCAACTCGCGGCCACGTTCCCCGCCGCCGCTCCCGTCGAGATCGCGGTCGCCGGTCTCATGGCGAAGGCGGCGTCGAAGGATCGCGCCAGGAAGGCCACCATCGCGGCGGTCACCGCGTGGATGGTGGCCTCGATCGTGTGGTGGCGACGCGGCCTCCCCAACCTCTGGGGCCCGCGTCCGACCGCCGCCCTTCCCCTCGCCGCGGCCGCCAGCGGCGCCGTCGTCGTCGCCCGCTTCGCCGCTGGACGGACGACCGCTCCTACTTGATCAGCGGGTCTCGCGGGAGCCCGAGGATGCGCTCGCCGATCTGGTTCCGTTTGATCTCGGAGGTCCCGCCGGCGATCGACATGGCGCGGTGCATGAGCACGAGCATGTTCCCCATCGAGCCGGCACCATCCATGAACGCCGACTCGGGACCGCCGAGCTGGGCCAGGTAGCCGGCGGCATCGTGGCCGATCTCGGAGAGCACGAGCTTCGTGATGGCGCCCTCGGGCCCCGGGCCGCCCCCGCCGACAGCGCGCTGAGCGCTGCGAAGGTTCATGACCGCCATGGCCTGGTGCGTGGCGGTGTAGCGGCCGATCTTCTCGGCCCCGCCGGGAAGCCGGGACGGGTTCATGTCGAACGGCATGAGCAGGGCCTCGCCCGGCATGGACATCCCGCCGTCGCCGCCGCCGATGCTGACGCTCTCGTTGCCGAGCGTGGCCCGGGCGACGGTCCAGCCGCCGTCGATGGGGCCGATGACGTCGTCGTCGGGGACGAACACGTCGTTGAAGAACACCTCGTTGAACTCTGAGGCACCCATCGTCATCTTGATGGGGCGGACCTCGACACCCTCGGCCTTCATGTCGATGACCATGGTGGTGATGCCGTCGTGCTTCGGCTTGGTGGGGTCGGTGCGCACGGTGGCGAGACCCATCCCGGCGATGTGGGCACCGGTCGTCCACACCTTCTGACCCGTCACCAGCCAGCCCCCGTGGACGCGCGTGGCCTTGGTCTTGATCCCGGCGGCGTCAGAGCCGGCGTCGGGCTCGCTGAACAGCTGGCACCACACCACCTCCTGGCGCAGCGCGCCCGAGACCCAGCGCGACACCTGCTCGGCGGTGCCGTGCTGGATGAGGGTCAGGATCACCCAGCCCGTGATCCCGTAGCTCGGGCGGCGGATGCCGGCGGTCGCGAACTCCTGCTCGATCACCAGCTGCTCGAGCGGGCCGGCCTCACGGCCATAGGGCTTGGGCCAGTGGGGCTGGATGTAGCCGGTCTCGATGAGGCGCTCGCGCTGGGCCGCACCGTCGAGGCCCTTCATGCTCTCGGCGAACTGGCGCACCTCGTCTCGGATGGGCTCGGCCTCGGGCGGCAGGTCGATGCCGCGCACGCGGCGCACGCCCTTGC
>DATLED010000028.1:0-44600 GCA_035525495.1 Acidimicrobiales bacterium | reverse complement strand
CACCGTCGTCGAGCGGCTTCGCGCCGCCGGCGCCATCCCCATCGGCAAGACGAACCTCGACGAGTTCGCCATGGGCTCGTCCACCGAGAACAGCGCCTTCGGTCCGACGAGGAACCCGCACGACGTCACGCGGGTGCCGGGCGGGTCGAGCGGCGGCAGCGCCGCGGCCGTCGCCGCCGGGTTCGCCTCCTTGGCGCTCGGCTCCGACACCGGAGGATCGATCCGCCAACCTGCGGCGCTGTGCGGCGTCGTCGGCGTGAAGCCGACCTACGGCGCGGTGTCCCGCTACGGCCTCATCGCCTTCGCCAGCAGCCTCGACCAGATCGGTCCGTTCTCGACCACCGTCGCCGACAGCGCGGCAGTCCTCGAGGCCATCGGCGGCAACGATCCCCGCGACTCGACGTCGATCCCGGAGCCCGCGCCGTCCCTGATGTCGGTCCTCGACGAAGGCGTCGACGGCCTGCGCATCGGCATCGTGCGCGAGCTCATGGACGGCATCGATCCCGACGTCCTCGCCCGCACGAACGCCGCCGCCGAGGCGCTCACGGCCGCGGGCGCCAAGGTCGAGGAGGTGTCGGTCCCGGCGACGATCTACGGCCTGTCGGCCTACTACCTCATCGCCCCTGCAGAAGCGTCGAGCAACCTGGCACGCTACGACGGCGTCCGCTACGGACTGCGGGTCGACGCGGACGACATCACCACCATGTACGGCGCGACGCGGGCGGCGGGTTTCGGCCCCGAGGTGAAGCGCCGGATCATGCTCGGCACCTACGCGCTGTCCGCCGGCTACTACGACGCGTACTACGGCCAGGCGCAGCGGGTGAGGACGTTGATCATCCGCGACTTCGACGCCGCCTACGCCGACTTCGACGCCCTCCTCTCGCCGACCGCGCCGACGACGGCGTTCGCCTTCGGCGCCAAGACGGCGAACCCTCTCGCCATGTACCTCTCCGATGTGTGCACGATCCCGTCGAACCTCGCCGGCCACCCTGCGATGTCCGTGCCCTTCGGCGTGGGTGACGACGGGCTGCCGGTCGGCGTGCAGGTGATGGCCGACGCCTTGCGGGAACCCACGATGTTCCGGGTGGCGGCGGCGATCGAGAGGGCGGCGAAGTGAGCGACGACTGGGAGATGGTCATCGGGCTCGAGGTCCACTGCGAGCTCCGCACCGAGACGAAGCTTTTCTGCGCGTGCCGCAACGCCTTCGGCGACGAGCCGAACACCAACATCTGCCCCGTGTGCCTCGGACTGCCCGGGTCGCTTCCCGTGCTCAACCGTCAGGCGGTCGAGTACGCGATGCGCATAGGCGAGGCCCTCCACTGCGAGGTCAGGCCGAGCATCTTCCACCGGAAGAACTACTTCTATCCGGACATGCCGAAGGACTACCAGACGTCGCAGTACGACGAGCCGATCAACGTCGACGGGTGGCTCGAGCTGCCGTCCGGTCAACGGATAGGGGTCGAGCGGGCGCACATGGAGGAGGACACCGGGAAGACCACGCACATCGGTGGTGGTGGCGGCCGCATCCACGGCGCCGACCACTCCCTCGTCGACTACAACCGCGCCGGGGTCCCCCTCGTCGAGATCGTCAGCCGCCCTGACCTGCGCTCGGCCGACGAAGCCAAGGCCTACGTGAGCGAGCTCCGCGCCATCCTCGTGGCGACGGGCGCGTCCGACGGGAAGATGGAGGAGGGCTCGCTGCGGGTCGACGCCAACGTGTCGGTGCGGCCGTCCAACGCCGCGACGTTCGGGACCCGCTGCGAGATCAAGAACATGAACTCGTTGCGGTCCCTCGGCCGGGCCATCGAGTACGAGGCCAAGCGGCAGATCCAGTCCTTGCGGGACGGCGAGCGCATCGTGCAGGAGACCCGCCACTGGAGCGAGGACGAGGGACGCACGTCGTCGATGCGCTCGAAGGAAGAGGCGTTCGACTACCGCTACTTCCCCGAGCCCGACCTGGTGCCTGTGGTGCCAGACGACGAGTGGCGCTCGGCGGTGAAGGCGGCGCTCCCGACGATGCCGTTCGAGCGCAGGACGGCGCTGGCGTCGGCGGCGGGCGTGACGCCGTCGGACGTGGCCTTGTTGGTCGAGCTCGACCTGGACGGGTTGGTGCTCGACGCCATCGCCGCGGGCGCGGACGCTCGCCGGGCCATCAATCGCGCCGCCAACGAGATCGCCGCCGACATCGACAACGTGGGTCGGTTGTCCGCCGCATCGTTCGCACGGGTGGTGGCGATGGAGTCGTCGGGCGAGCTGACCGCGACGCAGGCCAAGCAGGTGCTGGCCGCCATGCTGGCCGGGGAGGGCGACAACCCCGATGCCATCGCGGCCGAACGGGGGTTCGAGGTGATGGACTCCTCCGCGCTCGAGGCCACGGTGGACGAGGTGATCGCCGCGAACCCCGAGGCGTTCGAGAAGTTCAAGGACGGCGACCCGAAGGTCGGCGGCATGCTCATCGGTCAGGTCATGAAGAGGACGCACGGGAAGGCCGACGGGAAGGCCGTCACCGCCATCCTGCGCCAGCGCGCCGGCCTCTGAACGCGTAGGGTCGGGCCATGGGAGCGTTCATGGCGACGGGCCTGGCGGTCTCCGATCTCGCGAAGGCGACGGCGTTCTACGTCGACGTCCTCGGGCTCAGGCAGCTGCACGTGGAACGAGGTGGGCGGATCACGCGGGAGCCAGCGCCGTACGGCGACAACATCGTCGGCTTCGCCGTCGACCCCGACGGATTCCTGCTCGAGCTCATCCAGGCGCCGTCGAAGTGATCGTCGCCGGCGCCTCGCTGCGGGCGCCGAAGGACGACCTTGCCGCTCGCACCGGGTGGGTGGCCAAGCCCGAAGGACTGTGCAAGGGCGCGATGTGCGTGCCGCTGCCGGCGGGGACCGTCGACGTCGATGGCGCGCTCGACCTGTCGGTGGTCGCGGAGCGGCTGGGCATGCCGGTCGTGCACGACGAGGCGCACGGGGTGTGGGCCCTCGGACCGGCGACGGTGTCCGGCAAGGCGCTCGACACGGCAGAGGTCCCTGACCTCACGCTGCCGGACCTCGACGGAAGGCCGTTCTCGCTGTCCACGCTTCGGGGCAAGAAGGTGGTGGCCTTCGCGTGGGCTTCGTGGTGAGGTTGTCGCGCTGACCTGCCCGTGTGGCAGGCCCTGCACGAGGAGCTGGCGCCGAAGGGCGTCGAGATCGTGGCGATCGCGCTCGACCTCGGTGGCGCCGACGCCGTCCGTCCGTGGATCGAGGCGGCGTCACCGACCCATCCGTCGCTGATCGATCAGGCGCACCTCAGCGACGAGCTGCTCGGCTTCGTGAACGTGCCGATGGCGGTGTGGATCGACGAGGACGGCTTGCTCGTGCAGCCGGCGCACGTCGCCCAGGTCGTCGTGCCCCCGGGTGCCGACCGACCGCTGCCCGATGGCTTGCCCGACGACCTCCGCAGACTGCTCGAGACGGTCCGGCGCATCCCCCGCACCGCCGACGCCTACCTCCCGGCGCTGCGGGATTGGGCGGAGCGGGGCTCGGGGAGCGCGTACGCACTGACGCCTGAGCAGGTGGTGGAGCGCTCGAAGCCCCGGCCCGCTTCGGAGGCCGAGGCGGCGGCGGCGTTCGAGCTCGGTCAGTACCTCTGGCGGGCTGGAGATCGGGACGGGGCCGTCCCGTGGTTCCGGCGGGCCCATGAGCTCGCGCCGTCGAACTGGACCTACAAGCGTCAGGCGTGGACGTTGGCGACGACCGCCGAGGGCCAGCCCAGCGACCTGCTGCAAGCGCCCACCGACCAGTACGAGGGCAGCTGGTACGCCGACGTGTCCGCCGCCGGTCCCGAGAACTACTACCCGCCGCTCACCCTTGCGCGGGAGGAGCGCCCGTGAAGCGGGTGCCGGGCGGATCGACGGCCCACGACGCCGGCGAGTCCCAGCCGTCCTCGTAGACGAGCTCGGGCAACGGACGACGCCGCACCGGACCGTGGCCGCCACCGGCGGGCCGGCCGAGCGGGATGGTGGCGGCGATGAGCACGTCATCGGGGATCTCGAGCAACGAACGCAGCTGAGGCTCGACGAAGGCGTGCCACATGGTGATCACGCCGCCGTACCCCAGCGCCCGAGCCGCCAGCAACAGGTTCTGGCACGCCGGGTACACCGACGCGCCCTCGGTCGGGGTCGGCGCGCGATAGCGCTGGAGGCACGGCAGCGCGACGACCGGGATCTCCTCGAAGTGGTCGACGAAGTGCTGCATCGCCTGGGCTGTCCGGGCGCGGGGCGAGTCGTCCGAGGCGGCCGAGTCGTACCCGTCATCCCGCGACTTCGCCGACCACCCCCGCCGGAACGCTTCACCCAACAGCTCCTTGGCCGGCGTCGACCGCTGGCCATCGCGCAGCACCACGAAGCGGAACGGCTGGCGGTTGCTCCCCGACGGCGCCCGCGTCGCCGCGAAGAAGATCTTCGCCAGGTCCTCCTCGGGGATCGGGTCGGGCCGGAGCCGGCGGATCGCCCGGGTCGTCGCCAGTCCCTCGAGCAGCTCCATCAGCGGACGTCGATCCGGCGCAGGGACCAGACGGTCGCGGCCAGCCCGGCCACACCCAGGACCAGCGGGACGGCGATCGACACCGGGACCGACGCCGCGAGCCGCGGCGGGTCGTGGTCCGCGATCGACGCCAGCAACGACCGGGCGTAGACGAGGATCGACAAGCGGGCCGGTCCGGTCGAGCTCCGGGCCACGAACCCTTCCCAGATCAAGACGTAGGCCAGTCCCCAGGCGAGCGCCCTTCGCACCACGAGCCCGAGGCAGAGGAACAGGCTCGAGTACGCGGCCACGGCCAGCATCGACGAGACCGCCGCGCCCACGATCAGCGCGCGGCCCTCCCCGGTCATCGCCGCCGCGACGACGGTCGGCAGCACCGCGAAGGGCAACGCGATGCACACCGCGGCGCCCGCCGACGCGGCGACGATCCGCCAGCGGGCGATCGGCCGGTGCCACAGGTACACGAGCGTCCCGTCCTCCGCCGGATCGCCGAGCGCCGCCGCCGCGAAGACGAGTGCCGTCACCGGCACCAGCAGCCCCAGCCCGTACCCGCCGACGAACCCATAGGCGGCGTCGAACCGGCTGCCCGGGTCGCTGCGTCCGACGGCCACGCCGAGCAGGATGCCGAGCACGCCGACGACCGCCAGCGCGGCCGCCCGTCCCTTCGTCACCTGTGTCCGCAGCACGAGGCGGAAGATGGCGCTCACCGGCGTCCCACCAGGTACCGGAACACGGAGTCGAGGTCGTCGTCCAACGGCACGACCTCGGTGAGTCGAGCGCCGCCATCGCGCGCCACCGACGCGACCGAGCGCCTGAAGGTCACGACGTCGACGGTGTCGACGACGAGGCTGTCTGCGCCCTGCACCCACGCGCCCGTCACCGCCCCCGACGACAACAAGCCCGCCGCCAGCACACGCGGCGCGTCGGTGCCGATGCGCAGCCGGTGCGGTCGGTCGTCCATCAGGTCACGGATCGCGTGGAAGTCGCCCTCGGCGGCGAGCCGCCCTTGCGCGATCACCAGCACCCGCGAGCCGAAGCGCTCGACCTCGTCGAGCACGTGGCTCGAGATCAGCACCGTCCGTCCCTCGTCGGCCAGCCGCCGGAACAACGTGATCATGCGCAGCCGCTGCCGTGGGTCGAGACCCTCGAGCGGCTCGTCGAGCAGGACGACCTCGGGGTCGTGCACGAGCGCCTGCGCCACCTTCACCCGCTGGCGCATGCCCTTGGAGTAGGTGCGGACGGGCCGGGTGTCGTCGGGGTCGAGGTCGACGAGTGCCAGGGCCGCCATGGCGGCGACGCCCGGCTCACGGAGACCGTGCAGCTCGGCAGCCAGCGCCACGAAGTCCACCGCCCGCAGCGGGTCGAACAGCGCCTCCTGTTGGGGGACGAGCCCGACCCGCCGGTTCAACGAGATGTCCCGCCGAGGCACCTGTCCCAGGATCCTCACCTCGCCCCGCGACGGCGCCGTCAGCCCGCACAGCACCCGCAACAGGGTCGACTTGCCCGCGCCGTTCGGCCCCAGCAGAGCCGTGATCCCCGGGTCGACCCGGCACGTCACCTCGGACAGCGCGACGATCGACCCGAACCACTTCGAGACGTCGGTGACTTCGATCGTCACCTCGTCACCTGCAGGCGCCGGTAACGGACGATGGCCACCGCAGCGGCCGCGACCGTCCACAACGTGAACGACAGCGCCAGGACCCAGGTGTCGACGTCGAGGCCGATGATCCGCTCGCCGTAGATGAGCGTCACGGTGGCCAGCGGCCCGCTCGCGAGGTTCAACCCGAACAGGTTGTCGCTGGCGCCGAGGCCGCCGATGAGCGTGCCGGTCACCACGGCCGAGCCGACGAGCACGAACAGCGTCGCCGCCGCGGCGACGGCCCGCCGGTCGGTGAGGCTGGCGATCGCCATCGACAGGCAGGTGTACAGGACGGCGAGGAACATGCCCGACTCGAAGATGTGGATCACGACCCGCAGGACCTCGAGCGGTCCGTCCGGCCCGGCGCTCTGCATCATCAGGCCGACCAACAGCAGGAGCGGCGGCCCGACGGTGACGAAGGCGATGACGATGGCGACGGCCGCCGCCTTCGCCAGCAAGTACGTCATCCGGGTCAGCGGCGACGCGAGGTACAGGCTCAGCACCTTCGAACGACGATCGGGGCAGAGCGCCTCGGGGGCGACGAAGGCGACGAAGAGGATGATCGCCGAGATGATGAAGCCGTAGTAGTCGTGGTACTGCGGGATGATCTGGCGAGCCTGCGACTTCCCCCCGAAGCGACCGAAGAGCGAGATGACGCCGACGAACACGATCGCCGGGAGGTACGCGAAGGCGATCGACATCGCCGGCAGGACCTTGGCCCGCGTCGGACGCCGGAGCCCGAGGATCCGCCGCAAGGTGTGAGCGATGACGCTCCGCACGGCGTGCGCCTCTCCTTCGCGTCGACCCGTGTAGCGGCGATATCCCCGCTCGAGGATCCGCGCCTCGGCCCCGACGCGCGCGTCGCTCACGACGGGTGTCCGGCGAGGAAGACGTCCTCGAGGCTGGCGGTCCGTCTTTCGAGGCGGCGCACGGACAGGTCGAGGTCGGCGACCGTGTCCCGCACGACGTCGAACACCACGTCCGCCTCGAGAGCCACGACGACGACCACGCCGTCGACGGCGGCGGCGATCCCGCGGTCGGCAAGAGCCACCACGAGCCGCTCGCCGTCCGACGGCGGGCTCGCTCCGGCGAGCTCGACGAGGAGCTCGGCCCGGTCCACTCCCCGCATCTCGTCCAGCCGCCCGCTGCGCACCGTCCGGCCGCCATCGATGATGACGACGCTGTCGCTGACCCGTTCGACCTCGTCCAGCAGATGCGACGACAGGATGACGTCGAGGCCCAGGTCGTGACCGATGCGCCGGATCAGGGCGAGCATCTGGTCGCGCTGGACGGGGTCGAGCCCGTTCGTCGGCTCGTCGAGCAGCACGACCTCGGGGTCGTGGGCGATCGCCAACGCGAGCTTCACCCTCTGGCGCTGTCCGGTGGACATCGTTCCCACCGCCCGGAACCGCTCCTCCCCGAGCCCGACCTCCCAGAGCGCGTCTGACGCGCGCGTCTGCGCTTCGCGGCGCGGCAGGCCGTGGACCTCGGCGAAGTGGCGGACGCAGTCGTGGGCCCGCACGTCCTCCGGCAACGCGTCGTGCTCCGGCGCGTACCCGACACGCGCCCGCACCTCCGGCCCGAGCGTCCACGGGTCGCGACCCAGGACCTCAAGGCGGCCGCCGTCCGGACGGTGCATGCCCAGCATCAATCCGAGGAGCGTCGTCTTCCCGGCGCCGTTCGAGCCGAGCAGGCCCGTGATGCCCTTGCCGATCTCGAACGAGGCACCGACGAGTGCCTGCGTCGACCCCCAGCGTTTGGTGACGCCCTCGGCCCGGACGATCGGCGTCATCGCCGGACCAACCTAGACGCCGGATAGCCTGAGCGAATGAAGAAACTCCTCATGATCCTCGTCGTGGCGATGCTCGTCTTCTCCGGTTGCGGCGGTGGCGACGACAAGGGTGGCGACAGCGTCGACAGCGCTTCGGACGACACCGGTGACAGCAGCTCCACCACGGCGGACACCGACTTCTCCGGGAAGGGCGGCGGCGACTTCTGCGACCTGGCCAAGCAGTACCAGAAGGACTTCGAGGACACGAGCAACACGTCCAACAGCGCGGACGACACCAAGAAGCAGTTCCAGGAGCTCACGGCCGCCATCAAGAAGCTCGTCTCCGAAGCCCCGGGGGAGATCAAGGACGACACCAAGGTCGTCAGCGAGGTGTTCCAGCGCTACGACACGCTGCTTCAGAAGTACGACTACGACTTCGCCAAGATCCCGCAGGAGGAGGCGGCGAAGATCAACTTCGAGGATCCCAAGGTGTCAGCGGCGAGCAACCGCGTCGAGTCCTACTTCGAGAAGGTCTGCAAGATCGACTCCGACGGCGACGGTGACACCGACGGCGTGATCGGCGACTCGTCGACGACCACAGCTCCGGAGGAGACCACCGAGACGACCGAGGAGTAGTCCCGACTTGGCCGACAACCCGAGGAAGCCGCGCAGCTTCGAGGTCACCGACGGCTTCGAGCGCGCGCCGGCGCGCGCCATGCTGCGCGCCATCGGCATGGGCGACGACGACTGGGGCAAGGCCCAGGTCGGCGTGGCCTCGTCGTGGAACGAGGTCACGCCCTGCAACCTGCCGCTCGACCGGCTGGCCAAGCGGGCCAAGGAGGGCGTGCGAGCCGCCGGCGCCTTCCCGATCGAGTTCGTGACCATCGCCATCAGCGACGGCATCTCGATGGGCCACGAGGGCATGCGGGCGTCGCTCGTGAGCCGCGAGGTCATCGCCGACTCGGTCGAGACCGTCATGCACGCCGAGCGCTTCGATGCCCTCGTCACGTTCGCCGGTTGCGACAAGTCGCTCCCGGGGATGCTCATGGCGGCGGCCCGACTGGACCTGCCGAGCGTGTTCCTCTACGGCGGGTCGATCCTCCCCGGCCGCATCCCCGGCGATCCGGACGACCGGGCACTCGACATCACGAGCGTGTTCGAAGCCGTCGGTGCCAAGGCCGTCGGCGGGCTGACCGACGAGGAGCTCGCGCTGATCGAGCGCCACGCCTGTCCCACCGAAGGGTCGTGCGCGGGGATGTTCACTGCCAACACGATGGCGTCGGTGGCCGAGGCGATCGGGATGGCGCTGCCCGGCTCGTCGTCGCCGGCGGCCATCGATCCCCGTCGCGACGACTTCGCCTACGAGTCCGGTCGGGCTGTCGTCAACCTCCTCGACCTCGGCCTCCGCCCCCGCCAGATCATGACCAAGGAGGCGTTCGAGAACGCCATCGCCATCGTCATGGCCCTCGGGGGCTCCACCAACGCCGTCCTCCACCTGCTCGCCATCGCCAACGAGGCGAGGGTCGAGCTCGAGCTCGAGGACTTCAACCGGGTCGGGCGGCGCACCCCCCACATCGCCGACACCAAGCCCCACGGCCGCTACCACATGGCTGACATCGACCGGATCGGCGGCGTCCCCGTCGTCATGCGCGAGCTGCTCGATGCGGGGCTCCTCCACGGCGACTGCCTCACCGTCACCGGCAGGACGATCGCCGAGAACCTCGCCGACCTCGACCCGCCGAAGCCCGACGGTCAGGTCGTCCACCCGCTCGACCGACCGATCCACGTCGACGGCGGCATCGCGGTGCTGACGGGTTCGCTCGCACCGAATGGCGCCGTCGTCAAGGTCGCGGGGATCGACCACGACCGCTTCGACGGCACCGCTCGAGTGTTCGACGGCGAGGCCGACGCCATGGAGGCGATCCTCGCCGGGGCCATCGAACCCGGGACGGTGCTCGTCATTCGCTACGAAGGCCCGAAGGGGGGTCCCGGCATGCGGGAGATGCTCGCCGTCACCGGCGCCATGAAGGGCGCCGGCCGTGGCGGCGACTGCGCGCTGCTGACCGATGGACGGTTCTCGGGCGGCACCCACGGGTTCTGCATCGGCCACGTCGCGCCCGAGGCCGTCGACGGCGGACCGATCGCCTTCGTGCGCGACGGCGACCGCATCTTGATCGACATCACGGGACGTTCGATCGAGCTCGATGTCGCCGAGGACGAGCTCGCTCGACGGCGCGTCGACTGGAAGGTCCCGCCGCCCCGCTACACGACGGGCGTGCTGGCGAAGTTCGCGCGGCTCGTCCAAGGCGCCGAGCGCGGCGCCATCACCGAGCCCTGAGCCGCGGCTTCCTGTTCGCCCGCGACTCCGAAGCGCCGGTGGCGTCTGCAGACACGTCCGCTTCTGGGCGGGCTCGTCGACCCATTCGGTCGTTCATCCCACCCAGAAAGGTGCTGCGCGGAGGCTAAGCGGCCTGACGGGCGCTCGAGATGAGCTCGAGCCCACCGAGGCCGGGAAGGGCGCTGACGCGACGATCGATGCGTTCGGCCATCGCCGCTCCCTCATCGCCCGCGAAGAGGTAGCCGATCAGGAAGTCGACCTCGCGGCGGGGCATCACGCCGGACCCGACGGGACGCCAGAACCGGGTGAGCGCCAACCGGGTGGCGATGCGGGCGGCACGGCTCGACGAGAGGCGTTGACGCGCCTGCGCCACGTAGAAGTCGATGTGTCGACCCTCCTGCCGCATGATCCGCCGCAGCAGCTCCGACAGGACCGGGTGGTCGGCGCGGGCGGCGAGCCGCGCGTAACCGGCCTGCGTCGTCCACTCGTTGACCGCGCCCCAGGTCATGTGAACGGCGGACAAGTTCCGGGAGAGGGCCGACACGGCCATCGACACCAGCGGCGCGAAGACGTTCTTCCACCCGAGACCTCGTCGCAACGGACCGAGCCGTGCCGCACCCCCCGGCTCGCCGTGGGCCTCGAGGACACGGGCGATGGCTTCGCCGTGCCACAGCTCCTCGAAGTTCCACAGCGTCAAGAACGTCGTGATCTCCGGGTCGAGGTGGGCGCGGGTCACGAGCAGGTCGCGCAGGTAGCAGACGGTGTGTTGCTCGACGTCGTGCATGTAGCGCAGGCAACGGAGGACGGCCGGGTCGAGTGGTTGGGTCTCGAAGGCGGCGAAGTCGATGCCCTCGAGGTCGACGGGACGGACGATCCGCTTGTAGGTCTCGATGTCGAACGCCACGGCAGGAGTACGTCGCAACTGCCCGCCTCGGATTAGGACCCGGAGGACTTCTCGTCTCGTTCGCGCAGCTCGGCCTCGCGGCGGCGGAGCTCGTCGTCCCACTCCTGGAGGCGCTTGGCCTCGATCCGGCGGTCGAGCTCCTCGTCCATCTCCTCGTACTTGGCCCGCTGCGACTCCTGCACCGCCCAGAGTGGACCGTCCTCGGGGCCGGTCACCCTCCGCCCGCCGCGTGGTGTCGTATCACCCGGCCGGAACCCGGCGTGCTCGGGTCGGCCGAGGAGCAACCAGGCGATGGCGCCGATCTCGCTCAGGAAGATCACGAGCATCAGCCACATGAACTTCGGGAGGTTGCGCACCACCGACCCGTCCGTCGAGATGACGTCGAAGATCGCCCACAGCCAGAACCCGAGCAACGCCAACCCGATGACACCCCCGCCGTAGAGCACGGGCGCCATCGTAAAGCGACAAGATGCGGCGATGCCGGGAGAGCTGCCGCGCACCGCCGACCTGGTCGTCGTGGGCGCGGGCATCGTGGGACTGGCCGTCGCCGAAGCGGTGACGGGGCGCGACCCTTCGGCGACCGTCGTGGTGGTGGACAAGGAGAACCGCGTCGCTGCCCACCAGTCGGGCCGCAACTCCGGTGTCCTCCACTCGGGCATCTACTACGAGCCGCGATCGATGAAGGCCCTCGCCGCCAAGGCGGGACGGGAGGCGATGGTCCGGTTCTGCGACGATCACGATGTCGCGTACGAGGTGTGCGGCAAGGTCGTGGTCGCCGTCGACACCAGCGAGCTGGCTGCTCTCGCCGCGCTCGAGGCGCGAGGGATCGAGAACGGGCTCACCGTGACCCGCCTCGACCGTCGCGGACTCGCCGAGGCCGAGCCGCACGCCGACGGCGTCGGCGCCCTGCACGTCGCCGAGACCGGCATCGTCGACTTCGTGGGCGCGTGCCGGGCCCTGGCCGGACTGGTCGAGGAGCGGGGGTCGTCGATCGTGCTCGGTGCAGAGGTGACGTCGATGAGGACGCGCGACCGCGGGGCCATCGTGGTGGAGACGACGTGGGGGGCCGTCACCGCCCGGCGCGTCGTCAACTGCGGGGGGCTCCAGTCCGATCGCGTCGCCGCCATGGCGTCGGCCGACACGTCCGGTGTCCGCATCATCCCGTTCCGCGGCGAGTACTTCGACGTCGACCCGACCCGCTCGTACCTCTGCCGCAACCTCATCTACCCGGTACCCGATCCCCGCTTCCCGTTCCTCGGTGTCCACCTCACCAGGTCGGTCCACGGCGGCGTCCACGCCGGGCCCAACGCCGTCGTCGCTCTGGCGCGCGAGGGGTATCGCCGTCGTGACGTCCGTGGCCGGGACGCCTGGGAGCTCGTGGCCAACCCCGGGATGCGCCGCCTGGCGCGTCGGTATTGGAGGGTCGGCGCCGGCGAGATGTACCGGTCCGTCAATCACCGCGCCTTCCTCAAGGCGCTCCAGCGCCTCGTCCCCGACATCCGCCTCGAGGACCTGCATCCCGCACCCGCCGGCGTCCGCGCCCAAGCGCTCGAGCGGAGCGGCGAGCTGGTCGACGACTTCCGCTTCGCCGACCGCCCCGGGTTGGTCAACGTCGTCAACGCGCCGTCGCCCGCGGCCACGGCCGCCCTCGAGATCGGGCGCCACGTGGCCGAGCGGCTTGCCAACGACGGCAGTGCGGTGTGAGAATGGCGCTCCGATGCGTTCGACCCCCGACACCCTCCGACTCGTAGGCATCACCTGACGCACGTCCGAGACCTCTCGCGCGTGCGTTGCCCAGGCCTCCCTCACGGGGGGTCTTTTCTTTGCGCCCGTGTCCCCACCTCAGCCAGCAGCAGGAGCACTCCAATGACGAACATGTCCGGCGGACAGGCCCTCATCAAGAGCCTCGAGATGATGGGTGTGGAGGTGATGTTCGGCCTCCCGGGCGGTGCAATCCTCCCGGTGTACGACCCGATCATCGACTCGCCGATCCGCCACATCCTCGTGCGCCACGAGCAGGGCGCCGGCCACATGGCGAGCGGCTACGCCCACGCGACCGGACGGCCGGGCGTGTGCATGGTGACGTCAGGTCCGGCGGCGACCAACGTCGTGACGCCGCTCATGGACGCTTTCATGGACAGCGTGCCGATGGTCTGCATCACCGGCCAGGTGCCGCTGGCGAACATCGGCAGCGACGCCTTCCAGGAGTGCGACACGACCGGCATCACGCTGTCGTGCACGAAGCACAACTACCTCGTCACGGATGCGCGGGACATCCCCCACATCGTCAAGGAAGCGTTCCACATCGCCACCACCGGACGGCCGGGCCCGGTGCTGATCGACATCCCCAAGGACATCGTCGACCCGAAGAACCCCCGTAGCGCCATGGACTGGTACTGGCCGACCGACCAGGACATCGACCGTGGCCTCCCCGGATACAAGCCGAACACCAAGGGCCACCCCCGGATGATCAAGGAGGCGGCCAAGCTCATCACCGAGAGCCGCAAGCCCGTCATCTACGCCGGCGGAGGCATCCTCAAGGCGCGGGCCGCAGAAGCGTTGAAGGAGCTGGCCGAGCTCACCGGCATCCACGTCGTGACCACGCTGATGGCGCGGGGCGCGTTCCCCGACCGCCACCCGCAGTGCCTCGGCATGCCGGGCATGCACGGGAACTACACCGCCATCACGGCGATGCAGGAGTCGGACCTGCTGATCGCACTCGGCAGCCGCTTCGACGACCGGGTCACCGGCAAGCTCGACGGGTTCGCCCCTGAGGCGAAGATCATCCACGTCGACATCGATCCCGCCGAGCTCGGCAAGGTGCGCAGGCCGGACGTGCCGATCGTCGGCGACTGCCGGCAGGTCATCGAGGAGCTCGTCAAGGCCATCCGCGAGCTCGGTGGAGCCGAGGCGCAGCCGGACCGCACCGATTGGAAAGCCCTCGTGAGCGGCTGGCAGGAGAAGTTCCCCCTCACCTACGACCAGAGCTGGGAGGAGGGGGGCGCGCTCAAGCCCCAGTTCGTGCTCGAGACCCTTCGGGACTCGTGCCCGGAGGACACGATCGTCGCCAGCGGCGTCGGCCAGCACCAGATGTGGACGAGCCAGTTCTGGAAGTTCGACCACCCCTACACCTGGGTGAACTCCGGTGGACTGGGCACGATGGGTTACTCGATCCCGGCCGCGATCGGGGCCAAGGTCGGCCGACCCGACCGCATGGTCTGGTCGATCGATGGCGACGGCTGCTTCCAGATGACCGCGCAGGAGCTGGTGACGGCATCGAGCGAGCGCATCCCGATCAAGGTCGGCATCCTCAACAACGCCTACCTCGGCATGGTGCGTCAGTGGCAGGAGATGTTCTACGAGGAGCGCTACTCCGAGGTGTACCTGTCTCCGGACCTCCCGGACTACGTGAAGTGGGCCGAGGCCATGGGCTGCGCTGGATTCCGCGTCGAGCACCCCGAGGACGTCCAACCGACGATCGACAAGGCCAACGCCATCGACGATCGTCCCGTCGTGATCGACTTCCGGACGGACTCGAGCGAGAAGGTGTATCCGATGGTCCCTGCCGGGATGACCAACAGCCAGGTCGTCGTCGATCCTTCGCAGGGCGAAGGGGGACACTGACCGTGCCCGACCAGCACCGTCACCACACCCTGTCCGTCCTCGTCGAGAACAAGGCCGGCGTGCTCACCCGGGTCGCCAGCCTGTTCGCCCGCCGCGGCTTCAACATCTACTCGTTGGCGGTAGCGCCGACCGACGACGAGCGCTTCTCCCGGATCACGGTCGTCGTCGACGTCGAGTCGGCGCCGCTCGAGCAGATCACCAAGCAGCTCTTCAAGCTCATCAACGTCGTGAAGATCGTCGAGCTCGATCCGGCTGACGCCGTCGAGCGCGAGCTGATGCTCATGACGATCAAGGCAGACCCGAAGAGCCGTGGAAACGTCATCGAGCTCGTGCAGGTGTTCGGCGGCAAGATCGTCGACGTCGGTCACGACGAGCTCACCGTCGAGCTTGCCGGTGCGCCGAACAAGCTCGACGACCTCGAGGAGCTCATGCGGCCCTTCGGCATCACCGAACTGCAGCGCACCGGACGGGTCGCGCTGCCCAAGCTCGAGCGGCAGGCGCCCCGCCTCCGGTCCCTGAAAGGCATGAACAACTGATGGCCAACGTCTATTACGAGAAGGACGCCGATCCCTCGCTCATCGCCGGGCGAAAGGTGGCGATCATCGGGTACGGGTCGCAAGGACACGCTCACGCGCTGAACCTGCGGGACTCCGGCGTCGACGTGCGCGTCGGCCTGCGGGAGGGCTCGTCGTCGGCGGCCAAGGCTTCGGCCGCCGGCCTGTCGGTCCGGTCGGTGACGGATGCGGCTGCCGAGGCCGACCTCATCATGATCCTCGCGCCCGACACCGAGCAGAAGGCGATCTTCGACGAGTCGATCGCCCCGAACCTGTCGTCGGGAGATGCGCTGTTCTTCGCCCACGGGTTCAACATCCGGTTCGGCCAGATCACCGCGCCGGAGGGCGTCGATGTGGCCATGGTCGCGCCCAAGGGTCCCGGCCACCTGGTCCGCCGGACCTACACGGAGGGCGGCGGCGTCCCCGCGCTGATCGCGGTGCACCAGGATGCGTCCGGCAAGGCGCGGGATCTGGCTCTCTCGTACGCGTCGGCCATCGGCGGCGCTCGTGCGGGCGTGCTCGAGACGACGTTCGACGAGGAGACCGAGACCGACCTGTTCGGCGAGCAGGTCGTGCTGTGCGGCGGCGTCACCGCGCTGGTGCAGGCCGGGTTCGAGACGTTGGTCGAGGCCGGGTACCAGCCCGAGTCGGCCTACTTCGAGTGCCTCCACGAACTGAAGCTGATCGTCGACCTCATGTACGAGGGCGGCATCGCCGGAATGCGCTACTCGATCTCCGACACCGCCGAGTACGGCGATCTCACCCGCGGGCCGCGCATCGTCAACGCCGAGACGAAGGCGGAGATGAAGCGGATCCTCGAGGAGATCCAGAGCGGGAAGTTCGCCGAGGAGTGGATCGCCGAGAACCGCAACGGTCGGCCGAACTACACCTCGCTCAAGGCCAAGGGGGCGGAGCATCAGGTCGAACAGGTCGGCGCCGAGCTGCGGGCGATGATGCCGTTCGTGTCGGCCGGCAAGGAGCGGCCACAGGACGTCTCCGGCGGCTAGCCGGGTGCTGAAGGAGGGCGAAACCGTCGGAGGGCCCCGAGTAGCGTCGGCGGCGATGGCTGCGCCGGCGTACGACCTGCATGACGACGTCGTGGTGGCCGCCTTGCACGAGCTGCGGGCCACGAGGAAGCACCGGCGCCTCGGCGACTGGAACGTCATCGACGCGCTCTACCGGGCCTACATCGCCGCCATCGTCGGCGGACTCGGCGTCACGCTGCTGTCCGGTGTCGTCGGGGACGAGCGCCTCGCCTCGCACCAGCTCCACGATGTGCGGACCATCGGCCCAGCCGCTGTCGGCGCGGCGGTTGCCCTCGCCGTCGCCATCGGCCTTCGTAGCGGCGCCCGCGGCGGGCCGATCGCGCTCGAGGCCGCCGAGGTCCGCTACGTGCTCCTCGCGCCCGTCGATCGGGATGTCGCCCTGAGGGCACCCGCTCGCCGACAGCTCCGCTTCACCGCCTTCGTCGGCATGGTCGTCGGTGCGACTGCCGGACTCCTCGCCTATCGCCGCTTTCCGGGCCACCCGGTCTCATGGGTCGTCAGCGGTGCCGTCGTGGGCACCCTCGCGGGCGCAGCCATGTCCGGTGCCGCCATGGTCGCTTCCGGGCGGCGAATCGGAAGAGTCCTGGCGACGGCCATCGGCGTCGCCCTCCTCGCGTGGTCGGTCGCGGACCTCGCGTTGCGGACGGCGACGTCCCCGGCGTCACTCCTCGGACAGCTCTCGTTGTGGCCGACCGATCTCCGCCTCGTCTCGCTCCTCGGCATCGTTCCCGTCGTCCTCGTCGTCCTCGGCGGTCTGCGAGCGGTCGGGGGACTCTCCCTCGAGTCGGCCGAGCGGCGGGGACGACTCGTCAGCCACCTGCGCTTCGCGGCCACGTTCCAGGACCTGCGTACGGTGATGCTCCTCCGTCGCCAGCTCGCGGCCGAGGTGCCGAGATCGCGGCCGTGGATTCGTCTCCGCCCGAGCGGACGGGCGCGCGCGATCACCTGGCGCCGCGACTGGCGCGGCATCCTTCGATGGCCGACGTCGCGCCTCACCCGTCTCGCTCTCCTGGGGATGGTCGTGGGGCTCGCGTGCGCGGCCGCGTGGAGCGGGACGACGCCGATGTTGCTGATCGCGGGCGGCGCCCTCTACATCTCCGGCCTCGACGTGATCGAGGGCCTCGCCCAGGAGGTCGATCACCCCGACCGGCGCGACTCGTTCCCGCATGCGGACGGCGCCCTTCACCTTCGCCACCTGGCGGCGCCAACCGTCGTTATGGCCCTCGCCGGTCTGGTCGGCCTCGCCTCCGCCGCCGTCGTCACGCGCCAGCCCGGCCTGGTCTTCCAGGTCGGCCTCCCGCTCCTCCTCCCGAGCGCAGCCATGGCCGTCGGTGCCGCCGCCGTCAGCACGTTGCGCCAGCCACCCGACCCGACGCGCCTGATGATGGACTCGACCGGATCGATGCTGATGTTCCACCACGCATTCCCACCTGCGTTGGCGACGCTCGGACCGGCGGCCCTGCTGCTCGTGAAGAGCACCCTCGACCATCGGCCAGGCGACGATGCCGTCGGTGCATCCATGAGCGCGGCGGTGAACGTCGCCATGGTCGCGTTCCTCGTCTTCGGTTGGGTCCGCCACCGCAAAGGCCTCGCGGGCTACCTCGCCGGTGGCGGTACCGCGGATGTTGGCAAGTAGGTTCGAGCAGTGGCCAAGAAGGAACCCGTGCTCGTCGCCGCGGGGCTCACCAAGTCCTACGAGGACCTCGTTGCGCTCTCGCCACTGAACTTGACGCTGCGCCGCGGCGAGATGGCGGTCCTCGTCGGTCACAACGGGTCGGGTAAGTCGACCTTTCTCGGCATGAGCTCCGGTCTCGTCGAGCCGACCGACGGCACGTTGCTCGTGGCGAACCACGAGGCGGGTTCGTTCGAGGCGCGGGCGGCGACGTCCTACCTGCCCGACCAGCCCGTCCTCTACGACGATCTGAGCGTGCTCGAGCACCTCGAGTACATCGCCCGACTCCACGGTGTCGAAGACTGGGAGCACCGCGCGCACGAGCTCCTCGATCGGCTCGGACTCTCGCATCGCGCCGACGGGCTGCCGTCGCGCTTCAGTCGCGGCCTGCGCCAGAAGACGGCGATCGCGCTGGCGCTCGTGCGCCCATTCGACCTGCTGTTGGTGGACGAACCGTTCGTCGGACTCGACCCGCAAGGGCGCGACGCCATGGTCGCGTTGCTTGCCGAGGCGCACCACGGTGGGGCGGCCGTCATCGTCGCCACCCACCAGCTCGACTTCGTGCAGCGGGCCGAACGTTGCCTCGCGCTGCGCGACGGCGAGCTCGTTTTCGACGGGCCGGCGCGCGGCGCCAACGTCGACCAACTCGTCCTCGGGGAGCACCGATGAAAGCCGCCGCCTACACCCGAACCGGACCGCCCGAGGTCCTCGAGTACCTCGACGTCCCCGACCCGGCGTGCCCGCCCGGCGGAGTGGTCGTGCGCGTCGAAGCGATCAGCATCGAGGGCGGCGACACCCTGAACCGCCTCGGCGGCGCCATGACGTCGAACCCGCACATCGTCGGCTACCAGTGCGGCGGGACCGTCGTCGAGGTCGGTGCCGGAGCGCGGGACGTCGAGGTAGGAGATCGCGTCGTCGCCACCATGCCGAACGGGTCCCACGCCGAACTCGTCGCCGCGTCGTCGAGGGCACTGTGGAAGGTGTCCGAGGACGCCGACCTCGTCGCCGCCGCGTGCGTGCCCATCGCCTTCGGCACGGCGCACGACTGCCTGTTCGAGTTCGGCCGGCTCGTCGCCGGTGAGACCGTCCTCGTGCAGGCGGCAGCCGGGGGTGTCGGCATCGCCGCCGTCCAGCTGGCGAAGCGCGCCGGCGCGACGGTGCTCGGCACGGCGTCGAGCGACGAACGGCTCGCCCGCATCGCCCACCTCGGGCTCGACCACGGCATCAACTACCGCGACGTCGACGCCGCCGACGAAGCCCGCCGCCTGACCGACGGGCGGGGTGTGGACCTCGTGGTGGACTCCGTCGGAGGGCCGACCCTGGTCGGGAGCCTGCGGGCGTTGGCCTACCGCGGCCGCTGCATCACCGTCGGACAGGCGGGACGTTCGCCCCAGCCGATCGACGTCTCGCCGCTCATGGGAGGCAACCAGTCGCTGACGGGCGTCTTCCTCGGCGCCGAGCTGCAGTTCGAGCGGGCCCACACGATGATCGCCGGCCTCATCGACGACGTCGCTGCCGGCCGCCTCGAGGTCGTCGTCGATCGCACCTTCCCGCTCGCCGAGGCCGCCGCCGCCCACGCGTTCCTCGAGTCGAGGAAGGCCGTCGGCCGGGTGGTCCTCATCCCCTGACCCTGTCCCGGGCCCCGTTGGGGTCACCAGTGGCAGGGAGGCGCCAGGTCTCCGATGGTGTCGATCAGCTCGACCGGACGCTCGGGCCAAGCGCCGGCGGCGTGCCACTCGGCGATGCGCCACGCCAGGCGCTTCGGCCACACGGGCGCGTCGGCCAGGTCGCCCACGGCGATCCACTCCTGAGTGAAGCCGGGCTCCAGGTCGAGCACATCCCGGTCGGACCGCCCGTCGGCGCGCACGAGGAAGTAGTGCTCCTCGCGCCCGTCCTTCCACACGGCGGCAAGCTCCCGCTCGACGGACCCGAGGATCCCCGCCTCTTCCTCGAGCTCGCGCACGACCGCCTCCTCCGGCGTCTCCCCGGCCTCGACCCCACCGCCTGGAATCTCGTAGAACGGGCCGCGCTCCCACTCGCCGCGGTTCACGAGCACGCGATCGCCGTCGATGCACACCGCGCCCGCCCGCACCCGCCAAGGCGGCGTGTCGCGCGGGTCCACGAGCTCGAGCCTCGACTCCGGCCACGAGCCCGTAACGAACGACCGGAGGAGGGCCTCGTGCAACGCGAATGGCCAGACGCTCCGGTGCACCGCTTCCTCCGTGGTGACGAGCACCGGCGTGTAGGTGCCCTTCGCCGGGAGCGGGTCGACCATCTCGCGCCCCTGGCCCGTCCCGAACGTCCCGCCGACAACCTCGGCCACGAAGTACTGCTGCTCGTGGTCCGCCGCCTTCAGGACGAAAGCCGGCGAGCGGACCGACACTTCGAGCCCGAGCTCCTCCTTCGCCTCCCGCACCGCCGCCTCGGCGAACGACTCCCCGGCTTCGACGCCACCACCGGGCACGACGGAGTACGGCGGCGATCCCGGTCGGACTCGGTCGATCAACGCCAGCCGCCCGCCCAAGAGCACGATCACCCCCGCCCGATGACGCCCCGCCGGATACCCGAACGAGCTCACGACTTCAACGACGGTCAGTCAGCGTCGGCGCCAGGAGCGCCAGTCCGCCCGGGAAATTTGCGACGAGGTTGCCCATCCGAACAGGACTTTGCGACTGTGAGGCGCAGCGTCGGAGCAACCTCGTCGCAAATTTCTCTGGCGGAGACCAGCCGACACGTGAGCGGAGCCAGCTTCATCGGCGCAGCGAACAATCATCACAGCGTCTCGGCGAAGCTGACCTCGCCCTCGCCACGGAGGACGTTCTTCAACAACTTGCCCGAGGCGTTGCGGGGGAGCTTCTCGTTCGTGAACTCGACGTACGTCGGCACCTTGAAGTTCGCCAGCGTCTCGGCGACCCACGACCTCACGTCGGTCTCGGTCAGTGCGCAGCCGGCCGCGACCTCGACGACAGCCTTGACCTCCTCGCCCAACGTCGGGTGGGGGACGCCGAGCACGGCGGCGTCGAGGATGTCCGGGTGCTCGACGAGCCGGTTCTCGATCTCGACGGAGTACACGTTCTCGCCGCCGCGGATGATCATGTCCTTGGCGCGGTCGGTGATGTAGAGGAACCCGTCCGCGTCGACGTGGCCGAGGTCGCCCGTGTGCAGCCAACCGTCGGTGATCGAGTCGGCTGTCGCCTCGGGCTTGTTCCAGTACCCCGGCATGATGTGTGGTCCCTTGAGCCAGACCTCACCGGTCCCGCCGACGGCGACGTCACCGCCGTCCTCGCCGACGATGCGGACCTCGATGACCGGGAGGGGTCGGCCCACGGAGTCGGGGCGCTCGGCGTTCTCCTTGCCCGAGTTCACCGTGACCGCCGAGGACGACTCCGTGAGTCCGTAGGCGTTCGACGTCGACCTCACGTTCGGGAACGTCTCCGCGATCTGGCGTTGGAGCTCTGCCGCCGACGGAGAGCCGCCGTAGGCCATCGCCACGACGGACGACAGGTCGTAGTCGTGTCGCGCCGGATGCTCGACGACCCTCCACACCATCGTCGGTACGGCGGCCCAGACCGTGATCTTCTCCTCCTGGATGAGCCGCATCGCCTCGTCGGGATCGAAACGGCCGACGGGCATCACGATCTTGATGCCTGCGACCAGTCCCACGACCAGACCCGAGTGGCAGCCGGCGACGTGGAAGAGCGGCGACGTGAGCAGCGACGCGTTCGGAGATGAAGGGTTGATCGTCGTGGCGCCGGGGTTGACCATCGAGCCCGAGATCGACGAGTACATCGTCCCCATCAGGTTGGAGATCATCGAGCGGTGCGTCGAGATGGCGCCCTTGGGCCGGCCCGTCGTGCCACTCGTGTAGAAGATGACCGCGGCGTCGTCCTCGTCGATCTCGACGGTCGGCGTGCCGGTGCCGGGCTTCTGCAACAGATCGTCGAAGCGGTGGAGACGCTCGTCCATGCCGACATCGGCAGGATCGCAGTCGATGAGGAACACCGCTTCGAGCGACTTGATCGAACCGAGCTCGCCGGCGATGCGTTCGAAGCGGGCACGATCCGCGACGAGCACCTTGGCGCCCGAGTCCTCCAGGCCATAGAGGATCTCGTCGGTCTTCCACCAGCCGTTGAGACCGACCAGGATGGCGCCGATGTCAACGGTGCCCCAGAAGGCCATGCACCACTCGGGGTTGTTGGCCGACAGAACCGCGACGCGGTCACCGCGGGCGACGCGGTGCTCCAGCAGTGTCGCCGACACCGAGTCAGCGGCGTCGATGAAGTCGGCGAACGAGATGCGGCGATCGCCGTAGACGAGGAACGTCTCGTCGCCCCGGCCACGCGCCATGGTGGTGATCTCCCGCAGGCTCTTCATCCGGCCCTTGAAGACCTTCATCGGAATGCCGCGAACCTCTTCGGTCACGACCTCGAAGGCACCGCCTGCACCGGTCAGGAGGGCTTCCACCTCTGCGCTCGTCGGCATGAAGCTGATTCAATCACCCTTCATGTCCGACAAGTTCGCCGTCTACGTCAAGCTCACCGCGCCCGAGGGGAAGGGTGACGATCTCGTCGCCGCCTTCAGTGAGCTCTATCCCGGTCCACTCGACGCCGAGCCAGGCACCGAGCTCCACATCATCCACCAGTCCGTCGACGACCCCGACGTCGTGTTCTTCTACGAGCTCTACACCGACAAGGCGGCGAACGAGGCGCATGCCCAGGGGGAGGCCCTCCGTGCCGTCCTCCCGAAGCTCGGCGGGCTCGTCGCCGGCCCGCCCGAGATCGTGCAGGCCACGCCCCGCCACGCCAAGGGCATCGCTCTTTAAGCGAGGCGCTCGACGAGGTAATCGACGCAGCGGGTGAGGGCGGCGACGTCGTCGGGATCGATCGTCGGGAACAGCGCGATGCGGAGCTGGTTGCGGCCGAGCTTGCGGTAGCTGTCGGTGTCGACGATGCCGTTGGCCCGCAACGCGCCCGCCAACGCGTTGGCGTCGACGGACGGGTCGAAGTCGATCGTGGCGACGACGTGCGAGCGCTCGTCGGGCTTCTCGACGAACGGCGTCGCGAAGGATGAAGCCTCCGCCCATCCGTACAGCGTCTCGGCGGACCGGTCGCAGCGCGACGCCGTCCACTCGAGCCCGCCGTTCTCGTTCATCCACTCGAGGGAGTCGGCCAGGACGAATAATGTCATCAGCGCCGGCGTGTTGTACGTCTGGTCGAGGCGGGAGTTGTCGAGGGCGATCTTGAGGTCGAGGCCCGACGGGATCCAGCGGTCCGATGCCGCCACCCGCTCGATGCGATCGACGCCCTTCGGCGAGCATGCGGCCAGCCACAGGCCACCGTCGGAGCCGAAGCACTTCTGCGGCGCGAAGTAGTACACGTCGAACTGCGACGGGTCGACCCGCAACCCGCCCGCGGCCGACGTCGCGTCGACGGCCACGATGGCATCGTCGTCGGCACCTTCGGGACGCCGGATCTCCATCGACACGCCCGTCGACGTCTCGTTGTGCGTGAGCGCATAGAGGTCGACGCCCGCGCGACCGACCGCCGTGGGGTGCGTGCCGGGTACCGACGAGATGACCTCGGGATCCTCCAGGAACGGCGCGGCGGCCACGCCGGCAGCGAACTTCGATGAGAACTCGCCGAAGGACAGGTGCTGGCTCTTGCGCTCCACCAGCCCGAACGTGGCCGCGTCCCAGAACACCGTCGTCCCGCCGTTGCCGAGCACGATCTCGTGGTCGGCGGGCAGGTCGAACAACGAGATCAGCCCGCTCCGCACCCGCCCGACCAGGGACTTCACGGGGGCCTGGCGGTGGCTCGTCCCCAGCAGCGAACGGCTCACCCCGGACAGGCGGTCGACGGCGTCGGGGCGCACCTTGGAAGGGCCCGAGCCGAACCGGCCGTCGGCCGGGAGGAGGTCGGTGGGGATCGATATCTCGCGATTGAGGGCCTCGGGCACTGTGCAAGCATGGCAGCCATGTCGCGACTGTCCCGCCGCATTGCTGCCATCGCGCCCTCGGCCACGGTGTCCCTCGACGCCAAGGCGAAGGCCCTGAAGGCTGCCGGCCAGGACATCGTCAACTTCACCGCCGGCGAGCCCGACTTCCCGACGCCGCCGGAAATCGTCCAAGCCGCCATCGCTGCCTGCAGCGACCCCGCGAGCCACAAGTACACGCCGACTCCGGGGCTTCCCGAGCTGCGGGCGGCGGTCGCCGGCAAGACGGCCCGCGACTCCGGGCACGTCGTCGAAGCCGCCAACGTCCTCATCACCAACGGTGGCAAGCAGGCCGTGTACAATGCCTTCGCGGCGCTGTGCGATCCCGGCGACGAGGTTCTCGTCCCGGCGCCGTACTGGGTCACGTACCCCGAGGCCATCGCCCTCGCCGGGGGCACGCCGGTCGAGTTGCCCACGGACGAGACCACGGGCTTCCGCGTCAGCGTCGAGCAGCTCGAAGCCGCCCGCACCGACAAGACGAAGGTCCTCCTGTTCGTGTCGCCTTCGAACCCGACGGGCTCCGTCTACCCCCGAGACGAGATCGCGGCGATCGGGCGATGGGCTCTCGAGCACGGGATCTGGGTCGTCACCGACGAGATCTACGAGCATCTCGTCTACGGCGACGCCGAGTTCCACTCGATGGTGACCGTCGTCCCCGAGCTCGCCGACACCTGCCTCATCATCAACGGCGTCGCCAAGACCTACGCCATGACCGGCTGGCGCGTCGGGTGGCTCGTCGGACCGACCGACGTCATCACCGCAGCGGGCAACCTCCAGACGCACTGCACGAGCAACGTCGGCAACGTCAGCCAGCGTGCCGCCCTCGCCGCCGTCACCGGTGACCTCACGGCCGTCGCCATGATGCGCGAGGCCTTCGACCGGCGCCGCAAGACGATGGTCGAGCTCCTCAACGGGATCCCGGGCGTGTCGTGCATCGAGCCCGAGGGCGCGTTCTACTGCTTCCCCTCCTTCAAGGACGCGCTCGGCAAGGACCTCGGCAACGGCACCTCGGCGACCAGCACGCTCGAGCTGGCCTCCATCGTGCTCGAGGAGGCGAAGGTGGCGATGGTGCCCGGCGAGGCGTTCGGTGCGCCCGGCTACGCCCGCCTCTCCTACGCCCTCGGGGACGACGACCTCGTCGACGGGGTCACCCGCATCGCCAAGTTCCTGGCCGGCTGAACGACCGGTGGTGCAGAAGAAGCCGACGAAGTCGACACCGAAGAGGAAGCCCGCGGGCAACCGACCCCAGGCCAGACGCACCGCGCCCGCCGCGCAGCGCAGCCGTCGGGAGCGCGAAGCCCGCGCGCTGAGGCGGCGCATCGTCGTGTCCGGCGTGCTCCTCGTGCTCGCCGGGATCGTCGTGTTCTTCGCCGCCAAACCGGATCGGGGCCCGTCGGTCTCGGACCAGCTCCAAGCCGGTGCGGGTTCGTGCCTTCTCGACTCGAACTTCGACGGCGACAAGGCCGCCCAGTTCCGCCACATCCCGAACCCGAGGTACGAGGTCGATCCACCCGCGGGCGGCGCGCACACCGACGCGGCAGCCAACCCCGGCAACTACCGCACGAAAGAAGCCCCCTCGGACGGCGAGCTCGTCCATGCGATGCAGCACGGCTTCGTGATCCTCTGGGTCAAGCCGGGCCTCTCCGACGCCGAACAGGGCGAGGTCGACGGTCTCAGCAACCAGTTCGGCCGGGAGCTGATCGTGGTCGAACGCCCCTCGCTCGAGGGCGACGTGGCGGTGACGGCGTGGCACAAGCGCCTGCTGTGCCGCCGGCTCGAGCGGGCCAAGGTGGCGACGTTCACCAACGCCTTCAAGGATCGGGGTCCCGAGAAGGGGTTCCTCTAGGGACCGAAGGCGGCGGTGGCGAGGCTGGCGACGAGCCAGACGAACATCGCCACGGTGGCCAGGGTGAGCGCGGCGAGGACGAGACGGTGCCCCCGTCCGGCCGGGGGTGCGGGTTGCGTGCTGGCCACGAGGTGCCCGTACCCAGGTCCTGGGATCTCGGAAACGCCGCGCCGGCGGGAGGGGTGGGCCTCTGCGGGCCGTAGCATTCGGTGATGGCCCGCATCCTCGTCACCGAACCCCTCGCCGAGGCCGGACTCGACGCCTTGCGCGCCGCCGGCCACGACGTGGACGTGCAGACGGGCCTCTCCCCGGCAGACCTGTTGACGTCACTCCCGGGCGCGGCGGCGCTCATCGTCCGTTCGGCGACACAGGTGACGGCGGACGTGATCGACGCCGGCCGGGACCTCGTCGTCGTCGGCCGTGCGGGGACGGGGGTGGACAACGTCGACACCGCGGCGGCGACGGCCAGAGGTGTGATGGTCGTGAACGCCCCGGGGTCCAACAGCCTGTCGACGGCCGAGCACGCCATGGCCCTGCTGCTGTCGATGGCCCGCAACATCCCCCAGGCCAGCGCGGCCTTGCGGGACGGGCGCTGGGAGAAGTCCAAGTGGGCCGGCGTCGAGCTCCACGGCAAGACCTTCGGCGTCCTGGGCATCGGCCCGATCGGCACGCTCGTCGCCCAGCGGGCCCACGCCTTCGGGATGCGTCTCATCGCCTGGGACCCGTGGATGGCGCCCGACCGCTTTCGCCTCCTCGGCATCGAGCGGGTGGAGCTCGACGAGTTGTTCGCGCAGGCCGACTTTGTGACGATCCACGTCCAGAAGACGGCCGAGACGACAGGATTGATCGGCAAGGAGCTGCTGGCCAGGTCCAAGCCGGGGCTCCGCATCGTGAACGCCGCTCGCGGCGGGATCATCGACGAGGAGGCGCTCGCCGAGGCCGTGCGCGACGGGCGGGTGGCCGGTGCCGCCATCGACGTGTTCGCGACCGAGCCGACGACCGAGTCGCCGCTGTTCGAGCTCGACCGGGTCGTGGCCACGCCCCACCTGGCGGCGTCCACCGCCGAGGCGCAGGACAAGGCCGGCGTCGTCGTCGCGGAGCAGATCCTGCTGGCGCTGGCGGGGGAGTTCGTCCCCTTCGCCGTCAACGTCGACGCGGCCGAGGCGCCGGAGAACGTCCGCCCGTTCCTGCCTTTGGCGGAGCGGTTGGGCCGGTTGTTCGCCGGCATCTCGGGGTCGATGTCTTCGACGCTCGAGATCGGCTACCGAGGCGAGCTGGCCGCCGGAGACACCCGGATCCTGAAGCTCGCCGTCCTCAAGGGGCTGCTGGACTCCGGGGCCGGCGAGGAGCCGGTGTCGTACGTGAACGCGCCGCAGCTGGCGATCGATCGGGGCGTGTCGGTCACCGAATCGAGCACCTCGGCTTCCGACGAGTACGTGAACCTGCTGTCGCTGCGGGGCGGCGACCACGCCGTCGCCGGCACCGTGACCGGTCCTCGAAACGAGCCCCGGATCGTGATGATCGACGACCACGCGGTGGAGCTGCCGCTCGTCGCCAACCTCCTCGTCGTCCGCAACGACGATCGCGTCGGGATGATGGCGCTGGTGACGGCGGCAGTCGCCGAGGCGGACGTCAACATCGCCGACATGCGCCTCGGTCGCTCGCCCGCGGGTGGGACGGCGCTGGCGGCGATCACGTCCGATGAGCCATTCCCGGTGGAGCTGCGCGAGCGGTTGGCGGGCCAGCCCGGGATCCTCGACGTGAGGATCGTCAACCAGTCGTAGCGGCGGCTAACGCTTGGCGGCCGTGAAACCGTCGCCGACGGCGGTGTCCGCGTCGACGTAGCAGCGATCGGGACGCGTGCGGCTGTAGGCGAACATGCCTGGCAGGTGGAACAGCCGGCTCGCCAGCTTGGCCTTGACCGGGTGCGTGGGCGGGCAGATCCCGTCGGACGGATCGACCCAGCCAGGGAGGGGAGCGGCCTTCTTCGCCGCCTTCCTTGCCGGCGCCGCCTTCTTGGGTCGCGCCCCACCCGCAGGAGCATCATCGCCAGGGGCGGATGTCTCGACCGGTGCAGCGGCCTTCTTCTTCGACGCGGCCTTCTTCACGGGGAGGACGTCGTCAGTCGACGGCACGATGTCGAGGGCCGGGTCGACGCCTGCGTCGATCAGCTGCTCCTCGGGTGGCGTACCCCGGGCGGCGCCGGTCGATGACGTGCGGGGCCGGCGCTTCCGCCCGGCGGACTCCGAGGGCGGGGCCGCGGGAAGTTCGATCGGTTCGCCGACCTCGTCAACGGGCATCGTCGGAACGGGCGGCGGCGGTGGCGGCGCAGGCGGGCGGGGCGGCGACGCGGGGCGGACGTTGGCCGGCGACGAACCGGCACCGGAGCGCGCCGCCGGCGCGGCCGGGGCGGGAGGGGGTGGCGGCGCCATGGCCGGCTCGGGAACAGCCGGTGACGGGGAGGGCGCTTGATCGCGCAAGGGCTCCCAGGCACCGGGCCCTGCGGGCGCCGGTGCCACTGTGCGTCGGGACTGCACGGTCTTGAGGAGCGCGAACCCGATCCCGAAGAGCAGGCCGAGCCGAAGCCCCATGCGGAAGGAACGCCTCACCATGGCGGTGAACGGTACTTCGTCCGCCTTGACGATCGGGCACATCACCGGTTGAATGGGCGCAGCGATGTCGACCACACGAGCCCTGACCTCGATCCTCCTCCTTACGTAGCGGCGAGCGCGCTCCAAGCGTCTCGCCTCCGCCTCCTGCGCCGAAACGGCCAGGAGGTTTTTTGTTTCCCCGAAAGGACACCGCAATGCCGCCGGACAACGTGACCCCGAAGAAGATGCCCTTCGACAAGTACCGGCCGTTCCTCCCGCTCCCCCTCGAGCGGCCGGACCGGGCGTGGGTCAACCGACAGATCACCAAGGCGCCCCTCTGGTGCAGCGTGGACCTCCGCGACGGCAACCAGGCGCTGATCGACCCGATGGACCCGGCCCGCAAGCTGAGGATGTTCGGGACGCTCGTGAAGATGGGCTTCAAGGAGATCGAGGTCGGCTTCCCGAGCGCCAGCCAGCCGGACTTCGACTTCCTTCGCCAGCTCATCGAGGACGACCTCATTCCCGACGACGTCACCATCCAGGTCCTCACGCAGTGCCGCCCCGAGCTCATCGAGCGGACCTACGAGGGCATCGCCGGCGCGTCCAAGGCGATCGTCCACTTCTACAACTCGACATCCGTGTTGCAGCGTCGCGTCGTCTTCGGGCTCGACAAGGCGGGCATCACCCAGATCGCGGTCGACGCCGCCAAGCTGTGCCGCAAGCTCGAGGAGACCGTGCCGGACACCGTCGTCCGGTACGAGTACTCGCCCGAGAGCTTCACCGGCACCGAGCTCGACTACGCCGTGGAGGTCTGCGCGGCCGTGATGGACGTCATCGAGCCCGATGCCGACGAACGCAGGATCATCCTGAACCTGCCGGCAACGGTCGAGATGTACACCGCCAACATCTACGGCGACGCCATCGAGTGGTTCCACCGCAGCGTCCCGAACCGCGATCGCGTGGTCCTGAGCCTCCACCCCCACAACGACCGGGGCACCGGCGTGGCCGCCGCCGAGTTCGGGATGATGGCCGGCGCCGATCGCGTCGAGGGGACGCTGTTCGGCAACGGCGAGCGGACCGGCAACGTCGACGTGATCAACCTGGCCATGAACCTCTTCAGCCAGGGCGTCGACCCCGAGCTCGACATCAGCGACATCGACGCGCTGCGGCGGGTCACCGAGTACGCGAACCGGCTGCCCATCCACCCCCGCCATCCCTACGTCGGCGACCTCGTCTACACGAGCTTCTCGGGCAGCCACCAGGACGCCATCAAGAAGGGCTTCGAGGCACTTGGTGAGTCCTACGAGGTGTGGGGCGTCCCTTACCTGCCGATCGACCCGAAGCACGTCGGCCGCTCGTACGAGGCCGTCATCCGCGTCAACAGCCAGTCCGGCAAGGGTGGCGTCGCCTACATCATGAAAGCCGAGCACGGGCTCGACCTGCCGCGACGCCTGCAGATCGAGTTCTCCAAGGCGATCCAGCACATCACCGAGGACACGGGCACCGAGATCAGTCCGGCGGCGATGTGGCAGCAGTTCTCGGAGGAGTACCTCCCGGACGATCCGAGGGTGAGCCTCCTCACGCACGAGATCACGACCGGAGACGGTGGGGCGCGGGTCACCGCGCAGCTGCTCGTCGAGGGTGAGCACCGGACGGTGACCGGCGAGGGGAACGGTCCGATCGCCGCCTTCGTCCACGCGCTGCAGAAGGACCTCGGCGTCGACGTCGAGGTCGTCGACTACGCCGAGCACGCGGTGAGTGCGGGCACCGATGCCACCGCCGTCGCCTACGTCGAGGCCCGGACCGACGACGGCATCCGGTGGGGCGTCGGCCTCGACCAGTCGATCCTGGCGGCCTCGCTGAAGGCCGTGTTGGGCGCGGTCAACCGCCTGCAGGTGATGTCATGAACGCGACGGGACCACTCCGGTGGTCGCGTCCAAGCTGCCCTATGACCCCCACGAGATCGAGGACCGCTGGCGTCACCACTGGAGGCGCGAAGGCACCGGCCTGATCCCGTCGCTGGACGACGTCGAACCCGCGGACGTCTTCTACAACCTCGTCGAGTTCCCGTACCCGTCGGCCGAGGGACTCCACGTCGGTCACGTCTTCAAGTACTCGGGCGCCGATGCCTTCGGTCGCTACCAGCGCATGCGGGGCCGAGCCGTCTTCCAGCCGATGGGGTGGGACGCCTTCGGGATCCACACCGAGAACTTCGCCCTGAAACACGGGCAGCACCCCATGCGCCTGACCGGCAGGACGACGGAGAACTTCCACGCGCAGCTGTCGCGAGGTGGGATGGCGTGGGACTGGCGCTACGCCCTCGACACGTCGAAGCCGCAGTACTACCGGTGGACGCAGTGGCTGCTGGTCCGGCGGTTCGAGGCCGGCCTGCTGTACCAGGCCGAGGCTCCGGTCACGTGGTGCCCGTCGTGCCTCACGGTGCTGGCGCGCGAGCAGACCGAGACGGTGCGCGGCGAGTCCGTCTGTGAGCGCTGCACCACGCCGGTGACGGAGCGGGTGCTGACGCAGTGGTTCCTCCGCATCACCGCCTACGCCGACCGCCTCGTCGACGGCCTCGACGCCTTGGACTGGCCCGAGCGGGCCAAGCGCCTGCAACGCCAGTGGATCGGCCGCAGCCAAGGCCGAGAGATCGACTTCCCCCTCGCCCCCCCTCGTTCTGGGCGGGCTGATCGACCGAATGGGTCGACGAGCCCGCCCAGAACGATCGGGGTGTTCACGACGCGGCCGGACACGATCGACGGGGTGACGTTCCTGGCGGTGCCGGTCGGGTCGCCGCTCGCGGGGTCCACCGTGGTGCACCCGCGCACTGGCGCCGAGCTGCCGGTGCTGGAGGCGGACTACGTCGTCGGCGACTACGGGACGGGCGCGGTGATGGGCGTGCCTGCACAGGACGAGCGCGACGCTCGGTTCGCCGCCGAACACGGGCTGCCCGTCGTGGATGCGCCACCGTTCGAGGGGGAGATCGGCCGCCCCGCGACGCGCTACCGGCTGCGGGACTGGCTGATCTCCCGCCAGCGCTACTGGGGCCCGCCGATCCCGATCGTGCACTGCCCGACGTGCGGACCGGTCGCCGTGCCGGAGGAGGAGCTGCCCGTCGTCCTGCCCGACCTCGACGAGTTCCGCCCGACGGGCACCGGCGTGTCGCCTCTCGCCGCCAGCGACGCGTTCGTCCGCACGACGTGCCCTCGCTGCGACGAGCCGGCGCGCCGGGAGACCGATGTGTCGGACACGTTCGTCGACTCGTCTTGGTACTTCCTGCGCTACCCCTCCGCCGACAAGCCCGACGTGGCGTGGGACGACGAGCGGACGAGGCGGTTCCTGCCCGTCGACTTCTACGCCGGCGGCCCCGAACACGTGCAGCGCCACCACCTCTACGCCCGCTTCGTGACGATGGCCCTCCACGACCTCGGGCTCGTCCCGTTCGAGGAGCCGTTCCCGCGCATCCGACTCGGTGGCCTGATCATCAAGGACGGCGCCCGAATGTCGAAGAGCCGCGGCAACGTGATCAGCCCGGACGACTACGTGCGCCGCCACGGCAGCGACGTACTGCGGTGCGCGCTGTTGTTCAGCGCGCCCTGGGAGCAGGGCGGCGACTTCGTGGACGACGCCATCGGCGGCATCGAGCGCTTCTTCACGCGCGTGTGGAAGCTGGCGTCGTCCGCGGTCCAGGGGCGGGGTGCTGGGAGGGCGGCGATCGCGCCCGACCGCCGGCCCGTCGATGCGGCGATCGTTCGCGCCACGGACGCAATCGAACGCCTGCGGTTCAACGTCGCTTTGGCGGCGACGATGGAGCTCATCGGCTGGCTGGAAGATCACGGACCCGGACTGTCCGCGGAGGACCGGCGTGACGCCGTGCGGACGCTGATCCTGCTGCTGGCGCCGCTGGCCCCGCACCTGGCCGAGGAGCTGTGGTCGAGGAACGACGGGAAAGGCTCGGTCCACGTCGCTCGTTGGCCCGAGCCGCGCGCCGCCCGATCCGACGACGAGGTCGAGCTCGTCGTGCAGGTCGACGGACGGGTGCGCGATCGCGTCACCGTCGCCTCGGGTCTCGACGAAGACGCCGCGGTCGCCGCCGCCTTGGCCCGCCCGAAGGTGGCGGGTGCGCTCGACGGTCGGGCGGTCCTCCGGTCCGTGCACGTGCCGGACCGGCTGGTGAACCTCGTGACCTAGGTGTGCGAAGCGGCGCCAGCATCCGTTCTGGGTGGGGTGAACGACCGCATCGGTCGTCGGGTCCGCCCAGAACGTTCGTCAAGCGGTCGTGGGCATCCAGGTCGGGCGGCGTTGCTCGTACGCGGTGATGTCGTCGGCGTGCTGAAGCGTGATGCCGATGTCGTCGAGTCCTTCGAGCAGGCGGTGCTGTGTGTGGTCGTCGAGCGGGAACTCGACGTCGATGCCGATCGCCGGCGCGTAGACCCGCCGGGTCTCGACATCAACGGTGACCTCGAGCGAGGGATCGGCCTCGATGGCGTCCCACAGGCGAGCCACGACCGACTCGTCGACCTGGCAGGTGAGCAGCCCCGCCTTCGTCGAGTTGTTCCGGAAGATGTCGCCGAAGCGGGGCGAGATCACGGCGCGGAAGCCGTGGTCCATCAGTGCCCACACGGCGTGTTCACGGGACGAACCCGTGCCGAAGTTCGGACCGGCGACCAGGATGGTGCCGTCGACATAGGTCCGGTCGTTGAGGACGAACGACGGGTCCTTCCGCCACGCATCGAACAAGCCCTCGCCGAACCCCGTGCGCTCGACCCGCTTGAGCCACTCGGCGGGGATGATCTGGTCGGTGTCGACGTCGCTGCGACGCAAGGGGACGGCGGTGCCGGTGATGGTGCGGACGGCCTCCATTACGCGAGTTCCCCGGGAGCGGCGAAGTGGCCGGCGATGGCCGTGGCCGCCGCCACCGCGGGCGACACGAGGTGGGTGCGGCCGCCGGGTCCCTGCCGGCCCTCGAAGTTGCGATTGGACGTCGACGCCGCCCGCTCGCCCCGTGCGAGCTTGTCCGGGTTCATGGCGAGGCACATCGAGCACCCGGCCTCCCGCCACTCGAAACCGGCAGCGGTGAAGACCTTGTCGAGCCCCTCGGCCTCCGCCACGGCCTTGACGGCCATGGACCCCGGCACGATGAGGGCCCGCACGCCGGCGGCGACGCGGCGCCCGGCGGCGACGGCGGCCGCGGCCCGTAGGTCCTCGATGCGGCCGTTGGTGCACGACCCGATGAACACGGTGTCGACTTCGATGTCGCGGATGGCCGTGCCCGCCCGCAGGCCCATGTACTCGAGAGCGCGGGCAGCGGCGTCACGAGCGGACGGCTCGAGGAAGTCATCGGGTGAAGGAACGGTGTCGCCGAGCGAAGCGACCTGCGCGGGGTTCGTCCCCCACGACACGTGCGGTTGCAGGGCGGCGGCGTCGAGGACGACCTCCTTGTCGAAGACGGCGTCATCGTCGGTGACGAGCGAGCGCCAGTCGTCGAGTGCCTGCTCCCACGCCTTGCCCCTCGGGGCGTGCTGCTTGCCCTCGAGGTAGGCGAACGTCGTGTCGTCCGGGGCGATCATCCCCGCCTTGGCACCGCCCTCGATCGACATGTTGCAGACGGTCATCCGCCCCTCCATCGACAGCGCGCGAATCGCTGATCCGCGGTATTCGATGACCGACCCGACGCCACCGCCGGTGCCGATGCGCCCGATGATGGCGAGGATGATGTCCTTGGCCGTCACCCCCAGGGGCAGCTCGCCGTCGACGGTGAGGGCCATCGTCCCCGGCCGGCGCTGGGGGAGCGTCTGGGTGGCGAGCACGTGCTCGACCTCGCTCGTCCCGATGCCGAAGGCCAGCGCCCCGAAGGCCCCGTGGGTCGACGTATGGCTGTCGCCGCAGACGATCGTCATCCCCGGCTGGGTGAGGCCCTGCTCCGGTCCGATGATGTGGACGATGCCCTGTTGCGCGTGGCCCATCGGATAGAGCCGGATGCCGAACTCGTCGCAGTTCACCTGCAGGACGTCCATCTGCTTCTTCGAGATCGGATCCTTGACCGGCTCGAGGAGGCTCGTGGTGGGGACGTTGTGGTCCATCGTCGCCAACGTGAGGTCGGGCCGGCGCACGCCGCGCTTGGCGAGCCGCAGTCCGTCGAAGGCCTGCGGCGACGTGACCTCATGGACGAGGTGGAGGTCGATGAAGAGGACGTCGGGCTCGTCAGCGCCGGCGTGGACGACGTGACGGTCCCAGACCTTCTGGCTCAGCGTCTGCGGTGACATGGAAACGGCGATCTCACATTCTGAGACGATAGTCTCGCTACGTGGACACCACGATAAGCGGAATCGGAGTGTTGGACAAGGCGGTGGCCGTGCTCGATGCCCTCGAGGTCGAGCCGCTGGGCCTTCCCGAACTGAGCGAGGCGACGCGGTTGCCTCGAGCCACCGCCCACCGGCTGGCGACAGCGCTCGAGGTCCACGGCTTCGTCGAGCGCGACGCCGGCGGAAGGTTTCGTCTCGGGCCGCGTGTCGCAGGGCGTTCGCTCGCTGACGCCGCCCGTCCGGCGCTCGAGCGGCTGCGGGAGGCGACCGGCGAGAGCACGCAGCTCTACGTGGCTCGCGGCGACGTGCGGGTCTGCGTCGTGTCGTTGGAGTCGCCGCACAGCCTCCGCACGATCGTCCACGTCGGAGCGGCCCTGCCGATGGATGTCGGTTCGGCGGCCAAGGTGTTGCAAGGGCTCCCGGGCCGCCGCCGTTGGGCCGAGAGCGTCGAGGAGCGCGAGCGGGGCGTGGCGTCGGTGAGCGCGCCCGTCGTGGGCGCCGCGGGCGGCGTCGTGGCCGCGGTGTCGGTCTCGGGCCCGATCGAGCGAACGAGCCGCTCGCCGGGTCGGCGATACTCGGCCGCCGTGGTCGCCGCCGCCGACGAGATCGCTCAGGCGATCAGCCGGTAGGTCCGCACGAGTCAGACGACAGCGGAGAGGCGGGCCCGCCGGGCGACGCGGCTGCAGGCGTCGAGCAACGCCGGGACGAAACGGCCCGGGTCCATCACGCACACGCCGTGATCGCCGGCGACGCGGATGACCTCGGCGCCGCGAATGGACTCGGCCAACCGGAGTTGCCGGCGAGGGGACACGACGTTGTCGTGGGTGGTGATGACCACGGACGTGGGCACGTCGACGTCGCCGATCCAGTCCGCGGAAGAGAAGCGACCGATCGACCATCCCGCCTGCAGGACCGTCGACGGGTCGTTCCGCTTCAGCTCGTCCGCCAGCCAGGCCCCGAGCGGAGACTGCTCGAAGCGCGTCCCGAAGATGCGCCCCGCGACCTGGCGCCGGACCGAGCCGGGCGTCAGCTTGGCCACCCCCGAAAGTCCGAGCATGCCGGTGAACATCGCCCGCTCGGGGACGCTGCGCCCGAAGTTGCGGCTGGTGGCGCACAGGACGAGGCCCTCGACGAGGTCGGGGTGGCGCTTCCAGAGGAGCTGGGCGATCGGCCCGCCCATCGAGTACCCGACGGCGATCACCTTGTCGATGCCCAGCTCGCGAACGAGGGCGGCGGCATCGTCGGCGCAATCGCCCAGGGAGAACGGCCGGTGGCTGCGGATCCCCCGGCCGTGCCCGCGGTGGTCGATGGCGACGACGTTGAACCGGCGGCTCAACGGCGCGAAGCACCGGAACCAGTTCAGGTCGGCGTTGGCCGTCCAGCCGTGGAGGAGCAGGAGCGTGGGTGCTCCGCGAGGTCCATCGGCGATGCGGGCGAACGTCGTCCCCCGTCCGGGGAGGTCGACGGAGCGTCCGGGCGGAAGGGGGGGACCTGCGGGGGCGGCGGGGGGCACGACAAGGGTCTAACCGCTCCGGCACGCAAAGAATCGTGATGTGCCACAAAACGCCTAGGCGGGACCCCGAGCCAGGGCCAGCGCCGCCTGGATCAGCGTGAGGTGGGAGAGGGCCTGGGGGAGGTTGCCGAGGAAGTCGCCGGTCGCCACATCCGCCTCCTCGGGGAGAAGGCCGAGCGGTCCGCTGAACGCGCACAAGGCGTCCATACGCTCGTGCGCCTCCTCCCAACGACCGCGAGCGGCGAGGGCCTCGACGGCCCAGAACGAACAGGCCAGGAACGCACCTTCGCCTTCGGAGAACCCGTCGTCGAGGGCGGAGGAGTATCGGCGCAGGAACGGTCCGGAACCCAGCTGCTCGACCGTGCGGTCGATGGTCCGGTCGACGACTCGGTCGTCGCCGGGCCAAGGGTTCCGCCACGCCACCTGGACCAGGTAGCCGTCCGCGAGGTCGCGCTCGGATCCGTCGGCGCGGAGGCTTCCGTCGGCGGCGACGCCGTTGGTGGCGATCCAGTGGCGGATCTCGTTGGCCGTCTGGCGCCAGTGCACGACGTCGAGGTCGAGCGGGTTTCGGGACCGGCCGAGCTCGCACATGCGGTCGAGGGCGTACCAGCAGGCGAGCTTGGACGACACCAGGTGGCGGGGGTCGCTGCGGATCTCCCAGATCCCGCGGTCCGGTTGTTGCCACGCGGTCGCCAGCCAGTCGGCCATGGCCGATAATGGCGCCCACAGCTCGGCGACGCGACTGTTCGGGAGTCGGAACTGCTGGGCGTGGATCGAGCTGACGAGGTCCGCGTAGAAGTCGAGCTGGAGGTGGTCGGCGGCGCCGTTGCCGATGCGAACCGGCCGGGATCCCCGCCACCCGTCCAGCCCGCCGAGCTCGACCTCACCGGCGTCGTCGAGGGGAAGACCGTCGACGTCGTACATCGGGTGCAGCGGGAAGGTGGCACCGGCCAGGATCCCGAGGAGCCACTCGTTGAAGGTCTCGGCTTCGTCGGTCAGACCGGCGTCATAGGTCGCGTCGAACGCCAGCGACGCGTCCCGCACCCAGGAATAGCGGTAGTCCCAGTTGCGCTCGCCCCCGACCCGCTCCGGCAGCGACGTCGTGGCCGCGGCGACGATCGTCCCCGTCGGCCCGTAGGTCAAGGCCTTGAGCGCCAGGAGGCTGCGCTCGACAGCGTGGTGATGTGGGCCGACGTACGTGAGGGGGGACAGGTGGGAGCGCCACGCCGTGTTCGTGCGGTCCAGGAGGTCGAGGGCGCCGGTGATCGACAGTCCTTCAGCGCGGCCACGTTCGCCGACCTCGCCGATGACGACGACGGCGCGGTCGCCGGCCTCGAGGGTGAGGTTGCCGGTGCGGGCCTCGATGGGGACGCCGGCGTGGACGGCGACGCCGTCGAAGACGATGCCTTCGGAGAACGGGTGGACGTCGCGCGCCGGGCCGAAGGAGGCGCCGGGCTGGACGTCGATCTCGACGTCGACCCGTCCCCGCAGCGCGGTGACGATGCGGACGATGCGACCGTCGGGCCGGTTGCTCCCGTCCCAGGGCATGAGGTCGACGACCTCGAGCTCGCCCTCGCTGGAAGGGAGCCGCGTCCGGAGGACGTTCGTCCCGGGGTCGTAGGACTGCTCGCCGAGCTGCAGCGGCCCGGCCGGCCCGACCCGCACGGCCCCGCCCTCGCCGTGAAGCAGCTTGAACAGCGCGGCAGGCGCATCGAAGCGTCCTGGGCACCACCAGTCGATCGTCCCGTCGGCGGCGACGAGGGCGGCGGTCCCGGTGTCCCCGATCAGTCCCCGAGCTCGTAGTGGCAACGAATCGCCGCCGCCGATCACGCCCCCACGCCGTTTTGACAGCCGAATCCCGCCGTCCACGGCGGGATCCAGATGACAAAAGGCGTCGTCAAGAAACGCCGACGATCTCGACGCGGATCTTGGCGCCCGTGGGGGTCTCGTACTCGACGGTGTCGCCCAACTTGGCGCCCTCGAGCAGGGCGACCCCGAGCGGCGACGACGTCGAGATGATCTCGACGCCCTGCTGCCGCTCCTCGATGGAGCCGAGGTAGTAGGTCTCGACGTCGTCGTCGCCCTCGTAACGCAACTGGACCGTGACGCCGGGGCGCACCGCACCGGACGGGCCCTCGTCCTCCACGAGTTGGGCGTGCTCGAGCATCGCCGTCAGCTGGCGGATGCGGCCCTCCATGCGGCCCTGCTCGTCCTTGGCCGCGTGGTAGTCGCCGTTCTCGGACAGGTCTCCGAGGTTGCGGGCCGCTTCGATCGCCTGCGCGATCTGCGTCCGTCCCACGGTGGTGAGCTCCTTGAGCTCGGCCGACAGCCGCTCGTACGTCTCGCGGCTCAGGTGGGTCTCGGTCATGGGATTCAGGCTATCCTCGTGGTCGATGTCCGCCTTCGCCGCCGAGGTAATCATTCTGTAGCGCACACACCCCCTCTCGGTGTGTGCTGTCCAACCGCCCGTACGGGGCGGTTTTTTCGTTCCAGGAGCTCTGTCCATGTCGCACAAGATCGGTGTCATCCCCGGTGACGGCATCGGCCCCGACATCGTCGGCGCCGCCGTCGACGTGCTGCGCGCCACCGGCGTCGAGCTCGACACCCGGACGTTCGACCTGGGGGCCGACCGGTACCTGCGCGACGGTCATGTCCTCGACGACGACGATCTCGAGGCCATCCGGGCGTGCGACGCCATCCTCAAGGGCCCGCTCGGTCCGCCCATCGGCGCCACGGACATCCCCGGCGGGACCATCGAGCGGGGGATCATCCTCAAGCTCCGCTTCGCCCTCGACCAGTACATCAACCTCCGTCCGTTCGCCGGCAACGGCCTCGACTTCGTCGTCATCCGCGAGAACACCGAGGGCACCTACGCCGGCGAGGGTGGCTTCCTCCGCAAGGGCACGCCGCAAGAGATCGCCACCCAGGGCAGCGTCAACACCCGTCACGGTGTCGAGCGCTGCGTTCGCTACGCCTTCGAGCTGGCGCAGTCACGACCCCGCCGCCACCTCACGCTGGTGCACAAGACGAACGTGCTCACCTTCGCCGGCGACCTCTGGCAGCGCACGTTCGACGAGGTCGCCGCCGAGTACCCGGACGTCGCCACCGCCTACAACCACGTCGACGCCGCCTGCATCTACTTCGTCGAGGACCCGGGCCGCTACGACGTCCTCGTCACGGACAACCTCTTCGGCGACATCCTCACCGACCTCGCCGGCGCCGTCGTCGGTGGCGTCGGCCTCGCCGGCACCGGCAACCTCAACCCCGACCGGACGGGCCCCTCGATGTTCGAGCCCGTCCACGGCTCGGCCCACGATGCCCTCGGCACCGACAAGGTGAACGCCACGGCGACGATCCTCTCGGGGGCGATGCTCCTCGAGTTCCTGGGCGAGGCCGATGCCGGCGCCCGCATCCGCAAGGCGGTGGCCGACGTGCTCGCCACCGATCCCACGCCGTCCGCCATCGGACGGCTCGTGACAGAAAGGGTCTGAGATGGCCACCGTGCAGAAGGTCGACAAGATCTGGATGGATGGGGAGCTCGTCGACTGGGACGACGCCAAGATCCACATCCTCACCCACTCCCTCCACTACGGCTGCGGGGTCTTCGAGGGCATCCGGGCCTACGCCACCAAGGACGGGCCGGCGGTCTTTCGTCTCACCGAGCACATCGAGCGCCTCTTCAACAGCGCCAAGATCTTCTTCATCGACGTGCCCTTCACGCGCCAGGAGCTGATCGACGCCACCAAGGAGACCGTGCGGGTCAACAACGTCGAGTCCTGCTACATCCGGCCGCTCGTGTACCTGGGCTACGGCGAGATGGGGCTCAACCCGCTGCCCTGTCCGGTGAACGTGTCGATCGCCATCTGGCCCTGGGGCTCGTACCTCGGCGACGACGGCATCAAGAACGGCGTCCGGATGATGATCAGCTCGTGGCAGCGCCACGATCCCAACGCCATGCCGCCGGCGGCCAAGGGCACGGGCATGTACATCAACTCGTCGATGGCCAAGATCGAGGCCATCAAGGCCGGCTACGACGAGGCCATCCTGCTGTCGCCGCAGGGCTACGTCAGCGAGTGCACCGGCGAGAACATCTTCATCGTGAAGAGCGGACGGATCATCACCCCGCCGACCTCGGCCGGCGCCCTCGAGGGCATCACCCAGGATTCGGTGATGGCGATCGCTCGCGACCTCGGCATCGAGTGCACGACGGGCCACATCCTCCGCTCGGACCTCTACACGGCCGACGAGGCTTTCCTCTCCGGCACCGCCGCCGAGGTGGTGCCGATCCGCTCGGTCGACGACCGCGAGGTCGGCGAGCCCGGCCCCATCACCCGCAAGATCCAGGAGGTCTTCTTCGCCGCCGTCCGGGGCGAGGTCGACCGCTACAAGGATTGGAACGACTACGTCAATGCCTGAGCTGCCAGTACACGTCGACATCTACGACACGACGCTGCGGGACGGGTCGCAGCGCGAGGGCCTGTCCCTCACCGTGGACGACAAGCTGCGCATCGCCGAGCAGCTCGACCACCTCGGCGTGCCCTACATCGAGGGCGGATGGCCGGGAGCCAACCCAAAGGACGACGAGTTCTTCGAGCGGGCCAAGGCGGGCGAGCTCCAGCTGAAGACGTCGACGCTCGTGGCCTTCGGTTCCACGCGGCGGGCCGGTGGCGACGCCGACGACGACCCGACGCTGCAGCACCTCGCAGGAGCCGGCACGGACGTCGTGTGCATCGTCGGCAAGTCCTGGGACTACCACGTCACCGAAGCGCTGCGGACGTCGCTCGACGAGGGGATCGCCATGGTGCGCGACTCGATCGCCTGGCTCGGCCGGCAGGGCAAGCGGGTCTTCTTCGACGCCGAGCACTTCTTCGACGGCTACAAGCGCAACCCCGAGTTCTCCCTCGCGGTGCTCCACGCCGCCGAGGAGGCGGGCGCGGAGGTGCTCGTCCTCTGCGACACCAACGGCGGGTGCCTTCCGCACGAGGCGGGCCGCATCGTCCGCGAGGTCGTAGCGACCACCAACGCGACCGTCGGCGTCCACTTCCACGACGACGGCGACTGCTCGGTCGCCAACGCGCTGGCAGGCGTCGAGGCCGGCGCCACCCACGTGCAGGGATGCATCAACGGCTACGGCGAGCGGACCGGCAACGCCAACCTCTGCTCGATCATCCCGAACCTCTCGCTGAAGATGGGCATCGACACGATCCCCGCGGACCGCATCGAGCGGCTCACGGCCGTTGCCCACCACGTCGCCGAGCTCGTCAACATCACGCAGGACCCCCAGCAGCCCTACGTCGGGTCGTCGGCGTTCGCCCACAAGGCGGGGCTCCACACGAGTGGCATCTCCCGGGCACGGGACGCCTACGAGCATGTCGACCCGGAGCTGGTCGGCAACGGCACCCGGTTCGTCGTCAGCGAGCTCGCGGGACGTTCGACCCTCGAGTTCAAGGCCCGGGAGCTCGGCCTCGAGATGGACGGGCCGGCGCTGTCGCAGGTCCTCGATCAGCTCAAGACCCTCGAACACCAGGGGTATCACTTCGAGGCCGCCGACGGCTCGCTCGAGCTGCTCATGCGAGCCGCGACGGGTTGGGAGCAGGACTTCTTCGAGGTCGAATCCTTCCGCGTCATCACCGATCAGCGGGAGAACGGCAACGTCGTCACCGAGGCGACGATCAAGGTCCACGTCGGCGAGCAGCGGCTGGTGGCGACGGCCGAGGGAAACGGCCCCGTCAACGCCCTCGACGGCGCCCTCCGGTCGGCGATCGGCCAGGTGTATCCGGCGCTGCGGTCCCTGCACCTCACCGACTACAAGGTGCGCGTCCTCGACACGAACAAGGGCACGGGCGCGGTGACGCGGGTGCTCATCGACTCGACCGACGGCGAGGCCAGCTGGTCGACGATCGGGGTGTCCGAGAACATCATCGAGGCGTCGTGGCAGGCTCTCTCCGATTCGATCGTGTACGGGCTGCTCCGCAGCCGGCGCAGCGAGGACACCACCGATGGCCCAGCCTGACTTCGTCCCGATGACCCTCGGCGACCGCGTGCGGACCGCCGACACGCTGCCGATCCCGGACCGCTGGGAGGCCACGCGGCCAGGTGAGCTCGAGGGTCTCCGTCCCCCGCAAGGCCGGTCCTACGGGCACACCGGGCCGGACCAGGGCTTCGGGCTGAAGCTGGCCAAGCGGTTCCGCGACCGACTCCAGCTGCAGCCCGGTGAGCATGCCGAGGACGCCACCGCGGGTTGCGTCGGCGTGGCGTTGCGACGGGCCGCCCGCTTCGGCCGGGCGCCGGTGATCTACGACATCGAACTGGCCTTCACCCTGTTCGGGTTCCTCGGTGATGCGCCGGCCGACCTCCTCGAGTTCCGGCGTCCGTACTTCGACGCCGCGTCGCACGACTACTGGGACCAGCGTGACATCGCCGACCTCGTCACCGCCGAGGCGCTGGTCCTCTCGCCGGCACAGGTCCGGTCCCAGCTGGGAGAGTGGCGCTCGATGCTCGTCGAGATCGTCGGAGAGGAGAACGGAGATGGCTGAGGTGACGACGCACGTCCCGAACACGCCGGGCTGGATCGACATCGGTACCGATGTCCCCGCCGCCAAGGCGTTCTACTGCGGGCTGTTCGGCTGGTCGGCTGCCGACGCCGGACCCCCCGAGGAGACCGGCGGCTACGGGTTCTTCACGACTGCGGACGGCAAGCACGTCGCCGGGTACGGCCCGCAGCAGAACCCCGGCCCGCCGTTCTGGTCGACGTACGTCATCGTGCCGTCGGCGGCGGACGTCGTCGACAAGGTGACCGCCGCAGGCGGGCAGGTCGTGGTCCCGCCCATGGAGGTGCCGGCCGCTGGCACCTTCGCCGTCTTCACGGACGCGGGCGGCGCCTTCATCTCGGTGTGGCAGCCCGGCCAGCACACGGGCGCGCAGGTCGTGCGCGAGCCCGGCGCATTCACCTGGTGCGAGCTCCGCTCGCGCGATGCCGCAGCGTCGAAGGCGTTCTACGCGTCGGCCTTCGGCTGGGGCGCCGAGACGATGGGCGCCGACGCCGGTATGCCGTACACCGAGTTCAAGGTCGACGGGGAGTCGGTTGCCGGAATGATGGAGATGACCGCCGAGTTCCCGTCCGAGGTGCCGGCGCACTGGCTCGTCTACGTGGAGGTCGCGGACACCGCGGCATCGCTGGCAGAGGCGGTTTCGCTCGGCGGATCGGTGCAGGTGCCGGTCGTCGACTTCCCTGGCGGCCAGTTCGCCGTGATCGTCGACCCGCAGGGCGCGGCGTTCGGCATCATGACCCCCTCGCCTCAGGCCTGACGATGGAGGATTTCTCGATCGACGTCGGTGGAGGGATGACCTTTCGGGCCCGCGCCGCGGGCCCCGGAGACGGACGGCTCGTCGTGTTGCTGCACGGCTTTCCACAGACGTCGCGGTCGTGGTTCGAGACGATGACGGCGCTCGGTGATGCCGGTCACCGCGCCGTCGCCTTCGATCAGCGCGGCTACTCGCCCGGCGCCCGCCCGGCTGGAGTCGAGTCCTACGGGCTCGACCCGTTGGTGGCCGACGTGATGGCGGTGGCCGACGAGCTCGGCGCACACCGCTTCGACCTCGTTGGCCACGACTGGGGCGGCGCCATCGCCTGGCACGTAGCCGGCCGGCACGCCGACCGTGTGCGGACGCTGACCGTCGCGTCCACTCCGCACCCGCTGGCCTTCCGGGCGGCGTTGCGCGGCGAGCTGGGCGGCGATCAGCAGTCGAAGTCCGGGTACGTCGCCCTCTTCCGCTCCGAGGCGGCCGAGGAGTTCTTCCTCGGCAACGATGCCGCCGCCCTGCGAGGCCTGTACTCGGCCCTTCCGGCCGAGGCGGCCGAGGAGTACGTGGCCGTGCTGTCGCAACCGGGTGCGCTGACCGCGGCGCTCAACTACTACCGGGCGACGTCGTTCGACGACCAGCCGGCGGTGGGCGAGCTCACCTCACCCACGCTCTACGTGTGGTCGACCGACGACATGGCGCTCGGTCGGGAGGCGGCGGAGGCGACAGGATCGCACGTCACCGGTCCGTACCGCTTCGAAGTCCTCGAGGGCGTGTCGCACTGGGTGCCCGAGGCGGCGCCCGCAGACTTCAGCCGGCTCCTGCTGGAGCACCTCGCCGCCCACCCCTAGGAGACTGCTGAACAACGCGTGACTCGCGGCGGCCGGGGTCTGGCCGACTCCCCGTTGAACCGGCTCGGTCGGGGTTTGGGTGGGAATGGCTGTTGGGTTCGTGCGGTTCCGCGGAACCGCTTTGGCGGCTGACGCG
>DATLED010000025.1:0-18674 GCA_035525495.1 Acidimicrobiales bacterium | reverse complement strand
CGAACATGTGTTCCCCTCCTCAACCTTGTGTGGATGGTCGAGGCGGGCGTGGGCGGGTGTTGGTGCTGGTGGGGTCGGGTGGAGGTGGCCCTGGCCGCCGACGCGGAAGACGCGCACGCGGGGCGGCTCCCTTTTAGGTTCGGACGTCGACCAAGACAACCGAACAAGGAGCGCCCCACGTGCGCGTCACCACTGCATTCAACCGGATGCTCGACCTCGCTGGCGCGAGCGTCGTGTCCGTTGCTTTCGCCGAGGTCGGGATCGTCGTCGGGATCCGCAACACCAGCCGCCGGCTGCGTTGCGAGTGCGGCTGGTCAACCCGCGCTCGCTATGACACCTCGGTGCGCCGCTGGCGTCACGTCAACCTCGGCAAGTGCCGGGTGTGGCTCGAGGGTGAGATCCGACGCCTCGCCTGCAAACGGTGCGGTCGGGTGCGAACCGAGGACGTCGCCTGGGCTCGACCGGGCGCTCGACACACCCGCGACTACGAAGACATCGTCGCCTGGCTGGTCCAACGGACCGACAAGACCACGACGGCAACGCTGATGGGCTGCTCGTGGGCCGGTGTCGACAACATCGTCGAGCGGGTCGTGGCCGAACACCTCGTCGACGACCGACTCGACAACCTGTATCGCATCGGGGTCGACGAGATCTCCTACCGGCGCGGCCACCAGTACTTGACGATCATCGCCGACCACGACGGAGGCGGCGTCGTGTGGATCGCCAAAGGCAAGCGCGGCAAGGCGCTCGAGGACTTCTACGCCGAGCTCGGCGAGGAGCGCCGCCAACAACTCGAGGCCGTTTCCATGGACCTCGGCACGATCTACCACCACGCCACCCGCCGCTGCGTTCCCCACGCCGTCGTGTGCTTCGACCCCTTCCACGTCATCCAGATCGCCAACCGCGCCCTCGATGCCGTCTACATGAGCGTCGGCCGCTCCCACCCGACCGGCGTCGGCGACCGCTCCTGGCGCAACACCCGCTTCGCGCTCCGAGCCGGCGCCGAACACCTCGACGACACCCAACGAGAACTCCTCCGCCTGCTCCGCCGCGACCGACGCCGCCTCTGGCGAGCCTGGGAACTCAAAGAAGAGCTCCGCGACCTCTACCGACGCGTCGACCCCACCTACGCACGCGCCTACCTCAAGCAGTGGATCACCCGCGCGTTACGCAGCCGCATCCCGGCCTTCGTCAACCTCGCCGGCCAGATCCGAGCCCACTTCGAAGGCATCGTGGCCGCCGTCGAACTCGGCCTCTCCAACGCCCGACTCGAAGGCATCAACTCCAAGATCCGCCTCATCCAACGACGGGGCCACGGCTACCACTCCGTCCAAGCCCTCGCCGCAGTGATCTACCTCTGCCTGGGCGGAATCACCATCGAACTACCCACACGACCCTGAGGAGGGGCACGTGTGTTCGTGCGCAAGAGATCATTGCAGGTCAAGCGACTTTCGTACGAAACTACTGGCCGCCCTTCTGGACATAGCTTCTCACGAAGTCCTCTGCGTTTTCTTCCAGCACCTCGTCGATTTCGTCCAGCAACTCGTCGAGCTCGGCCTTCAACTTCTCGCCCTGCCCGGGCCCCGCGGCGACCTCGTCGTCGACGACCTCTTCGGTCCGGGCCGGTGCTGGCTTCTTCTTCTGCTCTCGTTCAGCCATGGGTCCTCAATCTCCTACAGGCGCTCGCAGAGCTCTGCGGGGGTCCTGCACTCCTGCAACAACGTATCGACCATCGCCTTCGTTCCTTTGAGGGGTTCCATCATGCCTACCCGCTTGAGCGGCTCGGCCCCAAGATCGAAGACCAACGAGTCCCAGTTGGCGGCGGCGATTGCCGGCGCCCATCGCTGGAGGCACTTGCCCCGGAAGTAGGCGCGGGTCGTCGTCGGAGGCTCGCTCATCGCCTCGACGACCTCCTCCTCCGACACGACCCGCTCCAGTCCCAACCGGGCGAACAACGAACGTTCGGGGCGCACGTCGTGGTACTGCAGGTCCATCGCCGCCAGCTTGGCGTCGGTCCAGTCGACGCCGTGGCGCTCACGGTACGCCGTCATCAACCGGTACTTGGCGACCCAGTCCAAGGTCGAGGACAACGACATCGGGTCGGTCTCCAACGCCGACAGCACCGATTCCCATCGGGCCATCACGTCGGCGCCCACGGCCGAGTCGACGGCCTCCAGCCCGTGGTCCTCGGCGTACTTGCGGGCGAGGTCGAACAACTCCCACTGGATCTCGAGCGCCGTCATCGTCCCGCCCCGGGCCAGTTCGAGGGGCTGCGCCAAGGAGAGGTCGTACGACACCTTCCGGATCGCCTGCACGGGCGCCGCCAGCGAGAAGTCCTTCTCACCGAACACGTCGTCCTCGATCATGCAGAGCACGATCGCCGTGACGCCGACCTTGAGGTACGTCGAGACCTCCGCGAGGTTGGCGTCGCCCACGATCACGTGGAGCCGTCGGTACTTCTGCGCATCGGCGTGCGGTTCGTCGCGCGTGTTGACGATCGGACGCTTCAACGTGGTCTCGAGCCCGACCTCTTCCTCGAAGAAGTCGGCACGCGACGTCAGCTGGAAGGGCACCTCGGCGCCGAACGACGAGGATGCCTCACACCCGATCTTGCCGGCGCCCGTGTAGATCTGCCGGGTCACGAAGTGCGGCATCACGTGCTGGACGATGCGACCGAACGGCACCTGCCGATCCATCAAGTAGTTCTCGTGCGTCCCGTACGAGTTGCCCTTGCCGTCGGAGTTGTTCTTGTAGACGACGATCCCCTCGCCGTTGGGCATCGACCGCCCGGCCGCCTCCATCGACGCCACCAGGATCCGCTCACCCGCCTTGTCCCACAGGACGACCTGGCGGGCGTCCGAGCACTCGGGCGACGAGTACTCCGGGTGCGCGTGGTCGACGTAGTAACGCGCGCCGTTCGTGAGGACCGCGTTCACGAGATGCGTGTCGACCTCCGGCGGCATCGACCCCTCGCGAGCGAACCCGCGGGCATCACGCCCCGGCGACTCGTCCTCGAAGTCCCACCCGACCCTGCGCTGCAACTCGGTGACGTACGCGTTGATGAGCACCGACGACGCCGCGATCGGGTTCGACTCCCCCGGGCCGCGCTGTTGGATCCCGTACTCCGTCTCGAGCCCGAACACCTTTCGCAACGCCACCCGACGAAGCTACCTCCGACCCTGCGCAATCCGGCACCGAACTGACGCGCGCGGTCCCCGGATCGACGGCGTCAGCAGTGGGCGTCCGGGCCGACGCTCACCGAACCCAACGGCGGCGGTCCCGGCGGTGGTGGCGGCGGCGAGCGACCGGGCTGGGTCGTGACGTTTGGCGACTCCGAGGGCCACTGCTCGGGTGCCGGTGGCACGGAGACCGTCACGCGGTCCCCCGGAAGGATGAACCCGACGTCCCGGCACGGATTTCCCTTGGGCTGGTCCTCCGCGGGGGTGTCGTACACGGCGGTCTGCCCGTCGCGCTCGATCACGATCCGGTAGGTCCCCCCCGCCCGGTAGCCGCCCGGCCGGGTCGCGACGTAGGTGCACGATTCGACCTCTCCGGTCCGCGCCGAGCATCCCTCGCTGTCCTTGCTCGGCTGACGCGAGAACGACCAGGACGGGCCGAAGTCGGCGTCGTCGCCGGCCTGCGATTCTGGCGCGGCGCCGTTGGCGGGCGCCGCTTCCCGGATCCCGGCGGACCCGTTGGCGGGAGCGCCCCGCTGCTCGGACGCGAAGCGCGCCGCCACCGGGATCTCGCGGCCGCTGGACGAGCGTGCACCCGACGCCGCGATCTCGGGCCCGCGGACGTGCGCGGCCTCCTGGGAGGTACCGCCTTCAGGCCCGGCCGGTGCCAACTGCGCCCAGCCACCGCCGGCGGCGAGGATCGCCGCGACCACGCCGGCGCCCCACGCGACACCGCGTTGCCACGTGCTCGAGCGAGCGCGGCGCACGACGGCGGCGGCGTCGATCGGGCGGCTCGGCTCCGGCGCTGCGGCCGTCAAGAAGTCCCGGACGTGGCTCACTCCTCGACCTCCCATCCCTTGTCTCGGAGCGCCTCGACGGCACGCTTGGTGAGCGTCTTGACCGTCCCCTCGGGACAACCCATGGCCTCGGCGGTGTCGGCGACGGAGAGGTCCGCGTAGTACCGCAGGACCAACGCCTCACGCTGCCGTTCTGGAAGAGACGCCACGGCAGTCCGCATCGCGATCGCACTGGTCCGGTCGGAGTGCTCCGCGAATCGCCGTGCGTACGTCGCCAGCCGTTCGTCGACCCGCTGGCGGGTCCGGCGAGACCGGGCCGCCGAGACCGCCAGGTTCATGGCGACTCGGTGCGTCCAGCCCCCGGGCGATTCGAGCTGCTGCACCCGTGGCCACGCCCGACACGCTCGAAGCAGTGCCTCCTGCGCGATCTCCTCGGCCAGCGACACGTCGTTCAAGTACAGCCCCACCGACCCGACGAGCCTCGGGTGCTCGCGACGACAGAACGCTTCGAGATCGACTTCCTGTCCCGCTGCTGGGACCTCACCTGCTGCGCCCGCGCTGACCCCCATCGAGTGAGACACACGCACGAGGACGGCGCCAGGTTTCAGCGGGCGCTCAGAGGTACTGGCCCGTGCCCACGCGTTCGATCGCCTTGCCGCCGGTCTCCCCGCCCTTGGCGTCGCGATCCTTCAAGAGGATCCGCATGTACACGATCCGCTCGCCCTTCTTGCCCGAGATCTTCGCCCAGTCGTCGGGGTTGGTCGAGTTCGGCAGGTCCTCGTGCTCCTTGTACTCCTGGCGGATCGAGTCGAGCAGGTGCTGGGTGAGGATGCCGCGGCCGTCGCCGGCGATCTCCCGCTTGATGGCCAGCTTCTTGGCGCGGCGGACGATGTTCTCGATCATGGCGCCGGAAGAGAAGTCCTTGAAGAACATGACCTCCTTGTCGCCGTTCTGGTACGTGACCTCGATGAAGCGGTTCTCGTCGTCGGTCGAGTACATGACCTCGACGGTCTTCTCGATCATCACGGCGACGGCCTTGGCGGGATCGCCCCCGCCGAGCGACTGCACCTCCTCGGCGTCCAAGGGGAGGTCGGGGCGGAGGTAACGGGAGAAGATCTGCGCGGCCGATGCTTCGTCGGGCCGCTCGACCTTGATCTTCACGTCCAGCCGACCCGGTCGGAGGATCGCGGGGTCGATGAGGTCCTCACGGTTCGACGCCCCGATCACGATGACGTTCTTCAGCGTCTCGACACCGTCGATCTCGGCCAGCAGCTGCGGCACGATCGTCGACTCCATGTCGGAGGAGATGCCGGTGCCACGGGTCCGGAACAGCGAGTCCATCTCGTCGAAGAAGACGATGACGGGGACGCCCTCCTCCGACTTCTCCCTCGCCCGCTGGAACACCAGTCGGATCTGTCGCTCGGTCTCACCGACGTACTTGTTCAGCAGCTCCGGGCCCTTGATGTTGAGGAAGTACGACTTGGCGCCGACGCGGCCCGTGACCTCCGAGACCTTCTTCGCCAACGAGTTGGCGACAGCCTTGGCGATCAACGTCTTGCCACAACCGGGAGGCCCGTAGAGCAGGATGCCCTTGGGGGGCGGAAGCTCGTACTCGCCGAACAGCTCGCGGTGCACGAACGGCAGCTCGACGGCGTCCATGATCGCTTCGATCTGGTCGTCGAGGCCCCCGACGTCCTCATAGGAGATGTCGGGCACCTCCTCGAGGACGAGCTCCTCGACCTCGGGCCTGGGCAGCTTCTCCGTGAGGAGGCCCGTGCGTGAGTCCATGAGCAACGTGTCGCCCGCCCGGAGCTTCACGGACCCGTCCATGAGCGACTCGGACAGGTCGACGACCCGCTCCTCGTCGGCGCGACCGACGATCATCGCCCGCTTGCCGTCCTCCAGGATCTCCTTGAGGATCACGGCCTCGCCGGTCAGCTCGGGGCCCCGGGCGAGCACGACGTTGAAGGACTCGTTGAGGACGACCTCCTGGCCCTTGTGCAGGGACTCGTCCTCCAGGTCGGGGTGCAGCGCGACCCGCATCTTGCGGCCGCCGCTGAAGATGTCGACGGTGCCGTCGTCGTTGCGGCCGAGGTACGTCCCGTAGGCGGACGGCGGCTGGGTGAGCTTGTCGACCTCGTCTCGCAGGGTGGCGATGTGCTCCCGCGCTTCGCGCAGGGTGTAGGTGAGCTTCTCGTTCTGCGAGACCGCCTGTGCGAGCTGGCCCTTGGTCTCGAGCAGCTTCTCCTCGAGCGTGCGCACCCGCTTCGGGGCCTCCTGGAGGCGACGGCGCAGGGTGTTGACCTCTTCTTCGAGCAGTACGGCGTGCTCCCGCAGCTCGTCGACTTCGTGCTTCAGCTCGGCGTCGGACATGGGGCTCACCTCCTCGTCGCGGACCATACACGCACGCCTGTCGCTGTCCCCACCATTGCGGAGTTGCTTTTACCAACGGCGCGCCGGGTAAATTGCAAGCCGTACCCCCCAGGCAAAGGTAGGACTGGTCCCATGGGCATGAAGGTCTGGATCGATCAGGATCTGTGCACGGGCGATGGCCTGTGCGAGGAGATCGCTCCTTCGGTGTTCACGCTGCTCGACGACGGTTTGGCCTACGTGAAGGAAGGCGACAAGATCTTCAACCCGGGCGGCCCCGATGGACTGGCGAACGTCTCCGCCGGCATGGAGGAAGCGACGATCGAATCCGCCGAGGAGTGCCCCGGCGAGTGCATCTTCATCGAGATCGAATAGGCCCGGAACAACCCTGAACGGAGCGGCTGGCGTGCCCGCCGCTTCTTCGCGTGGTGACTCAGTCGAGACATTCCTGGGTGTCGGCCTTCGCAGTGGGTTGCCTGTTGAACTGGGCGAGGACGCCGTCGAGCTCGGCGCCGGTGAGCGCGTAGGCGGTGCCCGGCCGGTCCGGGGCGATGGCGAAGGCGACGCCGACGACCTGTCCCTGGGCGTCGACGAGCGGACCCCCGGAGTCACCGGGTCGGAGGTTGGCGGCGAGGATGAACACCTGGCGCTCGGTGTCGGCGCCGTAGATGTCCTGCCCGTCGGCCGTCACCTCGTCGCTGATGCGGGCCGGCGCCGCCCGGACCTGTTCCTGGCCCCCGGGATGCCCGAACACCGCGCCGGTGAGGCCCTTGTCGGCGTTGGCGCGTCCGAGGGGTGACATCGAGAGCTTGTCGACCCGCAACACGGCGAGGTCGCGCTTCGGATCGAAGACCACCACGGAGGCCCGCAGGTGCTTGCCGTCGGGACGGATGATCTCGACGTCCTCCTCACCCGCGACGACGTGGGCGTTGGTGACGACGACGTTCTCGGTGATGACGAAGCCGCTCCCCTCCTGGATGCGCCGGCACGCCTCCCCCATCACCTTCACCGTCGACGCCGTGACCTTGGCCTGCACCTCGGGATCGAGCCCCGAGTCGACGGGCGGGAGGCCCGCGTCGGGTGCCGGCTGCAGCGCCTCGAAGACGCGGGGGAAGCCGCGCTCGTCGACGAGTCGTCGCACCGACTGCGTCGCGTTCGGCGGCTTCGGGAACGACGAGTTGACGGCTCGAGCCAGGACCGACCCACGCGCCTGGCGGGCCGGCCAGCCGGCGACGTCCGCCAACGTCGGGAGGAACAGCCACAGCGCGACGACGATGCTGAGGGCACCGGCGAAGCCGCCGACGGCACGGTCGATCGTGCGAGCGCCGCCGAGGGGCAGCACGCCGCGCACGCGATGCCCGATCACGAGACCGATGGCCTGGCCGATGAAGGTGCCGACGATGAGCACGGTCACCGCCACCAGCAACCGACCAGACGCGGTGGGCAGCTCGAACGAGCTCAACATGGTTGGCAGGAGCCGCAGCGCGACGTAGAACCCCAAGGCGACGCCGATCCACGACGCGACGCGCGCCAGGAACCCCACGCGGAACCCGCCGAGCGCGGCGGTCACCACGGCGGCGATGACGACGACGTCCAGGAGGTTCACGGCGCGCCCTACTGCTATTCGCCGACGAGTCGGGCCGCGGTCAGGAACCCGGTGTGGGCGACCATCCGGTGGTCGGGCCGCACGGACGGTCCCTCGACGTGCCAGGTCCGCTGCAGGACCTCGAGCGACTCCGCCATGTCGAAGCGGCTATCGGCCAGGGCCTCGCGGAGCTGGGCGACCTGTCCGATCGTCGGCAGGTACGACACGAGGATGCCGCCCGGGTGAAGCGCGACCTCGGCGAGCTTGACGACCCTCCAGGGCTCGGGCAGGTCGAGCACGATGCGGTCGAGGTCGGTCTCGTCGATGCCGTCGTAGACGTCGCGCTCCTCGACCCGGTAGTGCTCGAGCGCCTCGGCGCCGAGGAACGCCACCACGTTCGCCTCCGCCTTGGCCTTGAAGTCCGCCCGCAGCTCGTAGCCGACGACGTCGGCCCCGGCGCGCAGCAGCGTCATCGACAGCGCGCCCGATCCGACGCCGGCCTCGAGGACGCGGGCCCCCGGGAAGACGTCCGCGAGCATCAGGATCGGTCCGAGGTCCTTGGGATAGATGACCTGCGCGCCGCGCGGCATCTTGAGGACGAAGTCGCTCAGCGTCGGTCGCACCGCGAGGTACCGGGCGCCCGCCGTCGAACGGACGGTCACGCCTTCCGGCTGGCCGATGAGCTCGTCGTGGCGGACGAACCCGGCGTGGGTGTGGAACTCTCCCTCGGGCGCCAGCGTCACCAGGTACCGCCGCGTCTTGGAATCGATCAGGAGCGCCCGGTCACCGACGCCGAAGACGCGACTCATGTCGCCGTCATCCGCACGACGAGCTTGCAGAACGCGCACACCTCGCCGGTCGTCGGCGATCCGCACGACGGGCAGGGGACGAGGTCGAGACGGGATTCCTCGGACGCGCCGGCGAACCTGTCCGCACCTCGGGCCAGGAACCCGAAGTAGAAGGCGTTCTTGGTGCCGGGAGACTGCTCCTCGATGGCGTTGAGCGCCTCCTTGTACCCGAGGTGCTTGTTGCCGACGGCGTTGGGGCACTCCTCGACCTGGTAGTCGATGCCGGTGAGGATGCAGTACGCCGCCATCTCGCGTTCACCGAGGCGGACCAGCGGCTTGACCTTCTTCACGAAGCCCTCGGACTCCGGCAGCACCGGCAGTTGGCGACCGAGGTAGTCGGCCTCCCAGCGCAGCACGTTGCCGAAGAGCACCGCCGCTTCGTCGTCGAGGTTGTGGCCCGTGGCGATCACGTCGTACCCACCTTCGCGGGCGGCGGCGTTGAAGAGGTGGCGCTTGGACAGGCCGCACGCCGAGCACGGGACGCGCTTGGTCACGCGCGCCGCAGTGGGGATGTCGAAGCCGTGGTCGGTCGGGAGATCGACCTCGATGAGCTTGGCGCCGCGCTTCGCCGCGAACGCCCGGGTGATCTCGCCGGACACGTCGCTGTACTCGCCGATGCCCAGGCCGAGGTAGAGGCCGTCGGCGGAGTATCCGAGGTCGAGCAGGAGGTCCCACAGCCCGAGCGAGTCCTTGCCGCCCGACACCGCGACGAGGACACGCGCGTCCGGAGGGAACATGCGGAACTCGTCGATGGTCTTGCGCACCTGCTCTCGCGCGTGGTGCAGGAAGCAGTCCTTGCAGAAGGCGGCGTTGTGGCGCCGCATCTCGATCACGATGTCCGGCGTCTTGCACCGGCGGCATCTCACGACAGACCGCCGGAGATGACGGGACGGACCTCGACCTCGTCGCCATCGTCGAGCATCGCGTCGCCGACCACCAACGTGTCGCCGCGGATCACGAGCACCGACTCGCGGTTCATCCCGAGCTCCTCGAGGAGTGCCTGGACCCGCTTCGGTCCGCGCACCTCCACCTCGCGCCGGGGGTTCCGGAGCTTCACCAGCACCCGTCGATTATGACGGCTTGTCGCCGTGACGCAGGTCGGCATGCACGACGGGCGAAGGCGCGACGGTGCAACCTCGCCAACCGGGCTTCGCGCCTTCGCTCAACCGCGCCGGATCACGAGGTTGCACCGTCGCGCCTAAGCCCGTCATGGTGTGTGATCACCAGCGCCTGCCCTGGCAGCAGCTCCTCGGTGTAGACGACCGACTGGGTGCGGCCGCTGATGCGACGCAGGGCCTTGGCCGTGGCGATGACGGCGAAGAGCGTCATCCAGCTCCGCTGGCCGCCCCAGAAGCCCTTGCGGACTGCGGCGCGCCAGAGGATCCCCTTGAGGCCGCCCTGGGTGCGGGCCACCTAGACCCGCCGGATCTCGACGACCGTCGACTTCTTCTTCCCCTTGCGGGTGCCGAGGAAGTAGGCGCCGGCCAGCACGGCCACGGCGACGACGCCGACGATGGCCATGACCGCCGGCTTGGCCGCCGTCGCCGTCGAGTCGACCTCGCCGCGGATCTCCCGCAGCTTCGACTCGATGTCGGACCGGCCGACGGGCTTGGTCGGATCGACGTCCGAGGACGGGCTCATGACTTGGCTCCCTTGCGACGCTTGGCGGCACCGATTCCCCGGGCGGCGAGGACCGAGACGACGATGCAGAACACGAGGGCGATCAGATACGGAGCGAACGAGAGGTTGCCGTCGAAGACGTCGGGCAGCTCCTCTTGGAGCACGCGGATCACGGCGAGCGTCAGCAGGACCAGGCCGGTGGCGACCAGCAGCGAGCCGGCGACGCCGAAGGCGATGAAGCGGCCGAGGCCCTTGATGGGCTCGATCGTCTCCTGCTTGGCGTAGGTGACGACGAGGTCCTTGAGCTCGACGGCCAGCGTCGGGAGGCTCTTCGAGTTGTCGGGCAAGGTGGCGGGGTCCTCGGACTCGGCGGAGGGAACGTTCTAGAAGCCTGCCAGACGCTGCGCAAGGACCGTGCACTCCTCGTCCGTGAGCGCCGCCAGGACCCGCAGCCGTTCGGTGGGGTCGTCGACCGCCAGGAGGCGCTGGCGGTCGAGCGGTCCGAGCGGCGCCAGCGAGGCCAGCTGCCATGCGGCCACGTCCGGATCGGGACCGACGGGGACGTCGATGGGCGGCGTCGGTTCGTCGAGCTCGGCCCGAAGCGCCAACGACCGGCGGACCGTCCGTTCGGCGACCGCCAGTGCGTCGCCGGCGTCGGGCGGCCACGGCGCCTCGTCGAGGATCTCGACCGTGGCGCGAGGGTACGGCGCCTCCTCGAGCCACTCCACGACGCGCAGGCGGCTGCGTCCGACGCACGCCAGCGCCCACCGGCCGTCCGGCGCCTCCTGCGCCTGGACGATCTCGGCGACGGTGCCGAGGTCGGTCCGGTGGTCGCCGCCGCCGACCTCGTGGCCCCGGTCGATGAGGACGACCCCGAAGCGGCGGTCACCGGCGAGGCAGTCGTGGGTGAGCCGCCGATACCGGTCCTCGAAGACGTGCAACGGGAGGTACCCGTGCGGGAACAGGACGGTGCCGAGGGGGAACATCGCCAGGACCTCGCTCACCGCGGGGCCAACACCTCGACGGCCGGCGCCTTCGGGTACTGGGCGAGGATGCCCCCGACCCGCTCCTGCAGCGCCCGGCCGCTGTCGGTCCTGTCCGGCAGGGCGTTGGCGAGGAGGGCGAACTCGAGGTTGCGGTCGTCGGCGGCGCGAACGAACCCGACGAGGCCGACGACGTTGTTGAGGGACCCGGTCTTTGCCCGGAGCCGACCCTCGGCAGGGTTGCCCTTGAAGCGGAGGGACAGCGTGCCGGTCTGGCCGGCGATGGCGAGCCCGTCGGCCACGGGCCCGGCGGGACCGACGAGGTCGAGGGCGTCCATGAGGAGGGTGCACGAGACCTTGTCGCTGACGTCGAGTCCGGAACCGTCGACGGCCTGGTAGTTGTCGGCCGCGAGGCCGGCTTCGGCCACCGTCTCCCGGATGACCTTGGTCCCCTCGGCCCACGTGCCCCCGCCGCCGTAGCGCTTGCCCAGCTCCTTGGTGAGCGCTTCCGCGGTCATGTTGTCGCTCTCCCGCAACAGCTCGCCGACGATGTCGGGCAGCGCCGGCGAGGAGACCGACGCGATGGCGGCGGCGCCTTCGGGGGTTGCGCCAGCGCCGGCGTCGGCGACGACGAGACCCCGCCCCCGCAGCAGGTCGGTGAGGACGGTGGCTCCGTGGAGGGACGGGTCCGGGGTGGCGATCGTCTTCTTCGGCCGGAACTGGGCGAAGTTGTCGTTGACGATGAGGGCCGACAGCGGTCCGATCTCGTTGTCGGTGATGTAGACGGACTTCCAGCTCGGGAGGTAGCGCACGGTGTCGAACCGGCTCTCGTCGCCGACGATGCCCCCGCGGATCTCGGTGATCCCGGCGCCGGCGATGCGGTCGGCGAGCGTGTCGAGGGACGTGAACACCTGCGGCTGGTTCCGGAACGAGTCGGCATAGCGCTGGGTCGACAGCAACGGGTCGCCCGATCCAACGAGCCACAGCGGGCCGTCGAGGACGCCACCGATGACCGGACGGTCCGCCCTCACCTCGGTGACGAAGCGGAAGTCCGGGCCCAGGCGGCGGAGGGCGGCGGTGCCCGTGAGCATCTTCAGTGTCGAGGCGGGCGTGAGCGCCAGGTCGGCCTGGTGGCCGTAGATCGCGGTCTCGCCATCCTCGACGGTGAGGCATGCCGTTGGCGTCGTCATCGCCGCGTCCAGCTCCTCGCCGAGGCGGATCTGCGCGACCGTCCGGCTGAGCAGCTCCGGCGCCCGTCGCGCCGACAGGATCCGCGTCTTCAGCCGTGGGGCGGCGGTGGGCGGGGCGTCGGCAGGGGTGGGAGTGCCGAAAGCGGACACGCCGGTGAAGATCGTCGAGGCGACGAAGGTCACCGCCAGGACCGGCACCATCCACGGTCGCGGCACGACGGCTACTCCCGGGGGGTCAAGAGGTAGGTCGAGCTCGCTTTGGCGATGAGACGGCCGTCCTCATCGGTGACCTCCGCCTCGATGAAGGCGGCGCGGTTGCCGCCCGAGATCACGGCGGCCGCGCACGTCAGCGTCGATCCGACTCGCGCAGGCTTCAGGAAGGACACCTTGATCTCGGCGTTGGCGCTGAAGACCTTGCGGTCCTTGGCGTAGGTGACCGACGCCGCCCCCATGGCCGAGTCGGCGAAGGCCGCGACGAACCCACCCTGCACGATCCCCACCGGATTGGCGAAGCGCTCGTCCGCCAGCATCCGCCACACGCTGCGCCCCGGCTCGGACTTGTCGATGCACACCATGCCGAGGGTGAGGTCGCAGTTCGGCGGGACCTGCACCCGTTGGTCGCGAGGCGCCATCAGGGCTCCAGAGCGGCGCGGAAGAACGAGCGGACGTGCTCGAGGCGCTCGTCGAGGGCGTCGGCGGACATCGGGTCGCGTCCGAGCAGGGACTCGAGGAAGGGGACGTCGCTGAAGTAGCTGATGAGGGCGCCGTACCCCGTGAGGATCAGTTGTTCGGGATCGTGGCGTCGGAACCTGCCGGCCGCCATCTGGGACTCGAAGAAGCCGCGGGCCCGGTCGTGGTACGGCTTCAACGCGGAGCCGAGGTCGAACCCGAGCCGGCTTCCACCCTGTTCGAGGGCCTCGGCCCGGGCGAGGCGGATGAACGCCGGGTTCTCCTTGAAGAATCGGAACGTCATCGTCAGGACGCGGTCGACCTGCTCCCACCCGTCGACCGGCTCGGAGATGGCGTCGTCGACCTTGGAGAACCAGTCGACGACGTAGGACTGGAAGACCTCGCGGTAGAGGGCTTCCTTCGACGGGAAGTGGTGGAGCAGGCTCGGGCGGCGGATCCCGACGCGCCCGGCGATGTCGTTCAGCGACGTCCGTTCGTACCCGTGCTCGGCGAACAGGACGAGGGCCTCGTCCAGAATCACCTGCCGCGTCGAGGTCGTGCCGGCCACTGCCACGGCGGAAGAGGGTACCGGTGCGCTAGCAACGGCGGGTGAGCACGTTCACGATCGCCGCGTCCACCGTCGTCACCCCCACGGGGCTCCTGGAGCCCGGCGAGGTGGTCGTCGAGGACGGTCGGATCACGGCGGTACGGGCGCCGGCGGGCGGCTCGAGGGTGCCCGATCGCGTCCTCTGCCCGGGTTTTCTCGACCTGCAGGTGAACGGGCACGATGACGTGAACTGCGCGACCGCCGCGGGCGACCAATGGGACCGGATGGACGGGCTGCTCCGTGCCCAGGGCGTCACGGGGTGGTGTCCGACCCTCATCACGGCGCCCCTGGACCGGTTCGCCTCACCCCTGGAGCGGATCGGTGCGGCCATGGTCCGCCGACCGGAGGGCGCACCCGCAGTCCTCGGCGTCCACCTGGAGGGGCCGTTCCTCGGCGGCGCTCCCGGTGCCCACCCCCGCGAGCACCTGGCCGAGCTCGACCTCGAGTGGCTGGCGGCGCTGCCGCCGATCGTCAAGGTCGTCACGCTGGCGCCCGAGCAACCCCGAGCGGCCGAAGCGATTCGACGGCTCGTCGCCAAGGGGGTGCTCGTCAGCCTGGGGCACTCCACGGCCACCCACGCCCAGGCGCTCGCCGGTGCCGACGCCGGGGCCCGCCTCGTCACCCACCTCTTCAACGGGATGGGTCCGCTGCACCACCGCGAGCCCGGGCTGCTCGGTGCGGCGCTGAGCGACGACCGGCTGACGCCGTCGCTGATCGCCGACGGGGTGCACGTCCACCCGGCGGCGCTGCGAGCGGCGGCCCGGGCCAAGGGCAACGGCGGTTGGGTCCTCGTGACCGACGCCGTCGCGTGGAGGGACGGTCGCCTGGCCGAGGGACGGGTGTCGATGGTCGACGGCGCCCCCCGCCTGGCCAACGGAACCATCGCCGGCAGCGCCCTCACGATGGACGGCGCCGTCAAGCGCATGGTCGACGAGGCCGGCATCGGCCTCTTCGACGTGATCACGGCCGCGACGGCGACGCCGGCCCGGCTGTTGGGACTCGACGACCGCGGTGTGCTGGCGCCCGGCGCACGGGCCGACCTCGTCGCCCTCACCCCGGAGCTGGCCGTCGAGGAGGTGTGGATCGCCACCCCTTGACAGCCGCCCGACCCTGAGTATGGTGCGCTGTACGGCGTCGATGTAGGGGGTAGGTATGGCAAAGGTGACGGTCTACGTCACGGACGAGCAGCTGGAACGGCTCAAGGTCGCTCGTGGACTCGGCAAGGGGGGGATGTCCAAGGCGTTCCAGGCGTTTCTCGAGAACGCCATCGCCGGCGGCGAGCCCCCGGCCGGCCGCTACGACTACGCCCGCAAGCTCATGCCGATGCACGCGGCGATCGATCGGCACCGCCGGGCGCTGGCCCGCAAAGTGGCCGACGGCGGTCCCCCGGCCGACGGCGGACCGGTGGCGGCGGCGCTCACGGTCCTCCTCTATCAGGAGCTCGTGAAGCGGGACCCGTCCGCGGCGGCAGCCATCGAGAAGGAGTTCGGCCGCTTCGGGCTCGACGAGCTCGTCGCCAGCGAGCTCGCCGACGTCGACCTGCTGGCCGAGCCCGATCCCGACGAGGTCGAGATCGAGGACGACGGCGGGGCCAGCGCCTTCGGCTTCAACTTCGGCGACGAGCTCCGGGGCGTGACCGAGGCCATCCGGACGGCCGACGCCATCCGCCAGAACTTCATGGGCCGCCAGGAGCACCGTCGCCACGAGCCGCCGCGCCCGCCCCGTCCCCCGCGTCCGCCCCGCCCGCCGCGCGGTCCCGGCGGGCGCGATCGCTACATCGAGATCCGAATCGGATCCGGCGACGATCCCCGGGACGTGTTGACGGTGGCCGAGTTCGAGCGCTTCACCAAGCGCCACGATGACTGGACGCCCGGGAGCGAGCTCACGCCCTCGCAGATCGAATCGCTGCGGGACTTCCTTCGCGAGCGGGTCGACAAGGAGCTCGACGAGGACGACGAGTGATGGCGCGACCCCAGCCGGCGCTGCTGGGGTCCGTCGACCTCGATCAGGTGTGGGTCGATGACCGAGCTCGCTGCGGGCGCTGGGCCTTGCGGGGACTCGACCTCACGCTCACCCCGGGGACCCTCGTGGCCATCGTCGCCGGCCCGGATGACGGCGGCCCCGACGCCGTGATCGACCTCCTGACCGGCCGTCGGGTGCCGACGAGGGGCGTCGTCAGCCTCGACGGGGTCGACCTTCGGCAGCTCGATCGTCGGACCCTCCGGCGAGCCGCGGTCGAGCTCGAGCTCCACCCCGCCGGGGAGCGCCGGCTCTGCCTGCCGCAGTCGACGATGGTGGCGGCGCGCCCTTCACCGTCGACCCTGGCCGCCGCCGACGTGGTCGTCGCGCTCGAGGACGGTCTGCTGCGTCAGTAGCGTCGTGCGTCTATGGACATCGTCTCGGCCACGTTCAGCGAGAACATCGAACTGCGCCAGGCCCCCGGCCCGTCGACCCGGATCGACCTCACCGGGATCATGTTCAGCATGGCGGCGCCGACCCCGCCTCCGGTGACGATCAGCCCGCACCTCATCGTCCTCGTGCGCTGCCGCACCAACGAGACCGGTTTCGCGGCACTCGAGGTGCTGTTCTTCGACGAGGCCGGCGAGCAGGTCGCCAAGAGCGTCATGCCGTTCCAGGTCGAGCCGGGGAAGTTCGGGTACCGCCTCGTCCGCGCCGAGCTGACCTACGAGGACTACGGCACGATCGAGGCGCACTGCAACATCGACGGCGGGCCCGTCACCGTCGTCCCCCTCACCCTGCTCCCGGGTTGATGGGTGCCGTTCGCCGCCGCGTTGTCCGAGCATCCGATCGCCGCGCACGCCGTCGGCGAAGTCACGGGGCAGGTGCTCGAGGCGCTCGGCGACGAGCCGCCGGACCTGGCGCTGCTCTTCGCCACCGGCCACCACACCCACGCGATGGCCGACGCCGGGGAGGTCGTGCGCCGGCTCCTGCGGCCGTTCGCGCTGCTCGGCGCCACCGCCGTCTCCGTCCTCGCCAACGGGCGGGAGGTCGAAGACTCCTCCGGGGTGACGCTGTGGGCGGGACGGTTCGGTCCTGTCCACGCCACCTCCGTCGAGGCCGATGGACGCGTGAGCTCCGCCCCGCCGTTCGAGCCGTCGGCGTTCTTGTTGCTGGCCGACCCGTTCGGGTTCCCGGCTGAGGAGGCCTTCGCCGGGATCGCTCGACGATGGCCGGGACTGCCGATCGTCGGTGGGATGGCATCGGCGGCGCGCGGCCCGGGCGGCAACCGGCTGCTGTTGGACGAGCGGGCCCTCGTGACGGGCGCCGTCGGGGCGTTCGTCGGTCCGGGGGTCGAGATCGAGTCCGTCGTGAGCCAGGGATGTCGGCCGATCGGTCGTCCGTTGACGGTGACCGCAGGCGAGGGGAACGTCGTCCGAGGGCTCGCCGGGCGCAACGCCATGTCCCGCCTCGAGGAGCTGGCCGACCACGAGCTGACCAGCGACGAGGTGGCGGTCGTCAACGCCGGAGGGCTCCACGTCGGACGGGTCATCGACGAGCGCAAGCTCGACTTCGGGCGGGGTGACTTCCTCGTCCGCAACGTCCTCGGCGCCAACCGGACCGAGGGGTGGATCGCCGTCGACGAGCCCGTCACCGTCGGCGACACCGTGCAGTTCCACCTGCGAGACGCCGACTCGGCCGACGACGACCTCCGGGCGATGCTCAACGGTCGGGTGGCCGAGTCCGCCCTGATCTTCACGTGCAACGGCCGGGGGCGCGCCCTCTTCGACGTCGCCCACCACGACGCCGGGCTCGTCGACGAGTACCTCGGGCGTCCTCCCGCCGCCGGGATGTTCTGCGCCGGCGAGTTCGGGGCCGTCGGTGGGCGCAACTTCCTCCACGGCTTCACCGCGTCGATCGCCCTGTTGCGGGAGGCAGGTAGCGTCGGCTGACGTGAGCGCGCTTTCCGTCGACGAACTCCAGGAGCTCGGCCAGCAGCTGCGGGTCGACTCGGTACGGGCCGCCGCGGCGGCGAGCTCCGGGCACCCGACCTCGTCGATGTCTGCCGCCGACCTCGTGGCCGTGCTGGCCGCCAACCACCTCCGCTACGACTGGGACCGGCCCGACCACCCCAACAACGACCACCTGATCTTCTCCAAGGGCCACGCCTCTCCCCTCCTCTACGCGCTCTACAAGGCGTGCGGCGCCCTCACTGACGACGACCTGCTGAGCTTCCGCCGGTACGGATCGAAGATCGAGGGGCATCCGACGCCGGTGCTGCCGTGGGTCGACGTCGCCACCGGCTCGCTCGGCCAGGGCCTGCCGATCGGCGTCGGTGTGGCCATGGCCGGCAAGACCCTCGACCGCCTGCCCTACCGGGTGTGGGTGCTGTGTGGCGACAGCGAGATGGCCGAGGGCTCGATGTGTGAAGCGTTCGAAGCCGCCGGCTTCCGCGGGCTCGACAACCTCACCGCCATCATCGACGTGAACCGCCTCGGCCAGCGGGGCGAGACGATGCACGGCTGGGACCTTGGGGCCTACACCAAGCGGGCGGCGGCCTTCGGCTGGCACACCATCGAGGTCGACGGGCACGACTGCGCCGCCATCGACGCGGCGATGACCGAAGCGGCTGCCACCACGGGCCGGCCGACGGTGATCGTGGCCAAGACCAAGAAGGGCAAGGGAGTTGCCGCCGTCGAGGACCAGGACAACGCCCACGGCAAGCCGGTGCCCGATGAAGCCGCCGCCATCGAGGAGCTCGGTGGACTGCGGTCGCTGACCATCGAGACGGCCAAGCCCGACGAGGCGGAGCCGTTCGTGGCGGAGACGGGTGCGCTGGCGATGCCCACGTGGGAGCTGGGCGAGAAGGT
>DATLED010000015.1:0-28657 GCA_035525495.1 Acidimicrobiales bacterium | reverse complement strand
CCGCTCGACGAGGAAGTCCCGCACCGCGGGCACCACCCCCCCGGGGTACTCGGGCTCGGGGTCGGCGACGCGAGGGCGCAGACGGATGTGGGTGGCGACGACGGTCGCCCCCGCCTCGGCCGCCACCGGCAGATAGGCCGGATCGGCGAACCCGCTAATGTCGTTGCCGACCACGGCGCCGGCGGCGAACGCCTGGCGCGCCACCTCGGCCCGCCACGTGTCGACGGACAGCGGCAGGTCGATCCGCGCGTGGAGCGCCTCCACGGCCGGGATGACCCGGTCGAGCTCCTCCTGCTCCGTCACCTCCGGACCCGGCCCGGCCTTGACGCCGCCGACGTCGAGGAGGTCGGCGCCGTGCGCGAGGTGCGTCTCCGCCAGGCGCAGCAGGTCGTCGAGGGCGAAGTAGGCCCCCTTGTCGAAGAACGAGTCCGTCGTCCGGTTCAGGATGCCCATCACGAGGGCGCGCGTGGTCACGTCGTACCGGCGGGGACCGAGCGCGAGGCGCACGGGGCGAACCTACACGGACGTCGAGACGGCCCCCACGCGGGCGCACGTCGACGTGGAGCGTCCCGACCTGGACGATCCCTTCGTCGAGCATCGCCCGTGCGCCGGGCACCCGGTGTCCGGCGGGCGCGACGATCACTCGGACGTCGGATCGGTGGCGAACGGCCGCCGTGAGGCGGGCCGAGGTGCTGCGCCCCGAGCGCAGCACGAGGAGGTCCACGCGTCGGATGGCTCGCACGCGGAGGGCGCCCAGCAGCGCCGCCTCGTCGACGTTGCCCGCGATGGCGAGGACGACGGCACCGTCCCCCCGCCACAGCCGGGCGCCCGGAACGACGTCCTCCCCGGCGGGTGACGGCGGCACCGTCGGTGGGCGAACCGTGACGAGCGCGACAAGGGCGACGAGGCCCAGGGCGGCGGCGGCGAGGCGCCGACCCGATCGCATCACCAGCACCACGAGACCGATGAGGACCCCGGTCGCGGCGACTCCTGTCGGGCCGAGCGTCGGCAGCGGGAGCGCCGCGGCCGTTCGGGCGATGCCGGAGATCCACCACAGCAACAGGCGCGTCGGGACGTGCAGGATCGTCGCCACCCGTCCACCGACGATCCCGGCAGGCAGGCCGGCGACGATCCCCCAGACCATCACCGGACCCGCCGCCGGGACGGCGAGGACGTTCGCCGGCAGCGACGCCAGTGGGACCCCGCCGAACAGCGGCAGCAGCACGGGTGACACCCCGGCCTGCGCGGCCAGCGTGACGGCCAGGACGGTGGGCACTCCCTGGGCCTCGAGTCGGTGGGCGAGGATGGCGATGCCCGCGCAGGCGCCGACCGAGAGGAGGAAGCCGAGCGACCCAGCGAGCATCGGATCGACGAGCACGAGGCCGGTCGTCGCCAACGCCAGGGCGCGGAGGGATGACGCCGGTCGGCCGACGACCGCGGCACCGAGCGACAGCCCCGCCATCACCACCGCCCGCAACACCGACGGCTCCCACCGCGTCAGCACCCCGAACGCGAACAGGACGCCGACGCCGACGGCGAAGCGCGACCGCAGCGAGATCCTCCGCAGCAACGGCGCGGCGATGGCCAACACGAAGGCGACGTTCTGACCGGACACCGCGAGGAGGTGGGTGAGGCCGGCCGCGCGAAAGTCGTCGACCTCCATCGGCGACTGGTCCCGATCGTCGCCGAGGACCACGCCCGTGAAGAGGGCGCGACGTTCCGGCGGCATCGAAGTAGCGCCGTCGAGAAGCGTCCGCCGAACTTGGTTGGTGAACCGCGCCAACGGGCTCCCGGCGTCGGGGGTGTGCGCGTCGTCGACGAGGAGGGTGGCGCCGATGTGACGTCTGGCGAGGAACTCGCGGCTCGATCGGCTCACTGGTCGTCGTCGGCCGTCGACCGTCACCCGCTCCCCCGCCAGCATCGGCGACAGCACGCTCGCGGCGTCACCCGACGCGGACGCGGAGACCCGATCGCCTCCCTTCATCCGCAGTTCGACGCGCAGCGATCCGAACCGCCACTCCGGGTCCCGGACCAGCGTCGCCCGAGTCGCCGTCACTCGACCCGACGTCGGCGCATCGCGGACGCCGTCCCACGAACGCCCGCCGAGCGCCGACGCGCCGAGGAGCAGGGCGACACACAGCACGGCGGGTCGAGGTGACAGCACCGCCAACACGACGGCGGCGACGACCGCGACCCACGGAAAGGCGTGGGCCCACGACGCGCCGGCCATGGCGGCCACCGCGAGGGCCACGGCTGCTCGGTCGCTCACCGCACCCGCACCTTCGACCGCAGCTCGGCCAACTTCGCCTCTCCGATCCCGCGTACTTCGAGGAGCTCGTCGACGGACCGGAAACGTCCGTGCTCCTTGCGGTAGTCGAGGATCGCCTCGGCCGTCGAGGGACCGACACCCGGCAGTGCATCGAGCTGATCCGCCGTCGCCGTGTTGAGATCGAGCGGCCCCGCCGTCCGTGCTTCTTCGCCGCTTCCGTCCGGTGGTGGCGCCTCGCCCCGCCGGGCGACGTACACCCGCTCGCCGTCGGCGACCGGTGCAGCCAGGTTCACCGTGTCGACATCCGCCTCGGCGGCAGGACCACCGGCGGCGTCGATGGCATCGGCCACCCGAGGCGACCCGCCGAGTCGGTACAACCCCGGGTGGGCCACCGCCCCCGCAACATGCACGAACACCACCGCCGGACCGCCAGTGGGCGCATCGTCGGCCGCGGTCGTCGCCGTGCGTTCGACGGGCCCCCCGCGGCCGCCGTCGGTCGCTGCGCCGACGCGGGGCATCGTCAGCTCCGGAGGTGCACCACCGGTGAACGCGGCCCCTCCCGCGAACGCCCGCCAGGCCACGACCACGACCACCACGACCGCGAGACACGCTCCGCCGGCGGCCCACACCCGACGTCCCGCGGCCGACGGCCGGCCTGGCACGAGGTCCCCCGAAGCCCACGCCCGCAGCCCGTCGATCGCCGCCACGAGCAGCCGACGGAGTGCGCCCGCGTTGCTTCCGGGAGCGTCTTCGGGAGGAGGAGGTAGCTCGGGCACGCACGCACCACCGGGAACGGGGATCGACCGGGGGGAAGCGGTGCGAGGTCGGCGACTTCGAGGCCCACCTTACAAAGGAGGTCCGACAGGAACCAGGCCCGAGTACGAAGTGCTAGAAGAGCCGCGAGGTCATGGCGCGTCGGTAGCGCATCGTCCGGGGATCCTCGGGCCCGAGCACCTCCAACAGGTCGAGGAACTCCTGCCGCGCTGCCTCGTCGCCCTTGACCCGCTCGAGCAGCGCGTCGAGCTTCGCCGACACGCCGTCGCCCGACGGCACGGCATCGGCGCCACCCATCCGCGCGAGCGCCGCGACCCGACGGACGTCGGCGGTCTCCGGCACGCGCGCCAACAAGCCGAGCGCCTCCTCCGTCGAACCCGACCCGACCAAGAGCTCCGCCAGCGCCACGACCGCCCCGGAGTGGTCGGGCTGGAGGTCGAGCGCCGCCCGGAGCGCGTCCTCGGTCCCGACGGCCACCAAACGGTCCGCCGGCGACGCCGACGGCGCGAGCCGCTCGACGAACGCCTTCACCCCCGCCTCGGGCAACGCACCGATGAACGAATCGACGATCTTGCGATCCCGCAGGGCGAAGACCGCGGGTATCGACTGCACCCGGAAGGTCGCCCCAGACCGTGGGTTCTCGTCGACGTTGATCTTGGCCAGCTCGACCCGCCCCTCCGTGGAGGCCACGACGGCTTCGAGGATCGGCCCGAGCGTCTTGCACGGCCCGCACCACGGCGCCCACAGGTCGACCACGACCGGGAGCGTCTCGGACCGGACGAGCACGTCGGCCTCGAAGGTGTCATCGGTGACGTCCAACATGACCGACGACCGTACTCCCCGTCCCCCATCACCACTACGGTTACGAGCCGTTATGGACGGCATCGACGTTCCCAAGGTCACCGGCTGGTTCGAGGAGCACATCGACGGCGCGAACGGACCTCTGCAGTTCGAGCTCGTCGCCGGCGGGCGCAGCAACCTCACGTTCAAGGTGACCGATGCCAATGGCGCCGACTATGTCCTGCGCCGCCCGCCGATGGGACATGTCCTCGCGACAGCCCACGACATGGGCCGCGAACACCGCATCATCAGCGCCCTCGCGTCGACGCCCGTTCCGGTCGCTCCGGCCCTCGGCTACTGCGACGATCCTGAGGTCAACGGCGCCAGCTTCTACGTGATGGGCTTCGTCGACGGCCTCATCGTTCGCGACTCGAACAGCTCCAAGGCGCTCGAGCCCGATGCCCGCCGCCGCGCCGGTGAGAGCCTGGTCGACGTGCTCGTCGCCATCCACGACGTCGATCCCGACGCCGTCGGCCTCGGGGATCTCGGTCGCAAGGAGGGCTACATCGCCCGCCAGCTCAAGCGTTGGTACAGCCAGTTCAACCAGTCGAAGCTGCGCGAAGTGCCGCTCGTCGACGAGATGCACGACTTCCTCGCCGCCCGCATCCCCGAGCAGCAGGGCGCGGCGATCGTCCACGGTGACTATCGCCTCGACAACTGCATGCTCACTTCCCGCGGTGAGGTCGCCGCCGTCCTCGACTGGGAGATCTGCACGCTCGGTGATCCGCTTGCCGACCTCGGCCTGCTGATGGTCTATTGGAACGATCCCGACGACACCGTCGCGACCCTCGCCGGCAGTGGCGCCACCACGGCGCAGGGCTTCCCTCGTCGCGACGAGTTGCGCGCGATGTACGCGGCGAAGTCGAGCCGCGACCTGAGCCATCTCGACTTCTACGTGGCCTTCGGGTACTGGAAGCTGGCCTGCATCCTCGATGGCGTCTATACCCGCTACGCCAAGGGCGCGATGGGAAACGACGGCGCCGGCTGGGAGGCGTTCGGCGAGAGCGTCGTACGCCTCGCGGAGACGTCGAGGGCCGCCGCCAGCAGCCTCGCCTGATGGCACTCTCGCGACGTGAGTCCTCCGTCGAGCCCACCCACCCCGTGCTCGTCATGGGTCTCGAAGGATGGGTCGATGCCGGCCTCGCCGGCGGGAACGCCCTCAGCGCGCTGCTCGGGAGCATGCGCACCGAACCGATCGTCACCTTCGACGCCGACCAGCTCGTCGACCACCGCAGCCGCCGCCCCTCGCAGCGAATCGTCGACGGCGTCCTCGAGTCCGTGACGTTCTCGGAGATCCAGCTCCGCGCCGGCACCGACGCTGGCGGGAACGACGTCCTCCTCCTCGTCGGCCCCGAGCCCGACTACAAGTGGAAGGCATTCTCGGACGAGCTGATGGCGGTGTGCGACGACTTCGGCGTGCGCCTCGCCGTCGGGCTCGGAGGGTTCCCGGCGCCGATGCCGCACACCCGTCCGACTCGCGTGATTGCCACGGCCATCGACCAGGCGATGGCCAACGACGTCGGTTTCATACCCGGCGTCCGCGAGGTCCCCGCCGGCATCCACGCCGCGCTGCTCAAGGGCTTCGAGGTCCACGGCACGCCCGCGCTGAGTCTCTGGGCGATGGTTCCGCACTACGTCTCCGGCATGCCGTATCCCGAAGCGAGCGTCGGCCTGCTCGAACAGCTCGCTCGACTCGGCGGCCTGGTGATCGACGTCTCCGAGCTCCGAGCGGCCGCCGAAGTGACGCGGACCCGCATCGACGGGCTGATCGCGCAGAACCCGGAGCACATCGCCATGGTCGAGGGGCTCGAGCGACAGTTCGAAGCCGAGCTCACCGATGCGTCGGGCAGCGGGCTGTCGTCGGACACCGGCGGCCACCCCCCACTCGACATCGAGAACCTGCCGTCGGGGGACGAGATCGCTGCCGAGCTCCAGCGCTTCTTGCGGGAGGAAGGACAGGGGTAGGCGCGACTCGCTAGGTTCGGCCGGATGAAAGTCGACGGAGGAATCGGCGGGTTCGAGAACGCAGCGGACCTGGCCAAGTTGCAAGAGGACCAAGGCTTCGACGGACTGTGGTCGGCCGAGACCGGGCACGACCCGTTCTTCCCGCTGCTCGTCGCCGGCCTGGCGACCGAGCGGGTCCAGCTCGGGACCGGCATCGCCGTCGCCTTCGCCCGCTCGCCGATGACGACGGCGATGCAGGCGAACGATCTGCAGCTGGCATCCAAGGGTCGCTTCATCCTCGGCCTCGGAAGCCAGATCAAGCCCCACATCGAGAAGCGGTTCTCGATGCCCTGGTCGCATCCGGCGCCGCGCATGCGCGAGTTCATCCTCGCCATGCGCGCCATCTGGGACAACTGGAACAACGGCACCAAGCTCAGCTTCGAGGGCGAGTTCTACCGCCACACGCTGATGACGCCGTTCTTCTCGCCGGGCCGGAATCCGCACGGGGCGCCGAAGGTGTTCCTCGCCGGCGTCGGTCAGCACATGACCGAGGTCGCGGGTGAGGTGTGCGACGGGTTCCTGGTCCACCCGTTCACGACGGAGCGGTATCTGAAGGAGGTCACGATCCCCGCTCTCGAGAAGGGGTTCGCCAAGGGCGGTCGCGCGCGCAGCGACTTCGAGACCAGCTACACCGCGTTCGTGATCACCGGCAACGACGCGGAGCGCGAGGCGGCCCGCACGATGGTGAAGGGCCAAGTGTCGTTCTACGGCTCGACGCCGGCGTACCGTCCGGTCCTCGAGCTCCACGGTTGGGGTGATCTCCAGACCGAGCTCAATGGCTTGTCGAAGCAGGGCAAGTGGGGGGACATGGCCAACCTCATCGACGACGAGATCCTGCACACGTTCGCCATCGAGTGCGAGCTCTCCGAGGTCGCCGACACACTCGTCGAACGCTTCGGCGGTGCCATCGACCGCACCGGCTTCTACACGCAGTTGACGAGCGACCGCGACGCCAAGACCGAGGTCATCAAGAAGCTCCAGGCGGCTTAGGAACCCTCCGGGGAACCCGCTCGGCGGGCCCCGGCGACGCGCACGATCAGACGAGGCTGAGGCCGGCCTCGAGGTATCTCGTCCGGCACAGCGAGCGTTGCAACTTCCCCGACGACGTCTTGGGGAGCGTGCCTGGAGCCACCAGGACGATCTCCTCTGCCGGCATCCCGATGGCATCACGCACCCGGACGGATACCGCAGCTCGCACGGAATCGGCCGCGTCGGTGGCCTTCGTCTCGGCGACGATGACGAACGCCTCCTTGCCCTTGCGCCCCTCGACGCCGAAGGCGATCACGTTCCCGGCGCGAACGCCGTCGACCTCTGCGACCACGCGCTCGACGTCCTCGGGGAACACGTTGCGCCCACCGACGATGATCACGTCCTTGATCCGGCCGCAGATGACGAGCTCGCCGCCGACGAGGTACGCCAGGTCGCCGGTCCTGAGCCACCCGTCGTGGAAGGCAGCGGCGGTCGCCTCGGGGTGCTTGTAGTAGCCGGGCGTCACCGACGTGCCGCGGATCTCGAGCTCGCCGACCTCACGCTCGACCATGACGTCCCCGGTGATGGGATCGCAGATGCGCATCTCCAATCCGGGGATCGGCTTCCCCAGCTTCGCGAGTGAACGGGAGCCGTCGACGCCCGGCTCGACGGGTGCTGCGTAGCGCTCGGTCTCGAGGATCTTCTTGTCGACCGTGTCGACGACGATCCCCCGCATCGGCGGTGGGAATGAGCCGGCGATGGCGACCTCGGCCATCCCGAACGCGGGAAAGGCGGCGCCGGCGCGAAAGCCGTGCTCCCCGGCGACCGCGCAGAACGCGTCGAAGGTCTCGGGGTCGACGGGCTCGGCCCCGTTGAGCGCCACCCGCCACTTGGACAGATCGAGGTTCTCCATGCGCTTGAGGGCGCGGGCCGCCAACGCGTACGAGAAGTTCGGCCCGGCGGTGGCGGTCCCGCCGAAGTCGCTGATCCACTGCATCCACCGAGCGGGGGCGGCCATGAAGTCCTGGGGCGCGCCCAGGACCATGTCCGTCCCCGAATACATGGCCAGCGTCAACAGCCCGATCAGCCCCATGTCGTGGTAGAGCGGAAGCCACGAGACGAGGACATCGGTCGGCGGGTCGAGCTCCGCTCTCTCGGCGATGCCGTCGAGGTTCGTGACGACGACCCGGTGCGGGAGCATCACGCCCTTGGGATCGCTCGTCGACCCGCTCGTGAACTGCAGGATGGCGAGTGATTCCTCGGCGATGTCCGGCGCCACGAAGTCCGCAGCGGTCGGCCGGCCCTCCTCCCACGGCATCAGCTCGCCGAGGAGCGCGGTCGGCGGGTCTTCCGGGTCGGGCTCGAGGAAGGCGGCGAGGTCGTCGTCGGCGAGGACGAGCGCGGAATCGGCTCCCTTGATCCGTACGCGGGTCTGGGCGACGAACTCCTCGAGGGACCCGAGTCGCATCGGCAGCGGCAGCACCACCACGGTGGCGCCGGCCAGCCAGACGGCCTGGATGGCGGTGACGAGCGACCGACTGGTCGGCGCCAGGAGGCTCACGTGGGAGCCGGGTCCGATGCCCCTCGCCTGCAGCCCGGCGGCGACTGCCTTCGCCTCCTCGTGGAGCTGCGACCACTGCACCGGGTCCGTCACATTGTTGGTCACGAAGGTGCAGGTCCCGGCGCCTGACGCCACCGCCTCCGAGATGCGTCCGGGCAGCGTGAACGAAGACCTCTCCGCAGGCGTCATGGTGCTCCGACCGGCCGAGGATCGGTTCGGTTACGTCCTCAGGCCACGATGTTCACGAGCTTCGGCGGCCGGGCGATGACCTTCTTCGGCGGCCCACCGGCGAGCTGGTCCTGAACCTTCGTCGAGGCCAGCGCCAGGGCCTCGGCATCCTCGGCGGAGATCGTCGGCGGGACGTCGATCCGATCCCGGACCTTCCCGTTCACCTGGACGACCATCGTCGTCGACTCGACGCTGAGCATGGCCTGGTCGGCGCAGGGCCACGACTGCGAGTGGACGTTGCCGCCGCCGTGCCGCCGCTCCCAGGCCTCGGCCGACAGGTGCGGCGTCATGGGCGCCAGCAGGAGGAGCAGCGTGTCGACGGCGAAGTCCGTCGTGCCCGCCTTGTAGAGGAGGTTCGTGAACTCCATGAGCGCAGCCACGGCGGTGTTGTAGGACCAGCGCTCGAAATCGTCGGTGACCTTGGCGATGAGCCGGTGGGCGGCCTTGTCCACGGCGAGGCCGTCGGTCGCCGCCGGAGCGGCGTCGGGATCGAGGGCGAGGCGCCAGACCCGCTTGAGGAACCGGGCGCAGCCGTCGATGACCTCGTCCGTCTGTTCGGTCCAGTCGACGTCGTCCGCGGGAGGCCCGACGAAGAGGTGGAAGAGGCGGAGGGCGTCGGCGCCGGTCGTCGTCAGGTACTTGGACGGGGCGACGAGGTTGCCCTTCGACTTCGACATCTTCGACCCGCCCATGCGGATCATCCCTTGGGTGAACAGTCGGCGGAACGGCTCCCGCATGCCCGGCGGCGTGAGCCCGAGGTCGCCCAGCGCCTTCATGAAGAACCGGGCGTACATCAGGTGGAGGATGGCGTGCTCGATGCCGCCGATGTACTGGTCGACGGGCATCCACCGCTCGACCGCCTCCTTCGAGAACGGCAGCAGCTTGTTGTCGGGATCGCAGAAGCGGAGGAAGTACCACGACGAGTCGACGAACGTGTCCATCGTGTCGGTCTCGCGCTCTGCGGGTCCGCCGCACGTCGGGCAGGTCGTGTGGAGGAAGCCCTCGTGGAAGCGCAACGGCGACTCCCCTGTCGGACGGAACTCGACGTCGTCGGGCGCGACGACGGGCAGTTGCGCCTCGGGGACAGGGACCGCTCCGTGGTCGGGGCAGTAGACGATCGGGAAGGGGCAGCCCCAGAACCGCTGGCGGGAGATCAGCCAGTCACGGAGCCGGAAGTTCACCTTGCGGACGCCGATGCCCTCCGCCTCGAGCCATTCGATGGCCTTGGCCTTGGCGGCAACCACGTCGAGCCCATCGAGCCACTGGCTGTTCATCGCGGGACCGTCGCCGGTGTACGCCTCGCCGTCGAAGCCCTCGGGCGGCTGGACGGTCCGGACGATCGGGAGGTCGTAGGCCTCGGCGAAGTCCCAGTCGCGCTGGTCCTGTCCGGGCACCGCCATGATCGCCCCGGTGCCGTAGGTGACGAGGACGTAGTCGGCGAGGTAGATCGGCACCGGCTGGTTCGTGAACGGGTTGATGGCATGCGCGCCCGTGAAGACGCCGCGCTTGTCGAGCGCGCCCTCGGACGAGAGGCGGTCGATGTCGCTCGTCATCCGGGCCTGCGCGATGAAGCGCTCGACCTCGACGTACTGCTCCCTGGTCGTGATCTCGAGGGCCAGGCGGTGCTCCGGTGCCAGCACGGCGTACGTCATGCCGAAGCTCGTGTCCGGCCGGGTGGTGAAGACCTTGATGCGGTGGTCGGTGCCCTCGACCTGCATCTCGAACTCGGCCCCTTCGCTGCGGCCGATCCAGTTGCGCTGCATGGTTTTGACCCGCTCGGGCCATTCGAGCCCGTCGAGGTCGTCGAGGAGCTCCTGCGCGTAGTCGGTGATCTTGAAGAACCACTGCTCGAGGTCGCGCTTGTCGACGACGTCCCCGCTTCGCTCGCACGTGCCGTCACCGAGGACCTGCTCGTTGGCGAGCACCGTGTGACACCCCGGGCACCAGTTCACCGGCGCCTTGGCCCGGTACGCGAGGCCGGCCTCGAGCAGGTGCAGGAACAGCGTCTGGGTGAAGCGCATGAACTCGGGATCGTGGCTGCTGATCTCCCGGCGCCAGTCGTGGACGGCGCCGATCCCCTTGATCGAGGCGGTGAGCTCCTTGATCTTCTCGTCGGTGAACGTGCGGGGGTGGACGCCCGTCTTGATGGCCGCGTTCTCGGCCGGAAGACCGAAGCTGTCGAAGCCGAATGGGCTGAGGACGCCATGGCCCTGCATCGTCCGGTGACGGACGAGGAGATCGCCGAACGTGTAGTTGCGGACGTGCCCCATGTGTGCCGGGCCGCTCGGGTAGGGGTACATCGAGAGCACGTACGAGGGCGGCCGCGGGTCGTCGTTGTCGACCTGGTAGGTCCCCTCGGACGCCCAGCGTTCCTGCCACTTCTTCTCGATCGCCGGGGCGTCGTAGGGCTCGACCATGGGGCCGGATGCTAGGCCGGGTTCACGGTCACACCGGCCTCGTACGCTCGCCCCATCCGGGACGGGAACGGCCATCCGGGGCTGCTACATTGACCGGCCTTGGGCCTGTAGCGCAGCTCGGTAGCGCAGCACCATGGCATGGTGAAGGTCGCGGGTTCGAATCCCGCCAGGTCCACATTTTGCTTGCATCCTCGGTGGCGTCGTCGCCGTCGAGGGTTGCTTCCGTCCGAGGTCATCGTCCCGTTCATGGACGAGTTCCTGCCGCCGAGCTCCTACTCTCCGGCGGCGGCCGGGAGCTCGGTGACGAGCGATTCCCAGTCGAGGCGCGACGCGTCGGACCAGAGCCGCTCGAGGTCGTAGAAGTCCCGCACCTCGTCGAGGAACACGTGGACGACGAAGTCGCCGTAGTCGAGGAGGACCCAGCGGGCGTCGTCCAGGCCTTCGACCCGAAGCGGGCCGGGGCCTCCCCCGGCCTTGACCTGCTTCTCGACCTCGTCAGCGATCGTCTTCACGAGCCTCGTGTTCGGCGCCGACGTGATCACGAAGGCGTCGGTGATGGCGAGGATCGGGCCCACCTCGAGGACGAGCGTCGAGGTCGCCTTCTTCTCGTCGGCGGCACGCGCAGCTGTGGCCGCCCACGTGCGCACCTCCTCGAGATCGTGGGCCCTACGGGTGGTCATCACAGACGAGACAGGTCCTTCCCAAGAACGATGGTGAGGTCGACACCGGGTTCGAACGCGTGGCGGCGCAGCAACCTTCCTCCACCGAGGAGATCCTTCACCTGCTCGGCCGACGACTGTTGCTCCCGGTCGTAGTACACGATCATCGTCGACGGTTCCACCGAGTTGCGATCCATCGCAGGGCGAACGGCGCCGAGCGACGCGCCGGCGCCGGTCAGCCGGTCGGCGACGCCGTAGGCCACGAAGGGGTCACCGCCCTCGACGTCGACCCGGATCCCGGTCCGCAGAATTCCGGCCATCGGGATCGATCCCTGGGCGCCGCGGGACGAGACCGGCGTCGCGACGAGTACCACGGTCGCAATGACAGCGACGACGAGGCCGGCGATGGCGAGAGCACCCTGCGCACGCGCGGCCTTTGCGGTCATCTGCTTCGAGCGTACAGACCTCGTTTCTCGATCTCGCGGACCACCGGGTCCGGCACGAGGAAGTCGATCGGGCGTCCGTCGGCGACCCTGGCGCGAAGGTCGCTCGACGAAACCTCCAGGCGCGGGATGTCAACTCGCTCCACGCGCCACCCGTCGAGGGTCAGCGCCGAAGGGTCGAACGTCGAACCCGGACGATCCACGACGACCAGCGTCGCCCGCGCCCGCACGTCCTCGGGACGCGCCCAGGTGTCGAGGAGGCTCGCGACGTCGGCGCCGACGACCAGGAAGAGGTCGTCGCCTTCGAGGGCCGCCAGCGTGTCCGCCGTGTAGGTCGGCCCGCCCCGCTCGATCTCCAGCGACGAGGCCTCGAGGCCATCGAAGCCGTCCACCGCAACCTCGACGAGAGCGAGCCGATCGGCGGCCGGCGTGATCCTGCGGATCCCGGTCTTCTGCCACGGCTCGCCGGCGACGACGAGCAGGATCGTGTCCAAACGCAGCTGCACCCGAACCTCGGACGCGGCGACGAGGTGTCCGATGTGGATGGGGTCGAACGTCCCTCCCAGCACGCCGACCCGCCGGCGCTGCGGCATCGGGCTCAGGTTCCGGTGAGCTTGGCCACGACCTCGCCGAAGGCCTCCATCTCCGGCTCGTGGACGACGACGTAGCTGAAGCCGTACTCCTCGCGGCGCTGCTGGAGCGTCTCGACGATCTCGCCCACGGTGCCGGCGAGGGCGATCGGTACGTCCATGGCCTCGGCGGGCGTCAACCCGAACATCGGCGCCAGGTTCTCGTACGCCTGCTGGCGGTCGTCGGTGAACTGCACCATGAACGTGAGGCACTGCAGCTCGAGGTCGTCGAACCGGTCGCCGGCGGCCTCGCGGATCCACTGCAGGCGCTCGCGGTAGAGGTCGCCCTTCGACGAGGCGGCGACCTCGGGGCCGACGTAACCGGCGGAAAGGTTGGGGTTCACACCGATGATGTCCGCCTCGCGGGCGGCGATCGAGAGGACCTTCCGCCCGCCGCCACCGATGACGATCTTCGGCGAGGTCGCCGTCGCCGGCCGGGGCTGCCCCTGCGCGCCGGTGATCGTGTAGTGCTCGCCCTCGAATGTCGCGATGCCGTCGCGCCAGAGCTGCTTCATGATCGTGAGTCCCTCGACCATCCGGTCGATGCGAACTCCGGGCCGGTCGTAGGCGAGACCCGACTCGTCGTAGTCGCTCTTCATCCAGCCGGCGCCGATGCCGAACTCGACGCGGCCCTCGCTGGCGAGGTCGAGAGTGGCCATCTCCTTGGCCAGCACGACGGGGTGCCGGTAGTCGTTGTCGAAGACGAGGGCCCCGACGTTCAGCGACGTCGTCGCCTCGGCCGCGATCGTCATGCCGACGATGGGGCCCCACTGATCGCCGAAGTGGTCGGGGATGTACAGCGTCGAGTAGCCGAGGGCCTCGATCTTCCGGGCCTTCTCCCGCCACGCCTTGCCGTCGGGAGCGGTCGAGGTCTGGACGGCGAAACGGAACGGCTTGGTCATGTCCCGAATCCTACGGACACGTTTGGGCGCGCTGAGTTCGGCATACCGAACTGAGCGCGCCCAAACGGATCTACAGGTTGCCCCGACGGTCCTGTTCGCGCTCGATGGCCTCGAACAACGCCTTGAAGTTGCCGGCACCGAAGCCCTTGGCGCCCTCGCGCTGGATGATCTCGAAGAAGACCGTCGGGCGGTCGGTGATCGTCTCGGAGAAGACCTGCAGCAGGTAGCCGTCGTGGTCCTGGTCGACGAGGATCCCGAGCCGCTGCAGGTCGTCCCAGGGAAGGTCGAGCGAGGCCAGGCGCACCCGCACGTCGTCGTAGTACGAGTCGGGCACCCGAAGGAAGCGCACGCCCCGGGCCCGCAGCGCCGACACCGACGAGATGATGTCGTCGGTTCGCAGCGCCAGGTGCTGCACGCCGGACGACCCGTAGAAGTCGAGGTACTCCTGGATCTGGCTCTTCTTCTTGCCGTGCGCCGGCTCGTTGATGGGCAGCACCACCTTGGACCCGTCCCACACGACCGTCGACATGAGTGCGGAGTACTCGGTGGAGATCTGGTCGTCGTCGAAGTGGACGAGGGAGTCGAAGCCCAACGTGGAACGGTAGAAGTCGACCCAGTTCTCCAAGGCACCGAGCTCGACGTTCCCGACGCAGTGGTCGAGCCGGTGGAGGCCGACCTCGGGGCCGACGGGCGCGGGCGGGAGGTTGCCGTCGTCGAAGCCCGGCAAGAAGCGGCCGCTGTAGGACGAGCGCTCGACGAACGTGTGCTGCGTGTCGCCGTAGGTCGCGATCGTGGCGACGACGACCTCGCCGAAACCGTCGGACACGGTGTGGGGGGAACGGAGGCCGATGGCACCCCGCACCAGCGCGGCGTCGTAGCAAGCGGCGGCGTCAGTCACGGTCACGGCGAGGTCGTGGACGCCGTCGCCGTGCGCCTTCACGTGTCGAGCGATCTCACTGCCCGGACCCATGGCGCCCGTCACGACGAAGCGGATGGCGCCCTGCTCGAGGACGTAAGAGGCGCGGTCGGCCACGCCGGTCTCCGGGCCGGAGTAATCGGTGATGCGGAAGCCGAAGGCGGAGGCGAGGAACTGCGCCGCCTGCCGCGCGTTGCCGACCCAGAGCTCGATGTGGTCCCACCCGAGGAAGTAGGACGCGGGCGTCGGCCGGTCCGACGGTGCGGCCACGGCGTCGCGGGCGAGGTCGAGGGCGGTCATCGGTCGGCCTCCAGCCCGTCCCAGAAGGCTTTGACGCCATCGAGCATTGCGGCGGCCCCGGCGAGGAACTTTTCCTGGTCGAAGCCGGGCATCCCGAAGGCTTCGCCGAGCTCCTCGGCGGTGTGGGCGGCGTGCTGGTCCTCGACCCGGTCGTGCCAGGTCCAGAAGGCGAGGTTCAGGGACGGGCAGTCCCGTTCCTTGAAGGTGGTGAGGCCGGCGATCAGCTCCTTCCAGAACCCCGCGGCCGCCCAGTTCTCGACGGCGTAGGACGCCCCTTCGGCCGTCGACGGATCCTCGGACCCGTAGATGCGGAGGAGCTCGTCGCAGAAGAACGCGGTGGACGCCGTGGCGTGGCGACGCTTGCCGAGATCGGAGAAGCCGAGCCCGAGCGGCGCCGCGAACCGGACGAGCCACTCGAAGTGGGCGGCCCGATGCGAGTACCGGCTGCCGTCGACCGTGCCCTCGCTGGAGACGCCCTCGTCGTCGGCCCGTCCGTTGAAGACGACCCCGAGCTCGTTCATCAGGATCTCCTTGCCGGCGTGATAAGTGTCGAGGTCGGCGGCATTGATGACCTTGCGCAGCTGGGCCTCGACGAAGAGGTGCGAGAACACGCTGAACTGCACCGTGAGGTGCCGGACCTGCGATGCGGTCGCCTCGCCCGTGGCGAACCAGCGGGTGTAGGCGTTGTCGGTCACGACCGCATGGAGGCGGACGAGGTCGTCGATCCTCGCCCGGAAGCTCTCGAGGTCCCGGATGTCCAGCATCGTCATGGCATCCCCCTTTGTCCGACCAGTGGATGCTGTGGGCGAGATTCGGTCAAGGATGTCGCTCGTTGCTGGACAGATCGTCCACTCTTATGGTCCGATCGCCCTACGATCTGGTCATGGTGACCGACGCCGCACCCCTCGACGCCCTCGACGGCCGGCTCATCACCGAGCTCGCCGTGCGGCCACGAGCGGGGATCCTCGAGCTCGCCCGCCGGCTCGGGGTCGCCAGGGGAACCGTCCAGGCGCGGCTCGACCGACTCCAGGCGAGGGGGATCGTCACCGGGTTCGGGCCCGACCTCGACCTGGCGGCGATGGGCTACGGCGTCGAGGCGTTCACCACCGTCGAGTTGGCACAGGGCCGGCTCGGTGATGTCGTGGAGCACCTCCGCGCCATCCCCGAGGTGTTGGAGGCGCATTCGATCTCCGGGCCGGGCGACCTCCACTGCCGAGTGGTCGCCCGCAACAACGCCGATCTCCAGGAGGTCCTCAACCGGGTGCTCGAGGTCGCGGGCATCGACCGCACGTCGACGGTCATCGCGCTCGCCCGACAGGTCCCCTATCGGGTCCTCCCGCTCGTCGCGTCGACCGCCGGCGCGGCACGACAGGGCAGCGTCGGGTGACCCCCGTTCCCGCTCGATTCACACTGGACGCAGGTCAGAGGGCGAGGGCCGCAGGCAGCTCGGCGGAGTGGACGAGGACGAGGCGCGTCGTCGTGCGCGTCAGGGCCACATAGAGGGCGCCGAGGCCGTGCGGGTGCTCGTCCGCGATCGCCGACGGCTCGACGACGACGACGGAGTCGAACTCCAAGCCCTTGGCGTCGTCGAGCGTCAGCGCAGAGACCGGCGCCGCCAAGAGGTCGTCGTCCGCTCCCGCGAGATCGGCGCGCTCGTGGATGGCCGCGGACATCCGGCCGAGCAGCGACGCCGGGACGATCACTGCCACCTTGCCGCCGTCGACGGCGCCGAGCTCCTCCGTGGCCGCAACGACCGTCGTAGCGACGACGTCGGCGCCGCAGGCCACCGCCCGAGGAGCCACGCCCGCGTCGCGCACGCTGCGCGCCGGCGTGAGGTCGGGCCGCGCCGAAGCCAGCACCCGAGATGCGATCGCCATGACCTCGCCCGGGGTGCGGTAGTTCACCGTCAGCTCCACGACCGTCGACCGTGGCGCAGGGACGAGATCGATCACCTCCTGCCACGCTGCGGGGGCCCAGTGGCCACTCGCCTGCCCGAGGTCGCCGACGATCGTCATCGATCCCGAGGGGCACCGCCGCGCCAGCATGCGCCACTGCATCGGTGACAGGTCCTGCGCCTCATCGACCACGACGTGGCCATACGTCCGCAGGTCCGGCGCGAGGTCCCCTGCCTTCGGGACCAGCTGCGCCAGGAGGTGGTCGCGCGTCTGCTCCAGGGTGACGGCGGCCGCCGGCGACAGCACCTCGCTCGTGAACCACTCCTTGCCACACGAGAACACTTCGCAGCGCCATTCCTTGGCGCCGCCGACGTAGGTCAGCTCGGATGCGCACTCCGGGCACTCGGGGGTGGCGTCGGCGAGCGCTCGGTCGACGATCGCGGCAATGTCCTCCGACAGCATCGCCCGGCGAGGGGCCGGCGCCCTCGACGCGGACGTCGGACCCAGCAGGGGCGCCGCCTCGTCGAGGAGCGCGAGGTCGGAGACCGACCACGTCGGCGTCGTCCCGCTCGGCGTGCGGGGACGGACGAGCGTCGCCTGCTCCTCCGGCGACAGGACGCCGTCCGCGGCCTCGGCCAACAGCGCCGGCAACCCGAACAGATCGTCGAGCAGCCGCGCCGGCGTGAGAACCGGCCACAGCCGGTCCAGTAGCCGCCGGACCTCCTTCGAAGCCCGCAACGATTCGTCGAGCTCCGCGTCCTCGAGCGCCCGCGGCGCCAACCCGGCGAGCTCGGCGCGAGCGATCGATCTGCGGTACTGGCGCCCCAGGTGTCGGTAGACCGCCGCCTCGACGTGCGGACGGCGCGCGTTGTGCGTTCCAGGCAGCGCGGCCACCTCCGAGACGATCTCGCCCGCCTTCCGCGGACCGAGCCTCAGCTCGTGGGCGCCGAAGGGGACGGCAACGACCTTGCGCAGCGGCCGCTGCCGCGACCGCACCGCGCGTGACACGACCTCGGCCAAACGCACGTCGCCCTTCAACCGGACCGCGGCGGGCGCGTCCTCGCGCGGTGCGACGACGGCGTCGACGAGCTCGTCTGGCGTCACCATCCGGCATCCCGACTCGCCGAGCGTCGGCAGGACCCGCTCGATGTACCGGAGGAACACCGGATTGGGACCGACGAACAGGACGCCCATCTCCTCGAGCGGGAAGCGGTGCGTGTAGAGGAGGTAGGCGGCCCGGTGAAGGGCCACGGCGGTCTTGCCGGTGCCGGGTCCGCCCTGGACGACGACGATCCCTCCGAGGGGTGCGCGGATGATCCGGTCCTGCTCGGCCTGGATGGTCGACACGATGTCTCCCATCCGCCCGGTGCGGGCACGTCGCAGCGCCTCGAGCAGGGCCGCTTCGCCCACGAGCACGAGGTCGTCCTCGCCCGCGGCGGCATCGCCCTCGCCACTCGCCTCGCCGAGGAGCTCGTCGTCGAGGCGCAGCACCTGCCGTCCCTTCGTGATGAGGTGGCGACGACGGCGCAGCCCCAGGGGGTCGGCCGAGGTCGCTCGGTAGAAGGGCTCGGCCACGGGCGCTCGCCAGTCGACGATCAACGGCTCCTGGTCGGCGTCCGCGACGGCCACGCGGCCGAGGTGGTAGGTCGCTCCGCCTTCGCAGTCGATGCGCCCGAAGCAGAGGTTCAGCGACCCCAGGCGGAGGCTCGCGCGGCGCCGCAGACCGGCCCGTTCACGGACGTCGCGCTCGAGCAGGCCGGCGAAGGTCCGGCTGAAGTTCGTTCGCTCCTCGTGGGCGAGGGCGAGAGCCTTCGCCTCCAGCTCCGAGAGGCGGTCGTAGGCGCGATCGACGTGCGCCTGTTCGGCGGCGAGCTCGGGATGCACGCCGTCTTGCATAGGCCGGTTCGTTCCGCAATAGCAAGGACTTTTTCTTGCCGAATTCCAGCAAATCAACGGGCGCTGCAGTGCCTATTTTCGCACGCGCTCGTCGCTCCGTGCACCTCCTGGATTTGCCCCGAACGGGCTAGTGACAGCCGTACACACGGACGGTATGGTGCGGCGGGACGGTGGAAGGCGGGGGCCCCATGGGATCGGCAGCATTCGCAGGATGCAGCGCTTCGTGGCTGCGGCGGGGCGCAGCCGTCGGAGCAGGCGCCTTGGTGTTCGTGTTCGCGACCGCTTTCCCAGCGGCCGCCGAGGTCAGCGGGCCCTGCCGGGGCACCATCAAGGGCGTGGACGTGGCGTCGCGATCGAGCACCAGACCAAGTGACGCGATCGAGGTCAGCCGCACCGAGAACATCGCCGTCGCGGCCACGTCGACGTCTGACATCGATCGCTACAAGATCCAACTCACGTTCGCCGGAGTCCGTTGGACGGTGGCGAAGGGCGCAGCGGAAGCCAACAGCTGGAACAAGAACGTCAACGTGAAGCCGTATGCCCGATACGGCGTGGGGCTCTACAAGGTGTCAGGGATCAGCAGCGGGGCCGCTTCGTGCACCGGCGCCGCCCTGGTGCGGGTGAAGGGAAGCCCGTTCGGCTCGGTCGCCGGCGTCGCCGGCGCGGCGTTGTCCGTGATCGGGATCGGCGCGGTCGCTCGAACGGCCATCCAGGGGTTCCGATGCGGACCGAAGCCGGTGCCGCTGTCGCAGTCGGTGATCGTGGACCCCGGGGTGCCCGTGCATCGGGTGATCGCCGATGTCAAGGGGCCCCGTTCGTATGTGGAGCTGGTCGAGTCGATCTGTACGTACAACCCGGCCCGGTTCGCTCCGGTTCGGGCCGAGATCTGCGGCGGGTCGCGAGAGGTCATCTCGCAGATCTGTCGTTGGGGTTAGGAGCACGATGACGGCGACCCAGCTTCCCAAGGTGCGGTGGAGGTTCCGCTTCCCGATCGGGGCCTTCCTGTCCGGGCTCCTCGGCGGATTCGGGATCCTCCTCTTCTTGCAGCAGGCGGCCATCGCCTATCCGACCCGGAACCTCAGCATCGGACTGGTCGCGGGCGGAGGGCTGTTGTCGTTGCTCCTGCGCAACGTCGCCGCTCGGATCGGTGTCTCGCGGTTGAACGGCAGGCTGGCCCGAGCCGAGCGATCGGTGCCAGACGCGCCGGTTGTTCCCGCATCCGTCGAGTCTGCGCCCGTGACCTCGGACCCCGAAGCGGTGGCCACGCCCGTGGCGACAACGATTCCCGCGGACGAGGAGGTGTCGGACTCGGGGGCGGCATGGACCGCGACCCACATCGTGCCCTCGACGGGCATGCCGGCGTGGCCCGAGCCGGACAAGGCCGGGCCGCCGGAGACCCAACTCGAAGCGGGGCTCGAGCTCCGGGTGCTCGCACGGGAGAACGGGCTGGCGCAGGTCGAGGCGTACAACGGATGGGTGGCCTGGGTCGACGGGCGATCGTTGCGCCGCAAGCACGGGTGACCGGGCCGCCGCCTTCCGGGCCGCCACCCTCCGGGCCACCACCCTCCGGGCCACCACCCGCCGGGCCACCCGCCGGGCCACCACCCGCCGGGCCACCCGCCGGGCCGCCACCCGCCGGGCCACCACCGGGCGCCCCGACCCCTCGCCCGGCGTGGCTGATCCCGGCGGCGATCACCGCCGTCGTGGTCCTCCTGGCCGCCGGCTTCCTGATGACCCGCCGCGGGGGCACGGAGTCGGCGGGAGGCGAGATCTTCCTCGAGCCCGTCTCCCAATCGGGCCCCGCACCCTTCACGGCCCCGGTCGCGTCGCCACCCCCCGCCCCGGTCCCGACACCCGATCCGACGGCACCGGAGACGACCCTAAAGGCGGGCTCGACCACTGCCATCCGATCGACGAGCGGAAGCCGCCCCGGCCTGTACGGCGGCACCCGCAACAACGCCAGCTGCGACAAGCCGCAGCTGATCGCCTTCCTCCAACAACAACCCGACAAGGCCGCCGCCTTCGCCGCGGTCGTCGGCATCGCCGCCACCGACGTGCCCGCGTTCATCAACGGCCTCACCCCCGTCCTCCTCCGGGGGGACACCCGCGTCACGAACCACGGGTTCACCGGCGGCAAGGCGACGCCGCGCCAAGCCGTCCTGCAGGCGGGCACGGCGGTGCTCTCGGACAACCTCGGGGTGCCGCGCGCCCGCTGCGCGTGCGGCAACCCCCTGTCGCCGCCAACGGCGGTGTCGACATCCCCGGCCTACACCGGGAAGGCGTGGCCCGGCTTCAGCCCGAAGGCCCTCGACGTCGTCGCGCCGGCGCCCGCCCCGATCGAGGCGCTCGTCCTCGCGGACGACGTCGCCAACACGTCGTTCTCACGGCCCGTCGGCACCGACGGCGCCGCTGACGGTCCGCCGGGACCACCGATCCCGGACCCGACGCCCGCGCCGGCGACGACGACGACGGCGGGGACCTCGACCCCGACGACGGGATCCACCGCCACGACCTCCACGACGACGGACCGCGACAGCGATGTCCCCCAGCCGAACACGGACGTCACCGCGCAAGGCCGCGTGCAAGCGTCCACGACGTTCTCTCCGGAGTTCTCGGCGTCGCTCGCGGTCGACGGGGATCCCTCGACGTCCTGGCTCTCCGGGACGTCGGGCCGCGGCGGCATCTCGGTCTTCACCTGGACGGGAACGGCCGACGACCTCCTCACGGAGGTGCGCATCAAACTCGACGCCCGAGGGTTCGGGTCGGTCGCCGTCGAGGTGCTCGATGAGTTCGGCGATCCCGATTTTTCCGAGACCGCGCAGCTGCCCGGCTCTCCCGATCCCGAGGTCGTCGTCCGCCCGGGCGTCCAAGGCCGCACGGTCCGGCTGACCTTCCGCGGCCACGAGGACCCGACTCGCGGCGGCGGCATCGCCGAGCTCCACATCGGGGCCACGCGCTAGCGATGTTCGAGCCGGACCACCGCTCGCCGGCCGACGGCCTGCCTGCGTGGGACACGCCGGATCCGTCGCGGCAGCCGGTCGCGACGATCGGGGCAGGATTGCAGGTGCAGCTGGTCGAGCGCCGGAACGACGGGTGGGCCAAGGTCCTGTGCGACAACGGCTGGGCGGCGTGGGTGGACGCCGGACGCCTGCAGCCGATCGCCGCAGGTCCGCCAGGGGTCCTCTACGCGACGATGCCGCCGGCGCCTCCTCCGGAAGTGCTGCACGCGCCCGTCCGCATCAGGGGGGTCCGCATCTCCGCACCGCTCCTCGGAGGCGCGCTCATCGTCGCCGGTGCGTTCCTCCCGTGGGTCTCGCAGCTCACGGTCGCCGAGAACGCCTTCGGGATCCCCATCGAGGTCCTGTTCGACCCGAAGTCACAGCCGACGGGCGGGCTCAAGCTCGGCTTCGTCCTGGTGCCGTTGGGTGCGGTCGTCCTGGCCACTGGACTGGCGCGCCTTCCGTTGATGGCCGCGCGGATCGCCGGCGGGGTCGCCGCGCTCATCGCAACCATGTTCCTGGGCCAGCTTCAGCGGGCGATGGGGCAGGCGCAGGTAGCCACGGTCTTCGGCGTCCTCGGGTTGGGCGTCTACGTCACGATGCTCGCCGGGGTCGTCGCCGCGATGTCGAAAAGAGCGCCTTCCACGTGACGGCCACTTCGCAGCCCCTCTCGTCGCCGCCCACCTTGATGGAGCTGGTCAGGCAGTTCCCGGAGTGGGCCAAGAAGAACGTCGTCTCGGTCGTGGTGAGCGCCGCCGTCTCCGGGGTCGTTGCCTACGTCATCAACGTCTGGCTGATGGCGGTCCGCTACGAAGGTTCCGCCACGCCGAAGGGCGCGCCGGCAACGTCGAAGGGGAACTTCCTCGCGGGAGGCCTGTTCTGGGCGCTCCTCCCAATGGTCCTGTGCAGCGTGGTGGGGTATTGGCGCGCCGTCGGCACCGAACGCTTCTTCCACGACGTGCGCGGACTGCCGATGACGATGGTCCGGCTCTTCCGGCGCGACGGTGCCCAAGGTCGCGTCCACCTGCTCTGGGGGTCGGCGATCGCGCTCGTCGCCGGCGTGATCGTGTCGCCCGCGGCCGGCGCGGTGCTCGGTGTCGGTCTGCTCCTGGCCGCGCCATCCGTCGTCGGGCAGATGATCTCGAGCCTTGTCGCGCAGGTGTGGGCCCAGGTGTCCCGTCGCGTCGCCCCGACCAAGGTGCACCCGGTACCGCCGGCGATGAGCGCGGCGGTCGGACTGCTCGGTGGCGCCGTCGCACTGGTCGGCAGCTTCGTCGTGCCCAGCCAGACGATCCGGTTGGTCGTGGCGGCGGCGTGCGCGGGAGCGGCGATCTACATCGGTCAGCAGTCCAAGATGGCGGGCGCCGCCGCCCTGCTGCTGCTGGTCGCGTCCGCCTACGCCGTGGCCGACGTGCTGTTCGCGTCGTCCGCGTTCGCCGACGACGGCGGATTTGCCGAGTGCGGATCGACGGTGTCGGCGTGGCTCGAGAACTGCGCGGGCGCCGACGTCGTCCGGCAGCTCGCCGCCGAGGGGGGGCTCATCGCTGCGCTGACGGGACCGATGGGCACCTTCTTCGGCGAACTCGTCACCAGCTTCCAGCCTCCGGGTGGCGGTTCGTGGTTGGACGAACCCGGCGTCGACCGGCCACCGCGAGGTGACCCGGCCCGCGGGAACCGCACTGACGGGCCGCCGACGCCCCCGCCTGCGAACCCGCCCCCTCCCAGCGCGCCGCCGCCCGGGTCACGCTTCGTCCATCCGGAGACGGGCGAGCCGCTGGCCGTGAACGAGCGCGGCGAGGTGAGGTGGAAGGGCGAGTGGGTCGACCCCGCCGTCGCCCAAGAGGGCATCGACCGCTACCGCCAATGGCAGAAGAACGAAGAGGACTACAACAAGAAGCGTTGGGAGGAGAACAAGGCCTGGAGCAGCCAGGGCGTCGATGACAAGGTCAAGAAGTTCGCCAAGGAGGAGGAGGCCTGGAAGAACGAACAGGCGGCGGACAAGGCGGCTGCGATCACGCTCGAGAACATCAAGGACATCGCCAAGAAGCACGGGTTCGGCGACATCATGGAGCGGGCCGACGGCGCCAACGTGGTGGATCCCAACGGCACGCCGAACGAGGACTACATCAACAAGCTGCGCGACGCTCTGCGCAAGGAGCTCGGCCTCGACAAGGCCCTGCCGCCAGGCTCCACCTCACCGGACTGGATCGGCGATGCCCTCAGCGAGACCGGCAAGGACATCTTCAAGGTCGCCAACAGCGTCCCTGTTCGCATCGCGGTGGGGATCGCCAGCGGCGGGAGCTCCGAAGTGATCTACCAGGCGATCGGTGCCGGCGAGAAGATGCTCGACGCCACGGACAAGGCCATCGCCAACGGCAAGAACCTGGATCTCACGGACTTCCTTCGCATCGGTGGGAAGTCGTTCGCCGCTGACAACCTGCCGGTCAACACCATCAACAACCTGAGGGAGGGCAAGACCGACCTGTGGTCGCTCGGCACCGGACTGGCCGGGGACGCCTTCGCCATCCTCAACGTCCGCGACACCGGACGCAACATCAACCGGTCGATCAACGACCTGTCGCTCGTCAAGAACAAGTGGGACCTCCTCGACAACCTGCACAAGGGCACGGAGATGACGAAGCTTCGGGCCATCAACGATTTCGACCCGAGCTCGAGCTCGTTCAAGCACGCGCCTGAGGGCATCGAAGTGCCGCCCGAGCGCCTCAAGGACTTCGGGGTCTCCGCCGACGAGCTCAAGCACGCGCAGGACGTGGCGAGGAAGGCCGACGCCAACATCAAGGTGCGCCCTGCGACGTCCGAGGGGATCGAGCTGCGAGCGCAGGGACACCCGCCGAAGCCCGAGTTCATCAAGAACAAGACCATCAACGATGCCGACACCTACCTCGGTGCCCGTCCCCAGGACAAGGGGTTGGTCGGCGCCTTCCCGCCGAGGTTGCCCGACCCCGACGTGCTCACGAACCAGATCAAGTCGCGCAACCCGCACATGACCGAACCACAGGTCGCCGCCAAGGTGAAGGAGATCGAATCCCGGGCGACCCAGCGTCTGGACGAGTTCGCCGATCAGCAGGCGAAGTTGGCGAAGCTGTCGAAGCCGAATCCGTACACGGGGGCCGACCCGAAGATCAAGATCGAGAACGGCGTCGTGGTCGACATGCGTCCAGGCCCCGGTCAAGGCAAAGGCTTCACCGCCGACCTCGACCTGTGGGATGCGACCTCCCGCAGTGGTGGCAGCACGGGTCAAGTGGCCCACGATGCCCTCGAGACGAGCCTGCGCAAGGGACCCTTCGACGCGCAACATGGGTTCCACAAGGACTGGAAGCCCGTCGGGGAGACGAACGTCGCCATCGATGCCAAGATCCGCTCCAGCCACGGGCCGGGGGGCGAGGGCCTGCTCGAGGTGCGGGCCGATGGTGGCATCAAGGTCGGATACGACCACACCGTGGCCGATCAGGCCCAGCGCCTCCAGACGGGCGTTTCCGTCACTGGCGCCGCCGCGGCCGAGGTGGCGTTCGGAGGGGGCGACCAGCCGTCATCCGTCGGCGGGCCGCCGTCCGGTGCGCCGGCTCCCGCGCCGACGAGCCAAGGTTCGGCGTCGGTGTCGTCGGCCGCGCAGGAGGGGTTCCGGACACCCGCCGGTTCGGGGAACGGGCCATCGAGCGCGGCCGCGTCGGCTCCGTCGCCCTCGCCGCCGGGTGGCGGCACCGGCATCGCCGGACGCCCTGGCTCGCCGCCCACGGGCGCGCCGGTGTCGGCGCGGCAGACCGGGATGAGCGACGCCCCGCCGGCTCGAACGAGCGACGCGCCGAGCGCGAACGACGAAGGACCCGCGGCGCGAGAAGCAGGCTCCGGTCGTCGGGCCGCGCCCGAAGGTCCGGCGTCGTCGGCGGAGCGACCGGCTGCGACGTCGGAGCGCCAGGCGGCACCCCCGGATCACCACGCGTCGGCTCCACCGGAACGGCAAGCGCAACCGGGCGAGGGCCAACTGGCCCCCACCCAGGAGCGAGCGCCCGCGGCCGGCCAGGAACGACAGAACGTGGCCTCCGAACGCCAAGCCGGCGTCAACCAGGAACGTCAAGCCGAGGTGAGCGAGGAGCGACAAGCGGTGGAGGACCGGCAGGCCGCGGAGGCCCCCTCTCGTGAGGAGCCCGGCGCAGGCGAGACTCCGAGGCGGAGCCGGCGATGACCGAGCTCACCGAAGGTCGCCGTCGGGCGCTCCTTCGCGAGGCGTTCGCGGCCGGCCGATCGTTTCGCGAGATCGACGCCGAGCTCTCCGAGGCCGGCGGGACCGACGGCACCGAGCGACTCCGAATGCTCCTCGAGCACTACCGCGAGACCATCACGGTCCTGCTCAACGAGTACCGGCAGGGCGTGACTCGCGTCGAGCTGACGCGCTGTCCCTTCACCACGCAGGCCGTCAGCTTTGCCATCGACACCCTCGGGCTCGACGGGTTCTGGTGGAACTACGACGGCGCCGTCCGGCCATCCGAGACGGAACTCCCGGACACGTTCTTCGCGTTGAGCGGCGCCGTTCGTCTCGACGGACTGGTGCGGCCGGCCCCCTTCCTGGCGAAGCCAGGGCCCGAAGCGCCGTACGTGTTGCCGCGGATCCTCGAGCACCCGTCGATGACCGCCGTCCTCTCCTCGGCGACGATCGGCGAGCACCCTGCCTACGCGATCGCCTACTTCGCCGAGCCGATGCCCTGGGACCTCCCCCGCGTCAACAGCTGGGGAGCCAACCACTTCTGGTATGTCGGCGCCGACGGCGGCCGGGGATGGGACGAGGAACCGCTGGTGGAGGAAGACATGGACTTCGACCTGGCGCCGTGGATCGCGGAGGGCAAGTTGCGGTGGATCGCCCCCGAAGACGCCACGCTCGAGCTGCACGAGGGGCTGACGAGGTGTCCGTACCTCGAGCTGCCCGGACGGCAGCTGATCCTCCGCATCGAAGACGGTGACGTCTGGACTCGAGAGGAGGTCTCGTGATGGCCGCGCTCCGGGTGCAGCTCAAACCCAAGCAGATGGCGGCAGCCCTGCAGGTCGCCGGCCTCGGCGTCACCCCGCGTTCACCACTCGGGGTTCTCCCTGCGGTCGCCTCCGACGCGGCGGCACGCAAGGCGCTCCAGGGGACCGGCCTGCTCGACAGCGGGCGCGACGGCATGAGCGCCGCGACCAAGACCGCACTCGCCGCGCTCGCCGATCCCCACCTCCTGCTGGTCATCATGGCCAACCGCACCGCTCGTCCAGAGTGGGTCGAGACGATGCTCCTCACCCATGGGCCCGGCGCGCCGTTCGTAGCGTACGCCGGGGATGGCGACCACGCCGACGTCGCCATCCTTCCGTCGGCGGCCCACGCCCTGGTGCTGATCGACGAGCTCGCCGGTCTGTCGCACCTTCCAGCGGTGAGCGGGACACCCCCCGTGGAGCTCGACGTCGCCGCCTTCGGGGCCCTGGTCGCCGCCGCCGACGTGGTGCAGGCCACGAAGCTCGAAGGGATGCTCGATCGCCAGAACGTGGATGCCGATATCACGCTCACTGCGGACGCGCTCGAGGACAGGCTCGAGCGGGGCATGGAGGCCTCCGATCCCCGTTGGGCCGTCGACGCCGCTCGGGCCGTCAGCCCGCCCGTCTTCGCAGCCGCTGCCGGGCGGGCGGCCGATGGACTGGTGGGCCTCGAGGCTGCGGGCGTGGTGGCGTCGAGTCGTGGGGGCTACACCCTCACCGCGACCGGCACATCGGTGGCGCTCTCACTCGCTCGCTTGATCGGGAGCGCCGGGATCACCGTGGCCGCGTCGGGCGCCGCCGGCGACGTCGACGCCGCGCAGCTCGGCGTCCTGCGAAGCGTCGACAGCATCTGGATGGCGGCCTGGGGCGAGGTCGCCGGCGACGATGCCCGGGTGACCGTGTACCAGGCGAGCGCGACCACGGCCCTGCGGCTCATGAACGCTCTGCTGGATCCGTTGTCCACGGACGGTCCCGAGGGGGCGACACCGTCGGCGAGGCGCCGGACGACGAGAACGGCCCGCGCGCGCCGGGGAGCGGCGCCGGTCTCCCAGCCCGCGCCGGCATCGGCACCGGCGCCGTCCCGCGTCTGGGCCGAGACCCACCTCGTACCGCGGGACGGACTCGCCGCCTGGGCGGTGCCCGACGGCAACCAGCCCTCGGTCGCAACCCTGGACGCCGACCTGCCGGTGCAGGTCATCGAGGAGCAGAACGACTGGGCCCACATCGTGTGCTCCAACGGATGGGAGGCATGGGTCGACCGGCGGAGGCTCGTCGCCCTCTGAGTCGCCTTTGCACAATCGCCCCGTTCTGCGACGCTATGCGGCGTGAGCTCGACGACCTGGTCGCCAACGTCATGGAGGGATCGACCCGCGGCACAGCAGCCGGAGTGGCCCGACGATTCGGCTCTCGACCGGTCCCTGAAGCAGCTGTCGTCGATGCCCCCGCTCGTCTTCGCCGGCGAGGCGCGGGCCCTCACGGCCACCTTGGCCGAGGTCGCGGCCGGCCGGGCCTTCCTCCTCCAGGCCGGCGACTGCGCGGAGTCGTTCCACGACTACGGCCGGCTGACCGACACGGGCGCCGCGTACTCGGCGGTCGCAATTCGCGAGCGGCTGAAGATCCTCCTCCAGATGGCCGCAGTGATGACCTACGGCGCCGCGCTGCCGGTACTCAAGGTCGGGCGCATCGCGGGGCAGTTCGTCAAGCCGCGCTCCTCCCCGACCGAGCGCACGCCGGCGGGCGAGATCCCCGTGTTCCGCGGCCACATGATCCATGACGACGCGCCGGATGCCGAGGCCCGCGTCGCCGATCCCGAGCGGATGCTCCAGGGCTACTACTACTCGGCCGCGGCGCTCAACCTGGTGCGCGCGTTCACGAAGGGCGGCTTCGCCGACCTGACCCAGGTGCACGCGTGGAACCAGGACTTCGTCGCGAGC
>DATLED010000072.1:0-2159 GCA_035525495.1 Acidimicrobiales bacterium | reverse complement strand
GGGACGCCCAGCTCTACCTGGGCAGTGCGACGGCGTGCTTCCATCCGCTCGCCGAGGTCTTCCAGTTCGGATCGGTCGAAGACGGAGCGAGCCGTCTTGAACATCTCGCCCTCTTCCTCTTCCATGTGGTGGCGGACGTTTTCGATCATCACCATCGCCTTTGCGCCCCACGCCTCGTCGTCGACCGGCGTGTCTTCGAGCTCGCGCATGACGAGGTCGACCACGTGGTGCTCCTCGTAGCCCTCGAGGACGATGTCCTTCGCCTTCGGATGCGCCTTGAGCTCGGGGTAGAAGATCTCCTCCTCGATGACCTCGTGGATGGTGAGCTCACCCTTGATCGTCGAGAAGAGTTCGGCGCGCGTCTTGACGCCGCGTTCGGTCGTCGACTCGAGCTCGGTGAGCAGCTTCTTCATCTTGTCGTGGTCTTCGGTGAGCATCGTGAGCGCGTTCATGGGCGGGCCTCCAGGGCGTCGGGGAGTTGACGTCAGCTTCATTGGACCAGCCGTCGACCCCCGGCGACCCAGCCAAGCACCCGAGACGGCGCTACGCCGTCCTTGCAGTTTCGTCGCACCGCCATCAGTTCTCCGCGGTCGACAGCCCGCTACCGTCACGAAGGTGCGCCTCGTGACGAGCGTGTTCGTGGTCCGGATGCGCAACGCGGTCGTCCTCGCGAAGGAGCGCGCGATGCTCGGGCGTCAGCGGCGGGAGGGGGCTCGCTCGCGGCGTACCGGTAGCCGTTGACCGCGGATCGTTGCGGCGCGGAGCGCGTGCTCCACGGCGTCGGCGACCTGGCCCTGGACGTCGACCAGCGCGAAATCGTCGAACAGCTGGATCGCGCCGACGACCGACCCCGGCACGCCCGCCTCGTTGGTGATGGCGCCGACCAGGTCGCCGGGGCGCATGCCGACCCGGCGGCCGCCGCCGATCCACAGCTGCTCCCAGCCGTCCGACTCCGGGCCGCGGGGGGTTCGCGGCCCGCCGGGACCGGCGAAGCCACCTGGACCGCTGGGACCGCGACGGAACTGGCCGCCGGGGCCGTTCGAAGGACCGGCCCGCCCGCCGAACCCGCCCTGGCCCGGGAACGGCGGCACGCCGCCGCGACGTGGTCCGCCCGGCCCGACGACGCCACGGTTGGGCCCGCCACCCGGCTGCTGCAGCGATGCTTGCGCGAGCTCGACCTCGTCCTCGTCTCGTCGCTCCGCGCCCTCGATCAGGCTCACCGCCGCGAGCGCGATGTCGACGACGTCGAATTCCTCGGTGAGCGGCTCGACGACGCCCCGGAGGCGATCGTGGCCGCCCGTCTCGAGCGCATCCCGCAGGTTGGCGCGCAGGAGCTCGAGCCGTCGCTCGCGCAAGTCCGCCACGGTCGGTAGTCGCGCGATCTGGAGCTTCGTCCTCGTAGCGGCTTCGATGTTGCGCAGCAGTCGGTGCTCGCGCGGCTCGACGAGCGTGATCGCCACGCCCTCGCGTCCCGCCCGTCCCGTGCGACCGATGCGATGCACATAGGCATCGGGGTCCGAGGGAACGTCGTAGTTGACGACGTGGCTGACGTGCTCGATATCGAGACCCCGCGCGGCAACGTCCGTCGCCACGAGCACGTCGAGTGACCCCTCGCGGAAGCGGCCCATGATCCGGTCGCGCGCCTCCTGGACGAGGCCGCCGTGGAGCGCGCCGGCGTCATGGCCGCGGCTGCTCAGCGCCTCCGCCAGGTCGTCGACCTCGCCACGGGTCCTGGCGAAGACGAGCGTCGACGTCGGGTGCTCCACGTCGAGGATGCGGCACAGGGCCGGCAGCTTGTCGACGCGGCGGACGACGTAGGCCGTCTGTCGGACGCGGACGACGCCGTCGCTCGTGCGCTTGTCGGCATGGACCGTGATCCGAGCGGGATCCTGGAGGTGGCGCTTGGCGATCTTCGTGATCGTCGGCGAGATCGTCGCGGAGAACAGCGCCGTCTGTCGGTCCTTCGGCGTGGCCGACAGGATCGTGTCGAGATCTTCGGCGAAGCCCATGTCGAGCATCTCGTCGGCCTCGTCCAGGACGACGATACGCGCGGCATCGAAGCTCAGGCTGCCGCGCTTGAGATGGTCGACCGCCCGACCGGGCGTGGCGACGACGACATCGACCCCTCGTCGAAGGCCGCGGAGCTGCTGCCCGATCGG
>DATLED010000071.1:0-12352 GCA_035525495.1 Acidimicrobiales bacterium | reverse complement strand
CCTCCCGACCCTCGAAAGCAAAGACGCCATCAAACTCGCCGGATCCATCCAAGCCGTCGACCAGCAACACCAAGCAATCCTCCTGTTCGCACTCGGCATGTACCCCGTGCCCGACACCTTCCAGAAGACCGAAAAAGCCGCCGTCTAGCCAGATCCGACGGGAGTGACGCCAGGCGCTCCCGTCGTGCCGTTCGCCCGCCCGCTCGCTCATCCGCCGAGCGGGTGGGCGGACGACCCCACACGGGTCCGAGACCACGACGCGGAGCGCCGTCCATGGCGGGACACGGTAGGTACGGGCGATACTCCCGAGATGAAGATCCTGCACTGCCGCGACGCCGGGTTCGACTGCGATGCCGTCGTCGAGGGGACAACCGTCGAGGATGTCCTCGAACAGGTGCGCCCGCATGCAAAGGAAGTTCACGATCTCGTCGTGGATGAGCCCGTCGAGCAGCAGCTCCGAGAGCTGGTACGCGACGCCTCGAGCGAGCTTCCCACCGCGAAGCCTGCGCCCGGCTTTTGGCAGCCGGAGGCCGCCGCGGGCGGCGGTCTCCAGCTGTCAAAACGGGGCGAGGCTCAACGAGGCTGACGCTGCACGGCGGCGACGATCACGTCCGCCTTGCACCCCATCCTGGCGTTGGTGGCTTCCAGGAGCCGAAGTACCAGTTCATGGCAAGGGGACCCGACCGCGGAACCGCGCAACAGCTTCGCGATGGCGTCATCCGCGAGGCCCCGCTCGTCTGACCAGGCCTCGGCCAATGAGTTGGAGTAGAAGAGCAGTGTCGCGCCAGGTTCGACATCGATCTCCGTCGTTCTCCACGGCTCCCGCCAAGGCATGCCGAAGCACTGGTTGTCGGGCGTTTCAACGAGAGCGGCCCGGGATGCGGCCACGAGCCAGGGGTCGGGACAGCCAGCCTGCACGACCCGGACGCTCTGGGCATCGGGCCGCACGACGGCAACGGTCACACGGGCCAACGTGTCGGCAAGCTCACTCGCGAGGGTGTCGTCCACCTCGGTCATGATGCTCGCCGGATTCGAGTGGCGTCGCGCTGCGGCCTTCACCGCGATGCGAATGGACAGAGCGATCAGCGCGGCGGCGGGTCCGCTGCCGGCGACGTCGCCGACCAGAACGACCGCGGAACCATCGGTGGAGGGCAGGACGTCGTAGAACTCGCCGCCAACGAGGAGGTGATCGCCGGCCGCCTCGTATGCGGTCGCGATGGCCCAACCGTCGACGTCGGGAATGGGGCGGGGCACGAGGGCCCGTTGGAAACCATCCGCGAGGAAGCGGTCGTGCAACGACGCGGTGTCCGCCGGGATCCCAGGCCCAGACGCCTGGGCGGACACCGGGCGCCGTGTCGCACCCGTCGCGTGGAGAGTCGCTTGCGCGATCGAGGCCCGAAGGCGGTCGGGGACCGGTGCTGGCGATGGTGCGAGGTGGGCGGCGACCTCACGGTGCGCGTCGAGCTCGGATCGACAGCGGGTGCAGGTGGGTAGGTGAGCCTCGATCGCCGCGGCCTCGTCGTCGTCGACGGCGTCGAGGGCGTGGGCGCCCAGGAGCGCTGCGACCCGGTCGTGGTCCATCGTCAATTGTCGTCCACGATTTGCTCGCGGTCGAGCGCGACGCGGAGGCGCGCGAGGCCTGATCGGATCCGACTCTTGACCGTTCCCTCCGGCTGACCCAGCATGCGGGCGACCTCTCGGTAGGTATGGCCTCCGAGGTAGGCGAGCGCGATCGCTTCGCGTTCCTCGGCGACCAGCATCCCCAGCGCCGAGCGGATGTCCGTGGCCGCGACGCGGTCGAGTGCCGCTACGTCTGCATCGCGGGCGGGCAAGGCAGGACGTTCGTGATCTCGGCGTTCGCGGTCGACTCGCCGACCGTCGCTCCGCAAGGCGTCGACCGCTCGGCCATGGACGTCCGCCAACAAGAAGTTCCGCAGGTTCCCCCTGCAGGGGTCATAACGCTCGGGCCGCACCCAGAGTCGGACGAACACCTCCTGGACAACTTCCTCCGCCCGCTGCGCGTCCTTCATCAGGTGCAGCGCGAGCGCCAGCGCCCTCCCCGAGTAACGCTCGAAGATCTCGGCGAAGGCTTCGTGGTTGCCCGCTCCCACCCCGTCGGCCAAGGCACGGTCGTCGAGGGACGCGAGCCTCAGCCCGTCTCCAGGGGCGTCGAGCTCGGGACGGGCGGGCGAGATCCTGCGCACGGTCACCGGTCGATCACCTCACGGACCTGTCCCGCCATGAACACCCGTGGTGACGCCGGTAGGGCGACCGCCTACACCGCCGAAGCGCCCGCCGCGCTCCCCAATGGCCACGGCGCACGCGTTTTGCTGATCCCCGTCCGTCACCGGTCGGTGACGCCGTCATTCGCGAGCGAGGGGGAGACCCGGGCCATGCGGCCGCCTTCCAACGTGAAGCGCCGTATCTCAACGCTCGACGGAGCCCTCGCTGTCGAAAGCAACCCGATCTTACCCGGCCTTCGCCGAATGACACTCTGGCACTCTGGCGCCAGGGGGCGATAGCGACGATGTTGTTCGCGTCGACCCGCCGCAGGAGCACGGTGCGAGATGCTCGGCGATCACGAAATGGACTCGCCGACTCCTACTCGAGCTGCGACAAGTAGCTCGGCATCACCAGCGCCGGCCCCGTTGCGGTACGCGGCCGGCGCTGGGTACCCGACGAACAGAACCGAATACGGCCTTCAGAGGGCTCCTCGACTCGAGGCCTCACCCCGTGCCCCCGCTCGGCGTCTTCGGCGATTGGAACAAGGCGCTCTCGCCGCAAGAGTCATGTCGTTGGGCGTCCCATTCGGCGGCTGCTCAAGGGTCGCGCGGTACCATCCCAGGGGCGGTGCGCGGGGCGTGCTGGTCAAGGAGGTGACAGGTGCGTACGTCTGATGGCGGAGCCCGGGACGTATGGGGCGCTGCACGCATGCGTCGAGCGCTTGTCGTCCTGCTCGTCGTGCTCTTGGTCGGCGCACGCCCGGTCGAGCCGCCCGCAGGGGCGTCCGACACGCCCCCGCCGTCGACCGTCTCGGTCCCGGGTTCGTTCAACACCGAGATGGGCTGCCCCGGTGACTGGCAGCCCGACTGCCCTGCGGCCCGCCTGGCCCTCGATGTGGAGGATGACGTCTGGCAGGGCACTGTCGCCGTGCCCGCCGGTGCCTGGGAGTACAAGGCGGCGATCGACGGCTCCTGGCAGGAGAATTACGGGCTCGGCGCAGTCGCATACGGCCCCAACATCCCGCTGTCCGTCGCCGAACCGACCGACGTGAGCTTCTACTACGACCACAAGAGCCACTGGATCACGGACAACCAGCGTTCCGTCATTCCCGTCGCCGCCGGCAGCTTCCAACGCGAGCTCGGCTGCGCTGCAGACTGGGATCCGGGATGTCTGCGATCGTGGCTGCAGGACATCGATGGCGATGGGCTCTACAGCTTCCAAACAAGGGCGGTGCCCGCGGGGTCTTACGCGGTCAAGGTTGCACTCGCCGAGAACTGGACGGAGAACTACGGCGAAGGTGGGTTGCGGAACGGCGCGAACATCCAGTTCGAGGTGACCGCGGACAACGCGAGAGTCACGTTCCGGTACGACTCGGTTTCACACGCCCTGACGGTCGACACCGGAAATGGCCAGGACGGCTCCATCGGCTGGGATGGGCTCCGGCACGACTCACGCGATCCGATCTACCGGACACCGAGCGGCGCCGTACCAGCCGGCACGCCGGTCAGGCTCCGCATCCGGACCTTCCACGACGATGCCACGGGCGTCGAGTTGCACGTCCACCGGCATCACATCGAGGACCACTTCCAGCAGATTCCGATGGAGCTCGCCGCGGCCGACATCGGCTGCTATGAGGAGGCCCTCGCCGAGGAGACGTGCGACTTCTGGGAGGTGACGGTTCCCGGAACCGCGCACGCCGACCATACGATCCTGTACCAGTTCCTCGTCACCGACGGCCCGGAGGCCGTCTACTACGCCGACGACGTCGCCGTCGACGGCGGCGCCGGTCGTCCGAGCAGGGTGTTCTTCGACCAGCACAGCTACGCGATCAACGTGTACGACCCCGCGTTCGACACACCCGACTGGATGCGGGATGCCGTGATCTACCAGGTGTTCCCCGATCGGTTCCGGAACGGCGACGCCGGCAACGACCTCGCGACCGGGACGCCGCGGTACGACGAGCCGGTGCTCGCGCTGCCGTGGGGCACCAAGCCGGAGGGCTACTGCCGCGGGTACGCCGACGCGCCAACGAGCTGTCCCTGGCGATTCGACGACACACCCCCGGAGTGGAGTCCCGACATCGAGGGGGCGCGCGGACGCGACTACATGGGCGGCGACCTCGCCGGGATCGACGAGAGCTTGGACTACCTCGCCTCACTCGGTGTGACTGCGCTGTACCTCAACCCGATCTTCGACTCTGGCTCCAACCACGGGTATGACACCCAGGATCATCTCCGCCTCGAGCCGGCGTTCGGTACCGAAGCCGAATGGGCCGAGCTGCTGCAACACGCGCGCGAGCGCAACATCAGGATCATCCTCGACGCCGTGTTCAACCACATGTCCTCTGACAGCCCGTTCTTCGACCGCTACGGCCGGTATCCCACCGTGGGCGCATGCGAGTCGGCGAACTCGCCGTATCGAGGCTGGTTCCACTTCCGTCCGCCGAGAGAGGGCGAATTCGCAGTGTGTGCCCCGTCGACAGACGGGGGCACGGACACGTTCTATGACAGCTGGGCCGGCTTCGACAGCATCCCGGTGTTGGACAAGTCCAACCCCGAGGTGCAGCGGTACTTCCTGACCGGTCCGCACAGCGTGGCGCGCCACTGGATCGCGGGCGGCGCCGGCGGATGGCGGCTCGACGTCATGGACGACGAGTCGATACCGCCCGGGTACTGGGAGACCTTCCGACGAGAGGTGAAGGCGACGAACGGGGACGCGGTGATCATCGGTGAGGTCTGGCACAAGGGCGCGCTGCACTTCCTTCGCGGCGACAGCGCCGACACGGTCGTCAACTACCGATTCGGGAACGCGGTGATCGGACTCCTCGCGCCAGGTGATTTCGACCCAGAGGGTGGCTCCCGGGGCGATGGCAGGCCGCTCGAGCCGTCGGAGTTCGCCTCTCGGCTGCTCTCGATACGCGAGGACTACCCTGACGCCGCGTACCGCATCCTGATGAACGTCATCGGTAGCCACGACACCGCGCGGACGCTCTGGACGTTGACACCCGGAGCCGAGACCAGGACCGACAAGGAGGAGAACGGCGCCAATGTCGCTGCAGGGCTGCGGAACCTCCGCCTCGCGTCGCTCATTCAGTACACGGTCCCGGGCGCTCCGACCGTGCTGTACGGAGACGAGGTTGGACTGACTGGAGACGACGACCCTGACAACCGCCGGACCTATCCGTGGGAGTCCCTACCCGACCCCAGCCTCGCCTCCCACTATCGCAGGCTCTCCTCGCTGCGCGAGAAGAACCGTGAGCTCATCGAGGGGGACCTTCGAGTCTTGCTCGCCGACGACGCAGTGGACGTCGTGGTCTACGGCCGCCGGTCCGACAAGGCGGCGACGCTCGTGCTCGTCAACGACGGCGACCGGGCGCGCACGGTCCGGGTTCCGGTCTCGGGCTACCTTCCAAACGGCACCAAGCTCCACGGCGCTTATGCGGTCGGTAACCGCGTCGGACCCTCCGTTCGGGTGAGCGACGGCATGTTCACCGTGCCGATGAAGCCGCACAGCGGGCTCGTCCTCGAGACCGGAGCGACGGACCTCGCGCCGCCCGCGCCGCCCGCAGCGCTGCAGCTCACCGACGCGGGCGACGGCCACGTCGACCTCGCTTGGAAACGCACGCCGGAAGCCGCCGGTTACAACGTCTATCGCAGCGCGCTGCGCGGCGGTGGTTACGAGCGGGTGAACGACGTGGTGATCGCCACCACCACCTTCTCCGGCACGGTCCTCGACGGGCGGCCAGCGCACTTCGTCGTGCGGGCGGTCGACGGTCGTGGCAATGAAAGTGGCAACTCGAACGAGGTGTCCTACGCGCCTCTCGAGTGAGCAAGAGGCGGTTGTTCGGCCGCCAGCGCGCCCGCTCGTGGTCCAGACGGTCGAGCGTTGCCAGGGATCAACGACCGTAACCGTCTCACCCTCGGGAACTGTGGTGCCTGCGAACAAGCGCCAACGAGGCCAATAGGAATCCTTGTTCCTCCGCATTCGCGCTGGCTTCCCCACATCGCGCCGACACGCGCTTCCGGGCGGCACGGCCACGGCAGCGGTCACAGGTGCGTCCGCTGTTGCGATGCAAAGAGGAATGGAGGGCGGTCATCGTCGCCGTCAGGGCGCGATGATCTGTGCATGCCGTTGAACATGGTGACCCGACGAGTCGTCGACCGGGTGTTCGATCGCCTGTCGGTGCCCCCGACTCCGACTGACTCCCCGTCACGCGACGTGTTCGACCAGACGAATCGCCAGTTCGTCAGCGGTCCGCCACTCACGCTGCACCTGCCCGTGCCGGCGCTGTTCGCCGCCGTCTGGGCGGCGACACGAGAGTCGCTGCTCGCGGGTCCGACCGACCGGATGTTGCGCGAGGTCGTTGCTGGTTCGGTGAGCACCTTGAACGAATGCCCGTACTGCGTGGACTCCCACACCGCCTCGACGAGTGCGCTCGGTGCCGACGACGCGGCCAAGGCCGTGCGGTCGGGGACGTTCGACGCCATCGGTCGAGATGACCTGCGATCGGCCGCACGGTGGGCCGCGGCAACGCGGTCGCCGGGCCATCCTCTCCTGGACCATCCCCCCTTCGCTCCCGAGGACGAACCGTACGCCGTTGGCACCGCACTCACGTTCCACTACCTCAACCGCTTGGTGTCCGCATTCCTGAAGCCGTCGCCGTTCACGATGCCGGAATGGATCGCTCGACGTCCCTTCATGACCCGCGTGATGGGGGTGTTTCCTGGACGGATCCTGGGAGTGCCGAACTTGCAACCGGGAGCTTCGCTGCGATTCTGTCCCTCGTCAGCACCTGTCCCGGAGCTCGCCAAGCTCGACAAGGCGCCCGAAGTTGCCGCGGCGTGGAGTGCGCTGGTCGCCGCCGCCGAGGCGGCGGGCACTGCCGTGCTCTCGGGAACCTGTCGAGAGGTCGTGGCCGAGGCGATCACTGGTTGGGATGGCTCGAATGCAGCGTTGGGAACGGGTTGGATCGACGAAACGGTCGGCCCCCTGCCCGAAGGTGAGCGTCCGGCGGCCAGGTTTGCACTCCTCTGCGCGCTGGCCTCCTACCGCATTGACAACGGTGTCGTCGACGCGGTGCGGCCCACCCATCCCACCGACGCCGACCTCGTGTCAGTTGCGGCATGGGCCAGCAGCCGAGCTGCTCTCCGGATCGCCACCTGGATCTGACATTTCGCCGGCTTGATGACGCCGCCGCCCGACGTCTTGGTGTCGTAGCTCAGATTCGACCGCACGGCTGCTCCGAGCGCGGTCGCTCCGAAGGTCCGCTATCGGCAACCAGAAGGTCGCAGACGGGGGTTGGCGGTGCGCCGTCGACGGCGAGGCCGCGCGCTCACCGTTGGCGGCAACTGGAATTGTCCCACTGACCTAAATTCTCTACCGCGTCCGCACGCGCTCGTACGAGACGACCAGCACGGAGAGCCGAGCCGCGTTGGTGGCGAGCGAGCCGAGCATCTCGAACTCGCCGTCGTCGCTGGTCACGAACGGCGGTGGCTTCATCCCGGCGCCCATCGAAGCGAGCCGAAGCGATCCCGCGGCGTGGGCGGTCGACGCGTCGACGTCGGGGATGTTCACGACATCCAGCAGACGCCGCACGTGGAAGTCATGGCGGGCGTGGCCGGTCAGGACGCTCTCTGCGAGTACCGCGGCGGGCAGAACGAGATCTTCGGCTCGATCTCGGAGCAGCCGCAAGCGGGCGCGACGCTCCTCGTCGATCGGTGCGAGTCCCTCGACGCCACGCCGCGGCCTTCGAAGCCTTCCGCCTCGGCTGCACCGCTCTGGCGGAGTCGAGCTACGGCTTCGCCTTGGCTTGGGCTTTCGCGGACGGTGCGCCGTGAGATGCGTCGAGGTCGTCGAGCAACGAGTCAAGCGCCGCCATTCGCTGACGTCTATCGAGTTCGTCAGCCACAGCGCGGTGCGCAAGGGCCGACACGTCAAGCCGTGCACTGCGAGCCTGCTCGTCGAGTTCCATTGCTCGGGGCCTCGCGCTCCTCGGGCCGGCCTGATCCAAAGGATCGCCATCACCGTTCATCCGGGCGGCAGCAGCAAAGACAAGTCTCAGCCTCGTAGCGAGTTCTGTCCGCGGTGGAGGGTCGAACGCGCGAGTCGTCAGCCAGCCTCGAGGGCCGCGAGATCGCGGGCAGCGAACTGGCGGTGAAGGTCGGCCTCGTGCAAGACAGTCTTCAGGCATCCCAGCACGGTGTGCTCGCCGGCCCGGCCGCAGGGACGGCTGAGTCCGTCATCATCGAGATCGGCGAGGAGTGATGCGACCGCCGCCTCCGCCTCGTGCCGCAGCTCGATGGCCCGTCCCAGCGACACCTCGAGAGCGGCGTCGACACCCGGAAAGGCTGCGGGAGGCATGAATGTTGGAGGCAATCCCTCGGGGCGAAATGGCGAAGACTGACTGAGCACCGCTCCGCGGATCCACAGGTCGACGACGAAGACCAGGTGTCGCGTCGTTTCCACATAAGACCACTCGTCTGCGACTCGCCGTCGCGCCGAATCGTCGCCGAGCGTGCGGGCGCGTTCATCCGTTGTTCGCCACTCCGTCGTGATGTCTACCCATGCGGAACGTAGACCGCCGATGTCATCGGGCCACCGAGCCATCGCCCGTGCGGCCTCCTCCGGCGACGGGGGCGGGCCGTCCTCTCCCACTGGCATGCCAGACCATGGCCGGTTTCGACTCGTGGCGTCAACATCTCGGGTAGCGCGAAGGCAGAGTCGGCTCGGGACGAGGCTGAGCGTCTCTCCTGAAGGACCCGAACGCGAATCGAGGGCCAGTTCTCTGACCGGACGCAGCGAGGTCTCTCAGGAGAAGGAAGGCCTCGCTCGACGGCTCGGGCGCGGCGCCGATGCTTCCTCGCCGAATCACGCCTTTCACCGGCTGCGGTCCCACCGCCGGAGCACCTCGCCAAGGAGTCGAGCGCCGGGGCGCTCGGCGATGTCGGGCTGCGACACCCGTGCCGAAGCTTCTCCGATCGTGAACAATCTGCGGTCCACGGCGTTGCGCACCATCCGCTCGAGCTGTGCGGCATCCACGTCGGCGGCGACGTCGATGATCGTCCGCAGTGCGCTGGTGCATGGGATGCCCTCGACGACGGCCCGGTCGACCTCGGGCGGGACGTCCTCGTGAGAGATGACCTCCATTCCGCCGTCCAAGAGGCGGCGCTCCGTGGGGCATCCGTTGCCGTCGACCCAGCGCTCGATCACGACGCCACCCACGCATCCCAAGTCGGGGACCATGAGCTCGATCTCGACGTGGTCCCCGTCCTGGTCGTCCTCGTCGTCCTGCTCGACGGGCCCGTCCTCGTCGAACCGGCACCCGCAGCTCAGCATCTGTCCACCGCAGAGCGGACACTCCTGCACATCACAGCCCGGGTGGTGGAATCTCGACGGCATCACGCCGCAGTCGTGGCACCTCACCCGGGCCGACCAGCCGAGCTCGCGGCCCCACGGGACCATCCCGATCGTCCGGCCATCCCGGTGCAAGGCGATGACCGTGCACGACGTCGTTTCTACCCTGGGTCGGTCACCGCCGCAACCGCCGAGTTGACGAGCACCCGGCGCGAAAACAGCGCCCTGCTCCGGCTTGCCGACGTCGCATCGAGCGCGCCCTCATGGTCAGGACCGCAACGGGCTCGAGCCCGTGAGGCCAAGCAGTTCGGCACTCGTGTACAGACGGCTCGGCCGTCCTGGCCCGCTCGGTGGCACGGTGCCGTACTCGACAAGGATCCCGGCAGCGACGAGCTCGTTCAACGCGGCGTTGGCAGACTTCAACGGAATGTCGAGCTTGCTCGCCACGACCGGACCGGTGAGCACCAAGTGGCGGGGCAGGAGATTGAGCAACCGCCACGCCGCCGCGTCGCTCCGCAGACGCCGCGCCTCGGCTCGAGGCTCGGCGAGTCGCTCGCGCCACTCGCGTTGCAGCCGCTCGACCGACGAGACGAGCTCCTGTTGCGCACGGCCCGCCCCCGACACCGCCTCCGCGAACCACCGGACCCAGGCATTGTGGTCACCCATGCGGAAGACCACGAGCCCGGCGCCGTAGCCGCCGACGTCCGCAGCGACGCGCGCGCTCACGGGAGGCGCGGTCACGAGCGACAGACGCCGAACCAGGATCCACGCGACGAGCACGCGCCCCACCCGGCCATTGCCGTCGGCGAACGGATGAATGATCTCGAACTGCGCGTGAGCGTTCGCCGCCTGGGCCACGGGGTCGATGTCATCACGATTGACGTAGGCAATCAGATCGTCGACCAGCGCCGGCACCTCCGCGGATGGCGGTGCGACGAGGTGCGCGTCGAGCGGGGATGTTCCGCCGATCCAGCCCTGCTCAGATCGAAGGACACCGACGTGCTGTGCAGGCGTCGGGCTGCCGGTCATGAGTGTCCGGTGCCACCGGCACACGCTCTCGACCGTGATCGGCCCAGCGTGTGCCTCGGAGACCGCCTCGGAGACCGCAGCGAGGTTCGCTGCAACCCACGCCGCGGCGGACGGGGGCCCACGGTCGTCGGCCTCCGCGAGGACGATGTCGACGACCGGCGCGGTCACGCCTTCGATGAACGATGACGCCACGCCCTCCGCTCGGAGCAGAAGCCGCGCCAAGGCGGCGAAGTCCTCGGGCATCGACTCGGCTCCATGCTCGACAGCCGCTCGCGCGCGAGCTGCGTCTGCGACGGTCCGAGCATCCAGCGTCAGCTCGCGATCCGCGAGGCGGGTGGGGACGAAGGCGCGCGCACGTCGACCTCGCCACACAATGGGGATCTCGACGCCCGCTGACTCCACGAGCCACCTTTCGTACCTTTCCCGATCTAAGTGTACGTTATTGGCGGCACATGAGACGGGAATCCGTCTCGACCTCGAGGCGAGAACCGGCTCGACGTCCTTGTCGACATGCGCAACCGCTCGTCGACGAGATGCAGGAGGCCGGCGCCTCGGGTACGAAGCGCGTCCACGACCGGGAGCGCCTCGAAGGCGGAGGGCCGACCATCCGGCATCGGCGCCGCGGCGGTGTCCCGGTCTCCGACTCCACGACCTTCGCCACCCTCAGGGGACGTTGCTCATCAAGGAAGGCGTTCCCGTGAAGGTCGTCAGCGAGCGGCTGGATCACGTCCACACTCGTTCTCACGACTCAGACCTCCCAGCACGCCCTGCCCGTCATCCAGGCCGACGCCGCCCGCACTTACGAGCGGCTCGCCGCGCCCGTTCCACGGGTCCCGTCGAACACGGCGGCACGCCGGAGGAAGACCGTGACGCGGTAGGCGCAGCGATCAACGACGAAGGCCCAGGTCTGGGACCTGGGGCCTTCACTCAATCGTTGGTGGCGGGGGCAGGAGTTGAACCTGCGACCTTCGGGTTATGAGGCAGACTTCCGTGTCCGGCGTCGTCCGGGCTGGTCTACCTTCGTCCTGGTCACAGCAGCTTTCTTGGGTCGTGCATCCTTGGTCGTACGGGTTGGTTTGTCGTCGTTCGTTTGACCAATTGTTTGACCAGCCGCCCGCGGCCCAGATCCCGTCAGCTCCTGCTCGACAGCGCGGCGGATCCAATTGGACACGGACCGATCCTCGTCATCCGCACGCTGGCGGACCGCTGCCAGCATCTCGGGCGGAAAACGCACCGGAACCATCTCGGTCAGACCACGGCCTCGGCGCCGCGCCGGTCCCTGCGGCGTGTGGTTCTCGGGGTCGGCGTAGAAGTCGTGCTCCTCCTGGCGTGTCATCGGCTCGGTCATCGGTCCTCCCGGTATTGATCGGCGAGATGCAGGGCGGCCACGTAACAGCCGATCGGGCGACACCGCGCCGGGTTCCCGGAATCCGGTGGCGCCAAGGGCACGACCAGCACCTGTCCGGCGACCTCGGCGACCATCAGCCAATGCGCCGGCGGAACGGCCGGGTAGAAGAGCGGATCGGACGACCACATCTCGTAGACATCGTCGAGGCCGAGCTTCGCGTGCTTGAACAGGTGCGCGGCCTGGTCATCGACCTCGAAGGGATCCTCGCCATCGAGAGCATCAAGATCGAACCGACCATCCACCAAAGGTAGCGTATTACATCCGGAGACGCCAGGAGGCCCCTCGCATGCGCAAGGAGCTGCGATGTCGAGTCCGTTATCGGCTCTCCCCTATCGGCCC
>DATLED010000070.1:0-33207 GCA_035525495.1 Acidimicrobiales bacterium | reverse complement strand
GACAACCAGTCGTCGACACACCGCTTGGACACACGCGGCCCCGACCCCGCCAGCGAGGCCATCAACACCACACCCGGCACCGCGAGCTACGGCAACGCCTCTCAACCGCCGGTGCCCGAAGCGAATCGGTGCATCGAGGATAAAGCCCCCGTCGTGGACGAGTTCGACGTCCGCAACGGGATCGAAGGTCAGCCGGTCATCGTCGAAGTACACCGTCCGCAACTCGTCCTCCGGTAGGAGGCGACCCCGCACCGCCTGCGCCGTCACTCGGGTGCAGGTTGAGCGTGTGTGCCGTTCCCAGCGAGGGCGACGACCGCTCCATCTGCATCATTGGCGACGGCGCCGATGGGCATGGTGTCGGCAACGTACACGTCCCAGGAGGTCGACAGACGGCCCCGAGGGGTGCGGCAGGTCGACGACGGCGACCAACAGCATCTCAGTCGATGCGCCAACGAGGCGTGTTCCTGGGATCCGGCGTGTACGAGCACGAAAGTCCCGTGTGGATCGTCGCCGAGAGGTGCCGCGCCAGCGCGGGATGAGCGCCCTCCAGCTCGGCGAGGGCCCGCCGCACGGCCCGAGTCACGTTGACCCGCGCCCGTTCGGTGTCGGCACCTGCGGGCCGATCGCGACCGCCGAGACCGACAGCGCGAGCCAGTTCGTCCACCAGGGCATCCCGCTCGAGCCGGGCCCCCTCGCCGCGCCTGGCGTCGTTGTGCCTCTCCGCCTCGTCCACCACGCTGTCGAGCTCGGCGAGGCGCCGTCGGTACTGCTCCTTGGCGCGGTCGTCGAGCGCTGGAGGACGGTCCCGGCTTCCGCCACCCACGAGGTCGAGCGTCGAGACCTCTCGGCCTGGCCGTGCAAGCAGGAGTCGCAGCCACTCGAAGCCGCGTCGGTCGGGGAGCCGTACGACTTTCCCCTCGTAGGAGATCACCCAGCCGCTTCCATCCCGTCGGAAGAGGGCCGAGTCGCGGATGCGGGCGACCTTTCCCTCCAGGCGGCGGAGGCCCATGCGCTGCGCCTCGCTGGCGGCGACGTCCAGAAGGGACGCGGCTCGTTCCGGCTGGTCGCTCTCGAGCAGGCGGCCCAGATGGAAGCGATCGTGCGCGGCCCAGAGGTCGGCGCCGATCCTCGTGTCGAGGGCCAACGCCTCGGTCAGCAGGTGTCGAGCCTCCTCCATCCGGCCCGCGGTCTCTGCGAGAAGACCGAGGATGCGGTCGGTGGCGCCGAGGCAGACGCTGGGGAACAGCGGCGGCATCAGCACCGTTCCGGCCCGCGGTCGGAGGTGGGTGAGCAGCTCGTGCGCGATCGCCGGGTCGCCGAGCTCGACGACGGTGTCGGCGAGCGTGAAGAGGAGGAGCGTCCACGACACCTTGCTCGCGAAGTCTTCGACGTCGATGCCGTCGACGATCTCGCGAGCCGCTGCCCTGTCGCCTTCGAGGACAGCCGCCTTCGCCTGGAACAGACGATGGTGCTCCTGAAGGACGCCCTGGATCATTCCGTCCATCGAGGCCGCGTCCAGCCGGGCGCCCCGCTCGATGTCCACGTGGACGGCCAGCAGGCGGTGGTTCTGTGAACCGAGATCTTCACCCAGCTCCTCGGCTTGGCGCAACGCGTCGTCGCTCGTTCGAAGGGCATCGTCGAGGCGACCGGCGAGGAACGCTTCGAGGGCGCGCCACTCGAGGACGGTCCACCGCGCGGCGCCGCTCAGTGGGCCCCGTTCGAGCGACGAGACCTCCCGTCTGGCCGCGTCGAAGTCGCCCGACGCCGCACGCCAGGTGATGCGGATGGCGCGACTCCGTCGGAGCGTGCGAGTACCGAAGACGGCTCCCATCTCGGCTTCATGCCTGGCCATGAGGTCGAGGTCGGCCGCGGTCAGGGTGTCGGGAAAGTAGATGGCGCGCGCGATGACTGCCCGCGCCAGGGTGGCGCCATCGTCCACGCGTGATGCGATGGCGACGGCGTCGTCGTGGATCGCTCGAACGGTCTCGGGATAGTTGGTGTTGGTCGCCTCGTAGAACTGGCGGATCAGCAGACGAGCCCGCAAGGCGCTGTCGCCCGGGCGAAGTCGCTCGAGCGTCTCTACGATCAGATCGGCGGACGGGGTCTCCGACGCCACGACGAGCGGAAGCCGAGCCAGCGCCGCGGCCGTGCGTTCCGGATCGTCGAGCGCCCGCCCGCACTCGATGGCCATCATCAAGGCCTCTCGCTCCCCCACGACGCTTCCCGTCAGCGCAAGGTCCTCGGCCAGGTCCATCGCGACCTCGAACCGAGCGGAAGCGTCATCACTTACGACGGCGAGGGCCGATCGGCGGTGCTCAGCGGCCGATTCGTAGGCATGGGCGGCGCGGGCTCTATCGGCCGAGCTCACCGCCGCCGCGAACGCGTCCTCGCCCCCCGCTTCCCGTCGGTGCCGGTCGACCTCGGTGGCGGGCGCACCGCGGGTCGAGAGCGCCTGGGCTACCTGTCGGTGAAGATCGACGGTTCGCGCGGTCGGGAGCCCACTGAGGACGCAGTCGCGGAGGATCTCGTGGGCGAATCCGTAGGCGGTGCCGCCGTCGCTGACCAGCAGACCGGCGGTAGCCGCCTCCGCGAGGCCGCTCCTCGCGCCTTCGCCGACGATCGCCTCGACCAGGTGCACCTCGGCTTTCCTCCCGCAGATGGCAGCCACGCGTACCGCCTCCTTCGCCGCCTCGCTCAGCGGGCCGAGCCACCCGGCGACAAGGTCCTCGACGGCAGGCGGTGGGCCATCGCGGTCGTGCTGGGCGACCGCTCGGACGAGGAAGGGGTTGCCGCCAGTCCACTCGTGGGTTCGCCACCCGTCGTCGCGACCGGTGAGCTCGCCGACCTCGTCGGCGTTGAGTCCCACCAGGGCCATTCGCTCGGCGCGGTCGACGTTGGAGAGGTCGCCGAGGAGCCGGGCGACGGTCGGGCGAAGCTCGATGTCCCGATAGGCGAGCACGAGGAGGACCGGCGCCTGGAGGGAGCCCTTGGCGAGGTGTCGGGCGACGGCGATCGTCGATTCGTCCGACCACTGGACATCGTCGAGAACCACGACCGCCGGCGCGGCGGCGGCCACGGCCTCCACGATCGCTTCGAACACGAGTGTGCGCCCGGTGGCAGGGTCGGCGACGCCGGCGACGATCTGCCGGAACCTCGCCGTGAAGCCGAGGGGGCGTAGCGCCGCGATCCAGGCCTGGTAGGGGGCGGTGTCCTCGTCGGCCCGCCCCTGCAGGACCGTCACTCCTGGCGTGGCCTCACCGATCGACGCGCACACCCGCTTGATGAGGGCGGACTTGCCGATGCCGGGTTCCCCGCCGAGCAGGACGACACGGATGTCGTCGGACTGCACGACCTCCTCCCATCGGCGCAACAGCCTGGCCTGCTCGCTCCGCCGCCCGACGAAGCCTTCGCTCGGTCCGCCGAGCCCCGCCTGTGGCTGCACGAAGGAGAACATACGGGCCAGTGACGTGGAACGATCGTTCCATGCGGTGTCACGCCTCTTGGTCATGACTGCCCTGCAAGAGCCGATGACCGTCCCGATCGCCGGGGGCGCCGAGGTGCACCAGCTGTTCTCCGACGCCCGAGCCCAGTGCTGGTACGCCCTCACTCCGTTCGGGTTCCCCGCCTTCCTCCGCTACCGCGACTGCGAACGCCTTGTGCGCGACCCCCGATTCCGCCAGATCGGCATCGACATGCTCCACCTCTCCGGCATCACGAGCGGACCTCTGCACGACTGGTTCGGCCGCATCATGTTCGCCAACGAAGGTGACGCCCATCGCCGCCTGCGGAGTCTCGTGTCGCTTGCCTTCACGCCCCGAAGCGTCGAGTCCGTGCGGACGGTCGTGGCCGCCGACGTCGACGAACGCTGCCGCACCGTCGGCGATGAACTGGAGCTGGTGGGCGACATCGCCCACTGGATGCCGGTCGTGGGCGTGAGCGCCATGCTCGGGATCCCCAACTCGGACGTGCCCATGTTCGCGGGATGGTCGGCGTCGCTCGGAGCGATCTTCTCGGGCTTCATCACGCCGGAGGTCAAGGCCGAGCTCGAGGAGGCCCTCGCCGAGTTCACCCCGTACGTGATCGATCTGATCACCGAGCGCCGATCGCGGCCGGCGGACGACCTCATCACCCGGCTGGTCGAGGCTCGCGACGGTGCCGACCGCCTGTCCGAAGAGGAGCTCGTGGCGTTGATCGCGAACCTCGTCATCGGCGGGCACGACGCGACGGAGCGGTTGATCGCCAACGCCCTGTACACCCTCTTGCGGCACCCAGATCAGTGGCGCGCCCTGGTCGAGGACCCGAGCCTGGTGGCGGGAGCGGTCGAGGAGGCGCTCCGCTACGAACCATCGATCGGAGGCGCAGGCCGGGTGGCGACCGAGGACGTCGACTGGGACGGCCTTACCATCCCGGGGGGCTCGATGGTGGGGGCGGCCATCATGGCCGCCAACCGCGACCCCGAGGTCTTCACCGGTCCCGACCGCTTCGACATTCGCCGCTCTGACGCGCGCCACCTGACGTTCGGCGGCGGACCGCACTACTGCTTGGGCGCCAACCTCGGGCGGGTCGTGGCCCAGGAGACGCTCGCCGGCCTCGCCCGGTGGTGGCCGGCGGCGGTGCTCATCGATGACGACCCGCCGTGGGCGCCGCCGGAACGCGGGTTCCGGGGAATCACCCGCCTTCTGGTCGCGCCGAACACCTAGGAGCCTCTCTACGCCAGTTGTCCGATGCTCGCGGTTCGGTGGGATGCGACGATGGAGCGATGGCGCGGGGCGGCGGCGACAGTGCAAAGCACGAGCGGCGGTTCGTCACGGTCCTGTTGACAGACACGCAGGGGTCGAGCCGCCTGTGGCAGGACGCACCCGGCCTCATGGAGCGGGCCGTCCCCGCCTTCGAGGAGCTCGTCGACCAGGTCGTCGCCGCTCACCATGGCGTTCGGCCGTTGGAACAAGGCGAAGGTGACAGCTTCGTCGGCGTGTTCGCGACCCCATCCGACGCGGTCGCGTGCGCCGTCGCCGTGCAAGAAGCGCTCATCGACTCCCCCATCCGTCTCCGCATGGCCGTCCACGCGGGAGAGGTGCTCGTTCGCGAGGCGGGCCAGTACATGGGCGCGACGATGAATCGAGCCGGCCGGCTGCGGGACCTTGCCCACGGGGGTCAGATCCTCCTGTCGCAAGCGGTACGCGACCTTGTCGCCGAGGCGCTGCCGGAGGACGTCAGGTTGCGCGACCTCGGGATGCACGAGCTCCGCGACCTGCACCGCCCTGAGTTCGTGCACCAGGTGCTCCACCCTGGCCTCCCAGCGGAGTTCCCGCCCCTCCGCGGTACCCGGACCGCACGCCACAACCTGCCGGCCGACCTCACCTCGTTCGTCGGACGGCAAGCGGAGCTCGCAGTCCTCCGGAAGGTTGCCCAAGAGGTCCGGCTCCTCACGCTGCTCGGGCCGGGTGGCGCAGGAAAGACGAGGCTCGCCGTCCACCTCGGCAATGGCATCGTTGGCCAGCAGCCCGACGGGGTCTGGTTCGTCGACCTCGCATCCATCTCCAGCGGCGATCTCCTGCCGAGCACCGTGCTGGCGGCGCTCGGTACGAGCGAGGAACGCGGCTACGACGTGATGACCTCGCTCACCGAACGCTTGCGTGATGCGAAGGTCGCGCTGATCCTCGACAACTGCGAGCACCTCGTGGCTCACGTGGCGCCGTTCGTCGTCGACCTTGTCCGGCGATGTCCCTCGCTGCGGATCATCGCGACGAGTCGCGAACCCATCGGCGTGGCCGGGGAGGTGACCTGGCCGGTTCCCGCACTCGCGGTTCCGATCGGATCCGAGGAGTGCGAGTCGATGGAGCTCTTCCTCGCGAGGGCTCGACAGGCGAGGCCCGACTACGAACCCGATGAGCGGGAGGTCGAGCAGATCGGTGAGATCTGCCGCCGCCTCGACGGGATCCCGCTGGCCATCGAGCTCGCCGCCGCGCGGATCCGGGTAATGAGCGCTCATCAGATTCGCGAGGCTCTGGCCGACCGCTTTCGGCTCCTCACCGGCTCCGGCCGTCACGGCGTGCCGCGCCAGCAGACGCTGCGGGCTTCCGTCGACTGGAGCCACGACCTCCTCACCGAGCCCGAGCGCGTCGTGTTCCGACGCCTGTCCGTCTTCGCCGGTGCCTTCACCCTCGCCGACGCCGAGGCGATCGTCGCCGGTCACCCGATCGAATCGACGGAGGTGCTCGACATCGTCACCCGCCTCGTCGAGCGTTCCCTCGTCCATGTCGACGCTCGTGGCCACGACACCAGGTTTCGGCTCCTCGAGACGATGCGCCAGTACGGCGGCGAGCGTCTCGTCGTTGCCGGAGAGGATGCGGCCATGCGGCGCCGGCAGGCAGAGTGGGCGCTCGAGTTCGCGATGCGGGCTGGTCGCGGCATGCTCATCGACACCGATGCCTGGCTGCACCGGGTCGACGCCGCCGTCGACGACCTCCACGTCGCCGTCGAGTGGGCTCGGACGCACGATCCGGATGTCGGCGTTCGCGCCCTCGCAGCGCTGGTGCCGTTCTGGAGCATGCGCGGGCGGTTCACGGAAGCCTTGACCCTCTTGGCCTCGATCGCCGACCCGACCGATCCCCTCGTCGTGGCCGAACGCGACATCGCCGTCGCGCAGCTCCGGGTGATCTCGCGCGAGGACACGCCGGAGGACTTCGAACGAGTCGACGATGCGGTCGAGACCTTTCGCAAGGCCGGCGACCGGTGGCTCGAGTGCATGGCCCTCATGGTTCGTGGCTGGCTCGGCATGGACCGAGGCGCGATGACCACCAACCTCGCCCTGCTCGAGGAGGCGTTGGAACTGGGTCGGGAGGTCGGGAACCCGTGGGTCGTGGCCGAAACCCTGCAGGGCACCGGTTTCGCCCACCTGCTTCCGCTCGGGGACGTGGGTCGGGGGCGGGAGCTGCTCGCGGAGTCGGTATCCGTGGCGCGTCAGAGCGGGAACGCGTTCACCGAGCGATGGTCGACGATCGGGCTCGGGATCTGTGACCTCGCCGAAGGACGGCTCGACGAAGGCCATCAGATCCTCGTCGACGCCATCGACGACGCCCGGCGTGACGGAGACCGTTGGTCCGAAGTCATGGCCGGGGGATGGGACACCCAGGCGCTGCTGTGGAGCGGGCGGGTGGACGAGGCCGAGGAGGATGCAATCGAGACGTTGGCCCGCACCGAGGGCCTCGGCGGCTACGCCCAGGCGCACGCCCGCCTCACCCTTGCCCTCGTCCACGTGGTGCGCGGTCGGGGAAGGGAAGCCATCGAACTGGTGGAGGCAGCTGACGGCCTCACGTCGGCGTTGCCGTACATGGCCGGTTGGTATGGCGTCGACGTGCCGTACACGCACCTCATCGCCGGCGACGTCGCCGCGGCGAGGACCACCTGTGACGAAGCGTTGATTCGCCTCGGTGCCGTGAGCCGCCGGGTCCGCCTTTCGCAGATGCTCCTGATCAGTGCGGTGATCGCGCTCGTGGAGGACGACATCGAACGAGCCGAGCGTGACGCCGAACAGAGCCTCCGTCTGCGAACCGAGACCGGGTGGGCGATCCTCCGGTTGGACTCGCTCGAGGTCGTCGCCGCCGTTCGGGCGGCGAGCGGGGACGAGGTGATGGCGGTGCGGCTGTACGCAGCGGCTGCGGCGGAGCGTGCCCGACTCGGCGCGACGACGATGAGGGCGGCGGACGTCGCCGCCGGTGTCGTGCGGCTCCGAGCGTCGGTCGGCGACGAAGCCTTCGAGGTGGCTTGGGACGAGGGCGCTCGGACCTCACTCGAAGACGCGATCGCCTACGCGCTGAGGGGACGGGGCTCGCGCAGCCGGCCGACCACTGGCTGGCTGAGCCTGACGCCGACCGAGGTTCAGGTTGCCGATCTCGTGGCAGAAGGTCTCTCGAATCCTGAGATCGCCGACAGGCTGTTCATGGCCCGGCGCACGGTGACCACCCACCTGACGCACATCTTCCAGAAGCTCGGCCTTCGATCGCGCACCGAGCTGGCGGCGGCGTCAGTGGCGCGCCGTAACCCTGCCTCGTCGCGATACGACACCTGACCGATGTTCGGCCGAGCCGTGCGGGCAACGATCATCCCGTGACGAACACCGACCTCCAACTCGACCTGCCTCCGGGATCGTGGTCCCGCTCGACGGCGCACTTCCGCCTCCCCCTCAGCGCGCTCCTCCGCTCGATGTGGTCCCGGATACTCGATGAAGCGATGGGCCGGCTCGGCCGTTCCTACGGAATTCCGATCGACGGCGTCGACGTCCATTGGCTGCACGGCTACCCGTTCATGCAGATGCGGGTGATGGCCGACCTGTCAGCGCTCGGCGAGCGCGCCGCGGTCGCCGACGAGGTCTTGGCGACCAGAGCATGGCGAGCCGACGCCGAGCGCTGGTCGACCGAAGGCAAGCCTCGGTGGATCGCCGCGAACCTGGTCCTGCAGGACGTGCACCTCCCGGACCTCGACGATGCCGCCCTCGTTGGGCACCTCGCTCAGGCCGTCGACCACGCGGTGGAGGCGATCGGCGTGCACTTCGAGCTCCATGCCGCCGACCAGATCCCGGTCGGTGACTTCCTCGTTGCCTGCGAGCGCTGGGGCATCGATGACCGTGACGCGGCCACGGCGCTGTCCGGAGCGTCTCCGGCGTCGATTGCCGACAGCGAGGAGCTGGCGATGGCGGCCCAAGCCCTCGCGGCCAGCGCCGACGAACCCAGGTCACTCGACGAGGTCCGCAGCCACCCCGAAGCCGGTCCTGCGCTGAAGCGCCACCTGCGCTCGCACGGCTGGCGGGTCGTCACCAGCTACGACGTGGACGGCCAGACCGAAGGCGAGCTCCCCGATCTCACCCTGCGATCGCTCCGTCGCCTCATGCGACCCGAAGCCACCCGTCCCCAGGCCGACGATGGGCCGGTTCTACTCCGGGCCCGCGTTCCCGCCGCCGACCGGGTCGAGTTCGACGACCTCCTCACGGAGGCCCGCTTCGCCTACGGACTCCGTGACGATCATGTGGGCGTCGACTTCCTGTGGCCCATGGGTCTCTTGCGGCGAGTGCTGCTCGAGGTCGGGCGGCGCCTCGTCATCCGCGGCCTTCTGAACAAGGTCGATCTCGCCATCGAGCTCGCGCCCGACGAAGTCGCGGGAGCCCTTGGCGGCTCGGGGCCCTCGAGTGTGGAACTCGCCTCACGTCGTGAGGAGCGACACCGGGCAGCCACGCTCGGTGTGCCGACCCACATCGGGCCGGTGGAAGAGCCCCCGTTCGACCTGCTCCCGCCGGGGCTCGGTCGCGTCATGCGTTCGTTCTCGTACGCCTCGGACCGGTGGTACGCGCCGCCTGGCCGAATCGGGCTCGAGGGCGACGGTATCGGCGACCGGACCGTCCGCGGCAGGGCCCGCGTGGTCCACGACGCGGCTGAAGCGCTCCGCGAACTCGTCGACGGCGAGGTGCTCGTTGCCCAGTTCACGACCCCTGCGTTCAACCCTGCGCTGATCTGCGCGGGCGCGCTGGTGACGTCCGAAGGTGGCCTCTTCGCGCACGCCGCGATCGCAGCACGGGAGCTCGGTCTACCCGCCGTCATCGGTGCGCCGGCGGCCCTCGTCGACATCTCGACCGGTGACCTGGTCGAGGTCGACGCACGAAGCGGACTCGTCCGCGTTGTCGAAGTGGCTCGATGACCGCGGACGTGGCCTTCGTGACCGACGCCCACACAGCGTCCGCCGCCATAGCTGCGGGGCGCGAGCTCGGACTGCACGACCTCCTGGTCGAACCCGTTGCCCTCGACGCGATCGCCCGCGGATGCGGGGCCTCGCCACGAGGCATCGAGGTGCTGCTCGAGGCCTACCGCACGTTCGGGCTCGTGGAGGTCGACGGCGCCGGCCGCTGGAGCTCCAGTGACCTGCTCGGGTTCACCGCCTTGTTCGACGTGGGTGACCTCGTCGAGACCGTGCGCACCGGCCGCCCAGCCGTGCGCGGCGACCGGTCCACGGACGCGGGCGCCTTCTACCCAGGTGTGGTCGAGCGCCTCGTGCGGTGGCACTCGTCGTCCGCGGAGATGGCGGCGCGGGCCCTTGCATCGCCGGCGCTCCGGATCCTCGACGCCGGCGCGGGCGGCGCCGGATGGAGCCGTGCCATCGTCGAGCGAGACGGTTCGTGTCGGGTGGTGGCCGTCGACCTCCCAGAGGTCGTCGCCACGACCTCAGCGCTGATCGACGCGGCGGGTGTCGCCGACAGGTTCGACGTCGTGGGTGGCGACCTCTTCACGCTCGACCCCGCCGCGCTGGGCGAACCGTTCGACCTCGTGCTCGCCGCCAACCTGCTCCACCTCTTCGACCGCGACCGTGCCTCGAAGCTCTTGGCCCGGCTGTCGGAGCTGGTGGCCCCGGATGGTCGGCTCGTGGTGATCGACGCCATCCCCACCGCGTCCGGCGATGTCGAGGACCGACGGGCGCGGCTCTACGGCGTGCACCTCCTCCTCCGAACGGGCACCGGCGGCGTGTGGACGGTCGACGACTACGCGGGGTGGATGGGGGCGTGTGGTCTCGTCGAGGTCGAGCACGTGGACATCGCCGCCGACTCGCCGATGTCGATGGTGGTGGGGAAGCGATGATTCCGTCGTGGACGGCTCGATGGATCTGGGCGGCCACCGAGCCGGCACCCTTCTCGACCTTCGCCCACGACCGGGCCACCGGTGCGCCTCGGTCGTGCCTCCTGCGCCGCTCGTTCGTGCTCGACGCGCCGCGCCCGCACGTGCCCGCCCGCGTGACTGCAGACGCGCGCTACGTCCTGCTCGTCAACGGGCAAGAGGTGGGACGCGGCCCGGCGCGCGCGGCAATCGGAAGGCGGACATGGACGGAGGTCGACCTCGGCCACCACCTCGTGGCCGGTGAGAACGTGATCGCCGCCCTCGTGCGCTGGTACGGCCGGCCCGGGCCGTGGTGGGTGCCGATGGTGCCGTCGCTGCAGCTCGGGTACGGCTCGTTCCTCTGCGAAGCCACCAGCATCGGGCTCGTTTCGGACGGACGCTGGCGGGGCGTTGACGGTCCGTATCTCGACCCAGGTGAGCCCAAGGTGGTCATGGGAGGCCACCCGACGTCGCCCGACGAGATCGTCGATCTCTCCGCGCTCCCGGCAGGCTGGACGGAGGTCGGGTTCGATGATGAGGCCTGGCCGGCGGCTCGGGAGCTACAAGGCTGGCTCGGCACCTCGGCGGTGGCTCCGCCCTTCGGTGTGCTCGAGCCGGACGAGCTCCCACCACTGACTGCTCGAGAGGTCGACCTCGTTCGTCGAGGCCACGTCTGGGACACGGGCGGAGTCGTGTTGGCGACGCCGTCCCTCGACGTCGAGGGCCCGGCCGGTGCCACCGTCACCGTCACCGTCGGCGAGGACCTCGACGACCGAGGTGCCATCGTGGCCGAGCCTCGAAGGTGGACGATGCGGGTCCGGTGTGACGGCACTCGACGGCGGGTCGAGGCGCTCGACGCCATCGGCTTCCGCTACCTTCAGGCACGATCCGGGCCGGGCGTGCAGGTGCACGCCGTCGGCGCGACCGAGCGGGTCCATCGCCGCGAGCGCGTCGGTTCGTTCGACTCGGACGACGCGCGAGTCAACGCAATCTGGCAGGCCGCGGCGCGGACGCTCGAGGTGTGCTCGACCGACACCTTCGAGGACTGCCCGGGTCGTGAACGGCGCTCGTGGCTCGGGGACGGTGTGGTCCAGGCGCTCGCCACGTACGCGCTCGACGGCGACTGGAGCCTCCCGCGCCGCCACCTCCGGTTGGCGGCCGCGAGCGTTCGTGGCGACGGGTTCCTGCCGATGGTCCTCGGGGGAGACCACGCCCTCGCGGCTACCACCATCGTCGAGTACTCAATGGAGTTCGCTCGTTCATTGGCGCGCCACATGGAGCGCGCCGGCCCGACCGATGTCGAACTGATCGCCTCCGTCGCTCCCGTCGTGACCCTGCTGCTCGAAGCGATCGAGCGATTTCGCGGTTCGGACGGGCTCCTCGAGGACGTGCCTGGTTGGGTGTTCGTGGATTGGGCGCCGACCGAGCGCGGGCGGGTGACCGGCTACGTGGACGCCCGCTATGCCGCCGCCCTCCGCGACCACGCCGCGGTGCTCGACTGGCTGGGAGACGAGCGCACAGCTCGCACCCTTCGCCGGCGCGCCGACTGCAGCGCGGAGGCATTCGACGTGCTGTGGGACCCCGAGCGCGGGGTGTACGTCGATGCCATCCACGCGGACGGCACGCCAGGTCGCCGGGTGAGCCAGCACACCAACGCTGCGGCCGTGGTGGGCGGCCTCGCGCCGGCCGAACGCTGGGCCTCGATCGTCGACGGCGCGCTGCGTCCCGACGTCGCTGCGATCACGCGCATCGACCTCGGGCCCGGCGCGCTGTTCGAGCAAGTGGCGTTCCCGAAGCGGCAGGACGCCCGCGTCTTCGACGAGTCCACCGATGTCGTCGCCGCGCAGCCGGTGATGTTGCACGTCGTCCACGAGGCCCTCGGCGTGGCCGGTCGGGGCGATCTGGTCGTCGAGTCGATCCTGCGATGGCACCCGGTGATCGAGAACCTCGCTCTCGATGACCCTGCGCGGGCGACGCTGACCGAGATGTGGACGCACCAGCCGGGCGCCACCAGCCGGGCTCACGGCGTGACCGCCACGGTCGCCCACGATCTCGTGCACCACGTGCTCGGGCTGCAGATCCTCGTGCCCGGCTTCGATTCGATTCGGTTGTCGCCGTCGATGGGTCGCCTGTCGTGGGCCTCGGCGACGGTCCCGACGCCGCACGGCGAGCTCAGCGTGCACGTCGACGATGACGGCGTGCACGTCCAGGCCCCAAGCGGCATCACCGTCGTCGCAGGCTCCCAGGTCGATGCACGACCGCGCCGCTGAGCGCTTTCAGTCGGCCGCATGAACGGCCTGCGCGGCGCGTCGGCTCGCGTCGGCCCACCACGTCGATCCGAGATGGTCATTGGCGTCGGCGGAGTATCGAAACGCAGCGATTGCCGAACGCCTGTCTCCGACGACGCCGTGGAGGAGGCCAAGGTGGTGGGCGAAGGAGCCGAGGTGCTTCCCAGCGAAGATGGCGTGCCTGTCGGTGACTGGCTCCAGCTCTTCGATCAGCATCTGGGCCCAGTCGCGCCTCGCGAGGTGCACGGTGAGGTCGGTGAGATGCACGGCGATGCAGGACCACTGGGGCTCAGGGGTGCCGCGTCCGAGGCCGCCCTCCAGCAGCGGCTGGGCGAGCGCAGTAGCAGTAGTGACATCACCTGCCTGAGCGCAGGACAACGCCCACGCGCTGCGGAGCGGGACGAGGAACTCGAACTTCGACGCGAGGCGCTCGAGGTCATCGCGGAGCTCGGCCAGCCGACCCTGCATCCACCGGATCGTCGTGCGGTAGACGGGTGTGAGCTCGGCGACGACGGCGGGGTCGTCGTGGCCGGCCATGCCCGCAGCCCAGTCTGCAGCCATGGTGTCGGCTCTCTCGAAGTCGCCCAGACGCAGCTCGAGCCCCTGTCCCCACGTCGCGGCGATGAACGCGTCGACGGCGTGGCGGTTGGATTGGGCGAGCTCCAACATCCCCGCGCGGATCTCCAGCTCGGATGGATCGCCCAGTTCGATCAGGGCGGATCGCTCTGCCCACCACTGGTACCACCTGCAGAAGGGCTCGTCGTGCGCCAAGGCCTGCCGTGCATTCGCGATCGCGTGGGCGGCGGCCAATCGTCGGTCAGCGTCGTGGGGGCGCGAGTGGAGGAGGGTCGATGCAGCACAAGCGCGGGCGACCCGTTGTGGATCGCCTGATCGGCGGGCGAACGCGACCGCCTCCTCCGCCGTTGACGCGAACGTCCGGACGGCACGGAACGACGACGCGTAGGCCACCCATGCCGAGCACAGGTCGGCACGGGCGGAGTCGGCCAGCTGCGACCGCCGTGCCATCACGCTCTCGAACGCGCGGATGATGTCGTCGGACGGTCCAACCGTCCCGGAGTTGAACATCCACGTACTCAGGACCTCGGCTTCGAGGTCGACCCGTCCTCGTTGTTGGGCCGCGGTGTAAGCGGCGATGAGGGTCGCACGTCCTCCGAGTACCTCACCCACCGCAAGCTGCGCTCGTCCCAGCGCGATGAGGGACTCGACGGTCGTCCCCGCGAGCCGCAGCCATCGGAGGGCGCTGACGGGTTCCTCGGCCGCGAGCGCTTCGCGGCCGCGGCCGAGCGCCAATGTCTCGATCTCCGGGTCGAGTTCTGCGACCACGACCGGCCCGAGTGCTGGGTCGTGGCGCGCGACGGCCGCCTCCATCTCGCGCAGATCGGGACCCGGCTCGCACCCCACGTTCTCGGCGAGGTAGCGCCGCGCCTCCTGCGCCGTCCGTAGAGCCTCCACCTGCCGACCCGAGCGGTAGAGCGCATGCAGCAAAAGACACCAGCGGGCCTCGCGAAGCGGATCCTCGTCGACAAGACGACGGCCTTCGATCGGGTCGAGCGACACGGCGACGACGGCTTCGTCGGCCATCCGTCGAACCTCCTCGAGACGAGCGGCGTCGGCCATCGCTGGCGGGAAGTCGTCGAGGTCATCCCAAGGTCGGCCGCGCCAGAGTGCGAGCGCCTCGGCCGGGGCCCTCGCGGCGAGGACGGTGAATCGCTGGGCGTCGGTCCCCATCAGCAGTCGATAGCCGGTCGGCGTCGTCTCGACCGACTCCACTCCGACGGACTTCCGCAGCCTCACCACGTGGTTCTGCAGAACCTTGGCGGCGGTGGGCGGCGCGCCAGCGGGCCAGAGCGCCTCGATGGCGACATCGGTGGTCACGACACGACCGGCGTACAGCGCCAGGAGAGCCAGGAGCCGCCGTGGTCCCCTGGCGGTGACGTAGGCGTCCAGCCGACCGAGGACGCGCAGCTCTCTCGATGTCGTTACCGGCCCGTTACCGCTGCTGCCCACAGTGACTCCATGACGAATGCTCCTGTGACCGAACCCGACCATGATCCGACCTGGGACGCCGAGGTGCCAACCGAGGAGGGCGTCCACCAACTCCCCGACGGGCGCGAGCTGGCCTGGAACAGCGTCGGGTCCGGGCCCACGGTGATCTGGTGCCATGGGAGCAACGGCGGCCGACTCGACACCCGCTACTCCGCGCCGCGTGACGGCGCGGTCCGGGTCGTCGCGTTCGACCGGCCAGGTCAAGGACGGTCCTCCCGCCTCCCTGGACGATCGATGCGCGACGGCGCGCGGGACGTCGAGTCGCTTGCAGACGCTCTCGGAATCGAGCGCTTCGCGGTGCTCGGCTATTCGTCGGGTGGACCGCATGCGCTCGTGGCGGGCGCCGTGCTCACAGATAGGGTCATCGCGGTGGGTGTCGTGGCAGGCCTCCCGCCGCTCGATGCTGCAGGACTCGCCGCGACCCCCGGCCCCGCTCCGCTCTTCCAGCTGGCTCGGTCGCAGGGCGTAGCGGCGCTCGAGCAGGCGCTCGCTGGGCTCTATCCGGCGGACTCCACCAAAGTCGACGCCTTTCTTGCCCAGTTCGATGGACTCCCGGACGGCGACTACCTCCGCGCCAACCCCGAGGTACGAGCGCTCGTCGTCGACACCTGTGTCGACTCGATGCAGCAAGGGCCCGGTGGGTGGGCCGACGATCACTACGCGCTCGCAAGCGACTGGGGCGTCGAATGGCGGGCCCTGGACGAGACTCCCGTCACGATCTGGCAGGGCGCAGAAGATCCGCTGTGCACGCCTGCCACCGCACAGCTGATCGTCGAACGTGTGCCGCACGCCGTGGTGCACCTCGTCCCCGGGCGCGGTCACTTCGGCTGGATCACGGAGATGGCGAAGATCACCGCATCGCTCGTGCATTGACCGCGGCGCTCGCTCTCGCTCGCGGGCGTTGCCGGCGCTCCCTGTGCTGATGACGGACGGCCCGCGCCGACGACGACAACGGCCTCGCTCGTCCTCCGTCAGCGGCGGCCTGGGTCACGCGCCGACCATGCGGTGACGGCGCAGGCAACGATGGCCAGGACCCACCAACGGGTGTGAACGGGACTGGCGTTGAAGGTCGGGAGCATCCGCGGGAATCGGAAGGCCAGAGCTGCCACCAGCACAGCGGACAATGGACCTGCGGTGACGGCGATGGGCCCGGTGGCGCGCTCGCCTCGGCGCACGGCGGAGGCGCCGACGGCCAGCGCCACCGCGCCTGCCGCGGCCGCTTCGGGGAAGTGGTCGACCCACGTGAGCGGCACCCCCGGCCCAGACGCGAGCAGGGTGAGCACGATGGCCAGACCGAGGGCGGCAACGACCGACGCGAGCAACACCCTCATCAGAGTCCGACGCGGTGACGACAGCGGCAGCGAGCCGAAGAGGTCGGCGACGGGATCCTCCAGCGCCCAACCCAGGGCCGATCCGCACACCAGGAAAGCGAGAATCAACGGCGAGCTCAGCGTCGGGTTACCTCGGGCCATGGTGACGGCGGTCGGAATGGCGGCGAGTCCGACGGTGATCGCCACCACGCCCAGGTGGGAGACGCGGGCGGTTGGCCACAGGGCGGCGGCCATCATCTGGCGTCGGGTCGCCTCCGGCTTCTCCACCGGATCGGTGTGAGGGTTCAGCAATGCTCCACCGGCCGTGGCTGCACGTCGTCGATGGGTCCAACGGACGGCAGTCCGAGCGCGGCCATCAGATCGTCGGTCTTGGTCGCCGGGTCGATCCACTTGGCCCAGTCGCCACCCACGACGCGCTCGACTTTGGTCTCGGGCAGCGCGATGAGGGTCCGAGCCGCGGCCAGGTCCTGGGCAGACCACGTCACCGACGGCGAGTTGCAGGGGTCCTTGTCGGGCGAGCCGCGGTCGAAGGCGTCGGGTGAGCCGGGATCTCTACTGGTTGCCAGGTTGGTAGCCCGCTTCGAGTCGAGGCCCCGCGTCGTCAGCCACAGGGCGATCACGCCGCGGGCCTGGCCTGCGATCACTCTGGGCACCTTGTCGGGTCGGTTCTCTGCCGGCAGTCCGACGGAGGCGAGAGCGATGCGAAGCGCCGTGTCGTCGAGGTCGTGGTCCGACGCCCCGAAAGGCAGGCGCATCTCGCCTTCGCCGAGGGGGTGAGCCCGCGCGGCCAGGCGCCGGACCTTGGGCGGCAGATCGTTGATCTCGCCGTTGAACCGCTGACGCAGCGTCAAGCTCGGCAGCCCCGCCGGCAGTGCACGGTCGACGGGACCGATCCGCTCGACGAAGCGATCCCGAAGCTCGGTGTAGGGCGCATACGCGCACACCCTCACGCGGGCCGCCTGCGCACAGGAGGAGTGGGCGGTCGGGTTCACCACGAGGTCGGCGATCTGCGCGGCGCGGCGCGGCGGCCGTGTCGCGCTCACGGCGGCGGTGCTGGCGACGAGGACGGCCAGCGCCCCGGCGACCAGCACGATCCGGTCGCGCCGGTGGCGAGTGACGGCGATGACCCCGACCACCGCGCTCAGGGCCAGGATCCACAGCGCGTGTGTCCACGCGGGTCGGTCGGTGAAGATGGGGGCGTAGTCGGACAGCGCCGGGGCCGTGGACAGCGGCGCGAAGGGATTCCAACCCGGGTCGCCGATGCTGTTGATGCGGACGGTCAGCATCTGCACGACCACCAGGGCGGCGACCGGGGCCAGTCCGAATCGCACCCAGTGGCCCAGCGCGGTCCCGAGGGCGACACCGCCGAGACCGAGAGCGACGGCACCGAGCACGTCCGCCGCGTTGTCGCTGTTGACGGGGCCGTAGAGATTGGGGCTGCGGAAGAAGGTCGCTGCGGTCAGCAACAGCAACAGGGCGGTGAGAACGACGACCGGGACGACAGCGGACAGCAGAAGGCCCCCGGTTCGCGCCGTCGGGTCGGCAGGGCAGGTGTCGAGGAGCTCCTGGGCGCCGTCGCGACGCGCCCGCGTGGCGGCCCGGTAAGAGGCCAGCACCGTCATCCCCACCAGCGGATGCGCCAACCAGGGCGCGAGCTGGAAGTAGCCATCCCAGGTGTCGCCGTTGTCTGAGGAGAAGACGAAACCGAACAAGACGAGCAGCAGCACGCAGAAGCCGACGCCGACGCCGAACCACGGGCTCTGGACCAGCTGCCGGCACTCCACGCGTCCGAGGGCCCGTGCGACTGCCCATCCCGACGGCGCCGGATCCCGCGTTGACGTGGGCGCGGCCGTGGGCGTGGTCGTGGTCGTCGGAAGCGACCATCCCCGCTCCAGGGGCCTGGGAACGATGCGCCGGCGCACGACGAGCAAGCCGACGACAGTCGCGCCGAGCAGAGCGACGACCAACGGCGTCGAGGTCCGCGACTCTCCTCCCATCACCAATGGCACCATGAGTCCGACCACGGCCATGCCAAGCAGCATGGGAGTCAGCACGGCCAGCCGTCCGGGCCCCTTCTCGCTCGGGCCGGTGGGCCGGCCGCGGTTGCTCTCGTTGGTACGGCGGGTGGGGATCACGCCGCCGACTCGGCGCGGGCGTCGTGACCGGCCAGCAGCAGGTAGCCATCCTCCACCGTGGGCTCGACCAGTTGCGCGCCGGCTGGCGGGTCGCCGATGTGGCGGACCCGACCCTCTCCCGTGATCCAGGCCAACTCGGCTCGGGGGTCGCGCTCGTTGGCCAGCCACACCTTGTCGGCGGCGATGGCCGCCAGTCCTGCCGGTGTGCCGGAGAACCGGACGCGCCCCTCGAGGAGCACGACCACGTTGTGGCACAGCGCAGCCACGTCATCGGTCTGGTGGGTGGACAGGAGGACCGTGGCCCCGGCCGACTCCGTCCCCAGCAACTCCCGGAATCGCAAGCGCTGCTCGGGGTCGAGACCGGCGGTGGGCTCGTCGAGCACCAGCAGGTCCGGTCGTCCGATCAGGGCTTGGGCGATTCCCACCCGGCGACGCATCCCACCCGACAGCTGGGAGATGCGCTTGTGCATCACCGGGTCGAGACCGACCAGGGTCAACACGCGGCGGACCTCTTCGTGGCGAGTCCGGCGATCGGCCCACTCCTTCAAGATGGCCACGTAGTCGACGAAGTCGAAGGCGCTGAACTGCCTGTGGAACCCCGGCTCCTGGGGCAGATAGCCCAACCGGCGACGAACGCTGAGTCGCCCCGCCCCGTCGCGCGGATCGGAGCCCAGCACGTCCACCCGCCCCTGGTCTGGTGCCAGCACGGTGGCCAGGATGCGCAACATGGTGGTCTTGCCCGCCCCGTTGGGGCCGAGCAGACCGTTGACCCCAGGCGCGAAGGTGAGGTCGAGCGAGTCCAGCGCCGTTGTCGGACCGAAGCGCTTGGTCAGACCGGTGATGGTGATGGTCGGCGGAAGTGTGGTCATTGGAAGACCTCCAGGGTCGCGAAGCGGTCGCGTCGTGCGCTGACGATGAGGGCGGCGAAGACCGCAGTAGCGAAGGCGAGCGATTGGGTGACCCAGAGGAAGGGGGCCGATTCGACGTTCACCGAGCCGTGGCCGGACACCCACCACAGCGTGGAGACCGCCATGAGCCAGCCGCCACCCAGCATTGCCACCGCCGACTCGAGCCGCGCCCAGGTGCTGAGGGCGAGGGCGGCGATCGACAGCGCCAACGCAGGAAGGATCCAGGCTGCCGCCTCTGCCCCCAGCTCGGGCAGGGCCAGTGCCGAGAGGCCGAGGAGGGAGAAGGTCAGCAGGAGCACGGCCACCGTCCGGCGGACCATCAACCCAGCGCCGTGGAGAGGGGTCGCCACCGCGGCCTCACCGGCCGGGTCCTCGGCAGAGGCGAAGGAGGCTGCGACCGCGGCGAGGGGCAACAGAGGCGCCACGGCCAGGAAGGGCCCCTCCGCCCCGACTTGGCGGGAGGCCAAGGCCGCCGCCGTGCCGACCAAGGCGACAGCGGCGAGGCCCGACGCCCGGAGCCCGGGGGTGGCGGCGAGGATCCGGGACCAACCGCTGCTCACGCCGAGACGGTTCATCGCCCGCTCCATGAGCGTGCGCCGCGGTTGGTCGATGCGGTCCGCCAGTGCGGCCCAGCTCGCCGCGAGCCGATTTGGATCGGCGGCGCGGGCGAGGTCCATACGACAGTCCTCACAACGCACCACGTGGGCTTCGATGGAGGCGGCGGTGGCTTCGTCCAGAGCATCGCCGCCGGTGGCGAAACGGGCGAGCTGTTCGGGCGATGGGTGCCAGTGGTTTGGTGTCACGCGAGTGCTCCTCGGAGCTGGGTGCGAGCCCGCATCATGCGGGTCTTGACGGTTCCGGCTGGGATGCCGAGCAGGTGGGCGGCCTCGCGGGTGGTGAGGCCGTCGAGAACGGTCGCCTGTACGACGGCGCGCAGCTCGGGAGACAGGCCAAGCAGGGCGCCGGCCAGATCTCCGTGCTCGACACCGATGAGGACCTGGTCCTCGGCAGCCACGACGACCTCGGGCCGAGCTCGCCCAGCGGCGGACCATGCCAGCCCCCACCGGTTCCGGGTGCGCAGGACGCCGATGAGCCGGCGGATGGCGATGCCCCAGAGCCATGCGGCGGGCTCGCCCCGCCCGTCCCAACCGGCGGCGCCCTTCCACACCGCCGCGAAAGTGTCTTGCACGGCGTCCGCCACTGCGTCGGGATCGGAACAGCGGCGACGCAGGCGAGCGGTGACCCAGACCACGTGGCGGTCGTGCAGTTCCCGGAGCGCCCCGCGGTCGCCGTCCGCGACCGCCGCCATCAGCTCCTGATCGGTGCGCACGGCTACCTCCACCCGCCATTGTCGCCCTTGCGCCCCCAACGCTCTCGACCAGCCCAGGAACGGCCGCCCGAGCTGATCGTCGAGGTCACGTCAGTGCTGTCGCGACGGGTGCCCCCTTCGGTTCAACGCCCGCCCAGCGACGGAGCGCAGCATGACCACTCGGGTCGGTCGTAGCCCTGGGGAGCGCCTGGGGACGCTCGCATGGGTTGCGTCCGACTTGTACGGTTGTGCCGCCTCGGACGGTTCCAAGGCGCGGCTCGGTGGGGGTGGATGTGCGACGAAGGCTGTGGTCGGCTCTGGTGGCGACGGCGCTCGGTGCGGGCTTGTTCTTGATACCCGCCGACGCGGGTACCGCGACCGACACGCAGGCGAACGAGCCGCAGGTGAGCGGCGATCCGACGTCCGATGTGACGGCGGTGTTCCCGACCAACAAGCAGAACGAACCGAGCATCGCGGTGAACCCGCTCGACCCCAGTCGTCTCATCGCCGGTTCGAACGACGAGCAGCGCCAGCCACCGTGCGGTCCCGGGCCCGTGCGAGGCAACGTTCCCCAGAGCGACTGCTCCTTCTTCCCGAACGTCGGTACATCGGGCATCTCCACCTCCTCGGATGGCGGCGTCACGTGGACGAACCGAGGCTTGCTCGACGACCAGGCTTCGTGGGCGGGTCTCCCTGCGGGGAAGCGTCTCGTGTCTGACGGCGATCCGTTCATCGTCTATGGGCCTCGCCCCGATGCCTCCGGCGCGTTCGCGTGGGGCAACGGCGCTCGCGCGTACTACGCCACGCTCGCCAGTTACTTCGACAACGCCGGCCCGTACCCGTCGAGCAAGGTTCCGGAGTTTCTCGCCGTCTCGTACAGCGATGACAACGGCGTGACCTGGTCCGTGCCGGTACTGGCGACGACCAAGAACAATCCCAACGACTTCAACGACAAGGAGTCGATCTGGGTCGACGACTTGGACACGAGCCCGTTCTTCGGCCGGATCTACGTGTCGTACACCGAGTTCCGCTCGTGGGTCTGCTGCCCGTCCGAACCGGTCATGGTCACCGTTTCCAAAGACGGAGGGAGCACCTTCTCCGCGCCGAAGCAGGTCTCGCCCGCGGGAAACAACTCGACGGGCAACGGGCGACAGGGCTCGATGGCTCGAAGCGGGCCCGATGGCACCGTCTACGTCGCATGGGAGCAGGGCTTTCAGCAGGTCGTGGCGGTCAGCAGCGATGGTGGGTCCAGGTGGACGCGTCCGCTCGTCATCGGGCCGGTCGTCGACATCCCGGATCCGCTTCCCGGCTCGAACTTCCGGACCGACAGCTTCTTGAGCATCGCGGCCGACCCGCGCCCAGGCAGCACCACGGTCTGGGCTGCGTGGGTGAATCAGACACCTGCGGGCGCGCGGGTGGTCGTGACGAGAAGCACGAGTCGCGCCGCGGGGTGGTCGGCGCCGATCGAGGTGAGCACGGCTGGTGAGGGTGACGCGTTCTTCCAAGGCCTCGACGTCGCGTCGAGCGGTCGGGTCGACGTCGCCTACCAGGCCCAAGTGGCGGCCGATCGCGCCACGTTCGGCACCGGGAACGCCGCCATCGACTCGTGGTATGTCAGCAAGTCCGACGGTGGCTGGTCCGCGCCGGTCAAGGTGTCATCGGCGTCGATGGACCCGGCCGCGTCGTCCCAGAACAATCTCCAGCGCCAGTTCATGGGCGATTACAACACCCTGGTGTCGACGGCCGACCATGCCTGGTTCATCTGGACCGACACGCGCAACGGCGTCGGATGTCCCGCCGTCGACGGGTACCAGCACTACCTCGTCGACAACGGCTTGGTCGTCAGAGGCGACATGGGGGACAGGCTCGCCAGTCGGGATGGCAAGAACCCGTACGCGTCGGATCCGAGCGTCAAGCCGTCGCCCCCGACCAGCTGTTCTCCGCAGTTCGGCAACAGCGACGCCTTCGTCGCGGTGATCACTCCATAGAGCACTGACCGCCATCTGCGATCTCGAACGTGAGGTCGTGACCTCGACGGACCAGTACGTTTCTCTGGCAATGGCGGACGTGTCCCCCAAGATCGTCGTCGCGCACCGCAAAGAGCTCTCCTACCTGTTGTGCCAGGCGGCAGAGATCGAGCACATGGCGATGTGCCAATACCTCTACGCGGCGTTCAGCCTCCGGACCGAGCCGGGCCCCGGTCTCACCGCTGCACAGTTGGAGCGCGTGGAGCGTTGGAGGAAGGTCATCACGTCCATCGCCAGCGAAGAGATGCTGCACTGGGCACTCGTCAACAACCTGCTGACGGCAATCGGCTCGGCGCCGTTCATGAGCCGTCCGAATCTTCCGCATCGCGCCAAGGGTTACCCGCCTTCGGTGCAGTTCGCCCTCCTGCCCTTCGGTGAGGCGGCTCTGCGGCACTTCGTCTATTTCGAGCGACCCAACAACGTCGACGTCGTGGAGGTGGCCGAGTTCGCTCCGGCGGATGAGGGACCGGCGCCCATGACGGAGCACGAACTCCAGCCGCGCGGGCAGGATTACGTCTCGCAGGGAGACTTGTACCGCGCGTTGGATGAAGGTCTCGAGCGCCTTGCGGAACGGTTGGGCGAGGACGGTCTCTTTATCGGCCCGGATCTGGCCCAGGTCGGACCGGCATCGTTCGGGTGGTCCGGGTTGACACCTGTGACCGACCTCGCCAGTGCCAAGGTCGCCCTTGCCCGCATCATCGAGCAGGGCGAGGGCGGATCGAGCCTCGACCTTGAGGTCGCTCATTACGGGCGCTTTCGATCCATGCTCGATGAGTACTTGGCCATGCGCGGGCAGGATCCGACGTTCGAGCCTGCGCATCCTGTCGCGGCGGCCTCCGCCCGGACGGTGGAGGGCGAGCAACCGTCTGGACCGATGATCACGGACCCGACGACGAGGGACGTGTCTGACCTGTTCAACGCGGTCAACGATCTCGTGCTTCAGGTGCTTTCGCGCTACTTCTCGTTCGGCGAAGAGACACGCGAGCAACTCGGGGTGCTGGCCGATGTCGCGTTCGACCTGATGGTCGGGGCGATCAATCCTCTGGGCGGGTTACTGGCGGTCCTGCCAGTCGGCGACAACGAGCCCGGCATGACCGCCGGAGCCAACTTCCAACTGGCCTACCGATCCAACTTTCTGCTGCCGCATCAACGTGTCGCATGGGTCAGGTTCGCTGAACGCCTGGACGAGGCCGCGTCGTTCGCCTCCAGCGTGAACGGTGATGCGGCCACACAAGCAGTTCTGTCTCGCGTGGCCGAGGGTTTCCGAAGGAACGCGGGATCGCTTCGCGCGCACCTCGGCGCCGTGCAGGATCAGGTCCAAGCGACTCCGACGATGGGAGCCCCCGGCCGTCCCCACATCGAGATCGAGCCCAGCGGGCCCTACGTCGTCTACGGCGGGCTCCCGATGCGGCGCATGCGGGTCGTCCGTTCGGCCGAAGGCGAACCGTTGGCATGGGAGGTGACGGAGCGCCTCGAGACCAGGGAGGTCGCGAGGCTCTGCCGCTGCGGTGCCTCCGCGACCAAGCCCTTCTGCGACAACAGTCACCGCGACCTGGTGTGGGAATCGCAGGTGGCCGTGCCGACCTCGACCTACCGCCAGCGGGCGAAGGTCATCGAGGGAGAGGGTCTCCTCCTCGCCGACGACCACTCCCTCTGTACGCACGCCGGCTTCTGCAAGACGCGACTGACGAACGTCTGGGACATGGTGCGCAACCTGTCGCCGGATGACTCGGTGACAAAGGGCTACATCATGGCGGTCGTCGAGCGATGCCCATCCGGGACGTTGACCTATCGCCTCGATCCGGACCACGAAGACGTCGAAGCCAACGACGGCCCGGCGATCGGCGTCATCGACGACGGCCCTCTCTTCGTCACCGGCGACGTCCCGGTCGGATCGGCCGACGGTGAGCCTCTCGAGATCCGCAACCGGATGACGCTGTGCCGATGTGGGGCGTCTGACATCAAGCCGCTTTGTGACGGCACCCACACGGCGACCGGCTTCCGCGACTCCTGACACGACCTGAGCTGCGACGGGGTGACCGGCGCCACGTGGTCGTAAGTACCCCAGGGGGGTATAGTGATCTCCGTGCCGGGCTACGAGATGAACAGGGACGATCTGCTCAAGCGTCTTCGCCGCGTCGAGGGTCAGGTACGCGGCATCGCCCAGATGGTGGAGGACGACCGCTATTGCATCGATGTGCTCACGCAGGTCGCGGCCGCAACGAAGGCGCTGCAAGGCGTTGCCGTCGGACTCTTCGACGATCACCTCCGCCACTGCGTGGCCGAGGCGGTCGCACGGGGCGGGCGGGACGCCGACCTGAAGTTGACCGAGGCCACCTCGGCCGTCGAGCGCCTGCTCAAGAGCTGACCACCCGGCGCTGAAGTGAACGATCGAACCACGCCAAGACAACCCAGAGGAGCCTAGAGATGGCCACCACCACCTACGACGTGAAGGGCATGACCTGCGGCCACTGCGTCAGCGCCGTTTCGAGCGAGATCTCCGCGCTCGCCGGCGTCAGCGATGTCGCCGTCGACCTCGACAGCGGCAAGGTCACCGTCACCAGCGACGCGCCCCTCGAGGTCGCCACCGTCCGCGCTGCGGTCGACGAAGCCGGCTACGAGCTGGTCGAGTGACGGCTCCCCTCCGGCTCCTGGCGTTCGCCATGGCCGTGCTCGCCGTGTTCACGGCCGGCGCGGCGGTCGGCCGCGCCGTCGGCCCGATGGGCTCCAAGACCATGGCCACCCACACGCGTGGCATGGAGCACCGTCCGTGAGCGACACCGACTTCGCCCGCTCGCGGGTCGAGCTCGACGTCGGCGGGATGACCTGCGCGTCGTGCGCCGCTCGGATCGAGAAGAAGCTCAATCGCATCGACGGCGTCACCGCGACCGTGAACTATGCGACCGAGAAGGCCACCGCCGAAGTCCCCCCGAACTTGACCGCCGAGGATCTCGTCGCCGCCATCGAGTCCGTCGGATACTCGGCGGCAGTTCCGAGCGCAGCGGCTGCGGGCGAAGAAGCGCTCCAAGTCGAGATCGATCCGGAGGTGCGGGCGCTGCGCACTCGCCTGTGGGCGTCACTTGTCTTGACGGTTCCCGTCCTGCTCATGTCCATGGTGCCGACGTTGCAGTTCGACAACTGGCAGTGGCTGTCGCTCACGCTGGCTTCTCCCGTCGTCGTGTGGGGGGCGTTGCCGTTCCACCGAGCCGCATGGACGAACGCCAGGCACGGCGCGGCGACGATGGACACGCTGATCTCCGTGGGGACGGCCGCAGCGTTCGGGTGGTCGCTCTACGCGCTGTTCCTCGGCGAGGCCGGCACACCGACCATGCGGATGGGCTTCGAGCTGGGGCTGCAACGATCGGCGGGCACGCACCAGATCTACCTGGAGGTGGGCGCCGGGGTCACGGTCTTCATCCTTGCCGGGCGCTACTTCGAGGCCCGGGCCAAGAGACGGTCCGGCGCCGCACTGCGGGCACTGCTCGAGATGGGCGCCAAGGACGTCGCCGTCCTCCGGAACGACCAGGAGGTCCGCGTCGCCGTCACCGACCTCGTCGTCGGTGATCGGTTCGTCGTTCGGCCCGGCGAGAAGATCGCCACCGACGGCGTCGTCGAAGAAGGAACCTCGGCGGTCGACGCTTCACTCCTCACCGGCGAGAGCGTGCCGGTGGAGGTGACCCCGGGCGTTGAGGTCGTCGGCGCCACGGTGAACGCCGGCGGCCGCCTGGTCGTGCGGGCGACGCGGGTCGGAGCCGACACCGCACTCGCCCACATCGCCCGCCTCGTCACCGAAGCGCAGACAGGGAAGGCGCCGGTCCAGCGACTCGCCGATCGCATCTCCGCGGTCTTCGTCCCCGTCGTCATCGCACTCGCCGCCGGAACGCTCGGCTTCTGGGTCGGTGCCGGCACGGGTTGGACGACGGCGTTCAGCGCGGCGGTCGCCGTCCTGATCGTTGCCTGTCCGTGCGCCCTTGGCCTCGCGACCCCCACGGCGCTCCTCGTCGGGACCGGACGCGGCGCGCAGCTCGGGATCCTGATCAAGGGTCCCGAGATCCTCGAGTCGACGCGGCGTGTGGACACGGTCGTGCTCGACAAGACCGGAACGGTCACGTCCGGACGGATGGCGTTCGTAGAGGTCCTCACGGCCGCCGACACGACGGAGGACGAGGCGCTCCGGCTCATCGGTAGCGTCGAGGACGCCAGCGAGCATCCAGTGGCGCGCGCCATCGCGAAAGCGGCACGGGACCGAGGCCTCGAGCTGTCCGGCGTCGAGTCGTTCACCAACCGGGAAGGCCTCGGCGTCGAAGGCGTCGTCGACGGCCACGCGCTCGTCGTCGGCCGCAAGCGTCTCCTCGCCGACTGGTCTCTGGTCGTACCTTCCGATCTCCAGGAAGCGAACGACCTCGCCGAAGCCACGGGACGGACGCCGATCTTTGCGGCGTGGGACGGCGCCGTACGCGCGGTCGTGGTCGTCGCCGACACGGTGAAGCCGACTTCGGCCGAAGCGATCGTGCGCCTTCGTGCGCTCGGCTTGCGACCGGTGCTGTTGACCGGCGACAACCAGCGGGCCGCCGCCGCCATCGGGACAGAGATCGGCATCTCCGAGGTGATCGCCGAGGTCCTCCCCGCGGACAAGGTCGAGGTGGTCAAGGGCCTGCAGGCGGAAGGCCGCGTGGTGGCGATGGTCGGCGACGGGGTCAACGACGCCGCCGCGTTGGCCCAAGCCGACCTCGGGCTGGCGATGGGTACCGGAACCGACGTGGCCATCGAAGCCTCGGACATCACCCTGGTCCGGGGCGACCTCCGAAGCGCAGCCGACGCCATCCGCCTGTCCCGCTCGACCCTGCGGACGATCAAGGGGAACCTCTTCTGGGCGTTCGCCTACAACGTCGCCGCGCTGCCCCTCGCCGCTTCGGGGCTGTTGAACCCGCTCATCGCCGGCGGTGCCATGGCGTTCTCGAGCGTCTTCGTGGTGACGAACAGCCTGCGCCTGCGACGGTTCCACGCCGCAGGGCCCACCGGCGCATGATCCCCGGCCCCGTCCTCGACGACAGCACCGTACGATCCTCTCGAAACCTTGCTGATCGGGGAAGATGGTGACCATCACAAACGCGAGCCCACCACTCGAGGGCGAGCGCCGCGAGGGGATCGCCGCGCAGGAAGATCTCGACGGTTCGCGGCGCGCCGGGGTGCCGAGGAGTTGGCTCCTCCTCGGTGGCTCGGCTTCGCTGTCCGCCGGTGCTGTGCACGTCGCGGCTGTCGCTGCTCACAGCGAGCACCGACAAGCCGTCTGGGCCTTCCTCACCGTGGCCCTCCTGCAACTGATCTGGGGAGCATTGGCGGCGACGCGGCCGTCGCGAGCCGCGGCTCTCGCGGGTGCCGTCATTTCGGGCGCAGCGCTCGTTGGGTGGGCTGTCGCGAAGACCACCGGCATCGGTCTCGTCGAGGGGCTCGACGCGAAGGAGCCCGTTCGCCTCGCGGACCTCATCGCCGCTGGATTCGCGGCCGCGTCCCTTGCCTCTTGTGCTGCGTTCGTCCTCAGCCGCGGCCGCACGATCCCTCGGCCGCTTTCGATCGCGGCGGCGGTCGCCATTCTCGGTGCTGGGGTGCCGGCGACCGCGGCCGCCGTGGATCACCCTCACGGTGCCGGCCATGGCGCTGGCGAACTGGCTTCGGCGGTACCCCCGAAGACCTTCGATCCCACGCTGCCGATCGACCTTGGTGGCGTTCCCGGTGTCACGTTGCAACAGCAGGCGCGGGCGGAGAACCTGCTCTCGCTCACCATCTCGCGGTTGCCGAAGTTCAGCGATCCTTCTTACGCCGAGGCGAATGGGTTCCGGTCGATTCGCGACGGCGTCACCGGCGTGGAGCACTACCTGAACCGGGCGTACATGGAGGACGACGTCGAGCTGGATCCGGACCAGCCGGAGTCGCTGGTGTACGACACCAAGGTCACGCCGAAGAAGCTCGTTGCGGCGATGTACATGGCCACACCGGGCACGACGCTCGACGCCGTCCCGGACATCGGCGGCGCACTGACGCAATGGCACATCCACAACAACCTGTGCTTCACCGCCGAAGGTCGGGTCGCGGGGCTCACCCAAGGTGATGGCACGTGCCGGGCTCCGCTCGTCAAGGGCACCGAAACGCCGATGATCCACGTGTGGATCGTCCCCCATCCCTGTGGACCGTTCGCCGCCCTCGAGGGCGTCGGCGGCGGGCAGATCAGGCCCGGAGACACCGTGGCCTGCGATCAGGTCCACGGTACGTGAACCGTCGCCGCCGAACGTCGCGTCATCAGTGATCCTGCGACGAACATCGGCGCCGACACCTCCGACCTGAGGTGGATCGATCCATGAGCCATGCTCACGATCACCGTGCTTCGCACGCGGAGGTGCCGGCGCGAGTGCGTCGGCTGTTGGTCATCGCCGTCGCGCCCTTTGCCGTCGCGACCGTCCTGGGGCTGGCCGTCCTCTGGCCCCGCGACGCGCCATCGCGCTCGACGCTCGCTGGCCCGGCGCCGGAGCTCTACAACGCGACGATCGTGGGGCACGAGCCCGGAAGCTGCGGCGCGGCCGCGCCGGGCGTCGCTTCGGGGCAGGAGAGTTCGGCAGACAGCGGCTGCCTCGACATCACCCTCGTCCTCGAGGACGGGCCGGAGCGAGGCGAGCGGCAGACGATCTTCTTCACGGAGGGACCGGGCGCCGCCAAGTTGGACCTGGGCGACCGGATCGTCGCGGGTCGAAGCGAGGACTCCGCCGGAGTCGTCAGCTACTACTTCGCCGACTTCCAGCGTCGGACGCCGATGCTCGCCCTCGGGGTGGTGTTCGTCATCGCCGTCGTCCTCTTCGGTCGACGGCGCGGCCTCGCGGCGCTCGCGAGTCTCGCGGTCAGTCTCGCCGTTCTGATCAAGTTCGTGCTTCCGGCCATCCTGACCGGGAAGAGCCCCCTCGCCGTGGCGGTCGTGGGCGCGGCTTCGGTGATGTTCGTCGCCCTCTACGTGACCCATGGCTTCAACCCTCAGACGACGGCGGCGGTCCTCGGCACCTTGGTCAGCCTCACGCTCATCTGCGTTCTCGGAGCGCTCTTCGTCCGACTCAGCCACTTCACCGGGCTGGCGACCGAAGAGGCGGGGTTCCTCCAGCTCTCTGCCGGAAGTGTCAACCTCCAAGGGCTTCTCCTCGGCGGCCTCGTCATCGGGAGCCTCGGTGTCCTCGATGACGTCACGGTGACTCAGGCATCCGCCGTCTGGCAGCTGCATGATGCGAACCCCGCGGCCGGCGCTCGCTCGCTCTACCGGTCGGCGCTCGAGATCGGGCGGGATCACATCGCGTCCACCGTGAACACGCTGGTGCTCGCGTACGCCGGCGCCTCGCTGCCCCTCCTCATCCTCTTCGTGATCGCGGGGCCGCGCTTCTCGAACGTGATCACGTCGGAGACCGTGGCGGAGGAGATCGTTCGGACCCTGGTCGGCAGCATCGGCCTCGTCGCGTCGGTGCCCGTCACGACGGCGCTCGCGGCCTTCATCGTGACGCAGCGAGATGGCGCGCCGGAAGAGGAGCGGGAGCGCGGCTCCGCGACCGACGTCGACTGACCGTCAGACCGCCGTGATCACGAAACTTTCACGGCGAGTCACTGCCGGCGGTGCGGTCGTGCGGTCATCCGCCCCAGAGCGCAGGATCGGAGAGCGAGCGTGCCGCGTACGCGCCCTTCCATCAGGTCGCTCGGGCGGCGGTCGGCCGTTGCGTTGGCAGCGGCGGGCGTGGCCATGGTCCTCGTCGCGACCCCCGCCGGCGCCCACCCCCTCGGGAACTTCACGGTCAACACGGCCACCGCACTGACCGTCAGTCAGGCCGCGATCGACGTCACCCTCGTCGTCGACATGGCCGAGATCCCGGCCTTGCAGGCGAGGCAGCGCATGGACCTGGACGGCGACAAGGTCCAGTCCCTCGCCGAACAGGGGACCTTCCGCAGGAAGACCTGCAGTGGTCTCATCGCTGACCTGAACCTCCAGGTCGAGGACCGGACCGTCGTCCTCGACCTCGCCGGCAGTGGCTTGGCCTTTCCGCCAGGTCAGGCCGGACTCACGACGCTCCGCCTCCGGTGCGACCTTCGGGCGTCCGTCACGATCGACCGACCCGTCGCCGTAGTGCTCCGGAGCATGGCCTTCGCCGACCGCGTCGGATGGCGCGAGGTGACGGCGGCCGCCGACGGCGTCACGTTCCGCCGGCGCAATGTGGCCCTCGAGAGCCCCAGCGACACGCTGACGAACTACCCGACCGAACTGCTCCGAGCTCCGCTTCGTCAGGATCGAGCCAGTCTGATCGTGATCCCTGGCGGGCCCGCGCTCGTCGCCGGTGGCTCTGCGCAGCCGTCGTCGCCCCTCCCGCGCGGCATCGACGGGCCGACCCGAGCCTTCGCGTCGTTCGTCGGACGTCATGACCTCTCTGTCGGCGTCGCCCTCGTTGCCATCGCCCTGTCATTGCTGCTCGGAGCCATTCACGCGCTGGCGCCCGGCCACGGAAAGACGGTGATGGCCGCTTATCTCGTCGGGCAGAAGGGTTCGCTCCGGCAGGCGGCGACGTTGGGCCTCACGGTGACTGCCACCCACACGCTCGGCGTGCTGGCCCTCGGCGTCGCCATCGCCGCGTCGAAGGTCGTCACCCCTGAGCGGCTCTATCCCTACCTCGGTGCCGTCAGCGGCCTCCTGTTGGCGGCGATCGGCTTCAACCTGTTGCGGAATGCCCGCGGCGCGCTGGCCCTCCTTCCGATGGCATCAGAGGCCACGGACCCACCTCTCACCGACGGGCCCCACCACGATCACGACCTCGTGCATCGGGGCCACCACGAGCACGAGCACGAGCACGAGCGCTCCTCCCTCGCCGTCACCGCCCCTGGAAGCACCTCGTTGCTCGTTGCCCCACGCCCAAGCGTCATCGGCGCTGACGCACCGGCTTCCTCGGATGCAGGAGGCTGGCATGCGCACGGCGGGAGCGTGCATCGCCATGCGCCGATCGTGGCGGGGCAGTCCCTCACCTGGTCGAGCTTGCTCGCCCTCGGATTCGTCGGTGGGTTCCTTCCGAGCCCATCGGCGGTCGTCGTGCTGCTCGGTGCGATCGCACTCGGCCGAACCTGGTTCGGGGTCCTGCTGGTCATCGCATACGGCGCCGGGATGGCCGGGACGTTGATGGGCGCCGGACTGCTGCTCGTCCGTGCCCGCGGAACGTTGGAGCGCCGCCTCCACCGCGTCCTCGACCGCGGGGGGAGCCGCGTGGTGAACACGTTCTTGCCGGTCGGCACCGCGCTCGTGATCATCGTCGTCGGGCTCGGGCTCGCCGCCCAGGGCGTCAGGGGCATCGGTGGCTGAACCCGCCCGTCAGATCTCGTTTGGGCGCGCTGAGTTCGGCATACCGAACTGAGCGCGCCCAAAGCGATCGGAGCGTGGCGCGGGCGGATCAGGGGCGCACCTGATACGCCAAGTGGACGGCCCCGTTCCTGAAGCGACGCTGGTCGAGGAGCTCGAGATCCAACCGCACATCGGGGGGGAAGGCCGGCTTGCCCCCGCCGACCGTCACCGGGGCGATCACCATGTGGATCTCGTCCACGACGGCGGCGCGCATGGCGTGGGCGGCCAGTCCGGGCCCGGACACGAGGAAGTCGGCGGAGGAGGCCTGCTTCAACGACCGCACCTCATCGGCGTCGAACGCCCGCACGATGCGCGTCCGCGCGGTTCTCGGTTCGGTCAGGGTGGTGGAGTAGACGACCTTGTCCCCGTCCTGCCAGAGGGCGGCGAACTCCGCCATCACCGCCGACTGCTCGGCGAGGGATGGGTCGGTCTCCCACACGGCCATCGTCTCGTACATCCGACGGCCGAGGAGGTGCGTGCCGATCGGGCGCAACAGATCGTTGAAGAACTGGTGCACCTCGTCATCGGGTACCGACCAGTCGAACGAGCCGCTGGCGTCCTCGATGTAGCCGTCCAGCGACATGTTCGCCGAGTAGATGAGCTTTCCCATGCGTTCTCCGAGCGGAAGGCAGCCGTCAAGTGGCGGGGACGCAGGCTCGAGCGATCGCCTCGATGTGTCGCGCGTCAGTGCCGCAACAGCCGCCGAGCACGCGCAGATGCGGATGCGATCTGAGGAGCGCGGCATACAGCGAGCCGAGTTCGATCGGGTCGCCGTCGTCGACATCCCGTTCTCCCGTTCCGCGCCCGCCCGACTGTCCGGCCAAGCTTGGCACGATCGTCCAGGCGCTGAACCTGATCGTCGATCGAGGGCAGCGGTTGGGCCCGCTGAACAGAGACAGCCCCGGCCATGTGGCCGGGGCTGTCTCACGTCATCTGGAGGACCGTGGGTGGCTAGACAGCGGCTTTTTCGGTCTTCTGGAAGGTGTCGGGCACGGGGTACATGCCGAGTGCGAACAGGAGGATTGCTTGGTGTTGCTGGTCGACGGCTTGGATGGATCCGGCGAGTTTGATGGCGTCTTTGCTTTCGAGGGTCGGGAGG
>DATLED010000065.1:0-10939 GCA_035525495.1 Acidimicrobiales bacterium | reverse complement strand
GGGCCGGCCTTCACAAGCACTGTTCGCTGAGGAAGCTCCGCTTCCGAAGCGAGAACTACATCATGCCGCCCATGCCGCCCATGCCACCCATGCCGCCAGGCATGCCGCCGCCGGCCGCACCTGCGGGCTCGGGGGCGTCGGTGACGAGCACCTCGGTGGTGAGGAGCAGGCCGGCGATCGACGCTGCGTTCTGCAGTGCCGCTCGGGTGACCTTGGCCGGATCGATGACGCCGGCCTTGACGAGGTCTTCGAACTCGCCGGTGGCGGCGTTGAAGCCGGTGGAACCGGTCTCACGCTCCACCTGCTGCACGACGACCGCACCCTCGTGACCAGCATTCGACGCGATCAGCTTGGCCGGAGCCTCGAGCGCTGACCACACCGAACGGGCGCCGGTTGCCTCGTCGCCCGAGAGCGACTCGACGACCTTGAGCACATCGGCACGGGCCCGGAGGAGAGCGGTGCCGCCACCGGCGACGATGCCGTCCTCGATGGCTGCACGAGTGGCCGAGAGGGCGTCTTCGATGCGGTGCTTCTTCTCCTTGAGCTCCACCTCGGTGGCCGCGCCGACCTTGACGACGGCGACGCCGCCGGCCAGCTTCGCGAGGCGCTCCTGGAGCTTCTCGCGATCCCAGTCGGAGTCGGTGTCGTCGATCTCACGCTTGATCTGAGCGATGCGGCCCTTGACGTCGTCCTCGGACCCGCCACCCTCGATGATGGTGGTGTCGTCCTTGGTGATGATGACCTTGCGGGCCGTGCCGAGCAGGTCGAGGGTGACGTTCTCGAGCTTGAGACCGACCTCCTCGGAGATGACCTGGCCACCGGTGAGGGTGGCGATGTCCTGGAGCATGGCCTTGCGACGCTCGCCGAAGCCGGGGGCCTTGACGGCGGCGCTGTGGAAGACACCGCGGATCTTGTTCTGCACGAGGGTGGCCAGGGCCTCGCCCTCGACGTCCTCGGCGATGATCAGCAGCTGCTTGCCGGACTGCAGGACCTTCTCGAGCACGGGGAGCAGTGCGTGCACGGCGCCGATCTTGGAGTTGGCGATGAGGATGTAGGGATCCTCGAGCACCGTCTCGAGCCGCTCGGCGTCGGTGACGAAGTAGGCCGAGATGTACCCCTTGTCGAACTGCATGCCCTCGACGAACTCGAGCTCCATGCCGAAGGTGTTCGACTCCTCGACGGTGACGGTGCCGTCCTTGCCGACCTTGTCGATGGCGTCGGCCAGGATCTCACCGATGGCGGGATCGGCCGCCGAGATCGAGGCGACCTGCGCGATCTCGCTGCGGTCCTCGACCTCCTTCGACTGGCTCTTGATGGACTCGACGGCGGCCTTGACCGCCTTGTCGATGCCCTTCTTCAGGGCCATCGGGTTGGCGCCGGCGGTGACGTTCTTGATGCCCTCACGCACGAGCGCCTGGGCGAGCACCGTGGCGGTGGTGGTGCCGTCACCGGCGACGTCGTTCGTCTTGGTGGCGACCTCCTTCACCAGCTGGGCGCCCATGTTCTCGAACGGGTCCTCCAGCTCGATCTCCTTGGCGATGGTGACACCGTCGTTGGTGATCGTGGGGGCGCCGAACTTCTTCTCGATGACGACGTTGCGGCCCTTCGGGCCGAGCGTCACCTTCACGGCATCGGCGAGCTTGTTCACGCCCTGCTCCAGGCCGTGACGAGCCGCCTCGTCGAACTTGAGGATCTTGCTCATTACTTCTGCACCTTGGCGAGGACGTCGCGGCCGGTGAGGATCAGCAGGTCCTCGCCCTCGATCGTGATCTCGGTGCCGCCGTACTTCGAGTAGACGACGGTGTCGCCGACCTTGACGTCGAGGGGGATCAGCTCACCCGTGTTCTCGGCACGGCGGCCCGGACCGGCGGCCAGGACCTCGCCCTGCTGGGGCTTCTCCTTGGCGGTGTCGGGGATGACGAGGCCGGACGCAGTGGTCTCCTCGGACTCGTTCGGGCGCACGACGATGCGGTCGTCCAGGGGCTGCAGGTTCATTCGGGTCGCCTCCATTGGCGTGGTGTGATTCGGAGCGTTGGCTGGCCGGAGGCGCTTAGCACTCAGGCCCTGCGAGTGCCAACGATAGTGGCCGTCACTGGCACTCGCAAGCGGCGAGTGCCAGTCGTTCCGCCTCGCTCTGCGGAGAGCGGTGTCTTCGGCCTCGCTCTGCGGCGCCGCCCTCTGGGCCGAGGCCTTTCCGCTCGGCGGCCGGCTGCGCGCTGGCGCTCCCGACGCCAGCGGCGCACTGGACCCGGACGTCCCGCCCGGCGGCGAGGCTTTCCGGCGCGAACGTGGCCAGGCCGCTGCGCGCGCCGCGGGAAGCACACTCCAGCGGCGTTTAGAGCGAGGCCTACAACAGCGCTTCCTCGCCCTCGACCACCAGCTCTTCCCGCCAGAGGCGGCGCATCTCCGGAGAGGTGCGCAGGAGGTGGCCGAGGTCGCCCGCCGCCGCCACCCGGCCGCGATCCAGCACGACGACGGCGTCGGCCCGCTCCAGCGCCGCCCGGCGGTGCGACACGACGAGACACGTCGCCGACCCGAGTCCATCCCACAGCCGCCGCTCGGTCTCGACATCGAGGGCGCTCGACAGATCGTCGACGACCAACAACGACGGTCGGCGGACGAGCGCCCGCGCCGCCGTCGCCCGCTGGAGCTGCCCACCGCTCAGGCGCACGCCTCGAGGCCCCACGAGCGTCCCGAGGCCATCCGGGAACTCCTCGACGTCGTCGCCCAACGCGGCCGCGGCCAGCGCCGCCGCTAGCTCCCCGTCCGTCGCCGGCCAGCCGAGGCGGATGTTCTCCTCCAACGACGCGCTGAAGAGGCGCGGCACCTGTCCGGCGTACGCCGTCCGGGGCGGCACGAAGAACGCCGCCGGGTCCTCGACCACGAAGTCGTTCCACCGCACCTCGCCCGCCGACGTCGGGAGCAACCCGAGCAGCGCCCGCACCAGCGTCGTCTTGCCGGCGCCGATCGCTCCGGTCACGACGGTGAACCGCCCGCCCTCGACGACGAGTTCGATATCGCGCACGCCCCGACCCGACGACCCGTGGAGCGACGTCAGGCCCCGCACCTCGAGTCGCTCCAACTCGTCCGCGGCGGAGACGGCGAGCGGCGGCAGCGGCGGAGGTGGACGCCGCACGAACACCGGGCGGTGCCCGACCACGTCCGCCGATGTCCCGCCGACCGGCAACAGCCGCACCATCCTCCGCAGCGCCACCGTCGCCTCGCGGTGCTTGCCGAGCATCCGACCCGTCCACCGCGGAAGCTGCGTCAGCGCACCTGCGTAGGTCGTGAACAACGCGAGATCGCCGACGGTGAAGTCCCCGCGCCGCATCGCCGGCGCGGCCAGCAGCAGGACCACCCCGATCGTCCCCTGCACGGCGACCTCGCTGCACATCGGAATGAGGCTCTGCGTCAGCTCGGACTTCACGCCGTTTTCGCGACGGTGCGCGTTCTCGGCCCGCAGCCGCTGCATGGCGACGTCCTCGGCGCCACCCGCCTTGACCGCCAAGACGTTCGAGAACAGCTCCGCCACCAACGACCCGACGGTGGCGCCGGCCTGCCGGAAGGCCTCGTGGTAGGCGCGGATGCGTCGGCTCAGGAACCGAGTCACCCCCACGACCGCCAGCATGGGCAGTGCGACGACCAAGGTGATCAGCGGGTCGATGCGCACCATGATCACCAACGCCACGACGGTGAACAGCACGCCGCCCGCGACGTCGACCCAGATGTCGACGAACCACACGAGGTCCGACACGTCCTCCCGGAAGCGCCCGACCGCCTCGGCCGGCGAGCCGGGTAGCCGCACCGACGGCGGGACGCGATCCTCGAGGATCGACCCCAACAGGTTCGTGCGCACCAAGGCGAAGACCGTGTGCCACCAGGCCGGCCACAGCAACAGCGCGGCGTAGAAGATCAGAGCCTGCATCGCCTCGACGGCAACGAGCACGCCGACCAGACCGAGCGCCGCGGACGCCGTCGACGGGCCGCCGCCGACGCGGTCGAAGATCGCCTTGAGGACCAGGCCCGTCAGCACGGGGACGGCGTGGTGCAGCGCCCAGCACGACCCTCCGGAGAAGTAGCGGCTCGGGAGGTAGGTCGCGACCGCCGCGCCCGACCGCCACGCGTGGACCCCCTCATCCTCGGGAGCCGCGGTCATCGCCTCGCTCCGGACTGCGCCACCGACAGCAGATGCCCGAACCGCGTCGAGGGATCCCCCGCCAGCGCCGTCCGCGTCCCGTGCTCGACGACGCGCCCGTGGTCCAGCACGGCGATCTCGTCCACCCGCTCCAGCGAAGAGAGTCGGTGGGCGATGATCACGGCCGTCCGTCCCTCGAGGAGCTTGTCGAGGGCGCGATCGATGAGGACCTCGGTCGCGGGATCGAGTCGGCTCGAGGCCTCGTCGAGGATGACGAGGCCGGGATCGGCGAGGAAGACGCGGGCGAACGCGAGCAGCTGGGCCTCTCCCGCAGAGACGCCGCCGCCGTTCGGCTCGAGCACGGTGTCGAGCCCGTTGGGCAGGGACCGGAACCACTCGCCGAGCCCGAGCTCGTCGACCACCTCGACGAGCCGCGCATCGGGTACATCGCGGGCGAACAACGTGAGGTTGTCGCGCAGGTCGGCGGCGAACAGCTGGACGTCCTGGGTCACGAGGCGCACGCGCGACCGCATCGACGGCGACGCCACCTGGCGCAGGTCGACACCGCCCACGATCACGGCGCCCTCGGCCACGTCGTAGAGCCGCAGCAGCAACCGGGCGATCGTCGTCTTGCCGGACCCCGTCCGCCCGACGAGACCGAGCGACCTGCCCGGTTCGAGGCGCAGGCTCACGTCCCGCAGCACCGCCTCGTCCGGATCGCTCGGGTAGGCGAACGTGACCCCGTCGAGCACCACCGACAGCGGGCCGGACGGCGCCACCGGACGCGCTCCGTCGGCATCGAGGATCGTCGCCCGCTCGCCGAACAGCTGGATCACGCGGGCAGCGCCGGCGGCCGCCTTCTGCAGCTCCTTGAACTGTTGGATGACCTGCTCCAGCGGCCGTCGCACCATCACCGTGTACTGGAACAGGAGGACGACCGTCCCGACGCTGAGCGAGCCCCCTCGGAGCATCACGACGCCGAGCACGAGCATCAGCGCCGTGCCCATCGCGAAGAGCAGGTTGGTCAGGACGAGCAGGCCGCCCGAGCGCACCTCCCACCGGAAGTTGGCGCGGTAGGCAGCTGCGTTGACCTCGTGGAAGCGGTTCAGGACATGAGCCGACGCGCCGAGGGCCCGGATCTCCTCGGCGCCCGCGAGGCGCTCCTCGAGGTTGCCGATGACCTGCGCCGTGGCCTCGCGCTCTGCCATCGCCAACGGGACCGTCATCTGTTGGAAGCGCACGACGACGACGCCGGCCAAGCCGAGGAAGACGACCAACGCCAGACCGATGCGGAGGTCCTCGCGCAGCACGAGGACGACCGCCCCGACGAGCAGGAGGAGGCTGCCGAGGACCTGGAAGAGGAACTTCGAGAGGAACTCGCCGAGCGAGGTGACGTCGCCGTCCACCCGCTCGATCAACTCCCCGGCGGTGTGCTCGCCGTGGTACGCAAGGTCGAGCGAGAGCACATGTTCGACGAGGTCCTCGCGCATCCGGTTCGTCGTCGTCCATGCCAACCGGCTGGCGACGTAGGTCGCGACGACGGCGATGACCTGCCCGGCCAGCGCGACGGCAAGGTATGCCCCAGCCGTGCGGACGAGCGCCGCCACGGGTCGTCCCGCCGTCGCCTGGTCGATGAAGCGACGGAGGAGCTGCGGACCGGCGAGCGGAAGCACGGTCGCCAGGACGAGTGCCGCGCTCAGTCCGGCGACCAGCCCGCGGTGGGGCCTGAGGTACTTCGTCATCAAGCCGCGCACCAGAAGACGCTACGAAGCGACCGCCGCGCGGTCCAACGACTTAGCCTCGATCCACCGATTGGCGTCCGGTGGTGTAGTCCGCGTATCCGCGTGAAAGGCCTCCTGAGCAGCGACGATTGCGGTGTCTGAAGTCGCAGTTCGATCGCCGCCCGGGAGGCACTTTCAGTGAGTCGAGTATCGCATGTGATCGAGCGCGTCAGGGTGAGGTTCGACGACGAGAATCTGGTGGCGAACGCGGGCTTGTTGTTGGTCGGCGTGCTGGCGGTCCGTCTCGAGCTGGAAGCGACCGTGAACCGTCTGGTGCGCATGCCCGGACGGGTGGGCGGTTCGCGTCCGGGACGGAAGGTCTTGACGTTGGTGCACGCGATCGTGGCCGGCGGTTCCCACATTGACCACGCCGACGTGTTGCGTGCGGGCGCCACCCAGAAGGTGTTGCCGTTCCAGGTCATGGCCCCTTCGACGTTGGGCACGTTCTTGCGGGCGTTCACGTTCGGTCACGTCCGCCAACTCGAAGCAGTCGTCGGCGAGACCCTCCGCCGGGCGTGGGCGATGGGGGCGGGACCGGGAACCGGTCGTCTGGTCGTCGATGTCGACTCGACGATCTGTGAGGTCGCCGGCAAACAGAAGCAGGGCGCGGCGTTCGGTTACACGAAGGTGTTGGGCTATCACCCGCTGCTGGCCACCCGGGCCGACACCGGCGAGGTGCTGCACGCCCGGATGCGCAAGGGGTCGGCCAACACCGCGCGGGGCACGAAACGGTTCGTCGACGAGCTCGTCGCCCGCGTCCGGGGCGCTGGCGCGGCAGGCGAGATCGTGATGCGGTTTGATTCGGGGTTCTGGTCCAACGACACGATCAAGTCGCTCGGCCGTCTCGGGGTTCGCTACACGATGGCCGTCCGCACCAACAACAAGGCGGTCGCGGCGGCGATCGCCGCCATCGACGACGACGCGTGGGTCGACATCGACTACACCCCCGATGGCCAAGCCCAGGTCGCCGACTGCGACTACAAGGGCCGCCGTCTCGTCGTGCGCCGCACCCGACTCGTCGGCCGCCAAGCGGCGTTGTGGCCCAACTGGCGGCACTTCGGGTTCCTCACCGACCTCGACGGCGACGCCGCCACCGTCGACGCCTTCCACCGCCAACACGCCGTCGTCGAGCTCGCCATCCGCGACCTGAAAGAAGGCGCCGGTCTCGAGCACGTCCCTTCCGGCGACTTCGACGCCAACAGCGCCTGGCTGCAATGCACCGTGTTGGCCCACAACCTCATCCGCTGGACCGCCACCCTCGGCACGCCCGCACCTGTCGACCGTCTCACCGTCGCCCGCACCGTCCGCATGCGCCTCATCGCCCTCCCCGCGCGACTCGTCAACATCGCCGGCACCCTGACCTTGCGAGGACCCAAGGACTGGCCGTGGGCCACGTGGTTCAACCAGCGCCTCGACCAGCTCCGCCAGCTTCAACCCGCGACCGGCTGAAGCGAACAGCCGCGGCTGGCGCACCGCAGACGATCACCAGCGCCGACAACCAGTCGTCGACACACCGCTTGGACACACGCGGCCCCGACCCCGCCAGCGAGGCCATCAACACCACACCCGGCACCGCGAGCTACGGCAACGCCTCTCAACCGCCGGTGCCCGAAGCGAATCGGTGCATCGAGGCTTAGGGCTGCAGGATCAGGCGGAGGTTCGGGTCTGCCCCGGCGTCGAGGCCCGTCGGTCCGTCGGACTGCAACCGGTGCCACCCCGCAGCAGCGATCATCGCCGCGTTGTCCGTGCACATGGACCGACTGGGCAGGTAGGCGTGGAGCCCGTCCTCGATGCACGCGTCGAGCGTCCGCTCTCGCAGGACGGAGTTGGCGGCGACGCCACCGGCGAGGCAGATCGCCTTGGCGCCGGTCTGCCGCGCCGCCGCACGTGCCTTGGTGACGAGCACGTCGACGACCGCCTCCTGGAAGGAGGCGGCGACGTCGGCGACCTCGTGCTCGGGGTGCTTCCGAACGTTGGTGATCACCGACGTCTTCAACCCGCTGAAGGAGAAGTCGAAGCCCTCGCCTTTGAGCCCTCGGGGGAAGGCGATGGCCGATGGGTTCCCCTCCATGGCGATGCGATCGATGGCCGGGCCGCCCGGGTACCCGAGTCCGAGGAAGCGGGCGACCTTGTCGAAGGCCTCGCCGGCGGCGTCGTCGATCGTGCCGCCGAGCAGTCGGTATCGGCCGGGCGCCTCCATGAGGATCAGGAGCGTGTGGCCGCCGGATACGAGAAGGACGACGGCAGGAAGCTCGAGATCGGGTTCCTCGAGGAACGACGCATAGAGGTGGCCCTCGAGGTGGTTGACGCCCACGAAGGGGACGCCCCACACGAGCGCGAGCGCCTTGGCGTGGGAGACACCGACGAGCAGCGAACCGATGAGCCCGGGCCCGACCGTGCAAGCGACGGCGGCCACGTCGGGTCCTTCGACCCCGGCGAGCAGCATGGCCTCGGCGACGACCGGGGTGAGGAGGTCGACGTGGGCGCGGCTGGCGATCTCGGGGACGACCCCGCCGAAGCGGGCGTGGAGGTCGATCTGGCTGCTGACCACCGACGACAGGACGTCGCGCCCTTGGGCGACGACGGCCGCCGCCGTCTCGTCGCAGGAGGTCTCGATCCCGAGCACGCGGTCGCTCATGACAGCCCCTCGCCCACGACGGTCGTGCCCAGGATGGTCGCTTCCACCGCGGCCAGCCGAGCGGCGAAGGGGGGTTCGTCGATCCGTTCGGCCCACATCACGAGTGCATCTTCGTTCGTCTCGACGTAGTAGTTCTTCCGGATGCCGGCGTTGGCGAAGCCGAAGCCCTCGTACAGGGCCTGCGCGCCCGCGTTGCCGATCCGCACCTCGAGGGTCAGGTTGTGAGCGCCACGGTGGACGGCCTCCTTGGCCAGCTCGACCATCAGCCGGGACCCGATCTTCGCTCGGTGCCACGCTGGGTCGACGGCGATCGTCGTGACGTGGCCGTCGTCGCCGGTGAGCATCAGGCCGGCGTAGCCGACGACGACCCCGTCGACGCGGGCCACGAGATAGAACCGGCTCGTCCGCAACGCGAGCTCGGAGAGGAACAGGCTCAGCGACCACGGGCGTGGGTAGACCTGCGACTCGATGCGCAGCACCGACCTCAGGTGGCGGCGGCGCATGGGCACGAGGTGCACCTCGAGGGCCGACGGATCGAGCGACGTCGCACGAGCTGCCATCAACGACGATCCCAGTTGATCTCGGCGTCGGACTTGCGGAGGTAGAGGGGCTCGAGCTCCCAGGGCTGGACGAACTCCTCCCGGACCGCGCGCGGGTGGGCGAGCTCGACGAGGTCGTCGGCGGACGGCCATTGCGTGCCGACGTTCCCGAGCTCCACCTGTCCGCCGTCGAGGACGAGGACGTCGGCGTACCGAAGGGCACCGTCGCCGACGAGCAGCGCCTCTTGGCGCGTCGAGATCAGCTCGTTGGCGAGCTCCTCCGCCGTCCCGACGTGCGGCTCGGTCAACCGCTGGATCCCGCCCTGCACGTGGCGATAGGTGGCGCTGAACACCTCGCCCCGCTTCCCGTCGATCACCGGAACGATCAGCCGATGGCTGTGGCGCACCTGATGGGCCAGGAGGTCGAGGCTCGACAGCCCAATCATCGGGACCCGCAGCGCCGAGGCCATCGACTTCGCCGTGGCGATGCCGACGCGCAACCCGGTGAACAGCCCGGGGCCGACGTCGACGGCGACGACGCTGATCTCCGGCAGTTCGACGCGGGCGTTCGCGCAGAGGAACTGGATGGCCGGCACGAGCGTCTCCGCGTGTCTGCGTCCCCGCGACGAGTGGAACGATGCCAGGACGCCCTCGAAGCCGCCGATGGCGCAGCCGACCTGCGCGGTGGCCGTCTCGATGCCGAGGATGATCACCCCTCGGCCGTCCACCGCTCGAGCGCGCGGCCGAGCGCCGTCGTCCGGTTCGTCCACGACGCGCCCACGGGACGGAGCACGAGCCGCCGGAGATCGTCCTGGTCCTCGGCGTAGGTGATGCGGACCTCGAGGAAGTCGGCGGGGAGGACGGGCTCGGCCATGTCTCCCCACTCGATCACGGCGATGGCGTCGTCGTCGACGAGCTCGTTGATACCGAGGTCGACGATCTCCTGGAGGTGGTCGAGGCGGTAGACGTCGCAGTGCAGCAACCGCAGCGCCGTCCCGTCGTAGGGCCGCATGAGCGTGAACGTCGGGCTCGTGATCTGTTCGGTCACGCCGAGCGCCCGCCCGAGGCCCTGCGTGAAGCACGTCTTCCCGGCGCCGAGCTCGCCGGCCAGGAGCACGATGTCGCCTCCTTTGACGAACGGCGCGAACGCCGCTGCCAGCTCACGGGTGTCGTCGGCCGACTTGGTGGCGACGGAGATCATGCGGCAAGCCCGAGCGCTTCCTTGACGCGGATGAGGTCGGCCCGCACCTTGGCCATCGGCTCGCCGCCGCCGCGCAGCACCGCCGCCGGGTGGAACGTCGGGATGAGGACGCCGTTGCGGAACGGGTAGCTCCGGCCGCGCAGCTTGGTGATGCCGTCGTTCGTCCGGAGGAGGAGCTTGGACGAGAAGTTGCCGAGGGTCACGACGACGCGCGGGTCGATGAGGTCGAGCTGCGCCTCGAGCCAGGGGCGGCACGCCTCGATCTCGCGCGGTAGCGGGTCGCGGTTCCCGGGGGGCCGCGACTTCACGACGTTGGCGATGTAGAAACGGTCGCGCGTCAGCCCGATCTCCTCGAGCACCAGCCGGTCGAGCAGCTGACCGGAGCGGCCCACGAATGGCTCGCCCTGCAGGTCCTCCTCGCGCCCCGGCGCCTCGCCCACGAACATCAGCTCGGACGAGGGGTCGCCGACGCCGAACACCACCTGCGTGCGGGTTTCGTGCAGCGGGCACCGGGTGCAGCCCGCAGCCTGCGCGGCCAGCTCCTCGAGGGCGGTTCCCACGCCCTCCAAGCTAATCCCCGAGGACTTCCGCTCTGTCCCGTTCGTCGATGGTGATCGTGCCGCCCGAGGACAGGGCCTTCCAGAG
>DATLED010000064.1:0-19131 GCA_035525495.1 Acidimicrobiales bacterium | reverse complement strand
GAGGGCGAGGCCGTGCAGCTGAAGCTGCCGGGCGACCGGGAGCGGGTGCGGCAGTTCGCGGCCATCTCGGGGCTCGACCTGCTGCGCAAGCGGCTGTTGGCCCACGCCGCCGCCCCGCCCTCGTAGGCCGCTTCGTGCGGCTCTGGACGGGGCTCGGGGGCGGCGCCTCCCGGCGGCGGGTCGTGGGTCACGTGACGTCGGGACGCGGCGAGGGCGTCGCGGCACGCTCCGGGACTCTGGTCCGGGCGGTCCACGCAGGTGGACGGCGGAGTCGCTGCCCCTCGTCCGCAGCCACCTCGGGACCGGGCCGGCCCGCTAGGAGACGGTGTCGCGCGCGCCCCTTGGGCCGACCATCCACACACGAACACCCGTTCGCAATTACGCTGATGTGAGTTGTTGTCACACCCCCTCCGTAGGGTGTCGGCAGATCACGATTTCCGAACGAGAGGGTGTTCCAAGTGGAGCGAGAAAAGGCACTCGAGATGGCGCTGGGCCAGATCGACAAGCAGTACGGCAAGGGCTCGATCATGCGGATGGGCGACAAGGAGATCGTGCCGATGGCGGCCATCTCCACCGGGTCGCTGGCCCTCGACCTGGCACTCGGCATCGGCGGGCTGCCCCGGGGCCGGGTCATCGAGATCTACGGGCCGGAGTCGTCGGGCAAGACGACCCTCGCCATGCACGTGGTCGCCGAGGCGCAGCGCAACGGGGGCATCTGCGCCTACATCGACGCCGAGCACGCCATGGACCCGCAGTACGCGAAGAACCTCGGTCTCGACATCGACAACCTCCTGATCTCCCAGCCCGACACCGGGGAGCAGGCGCTCGAGATCGCCGACATGTTGATCCGGTCCGGGTCCCTCGACGTGCTGGTGATCGACTCGGTGGCGGCCCTCACGCCCCGAGCCGAGATCGAAGGCGAGATGGGCGACAGCCACATGGGCTTGCAGGCCCGGCTCATGTCCCAGGCGCTGCGCAAGCTGACCGCCAACCTCAACAAGAGCCAGACGATCTGCATCTTCATCAACCAGCTGCGGGAGAAGATCGGCGTGATGTTCGGGTCGCCGGAGACGACGCCGGGCGGTCGGGCGCTGAAGTTCTACTCATCAGTCCGCCTCGACATCCGCCGCATCGAGTCGATCAAGGACGGCGTCGAGGTGGTCGGCAACCGCACCCGGGTCAAGGTCGTGAAGAACAAGGTGGCGCCGCCGTTCCGCCAGGCCGAGTTCGACATCATGTACGGCAAGGGCATCAGCCGGGAAGGCTCGGTGCTCGACGTGGCCGTCGACATCGGCATCGTCAAGAAGTCAGGTGCTTGGTACACCTACGACGGTGAGCAGCTGGGGCAGGGCCGGGAGAAGGTCAAGGAGTTCCTCTCCGAGAGCCCCGAGCTGATGATCGAGCTCTACGAGAAGGTCACCTCGGCCAAGGGGATCGGCGCCGCCATCGAGGTGCCGCTGGGCGCCGGGATCGGCGACGACGAGCCGATCTCGCTGAGCGACTGACCTTCGGACCGCCCACAGGATTGCGTCCCCCACCGGCAGGAGGCCGGTGGCGGGCGTCGAAGTCCTACGGTGCCGGTCGCACCGCTGCTGGGGGGCAGAGTGGAAGTTCTCAAGGTATCGAGCAAGTCGAACCCCAACTCGTGCGCTGGTGCACTTGCAGGGGTGCTCCGCCAGGACGGGGCCGTCGAGGTCCAGGTCGTGGGCGCGGGGGCGCTCAATCAGGCGATCAAGGCCGTGGCCATCGCTCGGGGCTTCGTCGTGGACTCCGGGCTGGACGTGATCTGCGTGCCGACGTTCGCCGACATCGAGATCGACGGGGAGAGCCGCACGGCCATCCGGCTGTTGATCGAGGATCGACAGCACCGGGCGGCGACGCCGCCGGCGACGTCCGCGGGAAACGGCCGCACGACCGCCTCCGCCTGAGCGGCGTCGTCCCCGGACCGAACCCGCCGCGGCGACCGCCGGTAGCCTGGAGCGGTGAGCGAGCCCGACCGTCGGACGTACTTCGTCCGCACCTTCGGGTGCCAGATGAACGAGCACGACAGTGAACGGATCGCGGGCCTGCTCGAGGCCGACGGACTGCTCCCGGCGGCGCGGCCAGAGGAGGCGGACGTCGTCGTCCTCAACACCTGCACGATCCGGGAGAACGCCGACAACAAGCTCTACGGCAACCTGGGTCACCTGAAGGCGATGAAGGACCGTCGGCCGGGCATGCAGATCGCCGTCGGCGGGTGCATGGCCCAGTCCGAGCAGGGGCGGATCCAGGAGCGGGCGCCGTACGTCGACGCCGTGTTCGGGACCCACAACGTGAGCGCGCTCAGCGAATTGCTGGCGACGGCGGCGGCGGGCGGTCGGCCGGTGATGGAGGTCCTCGATGCGGCGCCCGACGGCGAGTTCGCGTCGGCGTTGCCGGCGGTGCGGGATGTCCCGTACGCCGCGTGGGTGACCATCCAGGTCGGGTGCGACAACTCGTGCGCCTTCTGCATCGTGCCGTCGGTGCGAGGCAAGGAGATCAGCCGGCCCTTCGACGGCGTGGTCGACGAGGTGCGGCGCCTGGCGCGCGACGGCGTGGTGGAGGTGACGCTCCTCGGCCAGAACGTCAACAGCTACGGCCGGGACCTCACCAAGCGCCGACCTCTGTTCTCCGAGCTCCTCCGGGCCGTCGGCGGGGTCGAGGGCGTGCGCCGGGTCCGCTACACGAGCCCGCACCCGAAGGACCTGCGCCCGGAGACGATCGCGGCGATGGCGGAGGTGCCGTCGGTGTGCGAGCACCTTCACTACCCGCTCCAGTCGGGAAGCGACCGAGTCCTGGCGGCGATGCACCGCGGGTACCACGCCGAGCGCTACCTCCGGCAGCTGGCGGCGGCCCGGGCGGCGGTCCCTGACCTCGCTGTCACGACGGACCTCATCGTGGGGTTCCCCGGCGAGACCGACGAGGACTTCGACCGGACCCTCGAGGTCGTGGCCGAAGCGGAGTTCGACAGCGCCTACCTGTTCCAGTTCTCGCCCCGGCCGGGCACCGAGGCGGCGCAGCGGACGGACGAGTTCATCGCCCCCGACGTCGTCGCCGAGCGCTTCGCCCGCTTGAAGCACGTCGTCGAGCGCAGCGCGCTGCGCAAGCACGAGGCGCGCGTGGGCCGGACCGAAGAGGTCCTACTCGAGGGTCCGAGCCGCAAAGACGAGGGCGTGCTGACGGGGCGGACTCGCCAGAACAAGCTCGTCCACTTCGCGGCCGCCGCCGAGGGGAGGGTGATCGGCCTGGGGTCCTTCGCGGAGGTCCACATCACCGGTGCGGCACCGCATCACCTCCGGGGCGAGCTCGTCGCCGTGACGTCCCGCCCGCGCCACAAGACCCGCATCCCGGTTGCCTCGCTCTGACCGCCGGTGAACCCGCTGGTCCTCGTCGGACCGACGGCGTCGGGCAAGTCGGCCGTGGCGATGGCGATCGCCCGCCTCCGGGGACCCCGGGTCGAGCTGGTCAGCGTCGACAGCATGCAGGTGTACCGGGGCATGGACGTCGGCACCGCCAAGCCCACGGCAGAGGAACGGGCCGAGGTGCGCCACCACGTCCTCGACCTCGTCGAACCCACCGACGACTTCAGCGTCGCCCGTCATCAACAGGCCGTCGCCGAAGCCCTCGCCGACATCGCCGAGCGTGGCCAGCGGGCGGTGCTCGTCGGTGGCACGGGGCTGTACGTGCGGGCGACCGTCGACGGCCTCACGATCCCCGGCCAGTGGCCGGGGGTGAAGGCCGACCTCGACGCTGAACCCGACACGGCGGCCCTGCATCGGCGCCTCGCCGACCTCGACCCGCCGGCGGCCGAGCGGATCGAGCCAGGAAACCGTCGGCGGATCGTCCGGGCGCTCGAGGTCACGATCGGGAGCGGGCGCCCGTTCTCCTCGTTCGGTCCCGGGCTCGCGCGCTACGACCACGACGTCCCGTTCCAGCTCGCCGGGCTCCGGGCATCGAGGGACGTGCTCCGCCAGCGCATCGAGGAACGGTTCACGGCGATGGTCGCCGGCGGGCTGCTCGACGAGGTCCGCACCCTCGCCGCCGGACCGCGGCTGTCCACGACCGCCGGCCAGGCCCTCGGCTACCGCGAGCTCCTCCGCCACGTGGTCGACGGTGAGCCACTCGCGGCGTGCGTCGACGAGGCCGTCCGCCGCACCCGAGCGTTCGCCCGCCGCCAGGAAGCGTGGTTCCGACGCGACCCTCGGATCACCTGGTACGACGTCCACGACCCCGCTGAAATCGGCGCGGTGGCCCAACGGGTGCTGGGAGACTGGGAGGACCGATGCCGACCCTGACCCTCACCAAGCACCACGCCCTAGGGAACGACTTCCTCGTCCTCCTCGACACCGATGACGCGTACGCCACCTCGCATGGGGCGATGGCCGTCGCGCTCTGCGATCGACGCTCCGGCATCGGGGCCGATGGCCTCCTGCGGCTCGGTCCCGACCTCCGCATGCACCTCCACAACGCCGACGGCAGCCGCGCCGAGATGAGCGGCAACGGCATCCGGTGCCTCGCCCAGGCCATCCTCGATCTCGGCGTCGACGGCGGTCCCGAGCTCGACATCGTCACCGACGCCGGCGTCCGTCGCGTCGTGCCCCGGTACGACCAGCAGGCCCGCAGGCAGTCGTTCACGGTCGACATGGGCATCGCCAAGGTGGTCGACCTCGAGGAGCGACGGGCCGAGGTCGACACCGGCAACCCCCACCTCGTCCTGCTCGTCGCCGATCCCGCCACCGAGCAGCTCGAGGAGCTCGGGGCCGAGAACCCCGACGTCAACGTCGAGGTCGTCCGGGTCGACGACGCCGCGACCGTGACGATGCGGGTCCACGAGCGGGGCGCCGGCATCACCCGGGCCTGTGGCACCGGCTCGTGCGCCATCGCCGCCGCCACCCGAGCCTGGGGACTCACCGGCGACCGCATCGTCGTGCACAACCCCGGCGGTGACCTCGAGGTCGAGCTCGAAGGCGACACCGCCTGGCTCACCGGCCCGGCCACGTTCATCGGAAGGGTGGAGGTGGTCGATCAGTGGCGCTGATCGAACGCAGCTTCCGGGAGAAGATCATCGTCGTCGGCGTCATCCTCCCGGGCCGCACCGAGGACGACGTCGAGACCCACCTCGACGAGCTGGAACAGCTCATCGACACCGCGGGTGCCGACGTCGTCGGTCGGACGGTCCAACGCCGCCAGACGCCCGATCCGGCGACCTACGTCGGGAAGGGCAAGGCCGACGAGATCCGGGAGCTGAGCCTCGCCGTCGACTCGGACACGGTCGTGTTCGACGACGAGCTGTCGCCCGCACAGCAACGCAACCTGGAGAAGATCTTCGGCCGCACCGCCATCAGCCGCACCGACGTGATCCTCGACATCTTCGCCCAGAACGCCAAGACCACCGAGGGCAAGGCGCAGGTCGAGCTGGCCCTGCTGCGCCACCGGCTCCCCCGGCTCCGCGGTCGGGGAATCCAACTGTCGCGTCAACAGGGCGGCGGTGGCTCGGCCCGCATCGCCACCCGTGGTCCCGGTGAGACGCAGCTCGAGGTCGACCGTCGCCGCCTCGTGCGCCGCATGCAGAAGCTGGAGGCCGACCTCAAGGAGGTCCGCAAGCAGCGGGGCGTCCAGCGCAAGCAGCGGCGGACGTCGCCGTTCCACACGGCGTCGATCGTCGGCTACACCAACGCCGGGAAGTCGACCTTGCTCAACGCGCTCACCGACGCCGGTGTGCTCGCCGAGAACCGGTTGTTCGCCACCCTCGATCCCCGGACGCGTCGCCTCCAGCTGCCCGGTGGTGAGACGGTGCTGCTGTCCGACACCGTGGGATTCATCCGCAAGCTCCCGACGCACCTCGTCGAAGCCTTCCGCTCGACGTTGGAGGAGGTGGCCGAGGCCGACCTGCTCGTCCACATCGTCGACGGTTCCGCCGTCAACGCGCAGGAGCAGATCGACGCCGTCCACGAGGTGTTGCGCGAGATCGGCGCCGACAGGCGCCCCGAGCTGATCGCCATCAACAAGGCGGACATCGCCGGTCCCGACGCCAAGAACCTGCTCGAGGCGTACCCCGGTTCGGTCCTGTTCTCGGCCACGACCGGCGAGGGGGTGGAGGAGTTCCTCAACGCTCTCAGCGATCGCCTCCGCGCGCTCGACGACGTCATCGAGCTGGTCGTCCCGTTCGACCGCGGCGACGTGGTCGCGGCGGCGCACCGCGAAGGCGAGGTACTGCTCGAGAGCCACGAGCACGAGGGCACGCGCCTGCGGGTGCGGGTCGACGACGCCGGCGCCAGCCGGTTCCGCGAGTTCGTCGTCACGCCGACCTGAGCCAGACTGCGGCCATGGGCTTCACCCCGCCGCCGTATCCCTACGACCGCCTCGATCCGATGAAGGCCAAGGCGGAGGCGCTCGAGGGTGGCGTCGTCGACCTGTCGATCGGAACACCGAACGACCCGCCGCCGAAGCTCGTGCTCGATGCGCTGGCGTCGTCGAACAGCGAACGCGGGTACCCGGCGTCGATCGGTACCGCCGCCTACCGCGACGCCGCCAGCGGGTGGATGGCGAGGCGGCTCGGCGTCGAAGTGGCGGCCTCCGCGGTGGCGGCGTGCATCGGGACCAAGGAGTTCGTGGCGTCGGTCCCGCAGTACCTGCACCTTCGCACGCCCGAGCGCGACACGGTCCTGTATCCGTCGATCTCGTACCCGACCTATGAGATGGGTGCCATCCTCGCCGGCTGTCGTGCGGTCGCCGTCCCCGTGGATGACGAGTGGCACCTCGACCTGTCGGCCATCGCCGAAGAGGACGCGGCCCGTGCGCTCGTGCTCTGGGTGAACACTCCCGGAAACCCCGCGGGACAGATCGACGACCTCGGCGCGGCGGCGGCGTGGGGCCGTGCGCACGGCGTGCCCGTGTTCAGCGACGAGTGCTACGTCGAGTTCACGTGGGACGGGCCGCCGCACACGATCCTCGAGCACGGCCTCGACGGGGTCGTCGCCGTCCACTCGCTGTCGAAGCGCTCGAACCTGGCGGGCGCCCGCGCCGGCTTCTACGCCGGCGACGGCGACCTCGTCGAGTACCTCGAGGAGGTCCGCAAGCACGCCGGGTTCATGGTGCCCGGTCCCGTGCAGGCGGCGGCGGCGGCGGCGTTGGCCGACGACGATCACGTGACGGTGCAGCGCAACCGGTACGCCGAGCGGCTGTCGTACTTCGCCGACGTGCTGCGGACGCGGGCGGACGACGTTCGACTCCCCGGGGGCGGGTTCTACCTTTGGCTGGCGGCGCCCGGCGGTGACGCGTGGGGGTTCGCCGAGCAGCTGGCGGCCGAGGGCGGCGTCCTCGTCACGCCCGGCGACACCTTCGGATCCCAGGGCGACGGATACGTCCGCGTTGCCCTGGTCCAGCCGATGGAGCGCCTGCGCCTCGTGGAGCAGCGGCTCACGAGCTGAGGAGGCGGCGGAAGCCCTCGGTGGCGAACGGCTCCTCGCCGCCGAGGACGCGGCGCAGGACGTCGTGGGCCGCCCGCTCCGCGCTCGACCGGAGCTCCGCCTCGTAGCCGGCGGCCTCGAACTCGTCCTCGTCGACGAGGACGGCAGGGCGACCCTCGTCGACGACGACGTCGAGGCAGAGGTCGCGGAACTCGAGATCGCCGTCCGGCCGACGAACCGTCGGCGTACAGATGTCGACCTTCAACGGCATCACGCGGTCCGTGAACCACGCCGTCCACCACTCGTCGGTGGGGAGGTACCCGACGACCTCGCGTGGCCAGAGCCAGATCAGGTGCCGGCCGCGCATCGTCGGGGAGAACTGCGGTACGCGGACCCACCGGCCCTCCAGCGTCTCCTCGACGACGTCAACGACGAACGAGCCCTGGAGGTGGTCGGGGTACTCGTACTTCCACATGGTCGCCGCGTGCTCCAGGGTGAACGGCTCGACCGGAGCGGCGTAGGTCGTCCAGTCGTCGTGCTCGACGAGCGGATGGAACCCCCGGCGCTCGTACCACCGGCGGTTGTCCACGAGCGCGTGGCGGACGCCGAGGCGGATCTCTGCGCGGTCGTGGGCGATGGCGATCCCACGGCACGCGTCCATCAGGAAGTCGCCGACCCCGCGCCGCTGGTGCGCGGGATCGACGGCGACCCGCTTCACCCACAGGTGGTCGAGCTCGACCCGCCACCGCAGGGCCCCGAGGGGGTGGTCCCACGCCTCGTCGTACGCGAGGAGGCCGCCGCCGCCGGCGGCGACGTCGGCGGCGACGTCGTCGAGCGTCTCGGCGATGGCGCCCGAGGGTCGGGCGAGCGAGGCGTAGGGCGCGAAGGCCGCGCGCGTCAGCTGGTGCAAGGCCTCGATCCGCTCGGGACGTTCCGGGTGGGTCGGCAGGAGGTTGTACGCGGCCCTCCGATCGGTCACGCGCGGTGGAGCACGGCCCACGTGCCCTGGCCGGCATCGGCGACGACGCCCTGCCAGTCGCCCGGAAGGGCGTCGACGACCTCCTCGGCGGAGAGGTGGATGGGTGTGCGGTCGCCGGCGGTGTTGACCCAGACGAGCGCGCCACCGTCGCCGAGGACGCGGGCCATCTCCCGCGGGAAGAGCAGCGCGTTGACGAGCACGACGACGTCGACGGCGCCGTCGCGGAGCGGCGAGGCGCTTGAGTCGGTCCGCACCCGGTGGCCGATGTCGACCGGCGCGTGACGCAGCATCGCGAGGGACAAGTCGGCGGCGACGACCAAGTCGTGGTGCGCTGCGAGGAAGGCGGTGTTCTGCCCATCGCCGGACCCGACCTCGAGGCAGGCGCCCCCCGCCGGGATGTCGCCGCGGGCGTAGGCGTCCTCGAGCGGCGCCGTCCGCTGCGGGTCGTGCCGGTGCTCGTGCCACGACGGCGCCAGGCCGTCGAACAGCTCGGCCACCTTTGCCCGCCGTTCGGCGGTCCACCCGTCGGGGTCGAACGCCACCTGCCGCGTGACCTTGCGCATCGGGTGCTCGGCCGCTGCCGGGTCCGTCGGCGGCCGGGGCGGGTCGGCGGCGACCACCGGATCGAGGAAGCGGAGCCCGCCTGCCGGCGAAGAGGCAGTCACGAAGGCGACGGTAGCGTTCACGGCCATGTCCGACCTGCAGTCCACGATCGAAGAGCTCTGGGAACGTCGAGCGGAGATCCAAGCCGGTGACCGCGATGCCGACGCGGCCGTGAGCGAGGCCATCGACCTCCTCGACCGTGGCGGGGCTCGTGTGGCCGAGGTCGTGGACGATGAGGTCGTCGTGAACGCCTGGCTGAAGCAGGCGATCCTGCTGCTCTACAAGCTCCGGTCGATGGAGACGATCGAAGCCGGTCCGTTCGAGTACCACGACAAGATCCCTCTGAAGCGCGACTTCGCTCGGCAGGGCGTCCGTGTCGTTCCCGGTGCGTCGGCGCGGTGGGGTTCCTACCTCGAGCCGGGCGTGATCCTCATGCCGAGCTACGTGAACATCGGCGCATGGATCGGGAGCGGCACGATGGTCGACACGTGGGCGACGGTCGCCACGTGCGCGCAGATCGGCCGCAACGTGCACCTCTCCGGTGGCGTTGGCATCGGCGGCGTGCTCGAGCCACCGCAGGCGTCGCCTGTGATCATCGAGGACGACTGCATGATCGGGAGTCGCTGCATCATCACCCAGGGCGCCCGGGTGGGGAAGGGAAGCGTGCTCGGCGAGGCGACCGTCCTCAATCCAGGCATCCCGGTGATCGACTCCGAGACGGGTGAGGAGGTGGCGCGCGGCGTCGTGCCGCCCAACTGTGTCGTCGTGCGCGCGGACCGCAAGCGGGTCTTCCCGGGCGGCGAGTTCTATCTGCCCTGCGCGCTCATCCTTCGTCGCATCGCGCCTGGGGAGCGCGAACACCTGAACGACATCCTCCGGGAGAGCGGCGTCAGCGTCTCGTGACCGACCTCCTGCAGCTCACCGCCGAGCTCGTCGAGATCCCGTCGGTCAGCCACGACGAGGAGGCCATCACCGGGTACCTCGAAGCCGCGCTCCGTGCCGTCGCCTGGCTCGACGTCGAGCGGGTCGAGCGCAACCTCGTCGCCCGCACGAACCTCGGTCACCCGATGCGGCTGATCCTCGCCGGCCACACCGACACGGTCCCGGTCAACGAGAACGCGACCGCCCGCATCGATGGTGACACGTTGTGGGGCCTTGGGTCCTGCGACATGAAGGCCGGCCTCGCCGTGCAGCTCGAGCTCGCCCGCACGCTCGAGGAGCCGGCGGTCGACGTCACCTACGTCTTCTACGAGTGTGAGGAGGTGGCCACCGAGTTCAACGGACTCGTGAAGCTGTTGCGCACGCGCCCGGACCTCCTCGCCGGCGACGCCGCCATCCTCGGCGAGCCCACCGACGCGCAGGTCGAAGCCGGGTGCCAGGGGACGCTGCGGGCCGCCGTGCGCCTCGCCGGCGCCCGCGCCCACACGGCGAGACCATGGATGGGGCGCAACGCCATCCATCGCCTCGGCGCGGTGCTCGAACGGCTCGCCGCCTACGACGAGCGGCGACCAGTCCTCAACGACTGCGAGTTCCGCGAAGCCCTCCAGGCGGTCGGGGTGAAGGGCGGGGTCGCCGGCAACGTCGTCCCCGACGCCGCCGAGGTCACGATCAACCACCGCTTCGCTCCGGACCGCACCGTCGAGGAGGCGACCGCCCACGTGCGCGAGGTCCTCGCCGACGTCCTCGACGAGGCCGGCGGCGATGCCTTCGAGGTCCTCGACTCCGCCGCCCCGGCGCCACCGTCCCTCGACCACCCGCTGCTGGCCTCGCTCGTCAGCTCCACGGGCAAGCCGCCTCGGGCCAAGCTCGGGTGGACCGACGTCTCCTTCTTCGCCGCCTCCGGCATCCCGGCGACGAACTTCGGGCCAGGCGACCCCACGCTCGCGCACTCCCGGGAGGAGCGCGTCGAGCGGGCGTCGATCGAGGTCTCGTTCTCTGCACTCCGACGGCTGCTCGTCGGCGGCCTCGGATCGGCCTGAGGGCAGGAAGTCGCCGCCCCACGTCGAACACCTGTCCATGGTGGGCACCCAGGAAAGCCAGGCTTCGGCGCGCCGCGACGGACCGCATCCGTCGGTCACGAAGCGGACGCCGAGCCGGAACGACGACTTCTTCCACGAGGACGAGCTCAGAACGCTCCGCGAGTACATCCGGCCGCTCCGGAGGAACAAGCGGATCCGGGTGGCCATGTCCACGGCTCTGGAGCTGTGGCTCATCTTCGGGCTCGACCTCGGCCCGAGGGCCGCCGCGTGGATCGCCGGTCAGGGATGGGCGCTGCGCCTCCTCGTGGTCGTCGCCTTGTTCGACATCGTCGGCCAGGCCATCCGCGTGCCGTTCGCGGCGTGGGCCAACCTCGTCTACGAGAAGCGCGCCGGTCACTCGACGATGACGGTGGGCACCTTCGTCAAGGATCAGCTCCTCGAGTTCGCGCTCGGCATCGTCATCAACATGGCGATGCTCGTCCCGGTGTACGCCGCCATCCACGCCTTCGGGTCCGCGTGGTGGATGGTGGGAGCCGGGTTCATCTTCGCCCTGATCGTGGCGCTGAACTTCGTGGCGCCGATCTGGATCATGCCGCGGTTCAACAAGTTCACACCGCTGCCCGAGGGCCCGATCCGATCGCGCATCGAGGAGCTCGCGACCCTGCAGGGCGTCGAGATCGAGGGCGTCTACCTGATGGACGCGTCGAGGCGCACGAACCGCGCCAACGCCGGCGTCACCGGGTTCGGCAAGACCAAGCGGGTCATCGTCAACGACACGATCTGCGACTTCCCGATCGAGGAGCTCTCACAGGTCATCGCCCATGAGCTCGGTCACTATCGCCTGAACCACGTGGTCAAGGGCATCCTGCTCCAAGCAGTGCAGTTCCCCTTCGCCCTGCTCTTCATCCACCTGGTCGCATCGAACGACGAGGTGCTCCGGTGGGCGGGCCTCCGGGACCTCGGCGACCCGGCCTCGTATCCGCTCTTCGGCGTGCTCTTCGGACTGGCAATGTCGGTCTTCTCGTTGGCCTCCATGTTCCAGAGCCGCACGTACGAGCGCGAGGCCGACCTCGAGTCCCTCGAGCTCCTCGGCGACCCGACGTCGTTCGTGGCGGTGTGGCCGAGGATGGTCCTCAACGACAAGGCGCGCATGGAGCCCACGCCGTGGGAGAAGCTCACGTCGACCCATCCCGAGATCGCCGAGCGCATGCAGTTCGGGCTCGATTGGGCGGGCATGAACGACGTGGCGGTGACGAAGCCGGCGCCGCGTTCGGTGCCCGAGCCGGAGAAGCCGGCGCCCGTCGCTCCCTAGCTCGCCGGGGCGAGCTTGGCGTCGAGGGTGATCTCTGCCGCAGCCAGCACGGCGGAGACCGGGCACGTCTCCTTGGCCGTCTTGGCGATGTCCTGGAAGGTGGCGTCGTCGAGACCGGGCACGTCGGCCTCCGTGACCAAGTCGATCTTCTGGATGCGGAAGCCCTCGTCGGTCTTGTTGAGGTGGACCGTCGCCGTCGTGTGCACGCTCTTCGACGCGTGGCCGTTGCGGCCGAGCGCGCCCGTCAGCGCCATCGAGAAGCAGCCCGCGTGGGCGGCGGCGATGAGCTCCTCCGGGTTGGTGCCGTTCCCATCCTCGAACCGGCTCTTGAAGCTGTACGGGCCCTCGTAGGCGCCGCCACCCAGTCGCATCGTCCCTTGGCCCTCCTGCAGCGAGCCCTCCCACTGCGCGTCGGCCTTGCGTGCCGGCATGTGCATCCTCCTCGATCGTCGACGGGGCGAAGCTAGCGGCCGGGCCGGGCGTGCAACGATGGACCCGTCCATGCGCCGCTCCCGCCGCTCCCTCCTTCCGCTCGCCTTCGCCACCCTCGCCGCGCTGGCGACCTCCACCGCCGTTGCCGTCGGGACCGACCCAGGACTGCCCCAGCAGTGGGCGCTGCGACAGATCGGGGCACCGGCGGCGTGGTCGACGTCGGTGGGGGCCGGGGTCCCCATCGCCATCATCGACACCGGTGTCGAGCTCAACCACGAGGACCTGCGGAGTCAGATCACCGCCGCCGTCACCTGCGTCGACACCCGAGGCGATCCCTCGAAGTGCCGTGCCGACGGCGCCGACATCGCCGGACATGGCTCGCATGTCGCAGGCATCGCCGCCGCCGCGGCCAACGACGCCGGGATCTCGGGCGTGGCCCCCGGCGCCCGGATCGTCGCCGTTCGGGTGTTCAAGCCGACGAACGATCCGGTCAATGGTCCGGGCTTCGGCGCCAACACCGATGACATCAACGCGGGGATCCGGTGGGCGATCCGGAACGTCGCCGGGAAGGGCGCCATCAACCTGAGCATCGGCGACGACTTCCCGATCGCCCTGGGCAGCGCGGGATTCGAGGACGGGGTCGAGGAGGCCTGGGCCGCCGGTTGGGTCCCCGTGCTCGCCGCCGGCAACGAGAGCAACCTGTTCGGGCTCAACGGCGAGGAGTACGGGAACCTCGACGCCATGGTCGTGGGGGCGACGGGGCCCGACGGTGAGGTCGCCGACTACTCCTCGCCGCTCGGCAACGCCAAGTGGGGGCTGGTCGCGCCGGGCGGCAACGCCCACTCGTCGACGTCGAAGGGGGCGTGCCAGAACGAGCCGGGGCGCTGCGTCCTGTCGACGTACAAGGGTGGCGAGTACGCACTGCTGCAGGGGACTTCGATGGCGACGCCCCACGTCGCCGGGGCCGTCGCCCTCGTCATGTCGACGGGGTTGAACAACGCCGCCGCTGTGCAGCGCATCCTCGGGACGGCCAACCACAGTCGGGACTGCGGTGGCGGGTGCAAGGGCCGTCTCGACGTGGCCAAGGCGGTGGCCGGTCTGGCACCGTCCGGCGGCGGCGGGACGCCGACGTCGGCGCCACCGGGCCCGACGGACGCGACACCGACGACGTCCGCTCCGTCTTCGTCTCCATCCTCGACACCGACGCCCGGCGGCAGGCGGACGACGATGCCCCCCACGACCCGGACCGCGACGCCGTTGGCGACGGTGGCGACCGAGCCGTCGGGTGAGACCACGGCGCCCCCGCCCACGATGCTGGCACCGCCTCCGCCCGATGGCGACGGTGTGGTGGGCCTGAGCGTGGCTGAAGCGGCCGATCAGTCCGACGACGACACGGACGACCGTGCGCGCGTGCCCGAGGAGTCGATCGCGTTGGCCGTGGTGGCGCTCGCCGCCGTCGCCGGTGCGACGGGCGTGAAGGCGTGGCGCCGCCGCGAGGACGCGTTCGGTTAGGGCTTGCGGAGGACGCCGCCCACCGCATCGGCGCCGACTTCTACCGGACCGTCCCAGCTCGACACCAAGGGCAAGTTCAGTACGAGAGGGCGCGCTGGGGGCATGGCCCGCCGGCTCCGACGGCCCTGCTAGAGCTTGCGGAGCACGGTGACGACCTTGCCGAAGACGGTGACGTCGGCGGGGTCGAACTCCATGGGGGAGAAGCGTTCGTTGGCGGGCACGAGCACGACCTTGTTGCCTTTGCGGGAGAACGTCTTGACCGTCGCCTCCTCGCCGGGGATGCCGGCGACCACGATCTCGCCCTTCTCGGCCTCGCTCTGGTGACGCACGACGACGTAGTCGCCGTCGAAGATGCCTGCGTCGATCATCGACTCGCCCCGGACGCGCAGCATGAAGACGTTGCCGGGGCCGGTGAAGTCCTCCGGGAGGGGGAGCAGCTCCTCGACGTTCTCGTGGGCGAGCACGTCGGTGCCGGCGGCGACGTCGCCGAGGAGGGGGACGTGGCGGACCCGGCCTTTGTCGACGGCAGCGCCGGACTGGGCGTCGTAGCGGACCTCGATGGCCCGCGGCTTCGTGGGGTCGCGACGGAGGTACCCGAGCTGCTGGAGGCTGGCCAGGTGGGCGTGGACGGTGCTCGAGCTCGTCAGACCGACGGCTTCGCCGATCTCGCGGACCGACGGCGGATAGCCCCGCTCGCGGAGGCACGACTCGATGAAGTCGAGGATCTGTCGCTTCTTGCCGCTGAGCTGGATGTCGGCCATCGGTGGTTGCTCCCGGGGTCGTGCGAACGTGTGTTCATGGGAAAGGTAACACTGCAGGTCGGCAGAGGCAAACATTCGTTCGATTCCTGGTTGACACGATCAGCTGTTCGGGTGTTGGATGGTGGGCAGGGAACAGACGTTCGCATTCCCGTCCCTGTCCCGACGAGGAGCGACCCATGGCAGCCATCACGCATTCGATCCCCGAGGCCTTCGACGAGCCGTCGACCCGGGGCGCCCGGGCGCGGGCGGCGGCGGTCCGGTCCCGGGGCGGGGCGGCGAGGCGTCGGAGCTCCGCGGTCCCGTCGCTGTTCGCCGGGGACGGACAGCTGCGTCGCCCGGCCCCCCCGGTGCGGCTCACTTCGTCGGTCTCGCTCGTCGCCAACGACGACGTGCCGCCGGTGCGGCGCCTCTTCGCCGTGGCCGAGCCCGTCCGGACCGCTCGCCCGGCGGGCGAGGCCACGGCGCCTTCGACCGCCACCTATCGCCGCCGTCGGCTCGCCGTCGCGGCCATCGTTCTCGGTGCCCTCCTGGCCGGCAGCTGGGTGCTGGGTGCCCTCGGAGGCGGTTCCCTCGCCGCCTCCGAGCGCGGATCGCAATCGACCCGGCCCGCTGTGGCGCTGCCGGTGCAGCCGGTGAGCCGGTCGACCTACGTCGTCGAGCCCGGCGACACGCTGTGGTCGATCGCCCGACAGCTCCAGCCGACGGGCGACGTCCGGCCGGTCGTCGACGCCCTCGCCGCCGCACGAGCCGGGCGGCCGCTCGAGGTCGGGGAGCGCATCGTCCTCCCGTAGCTAGCGTGACCGGCGTGCGCTGCCCGAGCTGTGCCTCCCTCGACGACAAGGTCGTCGACTCCCGCACGGCCGACGACGGCGCGGCCATCCGCCGACGCCGGGAGTGCCTCGCCTGCGGCCGGCGTTCCACCACGTACGAGCGGCTCGAGGAGGCGCCGCTGAGCGTGATCAAGCGCTCGGGCCAACGCACCCCTTTCGACCGCCACAAGATCGTCGCAGGCATCCGCGCCGCCGCCAAGAACCGTCCCGTCGGTGACGAGGCCCTCGAAGCCCTCGGCCTGGAGATCGAGGAGACCCTTCGCCTCGAAGGCCCGGACGTCACCACCGAGCAGATCGGTCGCGCCGTCCTCGACCGCCTGCGCGACCTCGACGAGGTCGCGTATCTCCGCTTCGTCAGCGTGTACAAGGGCTTCGAGGACCTCACCGACTTCGAGCGGGAAGTCGTCCTGCTCACCCGCGCCAACGAGGAGCGCCCCACGCCGTGACGCCGCCCCGCGGCGCAGGCGGGCGGATGGTGCTCCCCTAGGGTCTGGCGCCATGAGAGTCGGAGTCCTGACCGGAGGCGGCGACTGTCCCGGTCTCAATGCGGTCATCCGCGCCGTCGTGCGCAAGGGCGAGCAGCACTACGGGGACGAGTTCGTCGGCTTCCGCGACGGCTGGCGGGGACCGATCGAGGGCCTGACGATGGCCCTCGACGTCGAGCGCTGCCGCGGCATCCTCCCCCGGGGCGGCACCATCCTCGGCTCGTCCCGCACGAACCCCTACAAGATCGAGGGCGCCGTCGAGCAGCTGAAGAGGACGATCGCCGACCTCGGCGTCGACGCGCTGGTCGCCATCGGCGGCGAGGACACCCTCGGCGTCGCCCACAAGCTCGGGAGCGAAGGCGTGCCCGTCGTCGGCGTCCCAAAGACGATCGACAACGACCTCAACGCCACCGAGGTGACCTTCGGATTCGACACCGCCGTCCAGGTCGCCACCGACGCCATCGACCGCCTCCACACCACCGCCGAGTCCCACGACCGCGTCCTCGTGTGCGAGGTCATGGGCCGCCACGCCGGCTGGATCGCCGTCCATGCGGGCATCGCCGGCGGCGCCGCCGAGGTCCTCGTCCCCGAGGTCGAGTTCGACATCGAGAAGGTGTGCGCCGACCTCAAGACCCGCCACGAGAAGGGCCGCTTCGCCTCCATCGTCGTCATCGCCGAGGGCGCCAAGCCCAAGGAGGGGACGATGGTCGTGCAGTCGGGTGAGACCGATGCCTTCGGGCACGTCCGTCTCGGCGGCATCGGGCAGTTGCTGGCCGAGGAGATCGAGCAACGGACGGGGTTCGAGACCCGCGTCACCGTCCTCGGCCACATCCAGCGGGGCGGCACGCCCACGGCTTTCGACCGCGTCCTGGCGACCCGCTTCGGCGTCGCCGCCATCGACGCCGTCCACGACGGTGACTTCGACCACATGGTCGCCATCCAGGCCGGCGCCATCGTGCGGGTGCCGCTGGCGGAGGCCGTGACGGAGCTCAAGACCGTGGATCCTGGACTGGTCGAGGTCGCCGGACTGTTCCACGGCTGACCAACCCGGGCAGGATGTCGGCATGGCAGAACGCTCCGTCCTGACGACTGGCGCCAACTCCGGGATCGGTCTCGCCACCGTCCTCGAGCTGGCACGACGAGGCTTCCACTCCATCGGATCCGTCCGCTCCGAGGAGAAGGCCGACATCGTGCACAAGGCGGCCGCCGAGGCCGGTGTCGAGGTGCAGACGATCCTCCTCGACGTGACCGACGCGGCGCAGTGCGAGCGCGCCGTCTCCGGGCTCCACCTCTTCGGGTTGGTGAACAACGCGGGGTATGCCGTGACTGGCGCGATCGAGGACGTCGAGGACGACGAGGCCCACGCGCTCTTCGAGACGATGGTCCACGCGCCGATGCGGCTTGCCCGCCTGGCCCTCCCGGCGATGCGCGGCGCCGCCACGGGACGCATCGTCAACGTGTCCTCGATCGCGGGACGGACGTCGATGCCGTTCGCCGGGCACTACACGGGCGCCAAGCACGCGCTCGAGGCCTTGAGTGACGCGCTGCGCATGGAGGTCGCCGGTGCCGGCGTGAAGGTCGTGCTCGTCGAGCCTGGCGGCTTCAAGACCGGCATCTGGGAGGAGTTCGAGCGCGACATCGTCAAGCGGGAGACCGCGGGGTCCCGCTACGTCGATGCGTACAAGCGCTCGCTGCAGGGCCAGCGGCTGCTCGAGCCGATCATGGGCAACCCCGATGCCTGCGCCAAGGTCATCGCCACCGCGCTCACGACTCGCTTCCCGCGCGCTCGCTACCTCGTCGGGCTCGACGCCCAGGCGATGCGCTTCGCTGACTCGATGACCCCCACGTTCCTCAAGGACCGCTTCATCCGCCTCGGGATGGGGATCTGACCGCTCCCTTCTGGGCGGGTTGAACGACCCGTCAGGTCGTTTTGCCCGCCCAGAACGGGAAGGTGGGGGTCACCCGATGAGGGCGACCAGACCGTCGAAGAGGTGCCGCGGCGCGGCGACGTGGATCCCCCCGTCGAGCACCTCGGCCCGCGCGCCCGCCTCGGACGCGACCAACGAGGACGCCGCCCAGTCCCACGGGGCCAGGCCCTGCTCGAAGAAGGCGTCGAGCCGCCCGGCGGCGACCCAGCACACGTCGAGGGCCGCCGCACCGGCGCGCCGGATGTCGCGCACGTACGGCACGACGTCGCGGAGGACATCCGCCTGAAGCGCCCGCCGCGCCGGGTCGTAGGCGAAGCCCGTGCCGACGAGCGCCGTCGCGAGTGTGGGTGGCCCCGTCACCTGCAGCCGCCGTCCGTTGCACCACGAGCCGCGACCGCGCACCGCCGAGAAGGTGTCGCCGTGCACGACGTCGCGCACTGAGGCCGCGACCGACGCGCCTTCGACCTCCGCGGCGATGGCGACGGCGTAGGACGGGAACCCGTAGAGGTAGTTGGTGGTGCCGTCGAGGGGATCGATGACCCAGCGAACGCCCGAAGTCCCGGTGCGATCGGCGCCCTCCTCGCCCAACACCCCGTCGTCGGGGCGACGGCGGAGGATCCCGTCGACGATCAGCCGCTCCGACGCCCGGTCCATCTCGGTGACCATGTCGGTGCCCGTGCTCTTCGTCTCGACGACCTCGCGCACGCGGTCCTGGCCGTCGTGGAGCAGTGCACCCGCCTCCTCGGCGAGCTCGACGGCGATGGCGGCGAGCGCGTCCGCGGAGTCGGGCGGGTCGGCGGGCACGCTCTAGCCTCGCACCGATGCCCGCCAGCAACGGAACCGTCGATCTCCGCTCCGACACCGTCACCCGGCCGACGGCCGA
>DATLED010000058.1:0-199099 GCA_035525495.1 Acidimicrobiales bacterium | reverse complement strand
GCGAAGATCGCATCGAAAAGGTGCCCTTCTTGTGCGGAGTTTGGTTGGCGTAGGAACCGCCATCCTCCCTGCAACCAGGGCACTTTTCGCGGATGCGCGTCAGTCAGACACCGTCAAAAACGGTGGATCGAGGCTAAGAGGCCAAGGTCGTCGCCAACGCCGACGCCTCGACCCGCTCGAGCAGCGGAAGTGGTCCGCCGAGGGCTGAGGCGTGTGCCAGGTGGGTCCGGGCGTCGGCGAACCGGCCGAGATCCGATTCGATGGCCGCCAGGTGCCACCACAACGCGGCGTCGCCCGTGTCGGTCCGCACCGCCGCCCTCGCGAGAGGCAGCGCCTCGGACGAACGTCCGGCCTTCCGGAGCGTCCAGGCGAGGATGTCGTCGGCGAAGATCGTCGGGCGCGACTCGCGCGCCGCGCGGGCGAGCGGGATGGCACGATCGGCATCGCCGCCGACACGACCGATCTGCGTCGCTTCGAAGCGAGCGAGCTCGAGGTCGACCGCCACGCCGCCGGCGGTGGCGCTCAGCGACTCGATGGCCCGAACGAGGTCGTACTGCTCGAGTGCACCGGCGTCGTCGCCCAGCGCGGACAGCACGTCGCCATGAAGGGCGACGGCGTCGGGGAGCGGGATCCGAGCCGTCAATGACGACAGCGCCGACGACGCGGCGGCGAGGTCACCGCGAGCGACGAGCACCCGGGCGAGGCCGAGCTCGGCCTGTGGCTGGTGTCGCTGCGCGGCCACCGAGCGTGCATAGGCCGAAGCGGCGGCATCGAGCCGGCCACGGCCGAGCTCGAGGTCTCCGAGGAGGGCGAGCACGTAGGCGAGATCGGCCGATCCCGGACGGGCCGCGGCGACCGCCGACTGCATGAGATCGAGGGCGCCGTCGCGGTCGCCACGAAGCTCGGCGACGTACGAGGCGCGGGAGAGGCTGGCGACGTTCGGCTTGCGGCTCACCATGTCGTCGACGGCACTGGCCGCCTCGTCATAGCGCCCGAGCTCGACCAGGGCGTCGATGCGGACGGCGAGCGGGTCGACGGCAAGAGGGGCCACTCGTCGCGCCTCGTCGGCGATCGCGAGCGCGCCGCCGAAGTCGTGCCGGGAGAGCGCCAGCAGGCCGCTCGCAACGATCGTCGTGACGTCGTCGGGCGCCTCGGCCAGGCTCCGGGCGATCAACGCGGAGGACTTGGCGTAATACGTGGGATCGGCGGTGCGGCGAGCCTCTCCGAGGTACTTCAGACCGAGTTGGGTCATCGCCGAAGGCGACGAAGGATCGGCAAGAGCGACCGCGGGCGGCGGCTCGTTTCCGAGGAAGACGAACCGCCCGAGCGCGCCGCCGGCGCACAGGGCGAGGACGAGCGTGGCGGCCATGGTGCGACGGCGAGGGGACCCGGTCACCCGGGTCCCCTCTCCGTGCAGCGGTGCGACAGGTGACGCAGTGATCAACGGCCGGGCGTCAGCTGCTGCCTGGCATAGCCCTGATGGGGCTCGGCCAGGTAGGGGAAGCGTGACGTGAAGGGCCGGTCGTTCTTGTCGACGCCGTCGGTCAGCGCGTTGTTGGGCGCGTGGTTGAACTCGGGCGTGAACGGGGTGCCGCCGGCGACGGCCCGCAGGGCGATGTCGACGACGTCGTCGGCGAGACGACGACCGTTCGGGAACCCGGCGTTGTCGCCGCCCAGCACGCCGAGGCGGTTCTCCCTGCCGATCGAACGGGGCGAGATCCCCATGTTGAGGCGGAGCAGCTCGGCCGGCTGGAACTTGTCACCCGCGTTCATCGGCTTGGTGACGCCGTCGATGCCGGTGAGGAAGATCGACACGAGGTCGTTCCTCGGCGCCGGCGGAGTGTTGACGCCCGGGTACAGCACCGGGATCAGCTTCGCCAGCTCGGGATCGGTGACGAGGGGGACGTAGGCGCCGCCGTTCTTGGTGGCATCGTCCTTCGGGTCCGAACCGTTGAAGTAGTCCTTCGCTCCGAGCGGGACGACGACTTCGTTGACGAGCGGGTTCCCGAGACGCGAGACGCTCACGAGGTCACCGCTGCCGCTGCGGCTGCCGTCGGCACCGATGGTCCGGGTGGTCGTCCGCTTGGCCGTCGTGTAGACGCCGATCACGGCGTCGGGGTCGTCGGCACCGGTCGTGCCCTTGCGATCTGCGGTGAGCTCGGAGATCGGGACCTGCAGTGCGATCGAGTGGACGTTGAACCCTGCCACCGAGTTGCGACCGCTCGACTTGGCCAGCTTGATCAGATGGGCCTTGTTGAGCGGACGCAGACCGCCGAGGTCGACGAAGAACGGATCGTCACGGGGGCCGGCGAAGACCTTCGCCTGACCGGTCTCGGTGTCGAACGGGTAGACCGTCGACTGCGCGACCGCCTCGTAGTTCTGGTTCGATCGGGGTCCGATGTTGGCGGGGGCCGTCGATGCGCCTCCGATGAGGGCCTTCGGCTCGGCGACACCCTCGCGGACCTCGTTGACCGAATAGAGCTGGCGCATGTTGAAGTCGGGATCGGTCACCGAGTCGATCGGCCCGGTGGCATAGAGGAACGTCTTCGCGTTCTGGACCTGGGTCTGGAAGCGGAACTGGTACGAGAGGTCCGTCGCGGCGTCGCCGTCGTTGTCGATGTTGATCTCGTACTGGACGTCGTCGCCGAAGCGATGGAAGTTCGGGCCGCCTGAAGGATCCTCCAACGGCGAGTAGTTGGCGATGAACGTCACCTTCGAGGGATCCTCGGGGCTGACGAAGGCGTACAGGTCGGTTGCATCGGCCGACGGGTCCTGGCTGATCGCCGGGGCCTCGCGGTGGCTCGATGCTCCGCCGGGAACGAGTGTGCCGAGCACACCCAACGTCCCGACAGCTGCGGTGGCGAGGATGACCTTGCCACGGGATTTCTGCATGCGTGTCCTTTGGTGTTGGTGGGTGGGAACGCTCAGGTCGCCAGACCCCTTGCGGGCGCTGCTGGTGCTTCCGTTGCTGCGGTGCTGCGGTGCTGCGGGTGTTGCGATCCGGGCCGCCCTACGCGGGAAGGAGGCCCATGACGCGCCAGTCCTGGCCGACGGGCCCGACGACGACGACGAGGCGCTGGCGGCCGTTCCCGACGGTCACACCCCGCCCCCAGCGGCCGACGTCACTGCCGTACGCGGCGACGAAGGGGGTGATGGCATCGAGATCACCGACAGGCTGCGCCCGATCAGCCCGCCAGGTCCCCTTGGAGTCGCACACGAGCTGGGCCAGTTGCGGGGAGCCGAGGAGGTCCGTGCCGAGTTGCACCTGGACGATCGATCGGTCGCACTGCGCGGCACCGGTGACCCATCGCTGCACGGCGTCGACGGCGAGGGCGTCGGGCGGAAGACGCGGGGCGACGGCGCGCGGTCGCCCGCCGCTGACACGCCAGCGGGGCGTGCCTTCGCCGACCGGCGCGACGTCCCAGACCTCGGTGGTCTCGGCAGCGACCAGACCGCGAAAAGGCGTGATCGACGGCGCGCGAGCGGCCGAGATCGTGAGCTCGATCCGGCGGTCGACCCGTCGCTCGTCGACGATGCTGAAGCGGGCCGGTACGACCCGCTCGGCGCGAGTGAGACGCCACGCGGCCACCGACCCGAGCTCTCGTTGCGTGTCCGCATCGAGGAGCGCAAAGGATTCCTGGCTGCGGTCCGGCGACTCGCCCGAGAGGTCGGCGATCTCGGCTTCCAGGAAACGCGACAACGCCGCTCGGGCGGAGGGTGGCTCTGTCGTCGGGGACATCGGCTCGAACGCCGCCGGGAGCTGGATGCCTTCGTTGCCGGTGCTGGCGGCGGGACGGTCGTAGCGCTCGACCGACGGCGGCCCGCCGAACACCGACGGCGCCCGGTCCGGACGGAAGGCGACGTAGGCGACCCCGAGGCCGACGGTGGCACCGATCACCGTGATGAACATGACCATCGCCCGGCGGGACAGCCGGGAGTGGGGCACAATCGCAGGCGATTCGATTGGGGCGGGCGGCTCCCCGGAGGTTCCGGGGTGCTCGAGCGTGGAGAGAACGATGGCCTCCTCGGCGGATGATCGGGCGTTCTACGGCATCGTCGTCGTGCCCGGATGGGATCCATCCCGATTCAGCGGTCGTCGATCGCCGTCGCCCTGCGCGCCGGCCGTCGTCGTGCTCCCCTGGTCTGCTCGGTCTGCGTGTGACGTCACCAGGGCGGCAGCGGCTCAAACGTTGAGCTCGGCCACCTGAACGTCGATCGTCGAGCTCGAGGCGTCCTCGAGGGCGGGCGGCAGCCGCAGGACGACGATCGCGAGGTCGTCCTGTCCGTTGCCGCCGAGGTGATCGAGGACCGCTTCCTCGATCGAGTCGGCGAGGCCTGACGCGTCCGACACGTGCGGCGACGACAGCACGGCCCGCAGTCCGTCCACGCCGAACTCCTGTTGCTCGTGCCTCGCCTCGAGGACGCCATCGGTGACCAGGACCAGCATGTCGTCGGGCCGGAGCTGCACGGCTTCATCACGGGATTCGTGGACGTCGAAGGCCCCGATGAGGTCACCCTGGCATCGGACCTCTTCGACCGTCCCGTCCGCTCTGCGGGCGAGCGGGAACGGGTGCCCGCCGCAGGCGATGCGGACCTCGAGCCCGTCGGGGTTCGGAACGATCGTCAGGTAGGCGACGGTCAGGAACCGCTCGTCTCCTTCGTAGGCCGTCTCGAGCTCCCGCCGGACGACGTCGTTCAGCATCGCCAGCACGGCGCGCGGCGACTCTGCGCCGATCGCGGCGGCCCGAAGGGTGTATCGCGCCAGCGCGGTCAGCGCTGCCGCGCGGGGTCCACGACCGGAGACGTCGCCGATCAGGACCGCCCACGCGCCGTCCGGCAGCGGGAAGACGTCGAAGAAGTCGCCGCCGATCTGTCCTGCCCCACCGGAGGCGCGATAGCGCACGGCCACGTCCAGCCCGGGGACGACCGGCGAGAGCGGCGGCAGCAGGCTCGACTGCAGGGCCTCGGCCATCTCCACGAGATGTCTCCGAGCCTGGGCGCGCTCGAGGTGGCGCCCGATCTCGAGGCCCGCTGCCTGGAGGATCGCAAGGAGCTCGGGTTCCGGTCCCTGTGGCGCGCGGCTGTACATCTCGACGACGGCGTGGACCTCGCCACCGACGAAGACCGGGAAGGCAAAGCACGAGCGAACTCCCACGTCTCGGGCGCGCTCCTGGCGGATGAAGATCGACTCGGTCGAGACCGTCTCGATCCAGCTCGGCTCGGCCGCCAGCGCGACGGTTCCCGGGAGTCCTTCGCCGACCTGCATGACGACGCCGCGGGTCATCACCGCCGCCAGGTCGTCTCCGTTCGCCGACCACGTGGCGATCGCCCGAAGCTCGCGGCGGTCGAGGTCGAACGTCCAGACGGACCCACCGTCCCAGCCCAGGCCCTCCCCGAGAGTGGCCAACAGGACGGGTGCGGCGTCTTCGACGGTGATGGGCTCGGGGCCGGTGACGAGACGGGTCATGACCTCCCGGCTCGTTCCGAGGTACGAGGCGATCGCCCGCTGCCGCTCGAGCTCGATGCGGTCGCCGAGATCCCGGAGCGTCCCGAGGAACACCTCTTCGCCGTCGTCGGTGCGGTGGGCGCTCAGGCTGAGGTCGATGTCGATCTCGGTGCCGTCCGCCCGCAACACGGGAAGTCGCACCGGAGCGCCACCGATCAGGTGCGGCGTTCCGCTCGACAGGTAACGGGCGAGACCCGCCATGTGCTGTTGGCGAAGCCGCTCGGGGATGATCATGGTGAGCGGCCGACCTCGGAGGTCCGAGACGTCCGTCTTCAGGAGGCGGGCGACGGCCGGGTTCGCATACCGGATCACCCCTGCGTGGTCGGCGATCAGGACCGCGTCGATGAGACCGTCGAGCAGCACGCGGCTCTCGATGCGAACGTCGGCATCGGGATCGGTCATCGCCGGCGTCGCTTCACGGTGGAGGTTCTAGTCAACGCTCCACCAGCGCCTCCAAACGCCACAGTCGTCGCATCTCGTCACACCGGCCGAGCAGGGCGTCGAGCGGGCCGCAGTCCTCGATGCGACCGTCGCGGAGCACCACCACCTGATCGGCTCGTCGCTGCACGGCCCGTCGATGCGAGACGGCGAGCACCGTCCGCCGCTCCTCGCCGAGCACGCGATCCCACAGCGCCGCCTCCGTCTCCACGTCGAGGGCGCTCGACAGGTCGTCACACACGAGCAGCTCGGCGTCACGGACGAACATCCGCGCCGCCGCCGTCCGCTGGATCTGACCGCCGGAGAGTCGCACGCCACGGGACCCGATGCGCGTCGCCAGCCCTTCCGGCATCTCGTCCACGTCGTCGTCGAGGACCGCCAGTCGGACCGCACGCGCCACGTCGCCGTCGAACCCGAGGAGGACGTTGTCCTCGAGCGTCGTGCTGAACAGCTGCGGCACCTGTGGCGTGTACGCCGTGCGCGGCGGGACGAGGAACGCCGCGGCATCGGTGATCGTCCGTCCGTTCCACGATCGCTCGCCCGTCGCCGGCACGAGGCCGAGGATGCTCTGGAGGAGCGTGGTCTTCCCAGAACCGATTCGGCCGGTCACGACCGTGAACGAGCCTCCCTCCAGTGTGAGGTCGACGTCGTCGATCCCCGCACCGCCGCGGTCGTCGCCCCCGTCTCCTTGCCGGTAGCGAAGACCCGAGATGCGCAGCTCGCGCAGCGGCTCGACCTCGAGCGCGGGCGGGCGGGGCGACGGCAGCGGTCCCCGCTCGTGGATCTCGTCGTTCGTCACCAACGTCGCCGGCGGCCGCCCCTGGAGCAACTCGTGCATCCGCCGGAAGGACACGCCGAGCTGGCGGTAGCCGGTCAGGCCGGCGCCGAGATCCCGAACGACGATCTCGAAGATCGACAGGTACGACACGAACAGGGCGAAGTCGCCGACGCTGAAGGCGCGGCCACCGAGCCGACGCCCTGCGAACACGAGGACGACGGCGGTGCCGAGGTTCACGACCCAGAACGAGCCCCGCAGCAGCTCCTCCAGCAGCCGGTCGCGGACCGCCGCCTTCCGTCGCCGGGCGTTGAGGTCGCGGAAGCGGGTGACGACGCGGGCCTCGGCGTTCGCCGCCTGGATGGACTGCACGCCGGCGAAGACGTCGCCGACGAATCCCGTGACCTCCGACGTCCGCACCCGGTTCGCCTGGCGGTAGGCCACGATGCGGGTCCGCGCCGCCTCGACGATGGCGACGACGAAGGCGAGGGGGAGGACGACCACGAGCGTCACCGACGGGCTGATCGTCGCCATGACGGCGATCGCGCCCGCACCGACGACCGTGGACCCGATGACGTTGTTGAACAGGATCGGGTACCAGATCACCGGCTCGGTGTCGTCGCGGAAGCGGCTGATGGTCTCCCCGGGTGAGGACGGGAGCGCGCGCCCGCCGGGCAGCTCGAGGATCCGCCGCAGCAGGTTCCGCTGGATCATCGCCGCGTTGGCGTACGCGAACGCGCCGTTCGTCGCTTGCAGCGTGTAGCCCGTGACGATGCCGGCGACGGATCGCACGGCGATGAGGGCCAGCGGCCATGCCAGCCAGGCGAGCGATGACCCGGGGTGCAGCCCCGGCAGCCGATCGAAGACGATCTTGGCGGCCACCCCGGGGAGGATGTTGGCGCCCCAACCCACGAACACGCCGGCGAGGTTGATGAGCTGGCGCTTCGGCCGGAAGCGGTGGAGCCGCCACGCGTAGCGCCACGACGGCCATGGCGACGTCGACGCTGCGGCCGTCGTCATCCCGGGACCACGTCGAGACCGGTGCGCAGCAGCGCACCGAAGCGTGACGCCGGGTCGGCGGCGAGGTCGCGCCGGGCGCCGTGCTCGACGACCCGTCCGTGCTCCAGGACGCAGATCGTGTCGCACCGCTCGAGGGTGGAGAGGCGGTGGGCGATGAGGATCCCCGTCCGCCCCTCGAGCAGCGCGTCGACCGCATGTTCGAGGAGCGCCTCCGTCGCAGGATCGAGTCGGGAGCTCGCCTCGTCGAGCACGACGACCGCAGGATCGGCGAGGAAGGCCCGTCCGAACGAGAGCAGCTGCGCCTCTCCCGCGGACATGCCGGCACCCCCCTCCCGCACGATCGTGTCGAGGCCGTCGGCCAGCTTGGCGAACCACGGTCCGAGCCCGAGGCGATCGATGGCCCGGAGGATGTCTGCGTCCGCCCGAGCGGGATCGAAGAGCGTCAGGTTGTCGCGCACCGTCGCCCGCAGGACGTGGACCTCCTGGGTCACGAGCGCAACCCGGTCGCGCAGCTGGTGGCGGGCGAGCGTGCGAACGTCGATGCCACCGACCTCGACGCCACCCGCGCGGACGTCGTGGAAACGGACGAGCAGGCGGGCCAGGCTCGACTTGCCGCTTCCGGTCCGCCCGACGATTCCGAGGACGTGCCCCGGCTCGACGTGGAGGTCGACGTCGTGGAGGACGTCGGGGTCCTCGCCGTATCCGAAGCGCACGCCGCGATAGGCGACGGCGAGGGGAGCGCCGCTCGGCGGGAGGTCGGGGCCCGTCCCGTCGACGATGCGGCTGTCGATGCCGAGGAGCTCGAGGACTCGACGGCCGCCGGCGATGGCCTGCTGCAGTTGCTCGACCTGACGTGACACGTTCGTGAGCGGCTGCATCAGGAGCTGCGTGTAGAAGTAGAGGACGAACGCCGAACCCACCGTCAACTCGCTGCGGCGCACGAGAAGGGCCGGCACCACGAAGGCGACGGCGTTGGCCAATCCGGCGATGACGTTGTTGACCGCCTGGGGTGTCGCGTCGCGGACGCGGGCGCGACTCGTGCTCCAGAGACGGTTGCGGGCCCGGTCGTAGAAGCCGCGCAGCGTGTGGTTCTCGGCGGCGCACGACCGGATGTCCTGCGTTCCGGCGAGTCGCTCCTCGAGGTAGCCGAACAGGAGCGCAGAGTCCTCCCGAGCCTGTTGCCACGCGCCGGCCGAGATGCGGCGGACGGCGACGAGGGCGACGAGGGCGACGACCGCGAAGCCGGAGAGGACGCCACCGGCGATCGGGTCCTGGAACCAGACGACGACGAGGACGGCGACGAGGAGGAGCGCGCTGCCGAGGACGTTGAGCAGGAACTCGGCGAAGAAGACGCTGAGCCCGTTGAGGTCGCCGTCGACCCTTTCGATCAGTTCGCCGGGGCTGTGCGTCTCGTGGAAGGCCGGGTCGAGAGCGAGGCAGTGCTCCAGGAGATCGGCGCGCAGCTCGTTCGTGCTGAGCCAGCCGACGACCTCGCTGAGATACGCGGTGGCGATCCGGAACATCTGTTGAAGGAGGACGGCCGTGACGTAGACGGCGGTGATGGCGGTGAGGCTCCCGGACGCCGCCGTGGGATCGGTCGCCCGGTCGATGAAGACCCGTACCAGCTGTGGGGTCGTCACCTGGAGACCGATGGTGACGAACAAGGTCGTCGCCAGGAGCGCGACCAGCCTGCGATGAGGCCGCAGGTACGTCTCGATGAGCCGACGCCAGTCCCCGATTCCCATTGTCGCTCGACGCTACCGACGGTGCGTCGGCGTCGGCACCGGAGTTTCGGGCATCACGGTGCCGAAGCGCCGCCCCCTACGACGGCTCCGGAACGTTGCCACCCGCGGGACCTGTCGCGCGAGCCGCGTCGGCGCCGTTGGTCGCGTCGCGACGAGTCGGCTCCCCGTACCAGTCGATGCACAGGATGGTTGCATCGTCGAGGAGGTTGCCCTCGGTTGCGGCGAGCACCTTCCCCGCGAGCTCCCGGACGACCTCCCGAGGGTGCCGGTCGACCGACGTCGCCAGGAGTTCCGACAGATCGAGGCGGACGGCGTTGCGTTCGAGGTATCCATCGGTCACCAGCACGAGGCGATCGCCGGGTCGCAGCTGGGCGGTCTGGGTCTTGTACGCACGGTCGACGATCCCGAAGGGGAGCTGAGGGTCGTTGATGACGACCTCGCTCGCCGCATCGTCACGGACGAGGTAGGGGCTCGGGTGCCCGGCGTTGACGAACTCGACGCCGCCGTCCGCAAGGGAGATCCGGAGGAGCTGCCCGGTCACGAACTGGTCGCTCCCCGCGCTCTCCAGCATCGCCTCGTTGGCGGCGTCGGCCTGTTCCGAGGGCGTCGCCCCACCTCGTCGGCTGTTGCGGAGGCTTCCCACGACAAGGGTCGCGAGCAGCGCCGCCGCCACGCCGTGGCCCATCGCATCGGTCATCGATGCGTAGAGGTACTCGCGGTCGACGCAGTAGTCGAAGGTGTCGCCGCCGACGCGGTGCGCCGGCTCCAACCATCCGGCGAGCGTGAAGTGTCCACCCTCGACCGTGTACGCCGATGGGAGAAGCCGACGCTGCACCTCCGCGGCGAGGGAGAACGCCACATCTCGCTGCGCCCACTCGTAGACATCGGTGTGCCGCCTCGAAGCGATCAGCAGGTATGCGAGGGCGTGCGCGGCCGCGGCCACGTGGGCAACGGTCGCGTCATCCGGCTCTCGCTGGAGCGACACCTCCAGGAGCCCGATCGCATCGCCCCGCTCGGTGATCGGGGCCAGGACCATCCACCCCCCGGAGGCGGCCACGACTCCGGGTGTCTGGCTGAACATCGCCGACTCATAGACCGAACCAGCAAGCAGGACCGCCTCCGTGCGGTGGCGGCCATCGTCCTCGTCGGCCGTCGCGCCCACGTGCGACACGCGCACGAGGCCGGTCCCGCTGAAGTTCGTGATCAGGAGGCTGACGTGACGACCGCCGATGCTGCGCCGCAGCTCGTCGGCGACCACGTCGATCGAATCCACCGGCGGCGTGTCCTCCGCGATGGACAGCAGCTTGCTGAGGTCGAGGGTGTGCGCCATCGGTCCGTCGTCCGCCATTCCTACGAACGCTACGCCCAGACCGTGGGCTTCCGCGCAGACGACCACGAGTGTCGCCGGCGATCGCGCGCCCGGGTCGCGGCCGGCGGGCCGTCGCGGCGCAGGTCGGCGTTCGTCGCGAGCTCTGAGGTCAACGGCGCGGCGTCATCGACCGTCGTCGCCTGACATCCACCGAGCGTGGACGTCACGAACCTCCGGGCCTCGGCCACGCTTGCCGGGGTGGCTTCGAACACGGAACTCACCTCGCTGCCCCATCCTTGTGTCACTGCGCGCTCCTGGTTCGCCGCCGCCTCTACCCGAGTTCCGGCCGGCCGAAAACCGCCCAGCGCAAAGCGGAACGGCGCCACGAGAACCCTCCGCCTCGGCGGCACCGACGGAAGCGCAGAAGGGCGTTCAGCGGATGATCATCGATCGCCGAGGAGCGCGGCGAAGTTGGCGGCGTAGAAGGCTTCCCGGTCGGTGGAGGACGCTTCCGTCATCGTCTGGTCGAAGCGGCGGATGGGGTCGTCGCTGCCCTCGTGGTGCGGGTAGTCCGAGGAGAAGCAGTAGAGATCGGGTGACGAGGCGCTGATCATCCAGCCGACGGGTTCGCCTGCGAAGGGGGTGAATCGCACTTGTCGGCGGATGTAGTCCGAAGGGACGAGCGACAGGTGGGTGAGGTCCTGGAGACGCCGGAACGCCCGCGCCGCTTGGTCGAGGTGGTGGAGGAAGCCAGGCACCCAGACGGCACCCAGCTCGGCCACGCTGATGCGGAGTGCCGGGAAGCGCTCGAGAACGCCGTCGAGGATCATGGAGGAGAGGAACAGCTCCGCTGGATACCCGATCGCCATGTAGGACAGCGCGTCTCCGGGGGCGTCGCTCCGGAAGTGTTCGAGCGTCCGCCCATTGTCGAAGAACTCGGGGCGCGTTGGTCTCCAGCCGTTGTCCAGGCCGATGTGCACCGAGAGCAGCAGGTCGGCGGCGACGATCGCGGCCCAGACGCGATCGTTGTCCGGGTGGCTCGGCGAGACAGCGCCCTTCGCCGGGACCATGTCCACCATCACGACGGGGATGGCGCGCTGCACCGCGTCTTCCACGACCCGAAGGGCGGCTTCGGTGCCGTGGTGCATCGGCACGTAGGCGGCCGGCAGCAGACGGCTGTCGCCCTCGCAGAACTCCGCCAAACCGCGGTTCATGCCGATGGCCGCTGCGATCTGCACCTCGCGTGGAGACGTCACCACTTGCGGGAACGCGCCCGTCGGATACACGACCTGCACCTCGAAGCCCAGCTCATCGAGTGCCGCACTGCGCTCGGCGGGATCCGCTCCTCCGAAGGACAGCCATCCCTTGCGGGGCATCGTCATCAGCTGGGACTTGGCCGCCGCCGCCTCCTCCTCATCGCGTCGGCGGAGCTCGAGCAGGTCCTGACCCTGCTGCAGCAACGCCGCGAACTCCGCGTCGCCGCCGTCCATCGGCGCGATGCGGTCGCGGACTCCGGGATCCACATAGGACTCCAGCCATCCGGCGGGCTCCATCAGGTGCGCATCGGCATCGAGAACTCGGCGGTCGGCGTAAGGCACGGTGGCTCCTCAAAACGAACGTCACCCAATTGAATGATCTTCAACAACGGTACCGCGGACGATAGGGTTGTGCCGATGCCGGTGCCCCGCCGCATGTCCCGGGAAGACCGTCGGTCCTTCCTGCTCGACACCGCCGCCGACCTCGTCGAACAAGGCGGCGTCGGGGCCGTCACCTTCGAGTCGGTCGCCGACGCCGCCGGCGTCACGAAGCCCCTCCCCTACGCCTACTTCGAGTCCAAGGACGAGATCCTGCTCATCCTGTTCCAGCGGGTGATCGGCAACATCGACGCCGAGATCGAGGCGGTACTCGGCGTCGACGGCGGGTTCGACGACATCGTGCGACGGTCCCTCGACGTCTGGTTCGACGCGGTGCGGGATCACGGGCGCCTGGTCGGCGCGCTGCTCGACGGACGCTCGGCCTCCGGCCTGGACGCCGCCATCCAACGTCGCGACCGCCAATCCCAGAAGTTGTGGCACGACCTCGTCGCCGACCGGTTCCGCCTCACCGACCGAGACGCCCACGTCCTCGCGGCGATGCTTACAACCACAGCAACGGCCGTGGTGGAGCTCTGGGTCCGGCGAAAAGGATCGCGGGCCAGCCTCGTCGACGCCTTCGTCGCCATGGCGGTCGGCGCGGTCGACGGGCTGCAGCAGTCGAGGTGACCGGCGGCGTGCCGGCCTCGACGTTCCAGGTGCCGACCCATCCGTTGGGCGGTCAGCATCGGAGGCAGGCCAAGAACGCACGGGCCGAGGGCCGCGGCCCACACGCGCCACTAGATTCGCCTTCGAGGATTCCGGCGGCCCAATCGCGGCCCACGGCGAGAAATCGTCGGGGGGCGGTCCGAGCAACTACAGCCTCTGAGACGACCAGCACTTTGCAATCCAGCTCCCGTAGCTCAGGGGATAGAGCGTCGGTTTCCTAAACCGTGCGTCGGGTGTTCGAATCACCCCGGGAGCGCTCACCAAGTAGCTGGTCAGAGGCCTTTTCTCGGGTTGCTGACGTCCTTGGGACGGGCGAGTTGCCCACTGACTCGCCCCTCTTGCCCATCCGACGCGCGATGATGTTGGGCGTGGCCGGGTCGATTCGCCAACGTGGAAAACAGTCGTGGGAGGTCCGCGCGTTTGTCGGCAAGGACCCGGCGACGGGCAAGAAGCAGTACGTCACCAAGACCATCCGCGGCGAGCGCCGAGAAGCCGAGGTCGCGCTCGGTCGCATGCTCGGCGAGATCGAGGACGGCCAGTACGCCGTGCGCGCCGGCACCGTGGGCGAGCTTTGCGAGAAGTGGTTCGCCCAGGCCGAGCCCGACCTCTCCCCCTCGGTGGGTCCCGAGTACCGCCGGCTGCTCGACAACCGCATCCTCCCGCGCTGGGGCAAGGTCCCGCTCCGCCGGCTGCGGACGTCAGACCTCGACCTCTGGTACGCCGAGCTCCGCCGCAAGGGCGCGCTCAACGGCGGCCCACTCGCGCCCAACTCGGTGATGCGGATCCATTCGGTACTCCGGCGCGCGCTTGGTCAAGGCGTCAAGTGGGGCTGGATCACGACGAACGCCGCAGCGAACGCGTCGCCGCCACGTGCGCGCAAGCAACAGCTGAACCTGCCCAACCCTGCCGATGTGGCTCGCCTCATCGAGGCCGCGTCAACGATCAACTCATCGCTGCCGACTTACTTCCGCCTCGCGGCGGCCACCGGCGCTCGCCGCGGCGAGATGTGCGCGCTGCGATGGAAGCACGTCGACTTCGATCGTCGGCGGCTCACCATCGCGCGCGGCATCGTCGAAGCCGGCGGCGAGCTGATCGAGAAGGACACGAAGACGCACCAGGTCCGAGGCGTCTCCCTCGACGAAGACACCGCCGCCATCCTCCTGGCACATCGGGACGGATGCGCCGATCTGGCCGCGCAGTGCGGCACCCGCTTGTCACCCGACTCCTTCTTGTTCTCTCACGAGGTCGACTTCTCGAAGCCTTGGCGCCCCGGCTACGCGACGCTCGCCTTCGGACGGCTGCGCGATGAACTCGGTCTCAAGGGCGTGAAGCTCCACCACCTCCGTCACTTCAGCGCGACGCAACTCCTGTCGCTTGGCATCGACATTCGGACTGTCAGCGGCCGCCTCGGCCACGCCAACGCGTCGACCACGCTCGATGTCTACGCCCAGTTTGTCGAGCAAGCCGACGAGCACGCGGCGGATGTCCTAGGCGCGTTGCTCCAACGACCCGAGTGACCCGGGCCGGTGCCCCCCGATGCGACGCCGCTCGCGATGCGGCGATCGGAGCGTCTGAATCGTCTCGGGAAGTGAGCGTTAGGTGCGCGCAAGGGCGCGCACCGCACGCCTGACTAGATCTACGCTCCGGCCATGGCTGGAGAGACCGTTGAACGGACGAGAACCATCGCAGCACCGCGCGACGAGGTGTGGGCGGTGATCGGCGACGTGTCTCGGATGCCGGAATGGTCAGAGGAACTGGAGTCTGTCGACGTTCTCGCCGGCGATGGTCGCAGCGTTGGCAGCCGCTTCCGTGGCAAAAACACGGCTGACGCTCGGTCGTGGTCGATGGAGTGCACCATCGACGTCTACGACGACGGTCGTGCTTTCGAGTTCCACACACAGAATGACAAAGGCGAGACAAGGACCCGGTGGTGGTACCGCCTCGAGCCCGCGATGGATGGAACGCTCGTCACGGAGGGCTTCATGCGGGTAGCCAAGCTCGGAAGAGTGCGCGCTCTCGCCGAGAAGAAACTGCTCGGCGACCGAACCGAGTACAACACTCGAAACATCGACGAGAGCCTCAGGAGACTGGCCGAACTCGTCGAGTCGAACGCCTGACCACCCGCTTCGCCGCCGGAGACGCGCCGATCGGCGCGCCAGTCGCGGTCTTTGGCCCCGGGTTATTGAGACAGCATTCGCGCAGGGTGGCGCGCGCCTCGCATCGGCCCATCTGGGCTACCCGCGCGGACCATGGAGCCAGGCGCTAGGAGGCACCCGGACAACTTCCCGATCGTCAGAAAGCGGCGGCATCGGCTCGGCTCCCGCCGATGTCGATGCATGGGGCGGTCGCACAGATCGGCGACTCGACGCGCTGTGGGATGAAGGCGGATCCTTCCCATGCGCACGGTCGAACTCGCTCGCCTCCCGCCGTCGTCAGGGAGTTGGGCAGAGCGCAGACCCCGGCGTCTTGGGAACGAGCACCCGACAGTCACTACGGCTCAACTGAGAGGTGAGGTCGCGGCCCTGGTTAGCGAAATAGACGCCGAGACAGTTCACCGATTGCAACAATGCCTGGCATGGAGACCGACCGACGAGTCGTGCGTCGTTACGAGTTGGATGATGAGGCTGGTCGGCTCTGGCGCCCCGGCGTCGGAGATCTCGTTCGGCTCCGGACGTGGGACATCTTCGAGCGGCACCTCCCGGAGCAGGGGCGCATCGCCGACATCGGCGGCGGACCGGGGACGCACGCGGCGCACCTTGTGAACCAAGGTTATGAGGTCGTTCTCGTCGACCCAGTTCAGCGACACATCGAACAAGCGCGCGCGGCTACCGGCGGCAGGGCTACGTGCAGCCTCGGCGACGCTCGGGCGCTCGATCTGCCCGATGCCTCGTTCGATGCGGTGCTTCTCATGGGGCCGCTCTACCACTTGCCCGAACGGCATGACCGTGACCTCGCGCTCCGGGAGGCGCACCGGATCCTAAAACCGGGCGGCCGGTTGGTCTCCGAAGTCATCACCCGACACGCATGGATCCTTGACGCCACCGGCAGAGGGCTGATCCACGACCCCGACGTCCGCGCCGGCTTTGACGTGAACATTGGAACCGGGCTCAGCGCCGATCCATCCAAGCTTCGAGACGGCGGCTTCTGGGCGTACTTCCATCGCGTCGAGGAGGCGGGTTCCGAGGTCGAGGCGGCTGGCTTTCTCGATCTCGAGCACATCGGTGTTGAAGGTCACGCGTGGTTGCTTGGGAATCTTGAGAAGCTGCTGCTCCAGCCACAGCAGCTTCTCGAAGTCATAAGGCTGATCGAGAGCGAGCCCGCCCTACTCGGCATGAGCGCCCACTTGGTCACGATTGGAACAAGAGGATGACGTCGCTGACACTGAGAAAATCACGCTGAGCGGGAGCGGTGCGTGCCCCCGGTGGCCGGCAGCCGGGCAGCTCGATGCTGGCGCGTCACCGATCCTCTCCGGCGCGCCGCTCGTCGTTGTATTGGGACAGTCCGCCGCGATCTCTCCGACCGTCAGGGATCGGCCCTTGCGGGATGCTGCTGGGCAGTGATCGACAGAGCTACGGGTTGGTCGCCCCGCGACTCAGCCAGGTCTTCTGCTCCTCGATGTACTCGAAGAGATCGCGGCGCTGCACGACGAGCTCCTCGGCAAGAATCCATATGACGCCCGGAGCTTCAGATCTCGCGGAACCGTCACTGTTCCGCGTGCGCCACCGGTCGCGACAGGCTCGCCCGTCGACCAGCGGCCGGCCGTCGATGAACTGCTCGACTTCGTTGACCTCCCAACAGATGCCGCGGTGCCGCGTGGAGGTGTTGTATCCAGGCCCGGAACTGGGCATCACCTGGGCTCGTGCGGCTCGCTGCGAGCACCAGTCAGCGGGCTCCGCTCATGGCTCGAGTACTGCGCGCAGCTGACGGATCCAGCTTCTGGTCAGGGCCCGGCCGTCCGGAAGATCGTCCCCCGGCTCGCATCGCCACGCGGTAACCATCGCGAGCATGAGGATCCAGCACTCGCGCATCAACGTTTGATCAGCTCCGCCGTACCGCGCAGCGACCTCGAACGGCGGCCCGCTCGCGTTGATGGTCGCATGGGCGATGTCGAACTCAACTGGTCCGCGGCAGCATGTCTCCAGGTCGACGAACAGCAGCCCCTCCTTCGTCCTGAGCACGTTTCCCGGGTGCGGCTCGCCGTGCAGCAGCTGCTCGGACGCGCCTCGTTCGGCGATCGCGCGGCTCATCGTCCGCAAAGTCGCGGCCAGCAGCTCGCGGTCCGCGCCGACGATCTCGGGGTTGTTTCTGGGCTCGTCGACCAGGCGCTGTGCCTCGTCGACTCGATCCATGAAGTGCGGTACCCACTCTGCCGTCAGCTCCGCCTCGCGCATGCCGGCGTGCAGCCGCTCAAGCGCGCCCGCGTACTCGTCCGGCGCGACTTCCCGCGGCGGCACAGGCTCGTAGTAGGTCCAGAGCGTCACCGCGAAGCTGTCATGCTCATAGACGCGCGGCTCGACCCGAGGATCCAGGGCCGCGAGCGGGGTGTCGGTGTCGGCGAGGCGACGAGCGATCTCGACCTCGAACTCGGCGCCGCTCTGCCGAGATCGAGGCGCAACCCGAGCGAGCACATCGCAACCCCGAAGTTGGACTGCGAGGCGGTTCGAGTCGTTCAGCACGATCGCGCCATCGACAGCGAGACCGCACTCCGCAGCCACGGCCGTGCACGCGGCCACTGCGCGCGGAAGCTGCAATGGATCCACGGCATCACCCTACGGATCCCGGGCGCCGTCCTCCATCGACCAAACAAGGCACAACCTCGGCGCTCGTGGCGGGACCTCTCGTCGGCGGTTGGCTACGTCCCCTATGCACCGGTTGAGCGTGACCGGGAGTGCGGAGGACCAGTCGGCAACTGGTTAGACGCGGCGTCCCGCGACGATCGCCCACCCGTCACGGTGTTCGGCGAGGTCCTCCGCCCGAGACTCCCGGCCCTGGAAGCGGGCCGCGTCGGGGTGGTCTGGATTCTCAGCGAGCCAGTCTTCGACTGAGAGCCAGATGAGCGAGTGGTACCTCTCCCACTCGTCCGCTGAGGCTGTGAACACGCTGATCGGAGCTAGTCCTGCGGCGGCCATGGAGGTGACGAGATCGGGAAGCTGGGGCCAGTCTTGTAGCCGGTGCAATGCGAGGCCTTCCGTCGGCTGCCATCCCGCTATTGCTTCGTCCCGGCGGTACTGTCACCGATCACCACATGCCCACCGAGGGGCACGTGCTCGCGCAGCGTGGTGGCGGTCGAGGCGAACCCGCCCAGAATCCATGCCGCACCGATACACAGTGCGGCGTCGAAACTCGGTGCCGTACCAACGAACTCGGCGCCGTCCGAGGCCACCAGGTCAACGAGGTCGACCACACCTGCTTCCTCAGCTCGCTCACGGGCATGGGCGAGGAAGGGCTCGTGGTGGTCGACCCCGGTTACGCGGCAGCCGTACTCCTTGGCGAGTAGGACCGCGGGTCCGCCGGTGCCGCAGCCGAGATCGAGGACGGTGCTGTGTGGGCCGAGCCGGAGTCGGGCGCCAAGGGCGCGGATCTTGGCCGCGCTTGACGGGTTCATGAGTAGGTGGTGGCGAAAGCCGATCTGCCAGGTGTGTAGCAAGAAGACTCCAAAGGGAAGAGTGCCCTCGGAGCTCAGCGATCAGGCTGCGACTCCGGAGGAGCACGTGAATCGATACGTAGCGAATCGAGACGTTGCGAATCGAGACATCGCTGTGCACCTCCTCCCCACTTGCAGGTTCCCTACCGGTCTCGACACTACGCATGCCCTCTGGAGGGATCAAGCGTCCCAGAAGGCGCGGCCGGGCCGAGACCCGCAGGTAGCCCCGAAGCCCGGACCACGGACAGGCGGAGGCCTGGACTGACCGACAGCACTTGGTTCCGAGGCACCGCCAAGATTGCGCTTGATGTCACTGAGGAGTGGACGTAGAAGTTCCGGATGCTTATCCGCCCTGTCGAGCAGTCAGACGTCGCCTCCCTTCGGGACAACTGCTTCTCGCAGAACACGATGGAGCAGATGCAAGGCATCGTTGACTTCGCGATCAACAACGCGTCCGCCGACGAGGGCGTGATGCTTGTGGCCGTAGACGATGTGGGTGTCGTGGTCGGCAACGTAACGGCGACCAGAGAGCCACATCGGTTGCGGCGGCACCGTGTGAGGCTTGGCGGCTTCGTCATCCACCCGACAGCGCAGGGATCCGGCTTGGCGAGGGCCCTAACTCGTGCAGCGGCTGAGTGGTGCAGATCGCACTCCTGCACGATCCTCGAACTCGACTGTCGCGGAGGAACACCGGCTGAGGCGGCATACCGGGGGCTTGGCTTCACCGAGTGGGGTCGACTCGAAGGCGGCTTCATCGAGGACGCCGGGACGTTCGACCAAGTCAACTTCTCAGCGCGCGTTGACGACTGGCTCGCTGCGCAGAAGTAGTCCGATCTGGACGGCGACGTTCGGAGCAGCCGTCCAGCGACGACGCGTCCCCAAAGACCGGGTGGAGGCACCTGCAAGCGTGCGCGGAAAACGGCAAGAGTGTGCTTGTGCCCTCACCGACCTCCGTGCTCAGAGCATGGTTCGCCGCTCATGCAGCGGGTGACATGGAGGCGGCTCGCACGCTTTTGGCCGCTGGAGCGGCTGTCACCGTGCCCGACGCCGAGCTGTTCGGGTTCGACGCGTTTATGGACTGGTACGCGACACGTCGTTCCGCGCTCCAGAACTTCCGATACGAGGTGCTCGACACTCTCGGCGGCGAGCGCCACGCGGCGGCCGTCCTTCGCCTGACCGATGGCAGCAGGGCGTGGCGACAAGTGGCCGTCTACGAGATCGCGGAGGGCCAGATCATCTCGATGACTCTCTACGAGGACGCGCCCAGCGATTGGGCGACGAGATCGCCCACCCACGTCCCATATATGACCGGCTGGGAGCGCCGGGATGAGCCGCTGCTCCAGCGCTGGATCGCCAACAGACGACCCGGGTGACGCGGCGAGCATTGTCTGCCGGCGCTAGGAAGGTGGCGTGAAAGTCGTCGTCTTCGGGCGTGGCGGAAAGGTCGGCCTCATTCTTGGGCCGGCGCTCATCGCGGCCGGCCATGACCTCGTCACCGATCTCTCGAGCGCCGACGTAGCCGTCGACTTCACCGGTCCTGAGGTTGTTGCGAGCAACATCGCAGAGTGCTTGCGAGCCGAGGTTCCTGTCGTGGTGGGCACCACGGGTTGGATCGTCGCCCCTGTTGATGAGGCGGCTCGGGCGGCTGGAGTCCCGATCATCTTCGCTGCGAACTTCTCGCTCGGCGCAGTTCTGATGATGCGGCTGGCGGCGACTGCCGCTGCCTGGTTCCCGGCCTCGCACATTGTGGAGATGCACGACGTGTCGAAGAAGGACGCTCCGTCGGGCACAGCAATTGCCACGGCGGCGGCCATGGGGACGCCCGAGATCTCCTCGGTGCGGCTACCCGGCCTCGTCGCACATCAGGAGGTGATCTTTAGCGTAGAGGGCGAGTCGCTGACCATCCGCCACGACACGACGTCCAGGGATGCCTTCGTGCCAGGCGTACTCCTCGCGTTGGCGAAGGTTCGCGGACTCCAGCCAGGTGTGACTGTGGGCTTGGACTCGCTGATTCTCTGACTGCCGACGCTCAGCGGCGCGATCGTGTCTCGAGGCAACCCCCGAACGCCTGCCGTTGGACAGCTCTACTCCGTCGCTCACCCGTGCCACGACCTGCGAAGTCGCTGCCGTTGGATAGCCAGTCCCGATCACCGCCGACGCCATCGACCAACCCTTCAGGGCGCATCCGGTCTGACCGGATACAGCGGTCATCGAAGCGCGAGCACGGCGACCCATGCGGCTGCCGGAGACTCGTCGTCGGTCGGGTAGCTATGAACATCGGTGACTCTCCATGGCGTCGGATCCACCAGCTCTCCCAGTTCGTTCGGTGTGCACAGGAGGTAGTCGAACCATTGCGTGGCCAGCCGTCGATGCCGTATCCGGATCCTGAGCTGACCGCCGAGCCGTCCTGCGGAGCGGTTCAAAGTCAAGCTCGTGGCGGTTCAAGACTGGGCTCGGGCGGGCTGGGCGGGAGCACCCGGACATCTGCACTGCTACCTCTTCATATGCGACCGAGTCGACGGCGACGCGGAGCCGACCTTGAGCAACGAGACGAAGGACGTCGGATGGTTCCATCCCGATCGTCTTCCAGCGCTCTCCCCTGGCCACGCGGCAGCCGTACCACTGTGTTTCGCAGCACGACGACAAGGCACTGAGCCGGTCTTCGATTGACGGTGGCGTCCCTCCAGTGGCCTGCCCCTCTGATGGCCGGTTCAGCGCGACAGCGCCGGCCCAGTTGAGTCTCTTGCGACCAGAGCAACCCCCACACCCACAGCGGTTGGCCGTCGCACGATGAACGCGTTCCAGCAACAGGCGGCTCGCCCCGCTTCGGGGTCGCGCCAGTAGGACCGCTCCCGGACCGATGCCCTCCCGAGCCAAACTGCACCAGTGGACGGTCTCGGAACTCCCATCCTGTCGTTCGAGCAGTTCGAGAAGAACCGTCCGCGGGGCAGGATCGTGGTTACGTCGGGCGGATTCGATCCGATCCACCCGGGTCACATCAGTTCAATTCAAGAGTCGAGGCAGTACGGCGACGTGGTAGTGGTGGTTGTCAACGGCGACTCGTTTCTGACCGCGAAGAAAGGCAAGCCGTTCCAGGATCTCGAAACCCGATGTGCGATCGTCTCGGCCATCAAGGGTGTCGACTGTGTCGTCCCGTTCGAGATCGAGGGTGACACGACGGTGCGACAGGCACTCCGCGTATTGAGGCCAGATGTCTTCACCAAGGGCGGCGACCGGATCGATCCCGCTTCGATCCCCGAGTGGGGCGTCTGCCAGGAACTTGGAATCGAAGTGGTCTCTGGCGTCGGCGACGCCAAGCGGTGGTCATCGAGCTGGTTCTTGGAGGACTGGTCAAGGCATGTACTGCAGACGCGAACCCACTAGCAGTGCCGCTCGTCGTTGTGACCGGTCTTCCTGGAAGCGGTAAGTCAACAATCGCTGACGGCCTCTCGGAACGACTCGCACTTCCGCTGATCGCGAAAGATCGATTCAAGGAGATCCTGTTCGACACGCTCGGAACCGCGGACCTTGCGTGGTCACAGCGGATCGGAGCGGCAGCTATCGCTCTGCAGTACGAGGTCATGCGCTCCGTCGGACACGCAGTCGTCGACTCTGCGCTCTGGACCGATCGCTCTGAGCCGGAACTTGTCGCTCTTGGGCAGCCGATGATCCAGGTGTTCTGCGACTGTCCGTTCGAGCTGGCGCGTCGACGCTTCTTCGCACGCGTCGGCAACAGCGCGCTTCGTCACCAAGGCTTCAGCGAAGAGGAGATGTCTCAGGAGGACTACAACCGCTTCACGCCTCTGAGCGAGCCGCTTCGGGTTCCCGTCCCACTCGTTCGCCTCGATACTTCGGTTCCTCTCGACATCAAGCGACTGGACCAAGCTGAGCGCACCGTGCGTGCGGCCCTCGCTGAGGCCGTCGCACCCTGACGTTGCTACAACGGGAGAGCAAACAGAGCGCCCCCACGAAGGAGTGCCCAAGATGGCCGCGCCGAAGCTGCGTCGTCGGCGAGTATGAGGTGGTGAGACCACCGAGCGGCTTGTCGGGGTGGTGCCTCGAGCAATTGGGTGCCGAGGTCGATGAGGTGCTTTGGATAAAGGGACATCTGTCTTGGGTGGCAGGGGTGCAGCTGGGGGACGGGCGGGAGGTCGTGGTCAAGGTGCGGCCATGGATCGATTCCCTCCCCAGTTGCCACGCCGTGCATCGCCATGTTTGGCGTGCCGAGTTCCCTTGCCCTGAGCCGCTGACCGGTCCGACGAACATGTCCGGCGTTGCCATCAGTGCCGAAGCGCACCTTCCAGGAGGTCAGCCGGGAGCAGGGGACGATCCGACGCTGGCAGAACGGACAGCCCGAGCGTTGGCCAGGCTGGTTGCTGCAGCACCGGAGCCGCTGTCAATCCCGTCGCTCTACCCGCCCCCGCCATGGGCAGGTTGGGACGACGCCGACGCACTGCCCTGGCCAGCGCCGGATGAAGGCTCCGAGCTGAACAACCATCCGTCCACCGCACCGTTGCGGGCGCTGGCGGAGGCCCTCAACGAACGGCTCCGACACGACCAGCTCGCAGGTCGCGTCGGGCACGTCGACTTCTATCAAGGCAACCTTCGATGGCAAGGGAATGATCTGCTGGCGGCCGACGATTGGGACAGCTTGGCCGTCCTCCCGGAAGCGGCGATCGTCGGTTGCGCCGCAGCCTCGTTCCGCCGGCCATTCCCGGCGTGCATCCGGACAGCTGGCCCGGCGCCGAGGTCGATGACAGCGAGGACTTCCTCCAGCACTACCAGCAAGCAGCACGTTGCGAGTTCACATCCGCTGAGCTTGAGGTCGCCTGGGCTGCTGGCCTTTGGCAACGTGTCTTCGATGCCGCCAAGGCTCTCGTTGCGGGCCGACCCGCCGACGCCGCCGACCAACTCCGGGACGCGCCGACCAGAAGCCGCCTCGCAGGAATCACGCCGGCTACCGCGTGAGGGAGAACGGCGAGGCATGCAGAGCAGGGGCGAGCGGCCGAGTCGTCGCACACTGCCCCCTGTGACCGGCAGCCGGTCACGCATCAACCACGCAGAAGTCGTTGCCCTCCGGGTCGCGCATCCACGTGTGTCCTTCGTAGGTCGCGACGACTTGGCCGCCCAGCGCAACAAGTTTCTGGACTTCCGCCTCTCGCCGAGTGCTCGCGACGTCCACATGCATCGGCTTCTTCGGCATAGCTGTGGGCTCCGACTCCTGAAAGCAGATCTCGAGGTTGGGTCCGTCGAGAATCACCCCGGGATCGGTCTCCGGAGTACGTCCAACGGACGCGAGCCGCTCAACCTCGGCGTCGTCGTACGGCCGGATCTCGAAGTCATCTAGGGCGGCAGCCCAGAATCGTGCAAGGGCGGCGGGGTGCCGACAGTCGACGACGAGCTGCTTCAGACTCGCCACCCACCAATAGTGCCCGTCGACGGCCCCCCATGTCCTCAAAGCCGGACGGATGGCAGGCTGGATGAGTGGACAAGGAACTCGAGACGGAGCGGCTGTTCCTGCGCTTGTGGCGTCACGACGACTTGGAGCAACTCGCTCAGGTCTTCGCCAAGGAGCCGGTGTGGCGGTACCCGTTCAAGCGAGGATGGACGCGGGAGGAGACGCGGGACTTCCTCAGCCGCAAGATCGACGAGTGGCAACTCCGCGGATTCTCACAGTGGGCCGTCGAGGTCAAAGCCGAGACCCAGCTCATCGGCTTTCTCGGTCTCGCGCCGCCCGAGTTCCTGCCCGAAGTCGTGCCGACGGTCGAGGTCGGCTGGCGGCTCGACCCCGCGTGGTGGGGGCGAGGACTCGCCACCGAGGGCGGCCGGGCCGCTCTCGAGTACGGATTCAAGACGCTCGGCCTCGAGGAGATCGTGAGCATTTACGAACCCGAGAATCTCTCGTCCGAACGGGTCATGGAGCGGCTGGGGATGAAGCGATTCACGGACACCACGCATCCGTCGCTGGGTGTGCCGCTGCGGGTCTACAAGCTGACGTCGTCGGAGTGGGTGAGTCGCTGAAGACCGGCTGAGCACGAGGGGCACCCATCGTCTCGACTTCAGTTGGCGATCGCCCGAATCACCCTCGACACCTGGCGATCTTCAGCCACTGCGGGAAGCGGGAACCAGCCGAGCTCCGTCACCGCAGGATCATCGTCTCCGACGCACGCCAGTGACAGAGCCTCGACCGGCACAGCCACCAAGAAGCAGACCGAGACGCCTCCTCTCGCCGACGGCTCCTCGAACAACTGGCGGACGACCACGCCATCGAGCCCCGTCTCTTCTCGTAGTTCACGTAGTGCCGCTTCAGGGGCGGCTTCGCCGGGCTCGATCCCGCCACCTGGGAGCGTCCACCAGGTCTGGTATTTCACCATCAGAATCTCGGGTCCGTCTGGGCCGGAGCGCAGCAATGCGGCGCAGGCTCGCGTCAGTCGTCCTGCGTCCACCAATGAACAATGACAGAGGCGGACGTCCCGGCCCCCGAAGGCCGGTAGATGGACACGTGGTTCTTGTCCCTGGGCAGGCGCGGCACACCTTCAAGGGACCGCCGCTCGGATCATGACGAGTCCTCCTCGCCGTCATCGCTCAGCGCGGTGAGCTTTGCGGCGATGTTGCGGAGGTGGTTTCTGCCCGTCCGCTCCGAGATGGCAAGTGCTCGGGCCAGCTCGGGGACTGAGCTCCCGCCGGCGACGCACTCGAGCACTTGCCGCTCTTGCGGCGTTAGCTCCGGAACCATCGGCATCTCCCTCTGTCGGCCGCGCGCACGGATCCACTCCTCCACCTCGTCGCGCGCCCAGATGCGGCCACTTGCCAGTTCCGCCTGTGGAACAGGGAAGTCCTGAGCCGCGGAGAGCTGCGACACCCTTTGCCGAGATACGCCAAGCAGCGCGGCCACTTCAGCAGCGCCGACGAGGTGGTGGGTCACGCCACGATTCTCCGTCCGGGCTAGGCATATGTCAATAGGCGTTTGCCTAGGTACAACTAACGGCCCGCGCACCGACTTCCCAATGGTGATTGCGCTCGAGCGCTGGGTAGCCCCGATGCCCGGATGCTTGACGCGCCGCACGTGTCGCGCGCGACCCAATAGTGCCACCATGTCGCGGTGTCGAGTCGTCCGGAGCCCACCAGGGCCTGCGCAGCCGTGCTCCGGCCGGGCGACCGCGGCGACGAGATCCTGATGGTGCAGTATCGAACTTGGTGGACCCTGCCCGGTGGTGGGATCGAGGCCGGAGAGTCGCCGGCTGATGCCGCGCTCCGCGAGCTACTCGAAGAGACCGGCGTCACTGGAACCATCGAACGTCACCTCTTCCGTCAGTCGTCCGAGCGCGGCTCATCTGAATGCTTCCTCGTCCGCGTCGACCCTGACCAGTACCACCACCTACAGATCGGCGACGACGACCGGAGCCTTGTTGGGCTGGGCTGGTTCCCGCTATCGGAGAAGACTGACGACATCCAGATCTCGGAAGTCATCCGGGCTCTCGGGGTGTAGCCAAGGCGTTGCCGGGCGGACGGCACGCGCCGTGGGGTCGCACGAAGGCTCGGGCCGCGACAGCGCGTGTCCCGCCGCGGGACCGCCCCTGTCCCACATTCATGGCCGGCGTGAGGATGATGTCGGGGCAGACTTGGGCGATGCTGAACGAGGCGATCGTGCAGGAGCGTTGTGCGTTCGCCGAAACACTTCGGAAGGTCGGGCACGACGCGCCGACTTTGGCCGGCCGCTGGACTGCACATGATGTCGCCGCGCACGTCGTTTCCTTGGACGGCCTAGGTGGCGTGCCGACGTTCGTAGGCCGGACCATTGTCAGGAGGGGTCTGAGGCTCAACGATGTCGCTGGCAAATTCGCCGATCGCGGCCTGTGGGCCTCGAAGCGTCGCGGCTTCGAGTGGGCACTGGAGCACCTGGAGCAACACCCTCCCAGGCTCCTTCTCCGCAACTCGGTTGCGCCGATCGGGCTGTTCGAGATCTTTGTCCACCACGAGGATGTCCGACGCGCTGATCCTGTCGCGCAGCCACGGGTCGCCCCCCAGGGGCTCGCCGACGTCCTGCCATGGCTTCTGAGGTACCACCGACGGGTCCTACGGGACGTACGACTTGTCGTTCGCACGCCCGCCGGTGAGCATGCGGAGGGGACCGGCGCTCTTGTGACAGTTGAGGGACCGGTTGCAGAGGTGGTCCTGTGGCTAGCCGGTCGACGCGAGGCGAGTCAGGCGGAAGCCAGTGGCGAGTCCACGCGCAAGGTTCCGGTCCTGCGGATCTGAACCAGTGCCCCACATGGCCGGCGCAGAGACGTCGGACGCGCGCTTCCTCGGCCGGCGTTTCTCTAGCCCGCGACAACCGCCGCATCGAACAGTTGACTGGTCAACTCTTCTTGCAGGCCGTCGCCACCAGGACCGTTTGTCATCACAGCGATTGCCACGTTCCTCGACGGGAGGACGCACAGATTGTTGTGACGGCCACCACCATGCTCGAGGACGCTCTCGCCATCACCATGGGCAAGGACGCGCCAGCCCAGGCCTTGAAACGAACCCGCAGAGGCCAGCGAGGATCGTGCTGAGGCATCGGTCTCTTGCACAGCTGCGAGAGCCGCCTCACTGAGCATCCGGCGGCCGTTGGGCGCAACGCCGTTGAAGAAGATGCGTCCGAGGTCTACGAGCGCTCGCGCCGTGCCCCAAAGTGTCAAGCCACACGATGCGCCCGACCGCCAGTGCGGGTAGATCTCCTCGACCCTCACGAGCTGCCCGGCTTCGCCGCGTTTGTAGAGGCCGACCTTCGCTGCATCGAGAGCACGGTGGAACGGGACCTCGATCTCGGCGATATCAGCAGGGTCGAGCAGCAGCTCGCAAAGCGCCGCCTCGAACGTCGTTTTGGTCAAGCGCTCGATCACGTGTCCGAGCAAGACATAGCCCGAGTTCGAGTAGGCGTACATCTCTCCTGGCTGAGCGATGAGTTGCGCCGAGGCCAGCCTGTTGACGAGCAGCTCGCGGCAGTCGTCTCCGACGCCCGTATCGGCAATCCCGGTCGGCGGCGGCCCCATGGGCGGGATGCCAGCGGTGTGAGACAACAGCTGACGGATCGTGATTCGATCGGCCGCGTCACCAGCGACGCGGACTCCGGGGATCGCCGACGCGAGAGTCGCACGCAGGTCCAGAAGGTCGCGGTCAGCCAGGATCAGCAGGATCGTCGCCGTCAGGACCTTGGCGACTGACCACAGCGGAAACAAGTCCTCGGGTCGAACATTCCGCTCTGGGTCGAGCTCCGCATGCCCAGTAGCGCACTCGATTGTGGCCCCATCATCGAAGACAGCGACGGAGATGCCGGGGACCTCAATCTCGGCAACGGCTGCCTCCAGCATCGACTCGACCTGGCCAGCTGACAGCGACACCAGTCTCACTCCCCAGAACCGTGAACTGGATCAAAGCTAGAGCGGACAGCCTGAACCGGTCAGAACTCGCTCCAATAGGAGAGGGCTCAGCGGGTGTCCCCGATGCCCGGGTGCGGGCCCGTCGGAGCGCCACAAGCTGCTACTGGGTAGGACGCTGGACGGTGCGACTCCACGACGGTGAACCCTTCTTCGGACCGGGCCGGCGGGAGCCAGTCGCAACGACGCTGGAGCAGATCCTGGCAGCCAAGTCACCACCGACAGGTCCCTTCATCCTCGCGATCGACGGCCGAAGCTCCAACGGGAAGTCCACACTCGCGGCGCAGATCGCGGCAGCAAGACCGATGACAGCGGTGGTCCATACAGACGACATCGCCTGGTGGCACTCCCGGTTCGGCTGGGACAACCTCTTGGTGGATGGAGTCATCATCCCCGTCCGACGCGGCCAACAGGTCGACTTCAGGCCTCCGGCCTGGGACGAGCGCGATCGTCCTGGCTCAGTCACGGTCCCCTCAGACGCAACGCTGGTGGTTGTCGAAGGGGTCGGGTCCGCGCGGCGATCACTCGCGCCCCACCTTGACGCCATCATCTGGGTTCACACCGATCTCGATGTCACGGAGCGTCGGGACGCGGTCAGGGTCGCCGCCGAGGAGACCGACCAAGCCGGGTATGAGGGTTGGATGGCTGAGGAAGTCCCGTTCCAAGCCGCTCAGCGCACGTGGGAACGGGCCGATGTCATCGTCTCCGGCGAGGATGCGCCTGTTGGAGAACTCGTGGTTCTCCACAAGCGACTCTGAACAGCTCTGGCCTCGAGTTGAAGGAGACTGATCCGGCGCCTGCCCCTGATGGGTCGGGTGGTCGCGGGGTCGTGCGACTCAGAACTGTGAAACTCAGTCCGTGGAGGAGATCGCGCTAGAGGGCGGCAACATCTCTCAGGGGGTCGTACGCGTCGGAGACACGGTCCGGCGGCCAGTCGGTGCCTGGACACCAGCTGTTCACGCGCTGCTCCGACATCTTGAGGAAGTCCATTTCGAGGCTTCGCCGCGTGTGCTTGGGATTGATGCGAAGGGCCGCGAGATTCTCACATTCTGCGAAGGCGTGTCGTTGTCGCTAGAAGCGCCGCAGCTTCTGGAGTCGCTCGTCACCGTCGCGAAGGCAGGGGAGCTAGTAGCCGGTCTCAGAAGCGCAGTGCAGTCGTTTGTTGCGCCCGCCGATGCGCAGTGGTGGCGCGGTTCCCCGGACCCCACTCCAGGGTCGCTGGTCATCCACGGCGATCTCGCTCCGTGGAACGTCATCGTGAACGGCGAGGACTGGAAGCTCATCGACTTGGGACGCCGCCGGCCGTGCGCGACTCGAGTGGGAGGCCGCGTACACCCTTCAGACCTTCGGCCAGCTCTGGCCGGACACGGCCCTACTCGACGATGAAGTCGTCGCTCGTATCCGAGCATTCGGCGACGGCGCGAACCTCTCGAATCGCGCACTTCGCGAGGTAGTCCAGCTCGTCCCCCGACGGACCCGTGGCATCGCCGACATGATTGACCGCCTAGCGGCGGAGGACCACCCAGCGTTCACGTTGCTACAGCAGGAAGGCCATTCACAGACCTGGCGCGCTGCATCCGATCACGTGGAAGCGCGACTGCCGTCATGGCTGCGGAAACTCGGAGCCGTGACGTAACACGGCGTGCCGCCTCAACCGCGGCCGACTGCCCCAATGGTCGGGTCGAAGATGTGGGGCGCCCTCGCACCTGACCTCAGCGCAGGCGCGCCAAACTTGGCTGGCCTACCTGGTTAGGTCAACGGGCTTGTTCGCCGGCGCCAGGTGGACGCCGCTGCCTGACGCACCTCCGCTCCAACGGGCGATTGAAAATGTGGTCGGCACGGTGTGAACAGTCCCTAGAGTCCGGCGGATGGGGGCAGTGGCACTGGGACGGGCGGTCTTCAGCCTGTCTCGCACGGCGGAACTGGCGCGTTCCGTTCGGAATGCCGTGCGGGGCGCAGAGGGCGCTGGGCGAGGTCCGCTCGTCGCGACGCTGACCCTGAGCGTCGCGAGCGGGATCCTCCCGATCGCCCGGATGGTAACGGTCGCGCAATTGGTCGCCACCGTCCCCGCAGTCATTCGCGACGGAGCGGGGTCTGCCGCAAGTGAACGGTTTGCGGTCGCCGCCCTTGCGTTCGTGGCGATCAGTGGCATCGCTGGCTTGATCCGTCCAGCCATCGTCGCCAACGCAGACCATCTTGCCCGCCAGATCGACGGCCGCCTCCGCGAGCGTGTGCTGCGGATCGCGCTCCGCCCGCGCACGACCGCCTTTCTCGATGACGCCGAGCTGCGACGGGTGTTCGAGGACGCGAAGGGGGTGACGCCCGCCGCCGGGTTCACCCCCGGCCGGTTCGCATCGCTGCTACCCAGCGTGTTGGGCAGCCGCGTGCTCGTCGCGGGTCTTGTCGCCGGCCTGTTCGTCGTCGACTGGCGCCTCGGGGTCGTCTTCCTTCTCACCCAGCTGAAGCTGGAGGACGAGATGCAGAAGGTCCGTAGCGGCATGATCGCCCGCGCAGCGGCGGCACCCCAGGAACTCGGCTACGACCTCGAGCTGGCGACGACCACCGAGTCGGCGAACGAGGTCCGGGTCTTCGGGCTCGGCCGGTGGCTGCTCGAGCGGTACGAGTCCGGCACGAGAAGCCACATGCGGGGCGCGTGGGCGAGCCGGCGGGACTTCTCCCCGAGCCTCATCGCGCTGCTGATCTGGGTCGCCGTGCTGGACGTGGCCGCGCTGGTGCTCTTGGCCAACGGAGCGACCAGCGGCAGCGTCACCTTGGCGGAGCTCACGTTCGCCCTCACGGCAATCATGGCGCTGAACCCGAACGGCGCGGTGAACCAGGACGACGTGTTGGTGAGCTTCGCGGCGGCTTCGATCGGCCGGATCGCCGCGGCCGAGGAGGCGTTGGCCGCGCTCGATGGCACCAAACCGACGGGCACGGTCGACGGCGGGCCTGTGACCGTGCGGTTTGAGGGTGTGGCTTACCGCTATCCGGGATCCGATCGGGATGTCCTCGCAGGCGTTGGCCTCGAGCTCCGGAGCGGGGAGCGGGTCGCCATCGTCGGGCAGAACGGTGCCGGCAAGACGACGCTCGTCCGCCTCCTGTGCGGGCTCATCCAACCGACGTCGGGGGTGGTGACCGTCAACGGCGCCGACCTCACGACCATCGATCCGGTGAGCTGGCGCCGAGCGCTGGCGGTCCTGTTCCAGGACTTCGTGCGCTATCCCGCTTCGGCGCGCGACAACGTGCGCTTCGGCGCGCTCCATTGGCAGCCCGACGACGTGGACGAGCGGATCGAGGACATCGGCAAGCGCACCGGCGTCCACGCCCGAGTGACCACCATGCCGAACGGCTGGGACACCAACCTGGCGGCGGAACTCTCCGGCGGGGGCAGCCTCTCGGGCGGCGAGTGGCAGCGGCTCGCCCTCACGCGATCGCTCGTCGGTGTGGCAGCCGGAGCGCGCCTGCTCGTGCTCGACGAGCCGACAGCCGCGCTCGACGTCCGCGGCGAAGCCGAGCTGTTCGACGTGCTCGTCCGGTCGCTCGAAGGCAACCGCGACGTGCTCATCGCCTTCGTGTCGCACCGGTTCTCGACGGTCCGTCAAGCCGAACGGATCCTGGTGGTCGACGAGGGCCGGGTTGTCGAAGACGGCGACCACGATGCCCTCGTCGGGGCTGGTGGCCTCTACGCCCGGATGTTCCACGCCCAAGCCGAGCAGTTCGTTCGGGCCGAGAACGCCGAGGCGGAGGGGTGACGGCCGCTCGGCGGTTGCGAATCTCGCTCGAGGTGTTCCGCCTCATGTTCTCGCTCGACCTGCGCCGTGCGGTGCTGGCGCTCACGCCGATCGTCGCCGGCGCCACGCTGGCGAGCTACCTGTCGGCACGAGCGCTACTCCGCGCCGCCCGGGCCGGGGACGACGCGGGTGTGGCCGTCGCCGTCGGGGTCTTCGCAGTGGCGTTCCTGCTCACGGCGTGGATCGGGCGGGCCGCGCGAACGGCGCGGCTGCAACTGGGCGAAGCGACGCTGCTCGCCCTGCAGCTTCGTCGCGCGCACGCCGTCCTGCGGCCACGGCACACTACCGACCTCGAGCACCGCCGCAACGCCGACCGCGTTGCACTCCTCGAAAGCCGGAGCTTCGAGGTCAGCCAGGCCCCCCGCATGTTCGGATGGATGGTCGACAGCCTCGGTGGCCTGTTGGTGTCGGTCGGGCTCCTGCTCACCGTCGATCCCTGGCTCGTGCTCGTGGCGCTCGGCGGGCTACCCGCCACCCTGCTCAACGGCCGAGAGCAAGCCACACTGCAGCGGGCGCGCACCGCAGAGATGGAACGCACCCGCCGCGCCCAGCTCGTCTACGACCTCGCAACCCACCCCAGCCACGCCGACGAGGTACGCGTCGCCGGGCTCGAGGACGAGCTCTTCGACCGGTACTCCACGGACTGGCGCCACGCCGACCGGGCCCAACACCGCGCGGAGCTGCGCGCCGGCGGCATCGCCGCCCTCGGCTGGTTCGCACAACTCGCAGCCTTCGCCATCGCGGTCATCGTCCTCATCCGCGGCGTGCGCAACGGATCCGTCCCGCCCGAGAACCTCTTCCTCGCGCTCGGCGCGATGGGACTCATCGTCGGCCAGGTCGGCCAAGCCGTCAGCGGCGTGACCTCCCTCGGGCAGATCACCGCCATCTTCGGAGAACTCGAGGACCTCGAGAGTTCGCTCCCCACGCCCCCGACATCATTCGAGGGTCGACCGCTCCAGCCCGCGCCCCGCACACTCCAGCACGGGATCCAGCTGCGGGACGTCTCGTTCCGGTACGACGGCGCCACGACAGACGCACTCTCCGACGTGACCATCGAGCTTCCCGCCGGGTCCGTCGTCGCCATAGTCGGAGACAACGGCGCCGGCAAGAGCACCTTCGTCAAGATGCTCTTCGGCCTCTACGCGCCAACCAGCGGCGCCGTGCTCATCGACGGCGTGGATCTCCGAGCGCTCGACCACCACGACTGGCAGCAGCGCACCTCGAGTTGCTTCCAGGACCACCTCCACCTGCAGCTCCTCGCCCGCGAAAGCATCGGAGCAGGCGACCTCAACCACGTCGACGACGCGGAGCACGTTCACATGGCAGCGGACCGGGCACTCGCGACACAGCTGCTCGAGCGTCTTCCCGACGGCCTCGAGACCAGGCTCGGACTGCGTCTCAAGGGAACCGACCTCTCCGGTGGCGAATGGCAACGGGTGGCCATCGCCCGGGCCATGATGCGGCGCAACCTCCTCCTCCTCGCCCTCGACGAGCCCAGCGCCGCCCTGGACCCCCTCGCCGAACGCGAGATCTTCAACCAGTACCGCACCCACTCACGCGACCTCGTGGCCGCGAACGGCACGATCACCGTCCTCGTGACCCACCGCTTCTCAACTGTTGGCCTCGCCGACCTCATCGTCGTACTAGACCACGGCCGCGTCGCTGAGATCGGCACCCACACAGACCTAGTAGCCGCACGTGGCACCTACGCCGACATGTACGAACTGCAAGCCCGACACTTCCGCTGACCTGACAAATGGCTCCAGAGCGACCCGATGGGCTTTACGGCTGCTGACTCGCCGCCGGGACGGCCGGGTCACCGCCTCCAGGCAGCGCCGTCTGGGGGTGCCCCCTATGGCCGGCAGCGGGTGACACCGCTGATTGCCGAACGCAGCCCCTAACAACGCTGAGACGCGTCCCATAATCCCGTCGCTCCTAGCGCCGAACCGGCAGGGAGCATCGATCGGTCCGCCAGCGACTGCGCCCGCCAGGCAGGAGCGAGATGCGACCGATCTTTACGGTAGACCGAGCTCGAGTTCGATGCCGAGGTCCCGCTCTGGCGGAGTGACCACTTGTCGCACGGCCTCGACGGCAATGTCGTAGTGCAGGCGATCGAAGCCTTCGGGAGGTCTCGGTCCCATCAGGTCCGCGAGAGTTTGTGCCTCAGACGGCGACTCCCATCCGACTTGCTCCCCGTAGACGGCGATTTGTTCGACGGCGTCGACCCACGCGAGTCGCTCGCGTTGGCTCGCCGGGCGTGGCCCGAGAATGTGGCCTACGGCGTTGGACGGATCGAGGGTGGCCCCGAGGCGTATCTGGAGACGCTTGGCCGTCTCGGCCTGCCGGACCGCCTCGTACTCCTCGAATTCGGGCTCATGTTCCGTCCCGAACGCGCGACGCAGGGCCTCCTGCCGTTCGAGATCGCCGATTCGCGCCTCGTCGGCGTCGATGGCCCGCACGAGCGAACCAACCTCGTCGGCCCGAGCTCGGCGCTGGCTCGACTTCCAGCCGACGCGCTGCGCGTCAAGTGCGTCCCGACGTTGCAAGAGCTTGCACTGCCGCTGCTGCAGCGCGGCCAGCTCGTGAGCCGTAGAAGGAGGCATCTTGCGAAGGATGGCTTCGAGCTCTATTCGGCGAATGCGTAGATCGGCGAGGGTCTGGCCACGGGCAAGCGCACCCGACGTGGCGGCGGCAGCATCGAGCTCGTGCGCCAACCGCTTCTCGCTGCGGCGGCCGAGGGCCTCGACGACGGTCTCGAGCCCGGTTACGTCGCCCTCGATCGCACGGTGATCAGCGTCGTCATCGACGTCGAGATCGCCCTCGGTGACGTAGATGCGCGTCTGGTCGCGTCCTCGGGTGATCGCTACATAGCCCTCCTCGAACCTCGAGACGTCGGACGGCTGGTAGCGGCCGACATCCAGGGTCGCGCCCTGGACGCCGTACGTCGTGCGTGCGTATGCGTGCTCCACGTGTCCGGCTGCGAGGTAGGCGGAAGGGAGTCGGATCGTGCCTTCGTTGGCGAAGCTCACGACGAGCTCCTCCTCGACCGTGTTCACGTCGAGGACGGTCCCTACGCTGCCGTTCTTGACGAAGGCCTCGCCGGATGGCGCGCGAAGTCGACGATCATTCCTATGAGCGACGACCTCGTCGCCGATCATGAACTCTCGCCCGGCGACGACCAGCGCCGGTCCAGCCAGGTCGCCGTTCGACTTCAGCAGAATGCGCGCGCGGGCATTGAGGGCGCGGCGGACCGCGTTCGTGCCGGCAAGCATCGGGCCGCTCGTTCCGTTGCGGCGGTCCTCGTACCAGTCGGCGACGAGCGCGCCGTACGTCTCCTGTGCGTTCGCACCGCGGGTGACCTTGCCTGCCGCGTCATAGCGGGAGATGGCCCCCTCGATGTCGCCTTGGCGGTACTCCTCGATCGCGAGCCGCTCGTCCGCGTCGAGCTGTCGGTTGTTGCCGACCAACGCGACGACCTCGTCGCCCTTGCGCGCCGCGAGGACTCGGAACGCGCCGCCGGTGTCGACGGATGCGTGCTGGTCGGGATCGCCGATCAGCTTCATCGACCCGCCAGCCCTGGCGAGGTGGGCGGCCAGGCGGGCCAGGTCCCGGGTACCGACCATCGACGCCTCGTCAACGAAGAGCGCGGTTCCGACTGGGAATCCGCCCCACTGCGGGTGGTCGAGGTCGATCAGCAGGCTGGCGGTCGTCGTCGCGGGCCGGCCGGTGTGTCCTGCGAACCCTGCCGATGCCTCCAGCTCGGCGGCCGCCGTCGCGCTACCGCGCAGCCTGCGACCGGGACGCCGGAGGCGGCGAGCGCCGCCACACATGCCTCGGCCGCGTAGGTCTTGCCGGAGCCGGGTCGGCCGACGACCGGAAGGATCGCCTCATGTGAGCCGCAGACGGCGCGGACCATCGCAACCTGCTCCGGCGTCAACCACGAGCTTCATCACCTGGGTGGCCTCCAGTTCGAGGGCACCTGTGACCTCGCGGCCTCCGCTGTCGAGATTATGCGCGGCAGGCTCGCTGATGGATGGCTGCGGTTCGCGACCGCGGTCGCCGGCACGACTGGTGCCACGCTTGTGACGCATGCCGGTCTGACGCGTGCGCTCTGGTCCGAACTCGGCTCGCCCGCTGGTGCGGAAGGGGCTGTACTCGCGATCGAAGGCCTTCGGACCTCCAACGATGGATGGGACGTGCTGAACCGCTCCGGGCGAATGCTCAACCTCGGGCGGTTCCCGCGCGACAACCCTGCTGTCGGTCCCGTCTGGGCGGAGGCCGCGTTCGAGGTGCTGCCCGACTGGGTCCCCAACGGTGACATGCCGTTCGATCAGGTTCACGGGCACTCGAGCCTCTACGACTGGTTCCGAGGTCGTTACCGCAATGAAGACCTTCGTGGTCACGCCTCGATCGATCGCGACGAACGGCACGTCCGGGTCTCAGTCGGCCCCGATCGCCAGATCATCGGGATCGATCCTGGCCTTGGCAAGGACGGTCACACGCGATGGGCTCCACTCGAGATCAGCGCGGCAAGTCGCTCCTCTGCTACAGGCTTGTAGTCCCAGACGTCGACGCCAACGTTGATCATCCGATCGCGCACCTGCCAGCGCTCGTGCACATGACCGTGCAGAAGCCACGATCCGCGATCCGTTGGACGATGGGCGACGTAGCGGTCATGGTCGTGGCTGTCGCCGCGGTACGGGAAGTGGCATGCGATGAAGGAGATGCCTTCGATCTCGATCGTGACCTTGTCTTGCCAGATCTCGCTGAAGCCGGCGTCGAGGTAGCGGGCGGTGCCGCTCTCCACGCCCTTCTTGTGGCCGAACCAACAGCGGTCGTGGTTCCCCGCGAGCAGCACCTTGCGGCCGTGGAGCAGCGAGGCCAGCGGGAGCGTGTCGTCGATCCGACCCATGGCGAAGTCACCGAGCACGATCACCTCGTCGTCTGCACCGACCGTGTCGTTCCAGCCGTCGACGAGCGCGGCGTTCATCTCGTCAACGTCGCGAAACGGACGGTGGCTGTAGTCGATGATGTTGCGATGGCCGAGATGCAGGTCGGCCGTGAAGAACCTCGTCATGACCCATCCAGGGTCCCAGCCGCGGCTCCACGCTGTCGGTGCATTTCATTGGGGCACTTCAACTCGCCCCGCCCGGCGGTGTTGTCGTCTGCTGCTGGAGGTGATCTAAACAGAAACTGAGGCATTTAGCGCCAGGCAGTTCTGTCAGAAACTTTCTGTTTAGGGGCGATTCGTGGCATACTTCAAGTCATGCCAGCCGAGCTGACGCTCGATCTCCCCTGGGTCGAGGCACCCGCGGCCCAACTCGAGGGCCTCGTCGTCCGACGCGGGCGCGCTGACACGCTCGCGTACGAGGACGGGATCATTCTCGACGTCCATGTCCTCGATCCCCGCGAGTTCGAGTCGTCGGCCGCACTAGTCGATGCGGCGAAGTCGTCCACCGCGCCTGGGCGTGTTGTCCTCGTCGCGGGTGCCGTGCCTCTCGACTGGCGTGCGGAGCTTCGGAACGCCGACGTCAGCTTCGTCGACGTGTCCGGGGTCGCGGAGATCCACTGGCCGCGCGTTCACGTCAGCGAGAAGCGATTCGGCAAGCCGGTCAAGCGGCGCCGCGGTCCTCTGGCCTTCCAGAAGGGCCATGCGCTCGTCGTCCAAGAGCTCCTGATCCTCACGATGGACGGATTGCAGCCGACCATCGGCGAACTTGCCGAAGGCGCCGGCGTGAGCGTTCCCACCGCGTCCAAGGCAGTGACGCAGCTCGCCGAGCATGGACTCGTAGCGAAGCGACGGGACGGGACGTGGGTGTCAGTCGAGGTCGTCGATCGCGTGGCGATCGCCACGCGGCTTGCGGAGCGCACGGCATGGCCCGGCGAGGAGATGCTCACCGGTTTCCTCTGGGGGCGGACGATCTTCGATGTAGCGGCGCGCATTTCCGTTGCCGCAGCACGCGCCGATCTTGAACTTGCAGTCACCGGCCGCGTCGGCGCGGCGTACCACGGTGTTCTCGGCACGTCCTCACCCAAGGAGTTTCGGTGTTGGGTGGACGTGCGTGAGAGATCGCTCGGCGACCTCGCAGAGGCGCTCGGGCTCGAGCCCGCTACAGACGAGTCCGCCAATGTGCTTCTTTCCGCTGACAGGTGGCGGATCGGAGTCCATCGTCGCGCCGAGGCACACTTCGACGACTTCAACGCATCGGTCGCCCATCCGCTTCGCGTGTGGTGCGACCTCCGTGACGAGCAGCGAGGATCCGAGTACGCCGCGCAGATGTGGGGAGCAGTGGTCAATGGCCGATGACAACGCGCGCGCCCGCGCGTACGACGATCCGATGAGCGAACGCCTGCTCGGCGTTGCAGCCGACGTGCTTCGGTCGTTCGGTAGCGCGTTCGGCGGTAGGCATCTGGCGATCGTCGGCGGCGCTGTGCCCGGGCTGCTCGTCGAGACCGTGCCGCGCGGGATGGAGCCGCATGTTGGCACGGCCGATCTCGACCTTCACCTCTCGCTTCACCTGCTCGACGGTGAGACCGCGGACTACTACCAGGCGATCATCGACGGTCTCCGATCGCTCGGTCTCGGCCCAGACAACGAACACGGACGCGAGGTCAAGTGGCGCTGGGTCGGCCGCCATCGCGACGTCCGTCTACAAATCGAGTTGCTCTGCCCGGTTCGGAGCCGAGCAGGGAGGCCGGAGCGTCCGGCAGCCGACACGCCGGCTGAGGCAAACATCGGACCGGACGGCGAGATCACGGCGCTTGCTGTCGGCTTCGGCCACCTCGTGCCCGACGACACCATCACGATCTCGCGACGCGTCGAGACCGCCAGCGGAGGCCTGACCTACGAGTTCCCGGTCGCGGGTCTGACGTCATGGCTGTGTCTGAAGTCCGACGCGATCATGCGCCGCGAGAAGTTCAAGGATGCCTACGACGTCGTATGGGTCCTCGACGCGCTGGGACCCGACGCGGCAAGCGAGATGGTGGCAGCGAGCCCGATGCTGGCCGGACCGTTCGCCGGTGAGGTGCGCGCGCAGCTCGCGCTTCTCGTCGACGACCAGTTCCGAGACGACGAGTCAGTCGGGCCTGTGTCCTACGCAACCTTCCTCGAGGCCGAGCCGCCCGACGGCCCGCGTCGTCACGCGCTCGGCACAGTCGCCGCCTTCGGGCAAGCGCTCACGGCGAACGGCGTCGCCCGGTAGCGGGTTGCCCATCCACGATGGATGGGCAACAGTCGATCGCGTACGTGAGACGAACGGTCGTAGACACCGTGCGTCGCAGTTGCCCATCAGACTGCCCGTCTCGACAACGAAATCGGGTGATCTGGACGCGACCAGTTGCATCAGACGGTGAGGCTGACCAGCCTCTTCGCGCCAGATGAGCGCGACGCCACACGCCCAAAGCGATTCCTCAACCGTGCGTCGGGTGTTCGAATCACCCCGGGAGCGCCAGAGAACGTCCTGATGAGAGGGTTCCCGTCGACGATCGGCGACGTCCCGGGGCTTCGCCGCGGGCCCTTCCCCGGTTGCTCCCGCTTCCCCGCGTGTACGAACAAGCGCAAACATCCACGCCCGGCGGAGTGAGCCGAGCCGTCGAAACCGTTCAGCAACTGCCATCGAATCCTTCAGTGGGCCCGCTCGCGAACCGTGAACAACGCAGCGCCTTGTTCAAGGTTGTAGTAGTTCCTTGAACAAGGAGGCCGGGTGAGCAAGGTTCTGCGCCGACGCTGGCACTCGAGCGTGGACAGCGGCTTGTCGCGCAAGGACCGGCAGGGCTGCGAGTACGAAGCCTACGTCCCGGACCTTCTGGTAGGCCGGACGTTTCGGCTCGACGGCAGCGTCGCGGCGAACGTCGCCGACGCCGAACGGGCGATCGCGACCCCTCGATGCATCGGCGGCCGCTTTGGCAAACACCGAGGCGCTTGCTCGGCCCCTGCTCCGGGCGGAGTCGGTCGCGTCGTCGTTCATCGAGGGCCTCGTGGTGGGTGGGCGTCGACTGCTGCGGGCTGAAGCGGCACGTGCGGCCGGCGAGACCGACAACGACCTCACTGCGGATGAAGTCCTGGGGAACATCGACGCGATGACCGGGGCGGTCGAGAGCCTCAGCGCCGCGGACACACGGTGACGGTCGACGGGCTGCTCGAGATGCACGAGTGGCTCCTCTCCCGCACTCGCCTGCGTGAGCACGCCGGGCAGATCCGATCCGTGCAGAACTGGATCGGCGGCAGCAGCTTCGACCCGTGCTCGGCAGCCTTCGTCCCCCCGCCCTTCGAGCAGGTCGAGGGCGTCTTGGCGGACGTGTGCGCGTTCGTCAACGACGACGAGCTTCCCGCTGTTGCGCAAGCGGCGATCGCTCACTCGCAGTTCGAGACCATCCACCCGTTCGTCGACGGCAGCGGGCGCACCGGGCGCGCGCTCATCCACGCGGTACTCCGTCGACGCGGCGTCGCCCCCCGGATCCTCCCGCCGATCTCGCTCGTGCTCGCCACGTAACCGCGGTCCTACCTCGAAGGGCTTACCGCAACGCGTTCCCGCGGTCGTGCCGACTCAAGCGCAGCTCACCAGGGCATCAACAGCTGGGTCAGGCTGTTCGCCTCAGCGTGCCGCCGCGCTGTCGATGACGCCGTTGCGTTCGAGGAACGAGTGACCACCAGTCAGCGGGACTGGCGGGCGGCAGCGTGCACCGTCCGCAGAGGCTCGGCCGCCGACCTGCTCATCGGCGCGTTGCCGGGCGCGCCGGTCGTCTCGGTGTCGAGCGCCGCGGACCTCATCGGGCGCACTTCCCGGCGACCAACGAGGCGATGAACCGTCTGAAAGCCGTCGGCGTCGTCCGCCAGGTCAACGTGGGACGCCGGAACACGGCGTTCGAGGCACCCGCGATCATCGATGCCTTCACGGCGCTGGAGCGACAGCTCGCCAGCGTTCACCCGACGGGCGACGCACGATCGGCGCCGCCGGACCGGCCGGCACCGGCTCGCCGCCGGTGACAAGGCACCGTGACAAATCGGATCACACGGGTGCAGCTTCGCCCTCGACGCGATACGCCGCCGTGAGCCCTACCTACGCCGTGCGTCGGGTGTTCGAATCACGCCGGGAGCGCGGCCTGGAACGGTTGTTCGCCACGTCCCCAGAGGAAGGCGCCTCCGCGTCTGACGACTGGGGTCTGATCGGTGCCGGTCCCCTACGGCGCAGCGGCGGGATCACTCGTCCCTCCGCTCACGGGGCTGCTGAGCGGGCAGGACCCAACAGTGCCGCTCGTCGGACCACTGACCGACCCGCTCGTCGGACCACTGACCGACCCGCTCACCGCGCCGCTGACCGACCCGCTCACCGTGCCGCTCAACCCCGAACACGTGCATGCACCGGGACTGCTCATCGGGCCGCTCGTCGGGCCACTCACCGGACCACTCGTCGGGCCGCTCACCGGACCGCTCACCGGACCGCTCGTCGGGCCACTGACCGGACCGCTCGTCGAACCGCTCACGGAGCCACTCACCGCCCCACTCAACCCGGAGCAGGTGCACCCGACCGGCCCGCTCATCGCCCCGCTGAGCGCCGAGCTGATGGCCGAGCTGATGGCCCCGCTGAGCGAGGAGCTGATCGGTGAGCTCACCGCGCCGCTCACGGGCCCACTGGTGGATCCGCTCACCGGCCCGCTCGTCGACCCGCTGACCGGCGCGCTCACGGCCGGGCACGCCGTCTCGGCCATGGCGACGCCGAAGATCAACACCATGCAGGTGAGGCAGGCCGTCAGGGCTGCCGTCGCTCGGACCAGGCGCCGAACCGGCCCGCGTCGCGATGCGGACACCGAACGACGCATGTTGGTCACGGTGGAACAATCGGTGAGGATCCTCCACACCTGAGCGGACCGGTGAGAACGCCGCGAGATGGTCCGTTCGGGCCATCGGTCACGGCGACGAGAACGCCGAGGAGCAGCCAGGCCAACCAGCTTCCCGTCACCTCCGGACTCATGAAGGAGTTCCCGAGCAGGTGGCCGATGAGCACGAACCCGCCAACGAGTGCGAACCGTCGCCGCCGGACATCGCCGTCACCGCGAGTTGCAACCACCGCGAAGTGCCGAAGCGTTGCCGCGATGACGCCCAGCAGGGTCAGGAGTCCTGGAACCCCTGCGCCGACGGCCTCGTGCAGGAAGATGTTGTGGGGGCTCTCGACGCGGAACTGGTCGAAGTACGCGACACGCTCCGGAGAGAGCACGACCCGCGACCATGACGGGAACTGGTCCGGGAAGGTCTCCGGGCCGGTGCCATGGAGGGGGTGGCTGCGCACGATCGCCGCCGCCACCCGCCAGAGGTCGGCGTGATTCTGCGCCGAGAGGCCGGCGTTGGCACCTCCTGTGTCGCCGGCGCGTGCCGTGAGTTTGGTCCACGTGTCGCGGAGCCCGTCACGCGACTGTGGGAGGGCACCCGCACCCGCGACGAGGAAGAGTCCACACAGCACGATCACCCACTGTTGGCGTCGGCGGAGCTGAAGGATCGCAAGGGCGGACGCGACGAGGACGAGCGCCGCGAAGGCAACGAGGCCGCCCCTGCTCTTGGTGAAGAGGAGGCTCGCGAGGCCCGTGGCCGTGGCTGCGATGGCAGCCATCCGACCCGTCCTCGACCGCGTGAGGGAGCAGACACCGATGCCGACGACGACGATGGTGAGGAGGTACGCCGCCAGCGCGTTCGGTTGGCCGATGGTCGAGAAGACCCGGCCCTCAGGCAGAAATCCATGCCAGATCGGATCCGCGTCGATGCGTTGAGCGACGCCGTAAGCCGCCACGATCCACCCGCCGGCGAGGGCACACACCAGGAGTCGGTGTGCCGTCGACGGTGACCGGAACACCCGTCTCGAGACGGCATAGAACGCGACGTAGAGCACCAGGCTCAACAGCCCTTCGTGCTGAAGCCGCTCGCCGAAGATGCTGAGCCGCCGGTCGGTCGAGGCCGCCGTCGCGATCACGTTGATCGCGAGATGGACCCCGACTGCGATGTCCACCAAGCGCGCCGTTGGGGTGACGGCAGGCTTGGTCCTGTCATCCGACAGGAGGACCGCGAACGAGGCCACTCCCAGAAGCCCCCATGCGAGGCAGAACTTCGGGAGGAAGAACGCATCCTGCAATCGACGAGTGAACGCGAGCGGCACGAAGAGCGCAGCGGACCCGACGACCAACGCGCCGACCGCCAGGCTGCGCGATGGCCGAATCCCCTCTGCGGCGCGGTGGTCGGCCTCAGTCTCGGGGAGTGTGCCGCTGGCGTCGCGGCCCGCCGCCCGGAAGCGAACAATGGCATCGGAACCGTCCGGCGCTCCGCTCACCGGCGGAGATCGTACGAGCAGACAGAAGGCGGGATGTCGATCGACTCCCTGAGTGAGGAACCCTTTGCGCCGGATGCCGGCCGTCAGGTCGGCGCCTCGACGACCGCCGTGCGCCAAGGCGTGACGTCGAGCCCCGGGTACATGGCCCCCAGCGCGTCGACGGTCGCCGTCGTCCAATAGGCGTGCCCCGGCCGGGGAACGCCGAAGAGCGCGAGGTCCTCGGGCGACTTCCCCGCCGTGAAGGCGCGGAACGTGCCGCTGTTGCCGAGTCGTGCGAAGGCGTCGTAGCCGAACCAATCGGCCTGTGCCGGCCGGAAGCCCACGACGAGCACGAAGCGACGGGCGTCGGGCCGGGCGAAGTCGGTCCCCCGGTGCCACACGTCCGACCGGTACGCCAGCAACGACCCGCGACGGCCGGTGGCGGCGACCTCGTGCTCGTAGAGCTCGACGTAGGGCCGGTCGGACCGACTCCTCGGGACGAGCCGCGGCGGCGCGCAGTCCTCCTCCACGTCCGACAGATACAGGAAGGACTCGAGGTGCCAGAAACCGGGCTCCATGCGAGGGGGGAGCAGCGAGTGGTTGCCGTCCATGTGCAACGGCTGTTCGTAGTCGACCGCCCCGGCCCACTTGCCCCAGACCGCCGCCTGGTAGAGGCGCACGTCGTCCTCCGCCAGCGCCAGTCGTGCGAACTCGGCGAGGCGGGGGTGCACGAACAGGTCGTTCAAGGCCGAGCACCCGGCTTGCGGGAATCCCCGCATCCCCTCGAACTGGGTCGCCCGGAACGCACGACCTTCGGGGGAGCTGTCTCCGAAGCCGCTGGCCCGGTTGTAGTCGGCGAACGTGTCGGCGGTGAAGAGGTGGTCGAGATCGCCCGCCACGGCATCGACGTCTGCGGTCGGAACCAGACCGTGCACGAGCGCCCAACCCTCGGTCTGCCATTGGCGGGCCGCGGCCGCCAGGTCGGATTCAGGTTCGGGGGCCATGGCCAGACCGTAGGACTGTTCTGTGTCGATGTTCGACCCCACCCGGGTCAAACATCGACACTGAAGGCGGGTGTCTGCTCGGCGATGGCTCTGCTCCACGGGACCATGCGCGCCGGCCAGTTGACGCACAGCGCGCCGACGGTCACGCCGTCGCGTCCGTAGCCGGCGACGAACTTCCCGTCGTCGATCGACCCCTCGACCACGACCACGTCGTCGGTCGCCGCCGACGTCCCGACGAACTGCAGCTTCGTCCCGTGCTGGTCCGACCAGAAGTACGGGACCGGAGCGAACGCACCCGCCTCCCGCGCCCCGCGGAGCAGCGCCCGCGCGGCGTGCGCTGCCTGGTCGCTGGCGTTGGTCCAGTGCTCCACCCGCATCGACTGATCGAAGAGCGGGTTGTGCCAACGGGCCACGTCCCCGGCGGCCACCGCCCGCCCATCGGAACCCACGGCCACGCACGCCTCGTCGCACACGACCCCGTCGTCGAGGACCAACCCCGAACCCTCGAGCCAACCCGTCGTCGGCGTCACGCCGATCCCGACGACGACGACGTCTGCGGACACGCTCGTGCCGTCGCTCATCGTCAGGGCCTCGACGCGAGCATCAGCCCCCGCCACGACCGAACGTACTCCGACGGCGAGCCGCAACGTCACCCCGTGTGCCCGGTGCAACGCCGCTGCCACCTCGCCCATCGCCGGACCGAGGATCCGCGCGAGCGGCAGGTCAAGTGCCTCGATCAAGGTCACGTCGAGACCGAGGGCGCGGCACGACGATGCCACCTCCGACCCGATGAACCCCGCCCCGATGACCGCGACCCGCGTCGCCGACTGAAGGTCGATCCGCAAGGCCAGCGCGTCGTCGACGGTCCGCAACACGTGCACGCCGTCCATGGGCTGGGCGCCCGGCAGTATCCTGGGCGAGGCGCCCGTCGCCACCACCAGACCGTCGAAGGCGAGCACGGACTCGTCGTCGAGCCGCACCTCGCCGGCGGCGATGTCGAGGGACACCGCCCGCCGTCCGAGGACGAGCTCCGCGTGGAACACCTCGCCGACCCGCAGCCGCGCCTTGTCCGCCGGCCAGTCCCCCGTCAGCACCTGCTTCGACAGCGGCGGCCGATCGAACGGCGGCCAGTGCTGCTCCGCTCCGACGAGCACGATCCGGCCGCCGAATCCCTCCCGGCGCAGCGCCTGCACCGACCGCACGCCGGCAAGGGACGCGCCGACGACGGCGATGGTCTCGAGCCCGTTCACGCGGTCAGCCCTCCCGATAGGCGTCGACGACCGGCCGGAGCTGTTGCGGCGTGGCGCCGTGGAGGATGACGGCGTCGCACCCCAGCGACAGCTGCCCGCGCACCGCCGCCGCGCACTGGGCGGCCGAGCCCGTCGCCGACGGCGCCAACCACTCCGCCGGGAGCAGCGTCGCGATGTGCTCCAGCTCGGAGGTCGTGGCCACGCCGTCGATCGACCCACCGACGCCGCCGACGACGGGGTCGGCGCGGAACCGCGCCAGCACCGCCGGGTCCCATCCGTTGGTCCGCACGAGGAGGTCGCCGTACGCCTGGAGGTAGGTCGCCAGCCGGCCGACCGTCTTCTTGAGCCGCACGTCCTCGGGGAGGTGATCGCCGACCGTGGCCAAGCACGACCACACCCTCACCGACGCCGGGTCGCGTCCCGCCTCCTCGGCCGCGCTCTTGACCGTCTGCACGGCACGCACCGTCGTCTCATCCGTGAAGTACGTGTGCAGCACGACGGCATCGAAGGCACGCCCGCCGAGCGCCAAGGTGTCAGGACCGAAGGCGACCAGCGTCAGCGGGATGTCGAGGTCGAAGGACGGGTCGAGCCGCAGCACCGGCGACGTGCCGAACCCGAAGACCGTCTCGCCCCTCCAGAGGCGTCGCATCAGGCCGGCGAACTCCTCCAGCGCCTTCGTGGTGATCTTCGGGATGCCGTAGGCCTGGAACATCACGTCGATGCCGCGACCGAGCCCGAGCGAGAAGCGCCCGTCCGTCAACCGGTGCATCGTCGACGCGTACGAGGCGGTGACGATCGGGTGCCGGGTCGTCTGGTTCGTCGCCGCGGTCGCGATGTGGATGCGCTCGGACACCGCCGCCGCTGCACCCGAGAGCGTCGCCGCCTCCTTCACGTCGAAACGCTCCGAGATGAACGCCGTCCCCAATCCCATGGCCTCGGCATCGCGCACCTCGTCGAGGATCGCCCTCGGCGAGTCCGGCGCGCCCGCCAAGGCGTAGAAGCCGAGCTCCGGGAGCACGGGCGGCATCAGCCGACCCGCGACGAGCGACCCGCCCAGAAGGGCTCGCGCAGCTCCCGCTTCAGGATCTTCCCCGACGCCGACCGCGGGATCTCCTCGAGTCGCGAGAACGAGCGAGGGACCTTGTATCCGGCGAGGTGTTCGCGGCAGAACGCCTGCACCTGCTCGTCCGCGACTTCGGTCGCACCCTCGTAGAGCGACACCACCGCGTGGACGGCCTCGCCCCACTCGTCGTCGGGGATCCCGAACACCGCCGCGTCGGCGATCTCCGGGTGGGCGACGAGCACGGCCTCGATCTCGGCGGGGTAGATGTTCACGCCGCCGGAGATGATCATGTCGCTCTTGCGGTCACAGATGTAGAAGTAGCCCTCGTCGTCGCGGTAGGCGATGTCGCCGACCGAGAGGTAGTCGCCGCGGCGGCCCTTCTCGTACTTCTCCGGATCCTTGTAGTAGGTGGCGAACGTGGCCTCCGACTTCACGAACAGCTCGCCCGGCACCATGGGTTCGGTCATCTCGTTTCCGTCGTCGTCGAGGAGCTTGATGTCGACACCACCCAGGGGGAGCCCGCACGACCCCGGCTTGCGCATCTGGTCCTGCGGCGCCAGCACCGTGTTCACGCCGAGCTCGGTCGATCCGTAGACCTCCCACAGCGACCAGTCGTTGATGCGCTCCACGTACTTCTTCTTGAGCTCGAAGGGCCACGGCGCGGCGTTGGCGATGAGGCGTTGCATCGACGACGTGTCGTAGCGGGCCCGCACCTCCTCGGGGAGGTCGACGATGCGACGGACCGGCGTGGGCGCCGAGAACGACGTCGTCACCTTGTGCGTCTCGACGAGCCGCAGCCACTCCTCCGGATCGAAGTGCCGCTGCACGACCACCGAGCCGCCGAGCGCCTGCACCGCCAGCATGAACCCGAGGGGCGCCGAGTGGTACAGCGGACCGGTCGAGACGTAGACGTCGTCGGGGCGCCAGCCGACGAGCTCGGCGAGCGCACCCGCCGACGCGTTCGGCGTCGTCCGGCGGACCGTCCCCTTCGGCTTCCCCGTCGTCCCCGACGTGTAGATCATCGTCGTGCCCGCGGTCGGGTCGTCGCCGGCGCGCTCCGGTTCGGTGTCGTCGGCGCGTGCCGTCTCGCGGTCGAGATCGCCGGCCCACGCCGGCGGGGTCGCGCCGAGGTTGCGGAACGACAGCCAGGCGCGCACACCGGGGTGGTTCTCGACGAGCCCTTCGAGCTGCGACGTCTGCTCGACGTCGAACAGCACGACGACGGCGTCGCAGTTGTCGATCACGTACGACGCCTCGTCCGGCGCGAGCCGGTAGTTCATGGGGACGCAGACGGCACCGACCTTGCGCGCCGCGTGGTTGATGCCGACGACCTCGATGCTGTTCTGGCCCACCCACAACACCTTCTCGCCGGCCCGCACGTCGAGTCCGGTGAGCACGTTGCCGTAGCGGTTGACGACGCGGTTGAACTCGTCGAGCGTCAGCCGCCGGTCGCCTTCGATGACCGCCGGGTCGTCGGGTCGGGCCAGCGCGTGGAGGGTCAGGAAGTCAGGAGCAGCCACGCCGCATCATGGCCCGTCACGCTTCCAGCGTGTCCAGGAACCCGAGGAGGGCGTCGTTGGTCGCCTCGGGGGCCTCTTGCTGCACCCAGTGACCGGCGCCAGGTACGAGGACGGTGCCGCGGTGGTCATCGAGCCACCCGTCCATCCCGCCGGGAGGGGCCATGACGAGGACGGGGTCACGATCGCCGGCCACGAAGAACGAAGGCATCGTTACCTTGGCCCCCATGAGATGGGGCGTGAGCTCCCAGTTGCGGTGGAAGTTCCGGTACCAGTTGATGCCGCCGGTGAAACCGGTCCGCTCGAACTCGGAGGCGAACACGTCGAGCTCGTCCTCGCTCAACCACGGCGGAAGGTCCTCGGCCGGGGGCATCCAGTCCCAGAACGTGGCCGTGTTCGGGAGCGAGGACAGCAGTCCCTGGGCCTGGGCCCCCTCGCCGCCGATGGCGCAGAGGAACCGGCGCATGGCCTCGCGTGGATCCTTCCCCAGGTCGGCATCTGCTTTGCCCGGCTCCTGGAAGTGGAGGATGTAGAAGAACCGGTCGCCCATCACCGCCTCGAGCACCTTGATCAGGCTCTGTTCGGAGCGAGGCGAGAACGGGACGCTCATCCCGCACACGGCGGCGACCCGCTCAGGATGTAGCAGCGCCATCTGCCAAACGACGATCGACCCCCAGTCGTGGCCGACGAAGATGCCACGGGACTGGCCGAGCTCGTCGAGCAGGGCAACGAGGTCGTCGGTGAGGTGGACGATGTCGTAGTCCTCGATCGGCTCGGGGCGCGAGGACCCTCCGTAGCCCCGCTGATCGGGGGCCACCACGTGGAAACCCGCGGCGGCGAGGGCCGGCAGCTGGTGGCGCCACGAGTACCAGAGCTCGGGGAAGCCGTGGCAGAGGATCACCGGGGTCCCGCCCGGCTCACCCGCCTCGGCGACGTGCAGCTCGATGCCGTTGACGGCGACGGTGCGATGGCGGACGCCGGCGATCTCGGGGTAGCCCATGTCGGCGACGCTACGCCGGGCTCAGCGCTCGCGCAGCGTCCAGCGGAGGAGGTCGGGGTCGGCCCAGGAGACGTCGGGCGCGCTGGTGGCGCGGCCGATGGCTCGCAGCGCGTCGACGGTCATCGCCAGCGGCGCCGCCGGCTGCGCGAGCAGCTCGTCGACGAGGCCCTCGACGGCGGCATCGAGCTCGTCCCGCGCGACGAGGCGGTGGACCAGCCCCCACCGTTCGGCTTCGGCGCCGCCGACCCGACGCCCCGTCATCACGAGCTCGCGCGTGCGCGGCAGCCCGATCTCCCGGACGAGCCGGGGCAGGCCCGCCCACGTGAGCGGGATGCCGATGGCGAGCTCGGGGATCGAGAGGGAGACGTCGTCTGCCGCCACGCGGAGGTCGCACGCCGCCGCCAACAGGAAGGCCCCGCCGATGACGTGTCCCTGGAGGCGGGCGACCGTCACCTGCGGGACGCGCTCGAGGTCGTCGAGCAGTCGTTGCCAGGCGCCGCTGGCGTGGCGGCGGGTGAGCGCATCAGCCGACGACGGGGCCCGCTCGGCGAGGTCGGCCCCCGCGGAGAACGCTCGACCTTCGCCCTGGACGACGACGACCCGGACGTCAGGCCGCGCCGCCAGCTGGTCCACCGCTTCCTGCAGTCCGAGGCGGACGTCCTCGTTGAGCGCGTTGAGCTTCGCCGGCCGGTCGAGTACGACCCGCCACACGGCGTCCGACACCTCGATCATCCGCACCACGGGCGGGTCGCCCACGACGCTCAGTCCCCGTCCGCCCCGACGGACTCGTCGTGCGCGTCGTCGAGGCGGTGCAGCAGCGCCGGCCGCGACGCCAGCCAGATCCCGGCGAGGACGAGGATGACTCCGGAACCGGCGACCGTCGGTCGCGGACCGATGACGTCCGAGAGCGATCCCTGCAGCAGCGCGCCGACCGGGTACGCACCGGTGAAGGCCATGATCCGCAGGGCCATCACGCGGCCGCGCATGTGGTCGGCGACGATCACCTGCACGGACGTGTTCGTCGCCGAGATCACGACGAGGAACCCGCCACCGACGACGACCAGCGCGAGCAATCCGATCAGGTAGACGGGCGCGATGGCGAAGGCGACGATCGCCAGCCCGTAGGTCACCAGGCCCCAGCGCACGAGCACGGCGCGGGTGAAGATGGCGTCCCATCCGCTGACGAGCGGGGCCGCGAGGACGGCGCCGAGACCGAGGGTCACGTTGAGGAGGCTCAGTCCGAGCGGTCCGACCTTGTAGACCTCGGCCGCGAAGACCACGGTGAACTGGAAGACCGGGTTGCCGAGGGCGCCGACGAGGACGGCGACGACGATGCCGATGAGGATCCCGGGCTGCTGGCGGGTGTAGGCCATCGCCCGCCGGAACTGGCGGAGGAACCCACCGGTCAACGCGCTGGTGCGGGCCGGCTGGCGGTTGCGGACGAGCAGCAGCGCCCCGAGGACGAACAGGAACGACACGCCGTTGAGGAAGAACGCCCAGCTGGCGCCGAGACTGGCGAGGAGGATGCCGGCGATCCCAGGCCCGAGCGCGCGGGCGGCATTGAACTGCAAGGAGTTGAGGGTGACGGCGGAGAGGAGATCCTTGCGGGGGACGAGGTCGTTGACGAAGGACTGCCAGCTCGGGATGTTGATGCCCGCGAACACGCCGCTGACGGCGACGACGGCGAGGATCGCCAACGGGCTGCGCACACCTCCCGCCCACACGGCCCACAGCGCCATGGCGCCGAGCGCCATGAGCGACTGGGTGACGAGCAGCACCCGACGGCGATCGAAGCGGTCGGCCACCGATCCCGCGAGCGGCCCGAGCAGCATGACGGGAAGGAACTGCGTGAACGTGGAGAGGCCGACCCAGAAGGCGCTCTTGGTGATCTGGTAGAGCACGAAGGGCACGGCCAGGTTCTGCACCCAGGACCCGGTGTTGGACGCCAGCGCGCCGAGCCAGAAGATCGTGAAGTCGCGGTGGCGGAAGGCGCGGGCGGCGTGGCGCAACCCCTGCGCGGGGACGGCCGCTTCCGTCTCCGTCGATGACGACTCGGTGGTCTCCGCGGGCTCGGGGGGTGGCATGGTCGCCCCGAAGTATCGTCGCTCCATGCGCCTGGTGGAACTCGACGAAGCAACCCTGCAGGAGGCACGGACGTTCAACGCCGCCGTCGAGGAGCTGCTGGCGGCGGGTCCTTCGGTGCACACCGTCGCGCCGGAACAGACGCGACTCGCACGGGCGGAGGGCCGGGGGTCGTTCCCGCCGCCGATCGTGGTCGACGAGGGTCGGGACGAGACGATTCCGGGACCCGACGGGAACGACATCGGTCTGCGGGTGTTCGTGCCGCCGGGGGAGCTGCGGGGGGTGTACCTCCACCTCCACGGTGGCGGGTGGGTGCTCGGCTCGGCCTCCCAGCAGGACGTGGGGCTGTGGCGGATGGCGAACGAGGCGTCGGTGGCGGTCGTCTCCGTCGACTACCGCCTGGCGCCGGAGCACCCGTTCCCTGCCGGACCCGACGACTGCGAGGCGGCGGCGCGGTGGCTCGTGGGCGAAGCGGCGTCGCGCTTCGGTGCCGAAGCGGCGTCGAAGCTCGTCATCGGCGGCGAGTCGGCGGGCGGGCACCTGGCGGCACTGACGCTGCTGCGGTTGCGGGACCGGTACGGGCTCGCCGACCGCTTCGTCGCTGCCAACCTCGTGTTCGGGGCGTTCGACCTGACGATGACGCCGAGCCAGCGCCGGTGGGGCGACCGGAACCTCGTGCTGTCGACGCCGATCATGGCGTGGTTCTACGACTGCTTCCTGCCGGGGATGTCCTCAGAGGAGCGTCGCTCGGGCGACGTGTCGCCGCTCTACGCCGATCTGTCGTCGTTGCCGCCCGCGCTGTTCTCCGTCGGTCTCCTCGACCCGTTGCTCGACGACAGCCTGTTCATGGCGGCGCGGTGGGCGGCCGCGGGAAACGAGGCCGAGCTGCTCGTGTACCCCGAGGCGATCCACGGCTTCAACGCCTTCCCGATCGGCGTGGCGACGGCGGCGAACGAGGCGCAGTGGCGCTTCGTCGAGAAGGCGGTCGCGTCGTAGCCGACGCATTGGGCCGCGCTCGTGCCGTCTCACAGCAGCTCGTCGACGACCTGCGAGGCGAGCTCGACGGGATCATCACCGCGCAGTCGGCCGATCCGCCCGACGACGAGCATGACGTCGAAGGCTCGAGCGTCGGCTTCGAGCGCGCCCGGATCACGGCGCTCCTGTCCTCGGCCGAAGCGCACGTGGCCGAACTCGACGCCGCTTCGGCTCGGATGGCGAGCGGCGACTACGGCCGCTGCGAGAACTGCGGCGCCGACATCGGCGGCGATCGACTGGAGGCGGTTCCGACGGCGACGCGGTGCATGCGATGCGCGGCTCCCACGCGCCCCTCCGGCGTACGGCCATGACGCACGCGCCTCCGGGCTATGCGTGCCCCTTCTGCCGCTACGCCGCCGGCGTGGGAAACGAGCTCGTCGGCCCCGAGCACGTCGTCGAGCAGACGCCCGAGACCGTCACGTTCGTGGCGCCCCGGGCGTGGGGCCGCTGCGAGGGCCTGCTCGTGATCCCGACGGAACACCACGAGAACCTCTACGACCTCCCCGACGGGCTCGGTGCCCCGTTGCTGTGGGCCACACGCCGCGCCGCGCTGGCGCTGAAGTTGGCGGAGCGGTGCGACGGTGTGTCGACCCGTCAGCACAACGAGCCCGCGGGCAACCAGGACGTGTGGCACTTCCACACGCACGTCTTCCCCCGATGGCATGGCGACGGGCTCTACCAGGCAGAACCGTGGTCGCCCGAGCGCACCCACATGGCGGCGCGAGCGGAGCGTCTCCGCGCGGCGATCACGACGTCGATGTGATCCGAGCGGCGGCGTGGGTGCCTTCGGGGCTCACGAGCCACCGCTCGCGCGCGTCGCCCGACGACGACGCGGCGACGAGGGCGACGTCCACGCCCGGCCCGATCGGCGAGCGGTACTCGAGCTCGGCGATGCCACGGAGGACCGGCTCGTCCTCGACGATGGCCCAGTAGACCGAGTTGTTGACGTGCCCGAGCACGTCGAAGTCCGTCGCCCGCAGCGGCCACGGCGTCCGCGCCGCGTCACCAGGTGGCTCCGGTAGCGACAGGCGGCTCGACACCGTCCGCCCGCCCGCCGCCTCGGCGTAAGCCTCCACGAACCGCGTCGGCAGCGGCGCAGGACGGCCGGTCGCCTCGTCGACGTGCACCCACACCGACGCGGCTTCGATCCGACTCGTCGGGCCGACGACAGACGTGCGCCGCTCCGCCCACCGGCTCCCGAGCCCGCCGCAGAACGTGGTCACCTCCATGCGCTCGCCGAACGAGGGACGCCCCTCGATCACCAACGTCGTCCGCCGCACCACCCACGTCGCCGCCCGCAGCCCGACCTCGGCGGCGTCGTCGGCGGCGACGTCCTGGAGGAACCGCGCCAGCGCGTCGAGACGCAACAGCCCGTCGAGGCCGGCGTCCCCGAGGCGGACGGTCCGGGTGGCCACATAGCGCCGGCCCCGGTCCGGAAGGGGAACCAGCGTCAACGGGTCGAGATGCGCACCGAGCGGCCTTCGTCGACCGATCGGTAGGCGGCTTCGATGATCGCCAACGCCTCCCGCCCGTCCTGGGGGCCGACCACCGCCTCGGCTTCGCCCCGACAAACGGCGACGAAGTTGGCGAGCAGGTCCGGAGCCGGCGACGGCGGCTCGACGACGACCTTCTCGCCTCCGTCCGCAGGCCGGACGACGGCCTGTCCCCGCTCGACCGTGAGCGTGCCCTCGGTCCCGTGGACGGTGAGGTGGTGGTCCGCACCCGGCCGCACCGACCAGCTCGCGGACAGGCTGCCGACGGCGCCGCGCCGCATCGTGAAGGCGAGCTGGCCGGACTCCTCGACGGCGTCGGGCGAGGGGCGGCGCACGAACGCGGACACCTCGGCGACGTCGTCGCCGGTCACCGCGCGGAGGAGGTCGGCCATGTGGATCCCGAGGTCGACGAGCGCACCTCCGCCCGAGAGCTCACGATCCCGGAACCAGCCGGCGTCGCGCGTCCATGCCTGCGGTCCGCCGTGCCCCATGGCGAGGCGCACACCCACGACGTCGCCGACGAGTCCTTCGGCGACCGCCCGCGCCGCCGCCGCATACGGCGCCGCGAAGCGGAGGTTGTGCGCGGCCATCAACACGACGCCCGCCTGCTCGGCCGCAGCCACCATGGCGTCGGCATCGGCGACCTTCGTCGCCATCGGCTTCTCCACGAGGACGTGCTTGCCCGCCTCGGCGGCGGCAATCGCCATCGTCGCGTGCAGCGCGTTGGGCGAGCAGATGTCGACGGCGTCGACATCTGCTCGCGCCAGGACGTCGCGCCAGTCGTCGACGACCTCACCGCTCCCCCACTGGTCGCGCGCCGCTTCGGCCGTGGCCCGCGTGCGGCTCTGGAAGGCGACGAGGTCGACCACGGACCGGTCGCCGGCGGCTGCGAACCCGGGGAGGTGACCCTTGGTGACGATGGCGCCGCAGGTGAGGACGCCGATGCGCAGCGGCCCGTCCGTCACGGACGCTCGACGACCGCGGCCGCGACCTTGGCGATTCCCGTGGCGACGTCGTCGCAGTCGGCCTCGCTGTAGCCCGCGCCGATCGGGACGATGACGGCGCGCGACGCCAGGTCCTCGCTGCGCGGGCACAGTCCCGGTCCGTACTCCACGTCGGCCGGGTGCTCGGCGCAGTGCCAAGGGCCGCCCTTGTTCGACGCCGTGCGCTTCTCGACGATCGAGGGCGTCAGGTAGACGGGCTGGCCGTTGTAGAGCTGGCCGGCGGGGATGCGTTCGGCTCGCAGCGCCTTCACGAAGCGTCGCGCCGCCGACGCCGTGGGGAGGAACAGGTTGACGCTCGATCCGCCGTCGCCCTCGGCGTCGGGCAGCCGCCGGTGGGCGATCCCCTCGACGTCGGCGATCGCCGCCAGCACCCGTCGTTGGTTGGCCCGCTGGCCCTCGAGCAGCCCGGGCAGCCGACGCACCTGCACCTCGGCGATGGCGCCGGCGATCTCCGTCATCCGCAGGTTCTCCCCGACGAACGGCTCGATCGGTCCGACCGACGATTCCTCGGCGCGCGTCGAGCCGGTGCTCGTGACGAACTGGCCACCCTGGTCTTGGTAGCGCGCCGCCCGGAGGTAGAGGTGCTCGTCCTGCGAGGTCACGAGGCCACCCTCGCCGCTCGTCACGTTCTTCTCGAGCTGCAACGAGAAGGCGCCGAGGTCGCCGATCGTCCCGAGGGCGCGGCCCTTGTAGGTCGTGCCCATCGATTGCGCGGTGTCCTCGATGACCTTGATGCCGCGGCGGCGGGCGATCTCCATGATCGGGTCCATGTCGCAGGCCCCGTTGTCGAGGTGGACCGGCATCACGGCGACCGTGCGATCGGTGATCTTGGCCTCGAAGTCGGACGGGTCGAGGCCCAGGGTGTCGTCGATCTCGGCGAACACCGGCAGCGCGCCCGACACGACGATGGCGTTCACCGACGCGATGAACGTCAGCGAGGGGACGATCACCTCGTCACCGCAGCCGACGCCGAGCGCCGCCAGCGCTGCCCGCAGTGCCGCCGTGCCGCTCGACGTGGCCACCGCATGCTCGGCGCCGAGGAGCGACTTGGACGCCTCCTCGAAGGCCTCGACCTTCCGGAGGAGGTTCGGCCCGTAGTAGCGGAACAGCGACCGGCTCTCCACGACCTCGAGCACCGCCGCCTTCTCCTCCTCGCCGAAGAGCGAGACGCCCTTGCCCATCGGGGGGAAGGCGGTGCGGACGGGGGTCCCGCCGTCGATGGCGAGGACGTCGGTCGCGGAGGTGGAGGTCACAGGATCCAGCCTACGATCGGTCGGCGTCGGGAGCGCCAGCGAGCAGCCGACATGTGAGCGGAGCGGCCTCTATGCGGAGCGAACCGAAGACACAGATCATCGTCCAGGGTGACGACTTCGGGATGTGCCACGCCGTGAACACCGGCACGATCCGGGCGTTCACCGAGGGGATCCTCACGCAGGCGTCGACGATGGTGCCGTGCCCCTGGTTCCCCGAAGCGGCCCTGCTGGCCAAGGAGCACGGCCTCCCCCTCGGGATCCACTCCACGCTGACGTGTGAGTGGGACGGGCTGCGGTGGGCGCCGATCACCGACGGCGCATCCCTCCGCGGCGACGACGGCACGTGCGTGCGGACGGTCCCGTTGGCCCAGCGCATCGATCCCGCCGACGCCACCGAGGAGCTGATCGCGCAGACCGACCGCTTCCTCGCGGCAGGCCTCGACCTCACCTACTACGACGTCCACATGGGCATGTCGCAACCGGTCGCCTACACCGAGGTCTCGGCCCGCTACGGCGTGCCGTTCCTGTATCCCGGCGTGCCGGCGTCGCTCTCGTTCACCTCGATCAAGATGCTCAGCGAACGACCGGCCGACGTGAAGAAGGACTGGTTGCTCGGGTACCTCGAGCGGCGGACACCGGGCATCCACCTCCTCGTCAGCCACTGCGCCAGCGACGATCCCGAGCTCGCAGCGATGGTGCGGCCGGACTCGCCGGTGCATCCGTGGGCGAGGGAGTACCGCGTGAGCGACCTCGACGTGCTGACCGACCCGGACGTGCGGGACGCCGTCGACCGCCTCGGGATCGAGCTCGTGTCGGTCGCCCAAGCCTTCCCGTCGTCGAACGGCCGCTAGCTCCAGCGAGTCGACTCCCATGGCAGTCGATCCATCCCTCGTCCGGCGCGCCGACCGCCTCGACGCCCTGCTCGTCCGGACCCCGACCGTTCCCCTCGAGGACGAGGCCACGGGCTGCACGCTCTGGATGAAGCTCGAGTTCCTGCAACCGAGCGGGTCGACCAAGGACCGCCTCGCCGCCTTCGTCCTCGGCGACGCCATCCGCCGCGGCGAGGTGCGCGCCGGCACGCGCGTCGTCGAGGCGTCCAGCGGTTCGACGTCGATCGCGCTGGCCATGGCCTGCGCCCACCTCGGGCTGCGCTTCCTGGCGGTGATGCCCGACGGCGTCAGCACCGAGCGCGTCCTGATCATCCGCCGTTACGGCGGCGACGTCGAGCTCGTCCCCGGCGGACCGGCCGCCGCCATCGGACGGGCCGAGGCGATCGGCGCCGACAGCCGACAGGTGTTCCTTCCCCGCCAGTTCGCCAACCCCGGGAACGTCGCCGCCCACGAGACGGGCACCGGCCCCGAGCTGCTCGAAGCCGTCGCCCGCCGACTGGACGGCTTCGTCGCCGGGGTGGGCACCGCCGGCACGCTGATGGGCGTGGCCCGGGCCATCCGCGCCGCAGGCCACGACGACACCCGCATCGCCGCCGTCCGGCCGACGACAGGCACCCGCTTCGCCGGTCAGCCCGAGATCTGCGCCGGCTTCAGCGCCGGCATCCCCGGCGTGGTCGAGGGCATGAGCACGCTGCTCGACCGCGACGCCGTGGGGCTCCTCCCGGACCTCGACGTCGCCGACGACGTCGCCCTCGACGCCACCCGGGAGCTGTGCGCCAGGGGGTTCCCGGTGGGCCTCTCCAGCGGCCTCAACCTCGCGGGCGCCCGCATGCTGGCCAACGACCTCGGACCGGGCCATCATGTGGCGACGGTCCTGTGCGACCGGATGGAGCGCTACTTCTCCACCGGGCTCTTCGACGACCTCATCCCCGCACCGTGATGCTCCCCTCCCTGCCCTCGCGCCTCGCCGCCGCCGCCGTGCTCGCCGTGCTCGCCATCGGCGGCGCCGGTTGTTCGAAGGACGGCGACCACGCGTCGTCGCCGTCGAGGAAGAGCGGGTCGACCACGACGGCGGCGGCCGGCGCGGTGCCGACGCTGCACTTCACCGTCACCGAGACCAACGACAACGGGACGAAGGCGCCTGACGAAGCCACCGTGGCGGCGGTCAGGAAGACCCTCGACGGGTGGCTGGCGAGCGCGGTCGTCGCGCCCCTCCACAGCGGGGGCCCCGCACCCGACCTGACGGCTCTCTTCACGCCACCCGCGCTCGAGCGCATGTCCGACCCGGCGACCCGCGCCACGCTCGTCGACGAGGGGATGCCGGCGGCGAGCAAGGCGATCACGGCCGACGTCGCCCAGGTCCTCCTGTCCTCGGTCGCAGGACCCGACGAGGTCATCGCGCTGATCGGCGCCCGCATCGAGGTCAAGGTGCGCGCCGTCGGACCGACCCTCGACGCCGACGTCGTCCACCAGGGCGAGCTCGTCCTGGTGCCGGAGGCCGACGGGACGTGGAAGATCGACTCCTTCGCCATCCACACCGCCCGGGATTCCCGCCCGTGACCCGCGCCCGACTCCGCGCCCTCCTGATGATCGACCTGCTGCTCGCCGTCGTCGCCGTCGCCATCCTCGTCGTGTGGACGCCCCAACCGTCGGCCGCGCAGGCGGCGTTCACAATCCACAAGGTCGACGACGCCACGTTCACGCCGGGGTCGCGCACCGAACCCTTCTTCCTCCTCCTCATCGGCAACGACGGTCGCGCCGGCCTCGACGGCATCCGCGGCGACGCCCTCCACCTCATCGGGGTGAACCCCGCGTCGAGGACGGGCACCATGATCAACATCCCCCGCGACACCTACGTCCCGATCCCGGGGATGGGCGAAGGCAAGATCAACGACGCCTACAAGCGCGGCGGGTTCGCCAAGCAGGTCGAGACGGTGACCGCCTTCACCGGCGTGACGCCTTCGTTCGTCGTCGAGACGAACTTCGACGGGTTCGTCTCGATGATCGACGAGATGGGCGGGCTGCACGTCGACGTCCCCTACCGCATGTTCGACCGGAACTCCGGTGCCGACTTCCAGGCCGGTCGCACCCACATGCTCGGCGCGGGTGCGCTTTCCTTCGCACGCAACCGCCACATCCCCGACGGGGACATCGCCCGCACGACGAACCAGGGGTGGCTCCTCATCGGGGCGCTGGAGCGGGCCCGGGAGGTGGCCACCTCACCGATCGAGACGATCCGCCTCCTCGGCATCATGGCGAGGGACACCCACTACGAAGGCGTGTCCCTCCGTGAGCTCCACGGGCTCCTGAACCTGGCCTTGACGATCGACCCCGCGAACGTGCGCAACATCACCGCACCCTCCTCGATCGGCAAGGTCGGCGCCGCCGACGTCGTGTTCTCGGCGCCGGGCGCGCAGGAGCTGTTCGCCGACTTCCGGGATGATGCGGTGCTCCAGAACCACTAGCCGGGTGCTCCGGCCCGCCGCCTGATCCTTTGCCGAGTTGACCGCCGGATGCGGCGGTCAACTCGCCAGTGAACGCAGAAGGTCGCGGCCGCGGGCGATCTGGTCGGAGGTGCCGTAGAGGGAGCCCCCGAACTCGGTGACGCCGGCATCGGCGAGTTGTCCGACCTGCGCGGCCACGGACTCCTCGTCGCCGACGAGGGCGATGTCGCCCGGGGTCGCCGCGCCCTCGCGGTCGAGCATGGCCCGATACGACGGCAGCGTGCCGTAGACGGCGAACTGCTTCGCCGCCAGCTCCCGCGCCGCGTCCGCGTCCTCGGTCACGCACACGGGCAATCCGGCGATGATGCGGGGGGCGGGACGTCCCGCCTTCTCGGCCGCGGCAGTGATCGTCGGGACGATGTGGTCGCCGAGCGTCTTCACGCCCGTCGTCCACGTCGCCGTGCCGTCGGCCAGGGCGCCGGTCAGCTGGAGCATCTTCGGTCCGAGGGCGGCGACGACCACCGACGGGCCACCCGACCGCCCGTTCTCCTCGAGGTTGGCGTTGACCCGGTACACCGTCCCGTTGTGCGCGACCTTGCCCTCTCGCAGCAACGGCATCAGGACCGAGAGGTACTCCTCCATGTGCTTGGCCGGCTGGGCGAACGACAGGCCGAACATCATCTCGATGACGATCTGGTGCGACAGCCCGATGCCCAGCGTGAACCGGCCGCCGGCCGCATCGTTCGTCGACGAGGCCTGCTGCGCCATGGCATGCGGGTGGCGGGGAAAGGTCGGCACCACGAACGTCCCGAGCTCGATCGTCGAGGTCGCTGCGCCGGCGACGGCGCACACCGTCATGGCGTCGAGGCCGAAGATGTTGCTGAACCACACCGACGAGAACCCGTCGGCCTCCGCCTGCTTCGTCGCTTCGACGGCGTCCGCCATCGTCCGCCCGCCCGTGCCGAGTCCGATCTTCATGGCCCGGAACTTAGGGGACCGGTGACACCGGGCGGCCGTCCGGGAGCGCCAGCGAGCAGGCCGCACGTGGGCGTGGCCAGCTTCATCGGCGCAGCGAACCGATCACTCCGAGTAGGTCTCCAACGCTTCGGAGAGCGAGGCCACCCGGACACCCGGCTCGGCGACGACCGCCTCGAGCCACGCCGGGCGGCCGATGGCGCACACGGTGATCGGCTCGGACAGGTCGGAGAAGTGCGTGGCCTGGCGGACGAAGGACGTGGCGTAGTCGGGCGGGCGCGGGTCGCGGGTCAACTCGGCGAGCGCCCACGGGTCGGGAGGGACCATCGAGTCGAGGTCCACGGCGGCGACGTGGGGCGACGTCGGGGTGATGCCGCCGCCCACCAGGCCGGGCCCGTCCCGGAGGATGGCGCCGCGCACGTCGGCCGGTCGGGCGCCGGCGAGGAGCACCGCCACGTACGCGCCGAGCCCTCGGCCGATCACGGTCGACGGACCGAGCTCGGCCAGCGCGGCGTCGGCGTCGGCCATGAGGATCTCGGCCCCGTACCCCCCTCCCTTCGGGATCGTGGAGGCACCGTGGCCCGTGAAGTCGAGCCCGTAGATCGGACCGCTCCATGCCTCGTACCCCGCGGGCACGCCCTCCGGCGAGCGCTCGCCGAGCCCGTGGAGGTGCAGCAGCGGACGCCCCGTCCCGCCCTGCAGCTCGTGCAGGGCGAGCTCCACCCTCCCGTGAAGGATCGTCTTCACGCCGGCGTCCCGAGGAAGTCGAGCACCAGCGCGGCCACCTCGTGCGGTTTCTCGATGTGGACGAAGTGGCCCGTGTCCTCGAAGGCGACGAGCTCGCCGTTCGGCGGCAGGTACGGACGGAGCTCGTCGGGGTTCGTCCCCCAGCCCATCTGCTCGGGCACGAGCCCCAGCAGGCCGAGCACCGGGAGGTCCATGCCGGCCAACCGCTCGAGCGACCACGAGTTGCGGTACGGGCCGAAGCCGCCCATGCGCAGGGCCGGGTCGATCTTCCACCGCCAGCCGTCGGCGTCGTGGCGCGCCCCGATCGTCACGAGGTAGCGCAGCCACTCCTTCGACAACCGCGGGTTCATCCGGCCCCGCCGCTCGGCCAGCTCGTCGATCGTGCCTGGCTTGCGCGAGAGCGTCGAGGTCGAGCGTCGGTAGTCGAGCCAGCCGGACAGCTCGCTCTGCATGAGCTTCGTGCGCTCGTGCGACGCCACGTCCGGGTGCGGGTGCGGCCGAGGGGACGGCATCCCGTCGATGTTCACGAGCCGCGTCATGCGGTGGGGAAGCGCCTCGGCGAGCTGCAACATCAGCGCGCCGCCCTTGGAGTGTCCGATGATCGGCATCGGCCCCCGGGTGATCGAGTCCATGACGGCGACGGCGTCGCGCACGTCGGCGTCCCACGAGTAGAGGTGGGCGTGCTCGGAGTCGCCGTGGCCCCGGTGGTCCCACGCCACGACCCGCCAACCCGCGTCCGCGAGGAGTGGGGCGAAGACGTCGTAGGTCCCCGCGAAGTCGAAGCCGCCATGGGCCAGCAGGAGCGGCGCGGCCGACTCGTCGCCCCACTCGTGGACGGCGATGCGCAGGCCCGAGGAATCGACCGGGCGCTGCCGATCCGGGCGCCGGGCGCCGGGGAACGTGAGGTCGGCGTCGTCGGGCACGGCCGGGCACTCTACGCTGCGGCCCATGGAGGGGACCGACGACGATCTCGCCGAGCTGTCCCACCTCATCGACCGCGTGGCCCTGTCGCTGTGTCGGGATGACCCGGACGACCGGCGGGTCGAGCTCTACCTCGTGCAGGTGAGCGAGGGGCAGTCCGAGGCGACGGCCGTGGCGCTGTCGTACGCGCTCCGACGCCGTGAGCTGGAGGGCAGCACGCCCCTCAACGACCGGGCGGTGGCCGCCCTCGCCGGCGCCGTCCGACGCCTCCAACGCACCCGCCACGGCGACGAGGACCCGCCGTTCTGACTCCAACCGTGGGAGCTCGGAGCGCCCAGGACCGACGAAGCGACGACCGGCCGAACGTCGCCGCGCCGAGCGGCCGCCGAGCGCCCCACCGTCGGGGGTGGAAGCCAAGCGAAGAACGCTCGGCCTCCCGCCGCCCGCGGCACTACGGAACTACTTGGCGTCCTTCCCGAGCATCCGGTTCATCTTGGTGCCACATGTGGGGCAGATGCCCTGGGCCGCTTTGCGACCGTTGGCCATCTCCTTGACCTCCCCGTCGAACTTCCGCTTCTCCCGGCACTTCACGCAGTAACCCTCGTACTCAGCCACTTCTCCGACCTCCTCTCGACGTCCCGGCACGGTCTCCCGAACGTCGTTCGTGACCCCATTCTGTGCCCTTCCAGGCGTCAGGGGGTGGATCGCACCCCGCGGCCGGGGGGTTCGGCGGCGTGCAGGAGGGTCACGGCGTCGTCTCCGTCGTCGGGGAAGCTGGCCTCGCCGAGGGTGACGTCGGGCCCGAGACCGGTCCGCAGGCGTTCGGCGACGGTGCGGCCGCCGCTCGCCGCTGTCTCCGGGAGGAGCACGGCGAAGGTGGACGGGCCGATGCGGTGCACGCCGTCCTGGCGCCGCAGGTTCCTCGACAGGACGCCCGCCATCCGCCGCAACCGCGCCTCGGCGGCCTCGTCGAGATCGTCGCCCTCGAGTGCCAGGGCCGCGACGAGCACCATCGTCAGCTCGCGGCCGTAGCGGTGGGCCCGATCGAGCTCGCGGTCGAGGTCGCCGTCGAAGGACTTGCGGTTCCCCAACCCGGTCAAGGGATCGAACGAGACCTGGCGCTGCAGGCGGGCGGCCGCGACCCGGGCTGCCGACCAGATGGCCCGGTCGATGATCATGTCGACGCGGGCCCGGCTCTCCGCTTCCTCGGCGGGCGGCACGTGGCCGGAGAGGTGGCGACGGAACGCCTCCCGCAGGCACACGAGCTGGCCGATGGCGACGTCGATGGCACCGGCGCTCGACGCGAACATCTCCATCACCGACGCCAGCGCGGGATCGGCGCCCCAGCCCAGCGGCTGCGGCCGCTGGAGGGCCTCACCGACGGCGTCGACGACGGACTTCGCCAGCGACCCTCCGTCGGAGACACAACCCGGCGCGGAGTCCGGCGGCAGGAGCGGGTCCCAACGGCACAGCTCCTCCCACTGCGCCACGACGGACTCGGCCTCGCTGCGGACGAGGTCGACGACGGCCAGGTGGTCGGCCGCCATCGCCGTCACCGACAGGTCGAGCGCCCGCACGATCTCGGGAAGGTCCCCCTTGTCGACCTTGACGACCCACGCCGGCTCCCGGCCGTCGTCGAGGGTCGAGTTCACGATCACGGGCACGTCAGGGCAGGTGGCGCCGATGTCGGCGAGCAGCGTCAGGCCGTCGCCGTCGGGGAGCTCGCGGTCGAGGACGACGCCGGACATCCGGCGGTGGAGGTATTGCCTGGCCCGCGCCAGGTTGTCGGCCTCGATGACCGTGACCCCTTCGAGCTCGAGTCCCATGCGGACGAGCCGGCGGGCGCTCTCGTTGTCGTCCACCACCAGGACGACCGGCGAATCGAAGGCCACATGCAGTACGTGCCCGCGGAGGGTGGTCAGGAAACGACGTACGTGAAGACCCGAAAGTCCACGGTGGTCCTGAGCGCCGCCGATGCGACGACCGCGCCGCGGCGCTCGGGCGAGACGTACCAGGCATAGGGCGTCATGTGGACGAGGTCGTCGATGGTGCCGCCGTCGGTGAGCTCGAGGTCGTACGTGACCTCGTGCCGTCCCGTGGGTCGGAGCGCCGTCGTGGCGCCCTCGCGTTCGAAGGGACCCTCGTCGGGATGGAGCTCGGGCGCCTCGAAGAACCGGGCCTTGAGGCCGTCGAGGTGGCGGGGACCCGGCACCACCGTGACGACCATCCCCCCGGGCGTGAGGACCCGCTCGAACTCCACCGAGTGGAGCGGTGCGAACACGCTGACCACGACGTCGGCGGCGCCGTCGAGGACGGGGAGGTCGTAGGCGGAGGCGACCGCGTAGTGGGCGTCGCTCCTCTCGGTGCGCTTGGCCGCCAGGCGCACGGCAGCCTTGGCGATGTCGATGCCCCACACCGGGTTCGGGAGATCGCGGGTGTAGTAGCCCTCGCCGCAGCCGACGTCGAGCACGGACGCGCCAGCGGGCACGAGGTCGGCCAGCGCGTCCTTCAGCGGTCGGTAGTGGCCGGCGTCGAGGAAGGCGCGCCGGTGGGCGAGCATCTCGGCGCTGTCGCCGGGCTCGCGCCGGCGCCGCTGGTGGGTGATGAGGAGGTTGACGTACCCCTCCCTGGCCACGTCGTAGGAGTGCCCGGTCTCGCACCGCCACGCCGCGTCGCCGCGTGCGAGTGGGTGCTTGCACACCGGGCAGCGGAACATGCCCGGATGCTTACTGCAGCTTCGTCCACGCGGTGTCACCGCGTCGATGTGGCGGTAGCGGTCGCCGCCGGCGCCCCATGAACGTGTTCGAGCGACCACAATCGCCACCTCAACGTTCGCCGGATGCCGGGAGACTCGCCTTGACCATCGACCGCGTCGTCGTCGTCCTCCTGGACAGCCTCAACCGTCACCACCTCGGGAGCTACGGGAGCGAGGAGTTCTCGACGCCGAACCTCGACCGCTTCGGCGCGACCGCCACCCGCTTCACGAACCACTACGTCGGCTCGCTCCCGTGCATCCCGGCGCGCCATGACCTGCTGTGCGGCGCCCTCGACTTCCTGTGGAAGCCGTGGGGTTCGATCGAGATCTGGGAGGACGCGATCACGGTGCACCTGCGGGAGGCGGGCGTCGTCACCAAGCTCGTCACCGACCATCCCCACCTCTTCGAGGTCGGCGGCGAGAACTTCCACACCGACTTCACCGCGTGGGACTACCAGCGCGGGCACGAGTCCGACCCGTGGCGCACGAAGCCGGACACGACGTCGATCGGCGCACCCGTGTTCAACCGCGTCCATCCGCCGTACCACGACAGCCGCGCGTGGTTCCGCGGCGAGGACGACTTCCCCGGTCCGCGCACGATGACCGCCGCGGCGCGGTGGCTCGAGGACGAGGCACCGGCGCACGACCGGTTCCTGTTGCTGATCGACGAGTTCGATCCGCACGAGCCGTTCGACACGCCCGAGCCGTACGCGTCGATGTACGACCCGGACTGGGAGGGCCCGCACCTCATCTGGCCGCCGTACACGACCAACGCCATCGGCAAGGGGCGGATCACGCCGGAGCAGGCCCGGCAGATCCGCGCGCAGTACGGAGCCAAGCTCACGATGATCGACGTCTGGTTCGGGCGGCTGCTCGACACCATCGATCGGAGCGGCTGGGCGGACTCCACCGCGGTGATCGTCTGCACCGACCACGGCCACTACCTCGGCGAGAAGGACGTGTTCGGCAAGCCGGGCGTGCCGGTGTACGAGCCGATGGGACACATCCCGCTGCTCGTGCGCTGGCCGGGTGTCGCCGGCGGCGCTTCGGTCGACGCGTTGACGACGTCGGTCGACCTGCACGCGACGTTGGCCGACGGGTTCGGCGTCGCCGACGCCGTGCAGCACCGCACGCACGGCTCGTCGTTGGTGCCGCTGCTGGACGGGACGGCGACGTCGGTGCGCGACTGGGCGCTGCTCGGCGTGTGGGGGCGCGAGGTCCACGTCGTCGACGGTCTCGGGCGCAAGTACGTGCGCGGGCCGGTAGATGGGGTCAACGCCCCGATCTCGATGTGGTCGAACCGGTGGTCGACGATGCCGGTCCACGGCGCGCCCGGGCTGAAGCTGCCGCCGCCGGACGACCGCGCCTCGCTCGACCGCATGCCGGGGTCACGCGTCCCGGTGATCCGCCAGCCGTTCGTCGCCGGCGACCTCTTGCCATTCTGGGCGATGACCCGCTTCACCGGGAACCATCTCTTCGACGTGTCCGTCGATCCGTCCGAGGACGAGGACCGCGTCGGCGAGGCCGTCGAGAGGGAGCTCGCTGACCTGCTGCGAGAAGCGCTCCGTTCGGTCGACGCCCCCGACGACCAACTGGTCCGCCTCGGCCTCGCCTGACGGCTTTTGTCAGCCGGATCCCGCCGACGGCGGCGGGATCCGGCTGACAAAACCGGCGGTCTCAGAGCGGGCGGGTCGGGCGCCCGCTGGCGGCGATGCGAAGCGGGTTGGCGGGGGTCTCCGGACGGGACCGGATGCCGCCGATCCCCCGCTCCGCGGACCGCTCGCCGAGGTGGCGCTGCAGTGCGGCGAGGCGGTCGTCGAAGCCGGACTCGCCGAGCCCGGTCATCCAGGCGATCGCCGGGGCGAGCGCTTGCGGGGTCACCGTCCACTGCGTCTCCCGGCCGCGCCGCTCGGACGTGGCGAGACCGGCGTCGGCGAGGACCTGGAGGTGCTTGGCGATGGCCTGGCGGGTCACCGGGAAGCTGCCGGCGAGCTGCGTGGCGGTGGCCCCGCCCTCGTCGGCGAGGAGCTCGAGCACGCGGCGGCGGGTGGCGTCGGCGAGGGCGACGAACACGAGATCCACAATGCTCCTTTCGCAACCCGCGAGTTGCGGGTACAGTCACCCGCAACCGAACGGTTGCCACTGTAGCGAGAGGAGTCGCTGATGTCGTACCTGGTCCCCACCGTCATCGAGTCGAACGGACGGGGCGAGCGCGCCTTCGACGTCTACTCCCGTCTGCTCGCCGAACGAATCGTCCTCCTCGGCTCCCCCATCGATGACGGCGTCGCCAACGTCATCACCGCCCAGCTGCTGCACCTCGAGGCGGCCGACCCCGAGCGCGAGATCAGCCTCTACATCAACTCCCCCGGTGGCTCGATGAACGCCATGTTCGCCATCTACGACGCGATGCAGTTCATGAAGGCGCCCGTCGCCACCTACTGCAGCGGGCTCGCCGCCTCGGCCGCCGCGGTCATCCTTGCCAGCGGCGCCGCCGGTCGTCGGCATGCGCTGCCCAACGCCCGGATCCTCATCCACCAACCCCACGGCGGCGCGCAGGGACAGTCCGTCGACATCGAGATCCAGGCACGGGAGATGGCCTTCCTCCGCCGGCGCATGCACGAGATCCTCGCCTTCCACACCGGCCAGTCCGTCGAGCGCGTCGAGAAGGACACCGACCGCGACTACATCCTCGGCGGCGAGGACGCGGTCGCCTACGGACTCATCGACGCGGTGGTCTCGTCGAGGAAGCTCCCGGCCGGCGCCGACGCGCCGATGTTGCCCCCGCCCGCGGTCCCGACAGTGCCGCACATCGCCGTGTCGCCGACGACCGTCCCGGAGCCCCGCAGCCCGGTACGACTCCGCTGAGGCCGGCGCCAGGGGCGCCAGCGACCAGCCGATACGTGAGCGGAGCGGCCGCTATGCGGAGCGAACCGAAGTCGAAGTCGTCGGGGCGACGGGCCTGCCGCCGGCGAGCTGCTTCTGCGCGTCGTCGACGATCTTCAACAGCGGATAGGGATTGACGGCAGGACCGCCGTTCGGATGGACCTCGAAGTGGCAGTGCGCCGGCGTCGTCGCCGCGTTGCCGGTGTTGCCGACGAAGCCGACGACGTCGCCGGCGGAGACGACCTTGCCGTCGGCCACGCCCTCGGCGAACGCCGACAGGTGGGCGTAGTAGTACCGGGTCCCACTGGCGCCGACGAGCCACAGCTTGGTGCCGCCGAGCACGTCGGACCCGATGGAGATGAGCACGCCCCGCTCGACGGCCAGCAGGGGGGTGCCCGAGGCGGCGAAGATGTCGGTTCCCTGGTGCAGGTGCGCGTACGACGTGCCGAACATGCGGGGGGCGCCGAACGTGTCGCTGAACGAGTGCGCACCGCCGACCGGGAACACGAACCCGCCGCCGACCACGTTCGAACCCGCCCGCACCGCTGCCAGCTGGATCTGCTTGGCCAGCAACTGCGAGTCCGCCCCGTCGAGGACCGTCGCGGACACCGTCAGCGCGGACCGCTTGGCGTCGAGATCGGTCACCAGTCGCTGCAGCTCGCTGCCGACGGCTTCGCGCGCGGCGTTGTACTCGCTGATGCGCGCCCGGTCCGCCTCGACCACCGACTGCAGGAGCTCGAAGCGCCGGGACAGGTCGTTGAAGTCGGCGGCCTCGAGGATCTGGTTGATCGGCTGCGCCGGCGAGCCCATGTAGCCCGCCACCGCTCGCTTCTTCAGCTGCAGGCGCGCCTGTTGCAGACGGGCGACCGCCTGCGCCTTGTCCGCCTCCAGCTGCGCGATCCGGGCCTCGAGCAGCGCCACACCGTCGCTCAGCGAGGTCGTCGTGGCGACGGCCAGGGCCCGCGCCTGCTCGGTGGCCTTCAGGCCCTTCTGCACCTCGGCCAACGTCACCCCGGCGATCTGCGCGAGCACGTCGGCGAACGGGTCCGGTCCGACCGCCCCCTCGGGTGGAGGCACGACGACGACGTCCTGCGGGACCTCGGTCGGGCCGGAGTCGTCGTCGGGGTTGCCACCGTTGGCGGGTGGTGGCGGGGGTGCCGTGGTGGTCGTCGTCGGTGCCGTCGTGGTCGTCGTCTCGCCGGGCTGCAGCAGCGTCGTGGGCTCGGTGGTCGTCGACGAGTCGTCGGGCGGCGCCTCCTGCGCGACCCCCGGCGGCGGGAAGGCGAGGCCGACCGCGACCGATCCCAGGATCACGGCCAGCACGACGAGCGCGAGCGCACGCAGGCTTGCTGCGTTTCGACTTGCGCGCTCGGTCATAGGTGGTCTTTCGGTGCGCCCGCGGCCCACGTACCTATCGGCAGGGCGTTTCGTCGCCCTGAGAGCTTACGTGCGGGTGGTGCCGCCCTCAGACCGGGCTGAGCTCGGCCTCGGCGGCGGCAGCCTCGTCCGCTCGGGCCCGCATGCGCCGGGCGGCCTTGCCGATGCGCCCGATGCGCACGAGGAGCTTGTCCCGCGCCGCCTCGGCCTCCTCGGAGAGCCCCGTGAGCTCCTCGACCTTCCAGTGGTTGAGCACGACGGGCACGAGGATCTTGTCGTGGTGGATGGCCATGTCGTAGATCTGGTGCTTGGCGATCGCCTTGGCGTGGGCCTCGAAGTCGGGAATGCCGACGCCGGGCATGGCGAACTCCCGCACCTCGGCCTCGATGGCGAGCACGACCGATGACGGATCGAGCTCCATCGCCGCGCTCGTCATGTCCCGGTAGAAGAGGTAGTGCAGGTTCTCGTCGGCGCCGACGCGCTTCATGATCTTCTCGCCGAACCGGTCGGTGAGGAACTTGCCCGTGTTGTTGTGGCTGATGCGGGTGGCCAGCTCCTGCAACGTGACGTACACGAGGCCGCGCACCGCCGTCTGCGGATGCGGGACGATGCCGCCGCACACCTGCGCCATCCGGCCCCGCTCCAGCGCCACGGGATCGATCGCGCGGGTGACCGTCATCCAGTCGCGCATGACGATCGAGTGCCGACCCTCCTCCGCGGTCCACCGCCGGGCCCACTCGCCCCATGCGCCGCCGGCGCCGAACATCTCGTGGATCTCCATCGAGGAGTAGGGCAGGTTGTCCTCGGTGAGCAGGTTGACGAACAGCGCGCTGCGGACGGGCGGCGGCGGGGCCAGCTCGTCGGGCTCCCAGTCGACGCCAGGCTCGAAGTCGCGCCCCTGGCTCCACGGCACCATCTCGTGGGGGAACCACTCCTTGGCCGTCTTGTCGTGACGGTCGTACAGCTTCGCGGCGACGGGCTCGAGCTCGGCCAGGAGGGCGCGGTCATCCATGCGATTCAGCCTACCGACGAGTAGGTAGGGACGAGAAGGTGACGGTGCGCATCGGGACCTCGGGTTCGCCGTGTCGGGCTGACGGGCCGGTTCTACCCGGCGAAGCGGCCACGAAAGCTCCCGCCCCGACGAACTTCCAGGCGCCGATGTGCTCGGATGGCGACGTGGTGACGTCGCTCGCGGCCGTCTTCGCCGCCGCTGCCGACGGCCGCTTCCCTCCGGCGGACGGCATCACCGACTTCATCGCCGCGCCGGCACCGGAGACCGCCGCCTGCATCGCGTTCACGGCGCATTCGATCGTGGCCGCCGACGTGGACGCGGCCGACGTGCGAGCCGAGCTGGCGAAGCGACCCGACCCGCTGGCGGCGGCGCTTGCGCCGGAGTTCCTGGTCTGGTTGTCCGGACGGACGGGCCTGCGCGTCGGCGTCATCGATGCGGTGCTCGTCGCTCGGGGGACCGGCCGAAACGTCGAGGACGGCGACCGCGCGACCACCGTCGACCATCCCCGACTCGTCCGCGCCCGGGCGCGACGCGCTGAGGTGCGGGCCTTCGCCGATGCCGACCACCGTGCCGTGTTCGCGGTGGGCCGCGGGCTCGCCGGCCGGTGGGAGGTCGCCGTCGAGATCGACGAGGCGCGGCAGGGCAACGGTGCCGGCCGCCGGATCATCACCCGCGCCCTCGGCCACGTGCCCGAGGGTGAGCCCGTGTTCGCGCAGGTGAGCCCGGGCAACGCCCGTTCGCTGCGGGCGTTCCTGGCCGCCGGGTTCGTCCCCCTCGGCGCCGAGGTGCTGCTGCATCGATGATGCGACCGTCCTCGGCGTCGTTCAGGTGACGGAAGTGGTCGCCGGAAGCACCACCTCAACGGGGGTTGAGCGGCGCCACCAGGTCGCCGTGGTTGTTGCGGACGCTGTTGACCGCCGGCGACACCTGGAACATGTCGAACTGGCGCGGGTCGGCGGGCGCGAGCAGGTGGCGCACGGCGGAGGTGTCGGTGACCGAGCGGTCGAGCCAGAGCTCCCAGTCGTGTGCCGAGATCACCGCCGGCATCCGATCGTGGATCCGCGCCAGCAGGTCGTTGGCCGACGTCGTGATGATCGAGCACGTCCGCAGCGGCTCGTCCTCCTCTGCGGCGTCCTCGGGCTTCCACACCTCCCACAGCCCGGCGAACACCATCGGCGCGCCGTCCGCCCGATGGATGAACCACGGCTGCTTCCCGCCGCCCTCGAGCTTCTCCCACTCGTAGAACCCGTCCGCCGGCAGCAGGCAACGGCGGCGCTCGAAGGTCCGGCGGAACTTCGACTCGAGCGTCTCGGCTCGGGCGTTGATCATCCGGGCGCCGCCCTTGGCGTCCTTGGCCCAGAAGGGCACGAGCCCCCACTTGTACGCGCCGAGCAGCCGGTCCGAGTCCCGGTTCTCGGCCACCGCGTAGACGGCGTCGGTCGGCGCCACGTTCCAGCTCGGACCGAGCGCCTCGGTCCGCACGCCGTCGACGCGGAGGTAGTCGGCGAGCTGGGCGGGGGAGGCCGTCGCCACGAATCGACCACACATCGCAACCAAACCGTAACCAACGGCGCCGTCCGAAGGGTTACGACTGTCCTACGCAGGGGTAGCGAGCGGCGGGGTCAGGGAGGACCGATCAGCCACATGAGCATGAACCTCGGGGACAAGCGTGGTCTTGCAGAGTTCGCCACGTCCGGGACGTGCATGACCTGTGGGTTCGTCCCGGACAAGGTCGACGCCACCGACATCGTCGTCGGGCTCCGATCGTTCCCGGCGCGATGGCGCAGTGCGTTGGCGCTGCATCTCGACGACGACGACCCGGAGACCGTCCTCACCGGCCGTCCCACGCCCGCCGACTGGAGCGCCCTCGAGCACGCCGGCCACGTCCGCGACGTGCTGCACGCCCTCGACATCCGCGTGCAGAGGGTGCTGCGGGAGGACGAGCCCGTCCTCCCGGAGACCCACGTCACGCCCCCGTCGGGCGCCAACGAGCAGGGCATCGCCGTCGTCCTCGCGGCACTCACGTTGAGCGCCGACCAGTTCGCCGAGACCGTGGCCAGGATCGCGCCGCACGAATGGGTTCGGACGGGGTTCCGCGCCAGCCGCAGCGTCAACGCGCTCGACCTCGCCCGCGAGGCCGTCCACGAGGGGAGCCACCACCTCCGGCTCGCGACCCAGACGATGCACCAGCTGCGCACGGCGCCCGCCGACAGCCTCACGCCCTAGCCGCGCCCGAAGCACCGGCGCCGGAAACACCGCGCCGGCGCCAGGAGCGCCAGCGACCGGCCGGCACGTGAGCGGAGCCAGCTTCTCCGGCGCAGCGAACCATCATCACCGCTACAGGCCAAGCACCGCCGGCAACGGCGACTCATGAACGATCGTCAGCCGCTTCGTCGCCCGCGTCAACGACACGTACAACGCCCGCAACCCCTGCGGCGACTCGTCGGCGATGAGCCCGGGCTCGACCACCACTACGCCGTCGAACTCCAGGCCCTTGACCGACCCGACGGGCACGATCGACACCTCGTCCTCGAGTGACACGTCGTCCTCCCTCGCGGCGCCGAGCGGACCGGCGAGCGACGGCGGGCAGATCACGGCGACGGTCCCGCCGATCTCCTCCCGGAGGGACGCCGCCACGGCGAGCGCCACCTCGGTGACGTCGTCGCCCGGACCGACCGAGCGCACCGCGGGGCCGACCCCGGCCGACCGGACCGACTGCGGCGGGACGAGATGGGGCGCCGCCTTCGCCAGCACCCGGCCCGCCACCTCCATGATCTCCGACGGCGTCCGGTAGTTGACGGTGAGCTCGACCTGCCGGGACGGCTTGCGGCTCGGGAGGTGGGCGAGGATGTCACCCCAGTCCGACGGCGAGAACGGCCCGGTCGCCTGGCCGATGTCCCCCACGATCGTCATCGACCCGCCGAGCGACCGCCGCGCCAGCATCCGCAGCTGCATCGGCGACAGGTCCTGCGCCTCGTCGACGACCACGTGCCCGTAGGTGTGGACGTCGTCGGCGTGGTCGGGACGCCGCTTCCTCGGCCCCAGTAGCACGGCGGCCTCGTCGAGGAGCGGCACATCGGCCGCCGTCCACGGGATGTCCTCGAGCGCCGCGGCCCGCGGCCGGTGCAGCGCGGCGCGCTCGTGCTCGTTGAGCTTGTCGGTTCCCGCGAGCTCGATCAGCGGGCGCGCCCCGAAGAGATCGTGGACCAGCTCCTCGGGCACCAGCCGCGGCCAGATGCGCTCCAGCGCATCCCTGAGGTCCGCCGAGCCCTTCAGCTCCTCGGCGAACTCGGCGTAGCCCAACGCCTCCGTCGGCGCATGCTCGCGGATGGCGGCGCGCGCCGTTCGGTTCACGGCCTCCGTGTACTGCCCGTGCAGGCGCTGCGCGATCATCTGCTCCACCTGGGCGCGCCGACCGTTGTGCGAGCCCGGCCGGCGCTTGGCCGCCCGGACGACGTCGCGCGTGAGGTCGGGCGTGAGCCGAAGCCGGTAGGAGCCGTAGGGGATCTCGACCGTCGAACGCAACGGCCGCTGCCGGTCTCCGACCGCCTTGGCCAGGACCTTGGCCATTCGCACGTCGCCCTTCACCCGCGCCGCCTGCGCCGTGTCGATGGCGCGTGGGCGGATGTTGCCGGCGTAGAGGCCGGCCACCGTCGACAACGTCACGCCGGTCTCGCCGAGCGACGGCAGCACGTGCTCGATGTAGCGGAGGAACAGCGGGTTCGGGCCGACGACGAGGACGCCCTGGCGCTCGAGCGGGAAGCGGTAGGTGTAGAGCAGGTAGGCGGCGCGGTGGAGGGCGACGGCGGTCTTGCCCGTGCCTGGACCACCCTGGACGACGAGCACGCCCGGCATCGGGGCGCGGATGATGTCGTCCTGCTCCGCCTGGATCGTCCCGACGATGTCGCGCATGGCGCCGGAGCGGTTGCGTTCGAGGGCCGCCAGCAGCGCACCCTCCCCCGCCAGCGTCGACTCCTCCGGCAGGTGGTCGAGGTCGAGGAGCTCGTCCTCGATGCCCGCGATGCGTCGCCCGTCGGTGATGAAGTGCCGGCGACGCGACAGGCCCATCGGATGACGACCCGTGGCCCGGTAGAACGGCTCGGCCACCGGCGCTCGCCAGTCGACGATCAGCGGCTCCTGGTCGACGTCGGACACCGCGAGGCGTCCGATGTAGAAGCGCTCGCCCGTCGTCCGGTCGATCCGGCCGAAGCTCAGCGCCTCGTCGCCCATCCGCAGCTGCTCGATGCGGGCGAGGGCGGAACGGACGATGACGTCGCGCTCCTCGCGGGCCTGGTGAGTACCTCCGCGGCTGTCGCCGATGACCTCGTCCCTGCGGGCCGCAGCAGCGGCCCGCATCGCGTCGAGGCGTGCGTACGCCCGGTCGATGTGGGCCTGTTCGCTCTGGATGTCGGATCGTTCAGGCACGGGAGCCGCCATGAGGAAGCGTCCAGATTAGCGGGTCCCGTTCGCCGGCGAGCAGAATCGTCGGTCGTGTCCGACCTCACGAACGCGCCGTTCCTCGGGGCCTGCCGGTCCGACGCGGTCGAACGCACACCCGTGTGGTTCATGCGCCAGGCGGGCCGGTCGCTCCCCGAGTACCGGGCCCTGAAGGGCACCACGAACATCCTCGAGGCCATCAAGCAGCCCGAGCTCGCTGCCCGGATCACGCTGCAGCCGGTGCAGCGCTACGGCGTCGACGCCGCCATCCTCTACTCCGACATCGTCGTCCCGGTCCACGCCCTCGGCTTCGGCGTCGACATCAAGGCGGGCATCGGTCCCGTCGTCGAGGAGCCCTTCCGTTCGGAGGGCGACCTGGCGCGGCTGCGACCGCTGGAGCCCGAGGCCGACGTCCCGTACGTGCTCGAGACCGTCCGGCTGCTCGTGAAGGAGCTCGACGTCCCCTTGATCGGGTTCGCAGGCGCGCCGTTCACCGTGGCGTCGTACCTCGTCGAGGGCAAGCCGTCGCGGGAGTACGTCGAGACGAGGCGGATGCTGTGGCGGGAGCCGGCGTTGTTCGCGTCCCTGCTCGATCGTCTGGCCGACGTCGCGCTGGCGTCGCTGCGGTCCCAGGTCGAGGCGGGGGCGTCGGCCGTGCAGCTCTTCGACTCGTGGGCGGGCGCGCTCGATCCCGTCGACTACGAGCGGTTCGTGCTGCCGTCCGTGCGCAAGATCTTCGAGGGCGTTGCCGACCTCGGCGTTCCCCGCATCGCATCTGGCGTCGGCACCGCCGACCTCTTGTCGATGTGGGCGGGCGCGGGCGCCGACGTCGTCAGCGTCGACTCGTCGATCTCCTTGGACGACGCGAGGCGGCGGGTCGGCGAGGGGACGGCCGTGCAGGGGAACCTCGATCCGTGGGCGGTGGCGCTGGCGCCGTGGGACGTCGTCGAGTCGAAGACCCGCGAGGTCCTCGCCTCGAACGCGGGCCGTCCCGGGCACATCTTCAACCTCGGCCACGGTGTGCGCCCCGAGACCGACAGCGACGTCCTGCAACGGATCGTGGACCTGGTGCATGACGCCTAGAGCCCGAGCGGCGATGTGAGCGGGAGGCGCGGCGTGCTCCTCATGGCCTATGGCACGCCGGAGCGCGCGGGCGACCTCGAGGCGTACTACACCGACATCCGCCGCGGCCGGCCGCCGACCCCTGAGCAGCTCGCCGACCTCCGCCGCCGCTACGACGCCATCGGGGGGCTCTCGCCGCTGGCCGCCAGGACTCGCGCCCAGGCGTCGGGGTTGCAGCGGGTGCTCGACGAGCGCGCCGGCGCGGGCGAGTGGCACGTCGAGCTCGGGTTGAAGCACGCGTCGCCGTCGATCGAGGCCGGGGTCGAGGCGTTGGCGGCCGCCGGTGTCGAGGAGTTCGTGAGCCTCGTCCTCGCGCCTCACTACTCCGCACTTTCCGTCGGCCAGTACCTCGAACGGGCGGCGGACGCGTCCGGTCACCTCAAGGTGCGCGACGTCACCGCGTGGTGGGACCACCCGGCACTGGTCACGCTGCTGGCCGGGCGCGTGCACGCGGCGATGGCGACGCTCCCCGACGGCGTGTCGAAGCCCGAGCTGCTCGTGACCGCCCACTCCTTGCCGGTGCGGGCCCGGTCGATCGACGACCCGACCTATGAGGCGCAGCTGCACGCCACCGGCGAAAGGATCGCCGCCGAGGCGGGGATCGCGTCGTGGCGCGTCGCGTGGCAGAGCGCGGGCCGCACGCCCGAGCCCTGGATCGGTCCCGACATCCTCGAGGTCATCCGCTCGCTCCCCTCCGAAGGCTACGACGGCGTCGTCGTCTGTCCCGCGGGGTTCACGTCCGACCACCTCGAGGTCCTCTACGACGTCGACCTCGAGGCGAAGGCGGTCGCCGCCGAGGCCGGTGTGGCCCTCGCCCGCACGGCGTCGCTCAACGACGACCCGCGCTTCCTGGCGCTGCTCGCCGACCTCGTGTCGGGGTCGTGAGCGGAACGGGCTTGGTCGTGAAGCGAACCGACGGCAGAGCCTCGTGAGAGCGGTCGTCGTCGGGGGCGGGATCAGCGGGCTGGCGGCGGCCCACGCGTTCGTCGACGGTGGTGCCGACGTGACCGTGTTGGAGGCCGACGATCGCCTCGGCGGCAAGATCCGTACGACGGCGTTCGACGGGCGACCCGTCGACGAGGGGCCAGACGCCTTCCTGGCGCGGGTCCCCCATGCCGTCGAGCTCTCCCAGCGGCTCGGCCTCTTCGACGACCTCGTCTCGCCGGGCACGGGATCGGCGTCGTTGTGGCTCGACGGCCGCCTCCAGCCCATCCCCACCGGGTTGGTCCTCGGCGTGCCCGTCGACTTCGGTCCGCTCGCCCTCAGCGGTGTCCTGTCCGATTCCGGACTGGCGCGCGCCCGGGAGGAGCCGTCTCTCCCCGGGCTGCCGCTGACCGAGGACGTCACCATCGGCGACCTCATCCGAGGGCGTTATGGCGCCGAGATCCACGAACGCCTCGTCGACCCGTTGCTCGGAGGCATCAACGCGGGGCGGACGGAGGAGCTCAGCCTCGATGTCGGCGCCGCGCAGCTCGCGGCCGTCGCCCGCCGAGCCACCAGCCTCACCGCCGGCCTCCGGGAACAGCGGGCGACCAACCCACCCGACCCGTCGGCACCGGTGTTCTACGCGCCGCGCCGCGGCATGGGGGCGCTCGTCGAGGCGTTGGTGTCCTCGTTGGGCGGGCGAGGCGCCGAGGTGCGGACGGGAGCGAGCGTCGCGTCGATCGAACGCCGCGCCGACCGGTGGGTCGTCGTCGGGGACGGTCACGGTGCCCTCGACGCCGATGCCGTCGTGATCACCACGCCCGCGTACGCGGCGGCTCCCCTCGTCGCCGACCACAGCCCCGACGCCGCCGACCTCCTCGGCCGCATCGGTTACGCCTCGGTGACGCTGGTGACCCTCGCCTACGAGGCCCGCGCCATCGGCAGGCCGATCGACGGCAGCGGCTTCCTCGTGCCCCGCACCGAGGGCCGGCTGCTCACGGCGTGCTCGGTGTTCTCGAACAAGTGGCCCCACCTCGCTGTTGAAGGCTCGGTCGTCCTTCGCGCCTCGGTGGGTCGTCACGGCGACGAGCGGGGCTTCGACCTCGACGACGCCGAGCTCGTGGACGCCGTCCACGCCGAGCTCGACGAGGTCTTCGCACTCGCCGGACCGCCGACGTCGGCGCGGGTCTCGCGGTGGCCCCGTTCGTTCCCCCAGTTCCCGGCGGGACACCTCGCCGCCATGGCGCAGCTCGAAGCGGCGTTCGAACGCGACGCGCCGGGCATCGCCGTGACGGGGGCGTACCTGCGGGGCGTCGGCATCCCGACGTGCATCGGCGCCGCCGTCGCCACCGCCGAGCGCCTGCTCACCCGTACCTCGGACTGAGTCGGAACGAAAAAAGGCCCCCGCAGGACGGCCGGCGGGATGCCGCCCTGCAGGGGTCGATGTTTCTCCAGGCGGCGGAGGTCCGGCGGGAGAACCGCCGCCTGCCTGGAAAACCTGTTCGGGCTCTTCCCTCGGTCGACGGCCGCTAAACCCGGCCGGTGAGGAGCAGGATCAGGAGGATGACCAGGAGGATGCCGCCGAGGCCGATCCCGGGTCCGCGATAGGCGCCGCCCCCGTAGCCGAATCCGCCGCCGAGGGCGAGGACGATGAGGATGATGAGGAGGATGACCAGCATGGCCGGACTTGTTCCCGTCTTCCGAACGGTGGAAACTTGAAGCGAGAGGCCTATCCGGCGTCACTCGTCCCGATGCTGGCGTCGCCGTCGCCGTCGGGGCTGCCGTCCGGCGCCGACGACGAGTGGGCCCACGAGCTCAAGTGGGACGGCGTCCGGGCGATCGCCTACCTCCACCACGGGGGCCTCCGCCTGGAGAGCCGGAACCTCAACGACATCACGCCCCGCTATCCCGAGCTGCACGGGCTGGCCTCGGCGCGGCCGGGACACGACCTCGTCCTCGATGGCGAGGTCGTCGCCTTCGACCCCGAGGGGCGCCCGAGCTTCAGCCTCCTCCAGACCCGCATGCACGTCGTGGGTGAGCGCAACGTCGCCGCCCGCGTCGGCTCCGCGCCGCTGGCGTACCTGATCTTCGACGTGCTCCACGTCGACGGCAAGTCAACCCGTGATCTGCCGTGGTCGGAGCGGCGGGCCGTCCTCGAAGGGCTCGAGCTGCACGGCAGCGGGTGGCAGACGCCGAAGGCCCACATCGGATCTGGGCCGGCGGTGCTGGCGGCGAGCCAGTCCGGCGGGCTCGAGGGCGTGATGGCCAAGCGGACCTCGTCCCTCTACACACCGGGCAAGCGGTCGAAGGACTGGCTCAAGATCAAGAACACGGCCAGCCAGGAGCTCGTGATCGGCGGGTGGCTCCCGGGGGCGGGCAACCGAACGGGACGTATCGGCGCGCTGCTCGCCGGCTACCACGACTCCCGCGAGGAAGGGTCGCCGCTGCGCTTCGCCGGCAAGGTCGGGACCGGATTCAGCGACGCCGAACTGGCGCGCCTCGGGAAGCGGTTCGCGGAGCTCGACCGCGCGACGTCGCCGTTCGCCGACAAGGTGCCCTACAAGGCGGCCCGCTTCCTCGAGCCCTCACTCGTCGCCGAGGTCGAGTTCACGGAGTGGACGCACAACGGGACGCTGCGGCACCCGTCGTACAAGGGGCTGCGGGACGACAAGCCGGCGAGCGCCGTCGTCCGGGAGACCTGACTACTGCAGAAATGACCCACAGGGACGGTTGTCGGCGGGGGCGGCACAGGCTGACAATCACCCCACGATGGAACCCAAGCGCGACGAGCTGCTGGCCGAGCTGTTCGGGACGGGCAGCGTCCCCCCGATGCTGGCCGGGCGGTTGTTGCGCACCGGCGAGGTCGCCAAGCTGTTCCAGGTCTCGGAGCGGACGGTCGCCGAGTGGGCCCGCCGTGGCCGCATCCCCTCGGTCCGCACCCCCGGAGGCCACCGGCTCTATCCGGCTGACCCGATCCGCCAGCTCCTCGTCGCCACCGACGACTGACCGACCCGCACCCGAGCCGCTTTTGTCAGCCAGATACCGCCTCTGCAGGCGGTATTTGGCTGACAAAACGGCTGGAGGCGCCATGATGCTCGGTCTTGCGCCGCCTCCCTCTCGCGATCGTCGCCGGCATGCTGGTCGCCTCGTCGGTGCCGCCGTGGGGCTTCTGGCCGCTCGCCTTCCCGGGCATCACCCTGCTGGCGTTCGCCCTCGACGGCCGGCGCGCCCGTACGCGAGCGCTGCTCGGTCTCGTGTTCGGCTTCGGGCTGTTCGGGCCCACGCTGTTCTGGATCAGCGAGTTCCACGCCGTGGGGTATGTCCTCCTGCTGCTGCTCGAGGGCTCGTTCTTCGCCGCGGCCGCCGCCCTCGTGCCCGCCGACCGCAGCCGGGCGGCCGCCGTCCTCGCGCTGCCGGCGGCCTACGTCCTCGCCGAGACCGCCCGCGGCGTCGTCCCGTTCGGCGGCCTCCCGATGGGCGGCCTCCCGCTCGGACAGGTCACGGGTCCGCTGGCGCCGTCGGCCCGCCTCGGGGGCGCCTACCTGCTGACCGGTGTGGCGGTCGCCGCCGGCGCCGCACTGGCGGCCGCGGCGTGGCGACACCACCGCCTTGCCGCCGCACTGGTCGTCATCCCCGCCGCCGCCGCCGCGCTCGGCTTCGTCGCACCCGACGGCTCACCGCGCCGGCGGATCGACGTCACCGTCGTCCAGGGCGGCGGACCTCGCGGTTTTCGCGCCGTTGACACCGACCCCGCTGACGTGCTCCTGGCCCACCTCGCCGTCAGCGAAGGCCTGCGTCCGCCACTCGACCTCGCCGTCTGGCCCGAGAACACCATCGACGTTCCGTCCCTCGATGGCAGCGTCGAAGCCGACTCCCTCGCCGCCGTCGCCGTCCGCAGCGACGCGACGGTCGTCGCCGGCGTCACCGAGGACGCGGGCGTCGACAACTTCCAGAACGTGTCGGTGGCGTGGGATCCCGAGGGCCGCATCGTCGACCGCTACGTCAAGGCCCACCGCGTGCCGTTCGGCGAATACGTCCCGCTGCGCGGCCTCCTCGAACGGCTCGTCGACCTCAGCGTCCTTCCCCGCGACGCCGTCGCCGGCAAGGGGCCCGGCATCCTCCACACTCCCGCCGGCGACCTCGGGGTCGCCATCTCCTACGAGGTCTTCTTCGGCGAACGGGGCCGCGCCGCTGCGCAGGCGGGTGGACAGCTCCTGCTCGTCCCGACGAACGCCGCGTCGTTCACGTCGAGCCAGGTGCCGACGCAGGAGGTGGCCTCGGCGCAGCTCCGCGCGTGGGAGACCGGACGTTGGGTCGTCATGTCGGCACCGACCGGCTACGGGGCCTTCATCGACCACCGGGGGCGCGTCCACGCCCGCACCACGCTCAGCCGCGCCGAGCTCCTCCGGGGCCGACCGGAGCTGCGCGACGGCGACACGCTCTATGTCGCGTTCGGCGATCTCCCGCTCGTCCTCCTCGCCATCGCCCTGCTGGCGCTCGCGTGGCTGCTCAGTCGGCGATCTGCAGTCGATTCGTCCGCGCCACCTCGCCCAGCAGGTGCGCACTGGGCTTCGGCGTCCGAACCTGGGTCGTCCGATCCACCGCGATGATCCCGAACGTCGGCGTGTAGCCAAGCGCCCACTCGAAGTTGTCGAACGCGGACCACGCCGTGTAGCCGCGCACGTCGATCCCGTCGTCGAGGCAGCGGCGCACGGCCTGCAGCGCCCGCCGGTAGTACTCGACGCGACGGGTGTCGTCGTCGGTGCCGATGCCGTTCTCGGTCACGAGGACGGGCGTGCCGTCCGTGTAGGACGACGCGTAGCGGATGGTCTGCTCGAGCGCTTCGGGATAGAACTCGTAGCCCATCAGCGTGAGCTCCGCGTCCTCGGGCGGCGGCAGGATCCCGTTCGGTCCGACGCGGTCGCGCGAGTAGGTCTGGACGCCGACGAAGTCGTCGTGCTTGGCGGCGTCGAGGTACACGTCGTGCATGCCGCGCCGGATCTGCTCGAGCTTGGCCTCGCCACCGTCGACCGCCTGGTACTCCTGCATCGCCAGCGTCAGCCCCACCGGGAACTCCGTCGCGGACGCCGACTTGATGGCCTCCACGGCCTGGCGGTGGGCGTCGACGAACACGTCGTTGACGGCCCGACGCAGCGCCACGTCGCGGCGCCCCGGCGGGAACCCGCCGGACAGGTAGCCGGCGACGGCGACGATGTTCGGCTCGTTGAGGGTGCACCCCCACCCGATGAGGTCCCCGAGGGCGTCGGTCGCCTTGGCGCAGAAGCGGGCGAAGCGGGCGGCGGTGTCGGGCTCCTCCCACCCGCCGAGGTGCGCGACCCACCGCGGCGTCGTGAAGTGGTGGTAGGTGACGATGGGCGTGATGCCGTGCTCGTGGCATGCCGCGCACATCCGCCGGTAGTGGTCGAGCGCCGCCTTGGAGAACTCGCCCTCCTCCGGCTCGATGCGGCTCCACTCGATCGAGAAGCGGTAGGTCCCGAACCCGAGCTCGGCCAGCAGCGCGATGTCCTCGGGATAGCGGTGGTAGTGATCGATGGCGTCGCCGCTCGGCTCGGCGCAACCGCTCGAGGGGTTGTGCTCCCACGCCCACCAGTCGTTGTTCCAGTTGCCGCCCTCGACCTGGTGGGCGGCGGTGGCCGTACCCCAGAGGAAGCCGTCCGGGAACGAGATCTCGCTCATGGCATGCGACCCTACGATGCGGCCAATGGCTGATGCATTGGACGGACTGCTCGAGCTGTTGGACCTCGAGCCCATCGAGGTGAACATCTTCCGCGGCAACAGCCCCGACGAGGAGCGCCAGCGGGTGTTCGGCGGACAGGTCGCGGGCCAGGCGCTCGTCGCCGCCGGTCGCACCGTCGACGCCGACCGTCGCGTCCACTCGTTGCACGCGTACTTCCTTCGACCCGGCGATCCGCACATCCCGATCCTCTACGAGGTCGACCGCATCCGCGACGGCAAGTCGTTCACCACGCGTCGCGTGGTCGCCATCCAGCACGGCCAGGCGATCTTCCACCTCTCGGCGTCCTTCCACGTCGACGAAGCCGGGTTCGATCACCACGACCCGATGCCGGACGTGCCTCGCCCCGAGGACCTGCCCACGTTCGCCGACCGGGTCAAAGCGATGGGCGGCGACGTGCCCGAGTGGTTCACGCGGCCCCGTCCGATCGACACCAGGAATGTCCAGGAGCCCTGGCGGACCGAGGGGCGAGAGGCCAGCGATCCCCGGCAGCAGGTCTGGATGCGGGCGGACGGGCGGCTGCCGGATGACCCGATGCTCCACGCGTGCGTCCTCGCCTACGCGTCGGACATGACGCTGCTCGACTCGATCCTCCTGCCCCATCGCGGCGTCGGCTTCGAAGGGCTGATGATGGCGTCGCTCGACCATGCGATGTGGTTCCACCGCCCGTTCCGCGCCGACGAGTGGTTCCTCTACGACCAGGCATCGCCGTCAGCGTCCGGCGCGCGAGGCCTGGCGCGCGGTTCGATCTTCCGGACCGACGGCGCCCTCGCCGTGTCCGTCATGCAGGAAGGCCTCGTCCGCCCCGTGACGAGATGAAGCGCCTCGCCGCCGTTCTCGTCCTCCTCGTCGCGGGCGCATGCAGCACGAACACCCCCTCCCCCGCACGTTCGGGCGCGATCACGCCGACATCTCGGCCTGAGCGCGCCCAAACGGGTTCGGTGGAGCTCGTCGCGACGGACGTGGCGACGGGACTCGACACGGTGTGGGCGATGAGGTTCGATGCCGCGGGCAAGCTCTGGTTCACCCAGCGGGGCGGGACCCTGCAGCAGGTCGGCGGTCCGAAGCGCGCCATCCCCGGCGTGCAGGAGCAGGGCGAGGGCGGCCTCATGGGCCTCGAGATCGACGACGAAGGCCGCTTCTACGTGATGCTCACGACGGACGACGACAACCGCATCGTGCGCTTCGACGGGCCCGACGATGCCACCCCCGAGGTCCTCGTCGACGGCATCCGCAACGCGGCCATCCACAACGGCGGGCGCCTCCGCTTCGGCCCCGACGGCACGCTCTACGCGGGCACCGGCGACTCCGGCGACACGTCGCTTCCCGAGAAGCCCGAATCCCTCAACGGCAAGATCCTCGCCATCGACGTGCAGGCGAAGAAGACGACCGTCTTCTCCATCGGGCACCGCAACCCGCAGGGTCTGTGCTTCGCCGCCGACGGACGGTTCCTCTCGACCGAGCACGGCCCGGACGTCGGCGACGAGGTCAACGTCCTGCACGAGGGCGACGATGGGGGCTGGCCAGGCACCTCAGGAAACGGCATCGAGAACTACACACCGACGATCGCTCCCGGCGGCTGCGTCGTCTACGAGTCGGACGTGATCCCGCAGTGGAAGGGCTCGATGCTGTTCACGACCCTCAAGGACCAGAGCCTCCGACGGCTCACGTTCGCGTCCGACGGGTCGGTCGCGTCCGAGGAGGTGCTCTACGACGGCGTCTACGGACGGTTGCGGGACGTCGCCGTCGGGCCCGACGGGTTCGTCTATCTGGCCACGTCCAACCGCGACACCCGCGGCGACCCCCGCCAAGGCGACGACCGCATCGTGAAGCTCGCTCCGCGTTGATGGTTCGCTCCGCAGAGCGGCCGCTCCCCTCACATGGCGGCTGCTCGCTGGCGGTCCCGCGGCCGCCCTAGCCTGGGTCGGTGCCCCGTCGTCGCCTCGCCTTCCTCGGCGCGCTCGTGCTCGTCCCGGTGATCGGCTTCGTCGTCACCCGCGTCGCCCTCGACTCCGACGCCGGCGCACCCGTCGCCGCCACCCTCCGGTCGACCACGACGACAACCGAAACGACGACCACCACCGAGTCGACGACGACGACCACGACGGCGGCGTCGACGTCCACGACCGGTGGGGGCGCGAGCAGCCTGCCCAAGGTGCCGCGTCCCGGCGAGCCCGTCGCGGCGGCCACCGACGAGGGACTGGCGACGCAGATCCGCACCGCCGAAGCCGCCATCGCCGACCCGGCAACCACTCCGGCCGAGCTGGCCGAGCAGGGACACCTCCAACAGGTCGCCTACCGGGAGCTCGTCAACCACCCCGAGCGCAAGGACCGGGTCCTCGCCCTCCTCGCGCCCGACCTGCGCGTCGTCGCCGACACCAACATCACCGCCGGCGGGAAGCTCCGGTCGATGATCAAGTCCCCGAAGACGTCACTGCCGCCCTGGCACATCGTCGCCCCGGCCCCCACCGAGGAGCTCCTCGGCTACTACAAGGCGGCCGAGGCCGAGCTCGGCGTTCCCTGGTACTACCTCGCCGGCATCCATCTCGTCGAGACCCGGATGGGCCGCATCCGGGGCAACAGCGAGGCCAACGCCCAAGGCCCGATGCAGTTCCTCCCGGCGACGTGGGCGCAGTACGGCAACGGAGGCGACATCAACTCCAACAAGGACGCCATCGCGGCCGCCGCCCGCTACCTGAAGCGCAACGGCGCGCCGGGCGACATGCGCAACGCCGTGTGGAACTACAACCACGACTTCCGCTACGTCGAGGCCGTCCTGGCCTACGGGGATCGGATGAAGGCGGACGAGCGGGCCTTCTCCGGCTACCACGCGTGGCAGGTCTATTACGTCACCACCGTCGGCGACGTGTGGCTCCCCGAGGGCTACGTCTCGGGCGAGTAGTACCGGACGGTCCCCGGTGTCGCCACGGGACGAAAACCAGGCAGCCGCCGGACCATGTAGGCGCCGTCGGAGGCGCCCGGGAACGGGCAGCGGATGCCGAGCTCGTCGGCCCGGCGGAACCCGAAGCGCGGGTAGTAGGACGGGTGCCCCAGCACGACCATGAACGGCTCGGGCCGCAGTGACGCCCGCCGCAGCGCGACGTCCACGAGGCGGCCCCCGATCCCCTGGTCCTGGTGCGACGGCCGCACCGCCAGCGGCGCCAGCGACAGCACGGGCGTCTCGTCGAAGGACCGGTCGTCGGGGACGTAGTGCACGAGGGTGACCAGGATGTGGCCGACGATCACCCCGCCCTCGACGGCGACGAGCGAGAGCTCGGGGAGGAACGCCGGGCTGTCCCGGAGCTCGTGCACCATCGCCACCTCGGACGGGCCACCGTTCGGGAATGCCAGCGCGTGGACCTCGTCGATCGACCGCTCGTCCATGCGGATCTCGGGGCGCACGTCCATCAGCGGCCGCACGCTACCGGGGACGCGCCACGGGGGCCCGGGAGCCGGCCGAGGCCGACTCCCGGACCCCCGGAAGTGCTGCTGCGAGCGGTGGTTACGCCTGGTCGGGCGTTTCGGGCTCCGGCTGGGCCGGGGTCTGCTCGGGCGGCGGGGCGACGCCGCTCTTACCGGCCTCGGCGGGCGGACCGGACTTGGCGGCGTCGTCACCGGGCTCGTCGGCGTCGGCGTCGCCCTGGCCTTTGCCCTTGCCGGCGGACGACGGGTCGTCCGTCTTGCCTGGTGCAGCACCGGCCTTGCCGTGATCCTCGGAGGACTTCCCGGCGTCGTCGGCGGCCTTCGGCTCGTCGGCGTCGTCGTCGAGGTCAGCGGACTCGTCGTCGTCGCCGATCGGCGTCCCGCAGGTGCTCGCCTTGGCCGTGGCCAGGGCGGCGTCGCCCTTGGCCCGCTCCTGCTTGAGGTACTGGCCGCGGTTGGAGGCGAACAGGCCGTCGTCGCCCTTGACGCAACCGTCGGTCCAGTCACGGGCGGTGCCGATGCTGCCGTCCTCGAGCCGGGCCTTCTCGGCCTTCTCGGCCTTCTCGGCCTTCTCCTTCGCCGCCTTCTCCGCCTTGTCCTTCGGGCCCTGGGGCAGCTGGACCTTGGCGACATCGGCGGCCTTGTCAGCGACGATCGGCTGCAGCGGGCCGAGCGCGCCGGCCGACGCGAGACCGCTGGCGCCGAGGAGGAAGCCGGCGAAGATGCCGGCCCCGACCTTGAGGCGCCCGGCGAGGGCGCTGCGGAAGGCGCTGCGAGGAGCGGACACCGAGGCCATGGCCGTGAGGTGCTGGCTCTGCAGCGAGGGAGCTACGGGCTGACGACCCAGCGCCGCCAGGCGCTCGGTGAGGTCGTCACGGGGATCGAGGGAGTCGCTCATCACCCCGGTGAGCGCTCAACCCTCCGGTGGGGATACGGCCCGGCGGAGATTTTCCATGGCTCGGTGCTGCAGCGCCTTGACCGCCCCCGCCGTCCGCCTGGTGATCTTGGCCACGGCCTCGAGAGGGAGGTCGGCGACGAACCGCAGGACGACGACCTCGCGCTGGTCCGGGCTGAGCGTGTCGAGCGCCTCGATGAGCTCGGGGTCGAGCCCCTCGTCGGGGGCGGATGCGACCGGTGCCGAGGCACCGTCGGCGAGGTCGGTCCCGACGGTCGAGCGGTCGCGCTTGGCCTTCCGGTGGGCGTCCATGGCGCGGTTGTGGGCGATGGAGAACACCCACCTCCGGAGCGCCGGCTCGTCGCCCCGGAAGCGTCCGATGTCGCGGGCGACGGACAGGAAGACCTCGCCGAGGACGTCGTCCGGATCGGGGACGCGTTGCGATCGGAGGTAACCGAGGACGGCGGGAGCGAGCGATCGGTAGGCCGCCGACGCGTTGCGGAGATCCTCGGGCACGGAGCCCAGAGGGTAGGGCCTTACCGCTTGGCGAGCGGAACGTACGAACGCTCGTCGGCGCCGATGTAGAGCTGGCGGGGACGGGTGATCCGCTGGTCCTGGTCGAGCAGCTCGCTCCAGTGGGCGAGCCAGCCCGCCATGCGCGGGATGGCGAACAGGACGGTGAACATGTCCATCGGGAACCCGAGCGCCTGGTAGATGAGCCCCGAGTAGAAGTCGACGTTCGGGTACAGCTTCCGGCTGATGAAGTAGTCGTCGGACAACGCCGTCTCCTCGAGCTTCAGGGCGATGTCGAGGAGCTTGTTCTTGCCCGTCACCTTGAAGACGGAGTCGGCGGTCTTCTTGATGATCGTGGCCCGCGGATCGAAGTTCTTGTACACGCGGTGGCCGAACCCGGGCAGGCGACTCTTCCCCTCCTTCACCGACTGCACGTACGCCGGGACGTTGTCGATCGAACCCACGTCGGTGAGCATCCGGATCACGTCTTCGTTGGCGCCGCCGTGGCGCGGCCCGTAGAGGGCGGCGGCCGCCGCCGAGGAGGCGATGTAGGGATCGGCGTGGGCCGAGCCGACCGTGCGCATCGCCGTCGTGCCGCAGTTCTGCTCGTGCTCGGCGTGGAGGATGAACAGGACGTCGAGCGCGCGCGCCAGCGTCGGGTCGCGGTACGGGATCATGTCCTCGCGCGGCGAGAACATCATCGTCAGGAAGTTCTGCGTGAAGCTCAGCCGGTTGTCCGGATAGATGAAGGGCATGCCCTCGCTGAAGCGGTGGGTGCACGCCGCCAGCGTCGGCATCTTGGCGATCAGGCGGATCACCTGGCGGTGGCGGATCTCGGGATCCTGGATGTCCTTCGACTCGGGATAGAAGGTCGACAGCGCGGCCAGACCCGACACCATCATCCCCATCGGGTGGGCGTCGTAGTGGAAGCCCTCCATGAACCGCTTGCGCATGTTCTCGTGGAGATAGGTGTGGATCGTGATCTCGTGGACCCACGCCTCGTGCTGCTCCTTGTTGGGCAGCTCGCCGTGCATGAGGAGGTAGGCGACCTCGAGGTACGTCGAGTGCTCGGCCAGCTGCTCGATCGGGTAGCCGCGATAGCGGAGGATGCCGGCATCGCCGTCGAGGTACGAGATGGACGACTCGGTGGCGGCAGTGGCCATGAACGCCTCGTCGAAGAACCACACACCCGGGAGGTGCTTGCGCCAGACGTCGGCGTTCACCCCACCGTTGTCGATCGGGATCTCGAAGGTCTCGCCGGTCCGGTTGTCGGTGATGGTTACGGAGTCGCTGGCCACGTCGTCGGATGCTATGCCCGTGCCGATGATGTTGCGGACGGAGCGACTGCTGCTACGAGCGTGGCGGGACGAGGATCGTCCACCCTTCGCGGCGCTGAACGCCGATCCCGAGGTGCGCCTGCACTTCCCGTCGGTGCTCGACCGCGCCGCGAGTGACCTCGAGGCCGACCGCCATGCCGCCGGGCTCGAGGAGCGCGGCTGGGGGCTCTGGGCCGTCGAGGTCGTGGGCGGTTCGTCGTTCGTCGGGTTCGTCGGGCTGGCGCCGGCGACGTTCGCGGCACCGTTCACGCCGGCCGTCGAGATCGGTTGGCGGCTCGCTCGCCTGGCGTGGGGCCGCGGCTACGCGACCGAGGCGGCGAGCACGGTGCTCCGGCACGCGTTCGAGGAGGTCGGACTCGAGGAGGTCGTGTCGTTCACCGCCGTCGAGAACGCCCGGTCGCGGCGCGTCATGGAGAAGATCGGGCTGACCCGGGATCCCGCCGACGACTTCGACCACCCGAACGTGCCCGAAGGGCATCCCCTCCGACGGCACGTCCTCTACCGACTGCGGACGAGCGCTCCCGGGCGGGCGCCCGTGGGCTTGCCGTCGTCGTAGGTCTGTTCCCCGGCGACGAACGTGGCGCGATAGCCGTCGACCTTCTGGATGAGGCGGCGCCCACCGGCGGGCAGGTCGAAGGCCATCTCCGGCGCGTGGAGCACGAGGTTGTCGAGGTCGATCAGGTTGACGTCCGCCCGCTTGCCCGGCTCGAGGGTGCCGCGGTCGGTGAACGCGTAGATCTCGGCGGTGCGTCCGGTCTGGAGGTGCACCGCCTGCTCGACGGTGATCCGTTCGCCGCGGGTTCGGTCGCGGACCCAGTGCGTCAGGAGCGAGGTCGGCATCGACACGTCGCAGATCAGCCCGCAGTGGGCCCCGCCGTCGCTGAGGCCGAGGACGGTTCGGGGGTGCAGCATCATCTCCCGCACGGCCTCGAGATCGGTGTGCTCGTAGGAGGAGAGCGGCGCGTTCAGCAGCGCCGTCCCGTCCCGATCGAGGAGCCAGTCGAGGACGACCTCTTCGGGTCGGCGACCCTCGCGTGCGGCCACCGCCGCCACCGACGTGTCGGGCGCGGGCTCGTAGTCAGGGGGATCGCCGAGGGGGAAGATCCGGTCCCACCGGCTGATGAGCATGCGGGCGACGGCCGATCCCGTCTGCGCCTCTTCGCTGAGCAGCTGGGCCCGCACCTTCGGCTTGCGGAGCTCGGCGACGCGTTGCGGCAGCGGCATCGAGGCGATCGCGCGGTAGCTCGGATGGGTGATGAAGGGGTGGAGCGACGACTGCAGCCCGAAGAGCATCCCGGTCGGACGACATGGGACCTGGGGAACGATCGTGAGGCCTTCGGCGGCCTGCTTCTCCGCGTCCTCGAGCGCCGCGCGGTACGCCATCGGATCCGGCGGGCTCTGCGACAACGAGTAGGTCACCGTGGCGCCGGTCCGACGGGCGATCTCGTTCATCCACTCGCCCGCTTCGCCCATCGGCGCGCCGTCGGCGATGAGCTGGAACACGCCCCGCCCGGCGGCACCCACGGCCTCGCCCAGCGCCAGGAGCTCGTCGGGCGTCGAGGTCGTGCCGGGCACGAGGCCGTGCTTCGAGCGGTGGAGGAACGTGCGCGAGGTCGTGAACCCGACGGCGCCGGCCTCGAGCGCCTCGGTGGTGAGGCGGGCCATCTGCGCGATCTCGTCGGCGTCGGCGGCCTCGTGAGCTCGCTCGCCGAGGACGTAGGCCCGCAGTGCCGCGTGCGGGACCTGGGCGGCGATGTCGATCACGCGCTCCTGCGCGTCGAGGGCGTCGAGGTACTGGGGAAACGACTCCCACTTCCAGTCGATGCCCTCGTGCAGCGCGCTGCCGGGGATGTCCTCGACGCCCTCCATCAGCTCGATGAGGAAGTCGTGGCCATCGGGGCGAACGGGCGCGAAGCCGACGCCGCAGTTCCCCATCACGACGGTGGTGACGCCGTGCCACGACGACGGGCTGACCTCCGGGTCCCACGTGACCTGGCCGTCGTAGTGGGTGTGGATGTCGACCCAGCCGGGGCTGACGACGAGGCCGTCCGCATCGACCTCACGGTTGCCCTTGCCGTCGACCTTGCCGACCTCGGTGATGCGGCCGTCGTCGACGGCCACGTCCGCCGTGCGCTTCGGTGCGCCCGTCCCGTCGACGACCGTCCCACCCCGGATCACCAGCTCGTGCGCACTCATGGCCGAACGCTACGGCTTTTGGCAGCCGGATACCGCCTCTGAAGGCGGTATCCAGCTGTCAAAACGGGAGGCGTCTCAGATCTTTCCGAACACTCCGTACAGGTCGGCCAACGAGGGGGCGAAGTAGTAGGCGCCGCTGACGGGCGTCGAGAAGTCGGTGACGCGGTCGTGGGTGCCGTCGCCGCTCGTGCCGAACATGCGGGCGAGCATGCGGTCATAGGTCGTGAGATCGTTCGAGAAGGCGACGAACATCAACCCTTGTTCGGTGACCGTGCCCCACGGCGTCGAGCGGCGGTAGATCTCGACCTCGTCGCCGTCGTCGTCCTCGATCACCACGCGGGAGATGTGCGAATCGGCGGGGCGGACGTCGTCGTCGAGCTCCTCGCTGTCCTGCTTGGTGCGGCCGAAGACCCGCTCCTGCTCGTCGTCGGGCAGCTCCTCGAACCGCCCGAGATCGTGCACCCACTTCTGGGTCAGGACGAAGCTGCCACCCGCGCCCGTCTCGCCGTCGGGGACGATCGCCGCCAGGTGGGCCTCCCACACCGGCGGGTTCTCGGTGCCGTCGACGAAACCGAGGAAGTCGCGGCTCTCCTGGTAGACGAACGCCGGCTGCTCGTGCGCCAGCTTCGCCACCGGACCGAGGGCGACCGTCGCCGCCCGCGCCACGTCGACGACGACGTCGCTGTTGGTGCCGTGGGTCCACAACCAGATGTCGTGCTGGGTCGCGGGCGCCGTGCCTGCCGGACCCTTCACCGCGTCGAAGTGGCGGAGCTGGGGCGGCGCGTCGTCAGGAGACAGCTGCTGCCACAGCCGGCGGCTGAAGGCGAGCACGAGGTTGGCCCCGCCCGCCGTCACCGGCGGCTCGCGCAGCGATCGCAGCGCCCTCAGCACGGCGTCGGGCGAAGCGTTCGGCTGCAGGTCGTACTCGAGGTAGTAGTGGGCGCGGGTGCCCTGGGCGAAGATGCCCGGCTGCGGTGCGGTCATGCGTGGGTCACGGTCGTACTGTCGCGCGGGTGGCATGGGACGGCGACACCTACCAGCAGCGGTTCGACGAGCTGGCGGCGAAGGGCGTCGACGTGCACGGCGAGGCGGCCTTCGTGATGGCGTACGCGCCCGTCACCGTGCTCGACGCCGGCTGCGGCACGGGACGGGTCGGTGTCGAGCTCTCCCGCCGGGGCGTCGACGTCGTCGGTGCGGACGTGAACGACTCGATGTTGGCGGCGGCCCGCCGCGCGTCGCCGACGGTCGAGTGGATCCGGTCGGACCTGGCGGCGCTCGACCTCGGCCGGACGTTCGACGTCGTCGTGATGGCCGGGAACGTGCCGCTGTTCACGCCACCCGGCAGCGAGGCGGCACTGGTCGCCGGGTGCGCCCGCCACGTGCGGGCGGGCGGGCTGCTCGTGGCCGGCTTCGAGCTCGGCCGCGGGTACCCGCTCGACGACTACGACTCGCACTGCGCGGACGCCGGGCTGCGCCTGGCCGAGCGGTTCTCGACGTGGGACCGGCGACCGTTCGCCGACGGCGGCGACTACGCCGTGTCGGTCCACGTCCGCGACGATTGAGCCGTGCCCGCCAGTTCGCTCGTCCTCGCGTCGGCCTCCCCGGCGCGCCTGCGGCTGTTGCGGGAGGCGGGGTTCGATCCGCAGGTGATCGTCAGCGGCGTGGACGAGGAGGCGGTCGTGGAGGCCGACCCGTCGACACTCGTGCGGGTGCTGGCCGAGCAGAAGGCCGGTGCGGTGGTCGACCGGTGCTCGGCCGACGCGCTCGTGATCGGGTGCGACTCGATGCTCGTGTTCGGCGAGCAGGTGCTGGGCAAGCCGCGCACGCCGGCGGAGGCGACGGAGCGGTGGCGGGCCATGCGGGGCGGCGTGGGCACGTTGCTCACCGGCCACTGCATCGTCGACGTCGGCAATGACCAGCGCGTCAGCGAAGTGGCATCGACGGTCGTCCGGTTCGGCACACCGAGCGACGCGGAGATCGCGGCCTACGTCGCCACCGGCGAGCCGCTGGGCGTCGCCGGCGCCTTCACGCTGCAGGGGCGATCGGCGCCGTTCATCGACGGCATCGACGGCGACGCAGGCAACGTCATCGGTCTCTCGTTGCCCCTGTTCCGTACGCTGCTGGGCCGCCTCGACGTGGAGGTGACCTCGCTGTGGGTCTGAAGATCGGGGCGATCGACGTCGATCCGCCCGTCGTCCTCGCGCCGATGGCCGGCGTCACCAACATCGCCTTCCGCCGCCTGTGCCGGACGTATGGGCGGGGCGCCGGGGACGGGCGGCAAGGAAGCAGCGCGGGCCTGTACGTCAGCGAGATGATCACGGCACGCGCGCTCGTCGAGGGCAACCCGCGAAGCCTGCGCATGTCGGCGTTCGGCGACGACGAGCCCGTGCGCAGCCTCCAGCTCTACGGCACCGATCCGGTGGTGATGGGCGTGGCCGTGCGGCGGCTCGTCGACGAGGTCGGCGTCGACCACATCGACCTGAACTTCGGCTGCCCGGCGGCCAAGGTGACGAAGAAGGGCGGCGGGGGCGTGCTGCCGGTCCACCGGACGTTGTTCCGAAACGTCGTGCGCGCCGCCATCACCGCGGCCGGCGCCGTTCCCGTCACGGTGAAGACCCGCCTGGGCATCGATGACGACCACGTCACGTTCCTCGACGCTGGGCGCATCGCCGAGGACGAGGGGTGCGCGGCCATCGCGCTCCACGCCCGCACGGTCGAGCAGCTCTACAGCGGAGTGGCGGACTGGTCGGCGATCGCCGCGTTGAAGGACGCGGTCACGACGATCCCGGTGCTCGGCAACGGCGACATCTGGGAGGCATCCGACGCCCGGCGCATGGTGGAGGAGACGGGCTGCGACGGCGTCGTCGTCGGCCGGGGTTGCCTCGGCCGTCCGTGGTTGTTCCGCGACCTCGCCGACGCCTTCGCCGGCCGGCCGTTGCAGCCGCCGCCTGCGCTGGGGGACGTCGTCGCCATGATGCGGCTCCACGCGCGCCTGCTCGCGGAGCTGCTCGGCGAGGAGCAGGGCTGCCGGGACTTCCGCAAGCACGTCGCCTGGTACCTCACGGGTTTTCCCGTCGGCGGGGCCCGCCGCAAGGCGATGGCGATGGTGGCGACGCTCGACGAGCTCGATCGCCACCTCGACGAGCTCGATCCGTCCGAGCCGTTCCCCGAGTCGGCCCGGCGAACCAAGCGGGGCCACACCAACGGCCCCCGACCCGTCCACCTGCCGCCCGGGTGGCTCGACGACGTCGACGATCCGACCCCACCCGAGGGCGCCGACGTCCTGGTGAGCGGCGGCTGAACCGTTTTGTCAGCCGGATCCCGCCGTCCACGGCGGGATCCGGCTGACAAAAGGATCAGGCCAGGCAGCGCAACGGCTTTCCGCCGTTGTAGGCGATCATGTCGCCGAAGGCGGCGAGGACGTCGGGCTCGCGGCCGTCGAGCTCGGCGTAGGCGCGATGGAGGTTGCCGACGATCCGCTCGGGGTCGAGCAGCGAGGCGAACTCGCCGAGATCCGCTTGGCGGGCGGCGTCCAACGGCGACTCGCCCGCCGCCTTGGCCGACGCCGCCAGCTCGCTCACGAACCCGAGGTACGCCTCCACGCGGTCGAGGACCTCGATCCCGCAGACGCCGCCGTGGCCCGGAACGATCACCTGCGGATGAAGAGTCCGCAGCTCCCGCACCGCCGCCAACGAGCCCGCCACCGACCCCATCACCACGAAGGGCGTTCCGCCGTTGAACACGAGGTCGCCGGCATACAGCACGCGCTCCTCGGCGAGCCAGGCCACGACGTCGCTCCGGGTGTGCGCCGGGTCCGGGAAGTGGATCAGCTCCACCCGCCGGCCCGCGACGTGGACGTCGAGGCGCTCGGAGAACGTCACCGTCGGCGCCGCCGGTGTGAGCTCGCCCCACTCGACCGGACCGAACACGGCATCGAGCCCGCCGATGCGGGTGCGCAGCACCTCGTCCCGCGTGACGTGGTGGCCGATGATCGTCGCCTCGCCGGCTACCAACGAGTTGCCGTTGGTGTGGTCGCCGTGGTGGTGGGTGTTGATCAGCGTCCGCACGGGCCTCGGTGTCACCGCCGCGATGGCCTCGAGGAAGCCCCGGGTACGGCGCTCGGTCGAGCACGTGTCGATGGCGACGACCCGGTCGTCATCCACGAGGAAGCCGGTGTTGTTGATCCACCACGACCCGTCCGGCTGGACGTAGGCGAACAGCCCGTCCCCGACCTCGACCGTCTCCGGAGGGCCCAGCTCGGCATCGTCCGGGTGGCCATGGGAGGTGGGTGCGGACATGTCCCGCAACGTAAGCCAGGAGCCCTGTTGCCGCCGGCCGGCGTCGGGAGCGCCAGCGAGCAGTCGGCACGTGAGCGGAGCCAGCATCACCGGCGCAGCGAACCGAAGGCGCAGACTTGACCGAGCGGTCAAGTCAGCGAGAGCATGAGGACATGACGGACACCGCGACCGACGTGATCACCGAGCTCAAGGACTGGCTCAACGACAACTGGGACCCGGACCTGACCGTCGCCCAGTGGTGGGAACGCCTGGGCCTCGCCGGTTGGGCCGCGCCCGGCCTCCCCGAGAACGCCTACGGCAAGGGCCTCTCCCGGGCCGACGCCGTCCGGGCCCAGCAGACGATCGCCGAGTTCGGTGCCCTGGGCGCTCCCGGCGGCCTCGGCCTCCTGCTCGCCGCGCCGACGATCGCGACGCACGGCACGCAGGAGCAGATCGACCTCTACGTGCGGGACATCGTCACCGGGCAGAAGGCTTGGTGCCAGCTCTTCTCCGAGCCCGGCGCGGGTTCGGACCTCGCCGGCCTGACGACCAAGGGCGTCAAGGACGGCGACGAGTGGACGTTCAACGGGCAGAAGGTCTGGACGTCAGGCGGCCAGATCGCCGACCTCGGCATGCTGCTCGCCCGTACGAACGTCGACGTCCCCAAGCACCAGGGCATCAGCTACTTCGCCCTCGACATGCACCAGCCCGGCGTCGACGTCCGCCCGCTCCGGGAGATCACGGGCCACGCCATGTTCAACGAGGTCTTCATCAGCGACGCCCGCGCCCACGACGACACGCTCATCGGCGGCACCAACAACGGTTGGGCTGTGGCCAACACCACCCTCGCCTTCGAGCGGTCCGGCCTCGGCGCCGGCGGCGGCTCGGCGGCGGGCGGCATGGCCTCGCCCGGCACCGTCGTCAACGACCTCGACAAGCGGGTCGGCGACTTCGTGTCGGCGCCCTCCGGCGGCGGGCGCGCCCGCCGCGGCGGTGGTGGCGGCATGGCCGGCCTCATGGGCGGCGGTGCCGGCCTCATCATCGAGCTCGCCAAGAACAACGGCAAGATCAAGGACGCGACGGTGCGGCAGGACCTGATGAAGCTGCACACGCTCGGCGAGATCGCCAAGTACAACGGGCTCCGCTCCAAGGCGCTGCGCCAGGCCGGCCAGCCCGACATCCCCGGCGGCCCGAACATCGCCAAGCTGCAGATGTCGATGATGCTCCGCCTCACCCGCGACACCGGCATGCGCATCATCGGCCCCTACGGGACGCTCCACGGCTACACGCCCGACCAGACGACGTCGCTGAACGCGGTCACCAAGAACCCGTTCCTGGCGGGCGTCACCGGGATGGCGCTGTACTCCCCCGGTCCGTCGATCTACGGCGGCACCGACGAGGTCCAGCACAACATCATCGGCGAGCGCGTCCTCGGCCTCCCCAAGGAGCCGAACAACGACAAGACCGCCGCCTTCAAGGACCTGCCGAAGAACGGTTGAGCCTCTCGGCTCGCTTCCCGTTCCCGTTCTGGGCGGGCTCAACGACCTCATCGGTCGTCGAGCCCGCCCAGAACCGCGCTTTGGGTACGCTCGCGATCGCATGACGTTCGCGAGGCGCTGACCGCGCCTACCCCGTCGTAGTGCCAGGACCCGCGCCGGGTCCTGATTCGCGATGCGCGGTGGCCCGGTCGGCCGCCGCCCCCGTCCGTCGCTCCGCGACTGCCGCGCCTCCGTCGCGCGTGGTACCGCCACGACGGCACGTCCGCTCCTGCCCCCGGGTCTCCGCACGAGCCCGAGGAGCCGTTCGTGCTGCACCGCTTCACCGTGACGTCCGTCGCCCTACCGACCATCCGCACCCATTGCCGCTCGTGTCGCGACACCCGGCGCTTCGCGTGCCGCGAGCGCTTCCGCGCCAACGGCAACGGGAAGCTCGTCGACATCTGGCTGCTCTACGCGTGCACGCATTGCGACGCCACGAGGAACGTGACCGTCGTCGAGCGCACGGCGGTGCGAAAGGTGGCTCGTCCGTTGCTCGACGCCGCGTACGACAACGATGTGGCCGTCGCCCGCCGCATGGCGCGGGACGTCTCGATGCTGCGGCGCGCCGGTGTCGGCGTCGACACCGGCGACGAGTGGCAGGTGACGCCCTCGACGGGGTGCGCCTGCGACCGACTCGTCCTCGAGCTGCCCGAGCCGCTGCTCGTGCGCCTCGACGCCGTCGTGGCCAGCGCCCTCGAGGTCCCCCGGTCCGTCGCCCGCGACTCCGTCGGCGTCATCGGCGGCGGGTCAGGCCGACTCGACGCCCTCCGGCTGTGGGGCACCGTCGAGCTCCGCCGCCTGCGCGAGTAGCTCGTAGGAGCGCATCCGGTCCTTGTGACCGTGCACGCTCGTGAGGACCAGCAGCTCCTGGACACCGGTCCGTGCCGCCAACGCCTCGAGCTCGCGCCGCACGGTGTCGGGGCCGCCGACGACCGACGTCGAGCTCCACGACCGCAAGAGCTCAGACTCCATCGGCGTGAAGTGGTACTCGGCGGCCTCCTCCGGTGACGACAGCCGCGCCGGTCGGCCGGTGCGGCGGCGGACGAACGAGAGCCGGCTCGGTCCGGCGAGCCAGTGGGCGTGGGCGTCGTCCTCGCCGACGATCACCGACACACCGATCGACGCGCATGGTTCGGCAAGCGTGTCGGACGGACGGAACGAGGCGCGGTAGTGCGCCAGTGCCGGCATCGTGTTCTCGGCGGAGAAGTGGTGGGCGAAGGAGAACGGCAACCCGAGCAGGCCGGCCACCTCCGCGCTGTAGGCGCTCGACCCGAGAAGCCACAGGGCCGGCTGGTACCCGAGGCCCGGCGTCGCCGTGATGGCGTGGTACGGGTGGGTCTCGGGGAACGTCCCGTTGAAGAAGGCGAGCAGCTCGCCGAGCTGGCGGGGGAACTCGTCGGCGGAGATCCCCTCGGCGTTGCGACGCAGCGCGTGCGCGGTGACAGGGTCGGTACCGGGCGCGCGGCCGATGCCGAGGTCGATCCGCCCCGGATGGAGGGCCTCGAGCATCCCGAACTGCTCGGCCACGACGAGGGGGGCGTGGTTCGGCAGCATCACGCCGCCGCTCCCGAGGCGGATCCTCGAGGTGCCGGCGGCGAGATGCGCGATCAGCACCGGCGGGGACGACGACGCGATGCCTGGCATGTTGTGGTGCTCGGCGACCCAGTAGCGGTGGTAGCCGAAATGCTCCACGTGGCGGACGAGGTCGAGGCTGTTGGCCAGCGCCTCCGACGGGGTCGAACCGAGCACGACGGGCGCCAGGTCGAGGACGGACAACGTCGGCAGCGGCACGCGTCGAGGGTTGCACACGTAGCGTGCCTACGTGTTCGCCGACACGTTCCTGCGCCTCCATCGCGGCACGGTCTGGGAGCCGGCGGGGTCGCTGGCGCTGCCCTTCGACGTCCGCCACCCGCAGGGCATGGTGCGGATCGGCGGCGTGTGGTGGATCTCGACGGTCGACATCGCCGACCGGTCGGGGTGGGTCCTCGCCGTCGACGACGTGACGGGCGCGCTGCTCGACCGGGTCCCGGTCGGCGACGACGTCCGCTTCCACCCAGGTGGCATGGACTTCGACGGGACGTCGCTGTGGATCGCCTGCTCGGAGTACCGGCCCCGGTCGACGGCCACGATCGCCCGGCTGGTGCCAGGCGAGCGGTCCGCGAGCGTGGCCTTCGGTGTCGACGACCACGTGGGCGCGGTGGTGCGGTGCGGACCCGACGGCGACCTCGTCGGGTGGACGTGGGGATCCCGGCACTTCAAGCGGTGGCGGGTGGACGACGGGTCCGAGGTGGCCGACGTGCGCAACCCCGGCCACTTCGTCGACCACCAGGACGGGCAATGGCTCGGCGACGGGTTCGTCGTGTGCGGCGGCGTCGGGGCCGATGCCCTCGGTGGGATCGGCGTGCTCCGGGCCGACGACCTCACGATGGTGCGCGAGGTGCCGTTCCCCCACCGCTCGCCGGCGACCGGCCGCGCCGCGACACAGAACCCGATCTTCGCCGAGGTCGCCGGCGACGCCGTGATCGTCCACCTCCTCCCCGACGACGGGAAGTCGGCCTCGATCCTCAGCTTCGCGACGCCGCGAAGATGAGGCCGGGTGCCGCTCCCCGAACGTGGAGCCGGAGGATCAGGTCGAGAAGCTGAAGGCGACGTCGGTCGAGGGGTGGCGGAGCTTGGACATCGCCTTGGCCTCGATCTGACGGATGCGCTCACGGGTCAGTGAGAAGTGCTGACCGACGTCGTCGAGCGTGCGGGGCTCGCCGCCGTCGAGGCCGTAGCGGAGACGCAGGATCGAGCGCTCCCGGTCCTCGAGGGGGGCGAGGACCTTCTCGACCTCGCTGACGAGTGCGGCCTCGAGCATCGCCTCTTCGGGCGAGACGGCGGAGTGGTCGGCGACGGTGTCACCGAGCTCGCCGTCGCTGTCCTCCCGAAGCGGCGCGCTGAGGCTGGCCGGCTCGCTCAGATGGCTGAGGAGCGTGCGGATCTTCTCGAACGGCTCGTCCATGGCCTCGGCGATCTCCGAGGTGGTCGGGCCGCGCCCGAGCTTGTCCTCGAGCTCGGCGCGGGTGCGCTGGAGCTGCTTGACCATGTCGCCGGCGTGCACGGGAAGGCGGATGCTGCGGCCCGTGTTGGCGATGCCGCGGGTGATGGCCTGACGGATCCACCAGGTGGCGTAGGTCGAGAACTTGAAGCCCTTGCGGTGGTCGAACTTCTCCACCGCGTGCATCAGGCCGAGGTTGCCCTCCTGGACGAGGTCGAGGAGGGGCACGCCGCTGGCCTGGTACTTCTTGGCGATCGAGACCACCAGGCGGAGGTTGGACTCGACGAAGCGCAGCTCGGCCGCCTCCCCCTCCTGGACGAGCCGACGGAGCTGCCGCTTTCGAGCCGCCGTCAAGGTCTTGCCGGACTTCAGCTCGTCGGCCGCTTCGAGTCCGACGAGACGGGCTTCTGCAAGCGTCGCCTCGTCGTCCTTGGAAAGCAGGCCGTGTCGGCCGATGTCGGTGAGGTAGAGCCGGACCAGATCCTCGTCCGGAGCTGCGTGCTCGCGCTTCGCCACAGATACATCCTCCAAGCATCCCCGCGAAGGAATCGGGGGAAGGGCCAGGATACGCCACTCCGGGCGCTACGTCACATGGGATCCACCAACGGGGCGCGAGAACCGCCTAGGGCCAGGTTTCGAGGGCGGCGACGGGTCGGCTGGTCGGCCGTCGGAGCAAGCTGATCCCATGACGCAGGAACCCCCGGCGGCAACGCCGGTCCGCTCGCGCCGCCGCCGGGCCTGGCTGGGGATCGGCCTGGCCTCGGTCGTCATGGCAAGCGTCGGCGTGGCCGTGACGAGCCACCTGCGGGGGGACGATCCCGTGACCGACGCCGTCGCCATCGCCGGATCCGACGACGGGTACGGCACGGGCCTCGAGGCCGGACGCACGCTGGCGCGCACCGCGTCGGCCCTGAACCGGGCGATCGTCACCTGCGACCGGGTGGCGGAACCCGAGCGGTGCGCCGCGCTCGGCGCCGCGAGCGGGTACATCCAGGTGGTGGCGGCCACGGTCGTGCACTGCACCGCCCCTGGTCGGGAGGAGGCCCGCCGTTCGGTGCGGTCGGTGCTCGAGGAGCTTCGGACGGCTGGACCGGGCCACCCGACTCCGGCCCTGCCCCCGATCCCCGAGTGCCGGACCTGAGGTCACTCGAGCTCGACCAGCAGGGGCAGCGGCACCCATCCCTTCTTGTCGTCCTGGTAGGCGACGACCGCGGCGAGGAGCTTCTCGGGCTGCAGCTCCCGGTCCTTCGTCTGGAGGATCTCGAACAGCTCCGAACCGAACCAGAGATAGGTGGTCTTGTCGTCGACCGACGTCGTGAACACCTCGACGTCGCCCGTTCGGATGCGGCTCACCTGGCCGGGGATGACCTGTGCGACGAAGCGATCGCGCACGTCCTCCTCGAGGAGGTGCACCTTCGGGAGCACCGAGGAGACCTGCAGCGTGGCCACCAGCCGCTGCCCCCGGCGGATCTCCCACACCCGCGTGTCGGCGGCGAGCGTGGTGTCCTTGGCATTGGCGAGCGCGTCGACGGTCGACTCGTCGGTGTTCTCCAGCACCAACAGCCCCTCGTCGGTGTACTGGTCGGGGACCAGGTCGTCGGGCACGCGCTTGGACACGACGGCGGCGTCACTGCCGGAGCCACACCCGGCGGCCGTGGAGGCCAGGGCCAGCGCCAGCACCACCGCCGCGAGGAGGTCGGCCCGACGTCTCACGTGGGGTCGATGGAGGTCAGGGTGCTGACGTAGTCGAGGTTGATCACCACCGGCGAGCCGTCGGCGGCCGTCACCCGTTGGGTGGTGTGCATCTGCTCCTTCACGACGAGCCCTCCGTACTGCGGGGCATAGAAGACGGTCGACGGCTCGGCGGAATCCGTGCCGCTCGTCTCGCCGGTGGCCAGGTTCACGACCTGTTCGGTGTATCCGATCACGAACGCCTCGGCCAGCACGCCGCACACGTCGATGACCGCACGGTCCTTGATCGAGCCCTGGATGACGATGGCGAGGTCGTGTGCGACGTCGGCCCCCGCGGAGTTCCACGAGTCACCCTCCGCGCCGAACTGGAAGAAGGTCACCGGTGGGTCGGGCCGCAGGACGGTCTCCACCCCGGCGTTCACGATCCGCCGTTCGACGAGCAGCACCCCGTTCGAGGCCAGCTCCATCAGCTCGATCGTCTGGAACCCGCCGAGCTGCTTCGTGACGGTCCACTGCCGTCCCGTCGGCGCGTTCGACGGAAGCGCCACCGTTCCCGTCTTGCCCGCGGCCTTCCGTTCGGGCGACACGAGCCAGCTCGACTCGAACGGATACGGGAACTTGAGAGCCGGGCCCGCGGTGACGAGCTCGATCGAGCCCGCGTTCGCCCGCGGGTACCGCCCCGGTGCAGGGGGGTCGAGGACCGACGGCGAGACGGGCAGGTCGATCGTGGCCTCCGGCGACGCGGCGGGACAGCGCGGCGGAAGCGGCGGGATGATGATGTCGTCGTCGCCCTCGTCCTCGGCCTCGTCGTCGTCTCGCACCCGCACCGACTCGAAGTCGAAGCCGGGTTGGTAGACCTCGGGGGGCGCGGGGATCAGGCGGACGATGACCTCCGGCTCGGGTGGCGGCGCGGCATCCTCGTCGACGAAGGCGATGCCCAGAGCGATGCGCTGGACACCGAACTCGAGGCGGTCAGGACGGCTCGGCCCGCAGGCGGCGACGAGGAGCGAGGCGGCGAGCAGCGCCACCACCCGCATCGGGGCGCGGTGCGTCATCTCGCGCTTCCGATCCGTGCCAGGGGGCGGCGTCGGCGGCGCCAACGCCGTTGCCAGGCTCGCGGCGCCGCCCGCACCCGGGCGCGAGCGGTGGCGACGAACGGCACCCGCAGGCGGACGATGTTCGGGACCTCCGTCGTGTACGGCTGGTCGATCGAGGCCCGGCTCACGTGGGCCAGAAGGCGGACCTGGAGCGGCTGGGCCTCGGCCAAGCGGCGCCGGACCGACGCGGAGAGCTCCTCGGCCGCCAGGACGTCGGCGTCGGTCAGGTCGGTGCGCAGGTCGCCGTAGAGGGCGCGCGACGCCAGCCACGCCAACTCCGCGTGCTCGCGGTCGTCGCGCACCTTGGAGAGGTATTCGAGCGGCGTGTCGTAGATGTCTCCGACACCGAGATCGATGGCGAAGTCGCGGAGCTCGGCGTACTCGACCGCCACGCGCGTCCTCGCGTCGTGCGCCGTTGCCCAGCGGCGGCGGCGCGACCTGCGGATCACCTTGGCCCCGAACGGCCATCCGATCCACGCGCTCGCGAGGAGGACGACGGCCGGGAGAGCCTGCGCGACGCGGTCGCGGATGCGTTGGTACAGCTGGGTCAGGTCCTCGAGCTCGAACGGCAGGTAGACCTCGACGGCGACGTCGTCGCTCGGCTCGATGCCCGGGTCGAACCGCGCGTTCGGATCGGTGTCGAGGCTCGCCTCGGCCTTCGCCGGCGAACCCACGAGCGGCACCCAGCCGTAGCCGTCGAACCACACCTCGAGCCACTGCGCGGCGTTGCGTGGCCGGACGGTAGACACCGACACCCCGCCCACCTCCTCGGCGTTGACCCCGTCGAAGCCGAACCCGACGCGGGAAGGGACGCCGGCCCAGCGGGCGAGCAGGGCCTCGGCCGCCACGATCTCGAACGGCGTCGCCGTGCCCTTCCCGGCGAGCATCTCCTCCACGCGTGCCCGCGCCACGGGGATGGGGGCGCCCACGCCCTTGGCGGTCACCGCGCCCAGCAGCTTCGTCCGCAGGAAGTCGAGCCGCTTCCACGGGTTGGTCGGCGACTGGTCGAGCAACGCCTGGACCCCTGGCGGCGGCGGCGGTACGGCCCGCTGCAATGCCAACGAGGGACCGCTCCCGGCGACGGCGTCCGCGAGCTCGGACTCCGACGCGTAGCCCGGCACCGAGAGCGTGTAGACGAGACCTGCGGGAGCGCGACCGGTCGGGACGCGCAAGGTGGTGGTGCGGGGGTCGAGGACGAGATCACCGTCGGACTCGACCTGGGTCGTCCCGCCGAGGATCGGCACGACGGCCGAGTTGCCGATGTCGCGGACGGTGATCGTGACGCGGTTCTGGGTCGCGCTCGTGCGGATCTTCGACACGATCCCCGTGCGGTCGAGGTCGACGAGACGGTGGCGGTCGAAGCCGGCGATGAGGAAGCTGTCGTCCTCGTACACGTCGAGGGCGCCGGTGCGCCACGGACCGGTGAAGGGCGCGCCCGAGGACACTTCGAAGAGGACCCGGTCCTGATCCGCCGAGAGTGGAGCCGCCCTCGGCTTCTGCGGCTTGTCGTCGGGATCGAAGACGGGGTCGGGGAAGAGGAAGTTGGCCGAGCCGAGGGCGAGCAGCACTCCGACGAGGGGAACGGCGGCGAGCAACCCCCGCACCAGTCGCTTCAGCTCGAACGCCGAGCCGAGGTCACGCGTCTGGTCGAGATCGCCGCCGTAGAGGACGGCGATCGCCGCCAGCACCGGTACGAAGGCGAACACCCCCGCCAGCAGCTGCTCCGACTCGGGCTGCGTCACGGATGCGAGCCCGAGGAACGGGAGCGGCAGGACGATCCCCAGCTTCGGCGCGTTGGCGCCGAGGGCGACCGACGCCGCGCCGAACCCGAGCATCCCGACGACCATGACGATCAGGACGCGCCAACCGGGGTCGAAGGGCACGGGCGGACGGATCGCCCGGCCCGCAGCGATGGCTTCGCGTACGGCGTCGAGCATGGACCCGGGCCCGCCTGGGGCAGTGATCAGCAGCGCGGCGGACACGACGAGCAGGACGACCGGCATCGCTGCCTGCATCGCCGTCGCTCGGGACGATCGCGCCGAGAGCAGCGCCCATCCGGCACCGATCGCCGCCGCCGCCAGCCCGAGTCCCCTCGCGGCCCACGATCCGAAGATGCCACCGACGACGAGCCCCACCGCGGCCGTGGAGAGACCGGCCGCCAGCGCGCTCCGGAGCTGGCCGGCCAGGGGTGGCAGGGTCTCACCGACTTCGGGCCTCGGCGTCTCCCCGCCCCCGGAACCGCCGATGCGAGCAGCGTCGGCGGCAGCCAGCCGGCCCTCGATGATGGGCGCGACGTCCGCTTCGGTCTCTTCGGTCGTCGGGCCCGTCCGGTCCTCGAGGAGGGTCACCCGCCCGCTCCGACGACGTGCGCGAACGCCCGCGTGAGGGGCGTGTTCGGGCCGATCTCCACCACCTGCACGCCGAGGGTCGAGGCCGTGCCGAGCGTGTCGACGGCGTCGTCGGTCCACATGAGCGCCACCACGATCACCGATCGCCCGCGGGCCGTGAGCATCTTGAGGCTGGCGGCCGCCTTGACGTCGAGGAGTGGGGTGATCAGCGCGACGTGGGCGTCGGGCGGGATCGACCGGGTCAGGCGCGCGAGGGTCGTCGCCAGTCCGGGACCCTTCTCGCGCTCGATGCGGGCCAGGGCATCGAGGAGTTCGATGCGGGCGCGACCGACCCGCAACGGTCCGGTGATGTTGCCATTCGAGCCCTCGAGGGTCACGCTGAACCCCTCCTTGAGGTGCCGGACTCCGAGCGACGCCGCGGCACGGACGGCGGCTTCGAACGACTCCGAGACCGGGCCCGACGAATGGGTCTCGACGTCCGTGTCGAGGATGATGACGACCTTGTCCGTGATCCCCTGTTCGGCCTCGCGGACGAGCAGCCGGCGGGTGCGCGCATAGGCGCGCCAGACGATGCGGCGCGGGTCGTCGCCGCGCTGGTACTCGCGCATCCCGTAGAACTCCATCCCCATCGGCCACGGACGCGAGAACGGCGGACGCTGAGGAGGATCCTCCCAGAGCCGGGTCAACGGGCGGTCGGTCACCGGCTCGACCGCGGGGTGCACGAGGAGCTCGTACGGCTCGGCCAGGACGAGCCGTCGCTCGGTGAGGCCGAAGGGATCGCTCCACCGCGCGACGAGCGGACCGAGCTGGTACGAGCCCCGCCGCCAGGTCGTGAGCTCGTAGGCGTGCGTGACGGCCTCCCCCGCCTCCACGGTGGGGATCGGCACGCGCGCGGACTCCCCGAGCAGCGGTGGGAGCTTCTCTTCGAGGACGATGTTCGACAGGGTTCGTCCGGCCGTCAGCGCGACTTCGACGCTCACCGTCTCGCCCTCCCTCAGGCGGGCGCGCAGCTCCGAACGCTCCCCCGTCAGCGGCAGGGGCCGGCGACCGACCGACCACATCGCCACGAGCACCGCGACCGCGCCGTAGCAGACGAGGTACATCGGCTTGCCGGCGACGTAGTAGCCGAGCGCCCATGCGGCGAGGGCGACGGCCGCGAGGACGAGCCCCGATTGGGTGATCCCGCTCCGGTCGGTCACCGCGGTCAGGAGCCGGCGCAGCGGCCGGTTCGCCCGTTCGGCGCGCGCCGAGGCACGACGGGCGGCGATCTGCCGGGTCGCGCCGATCATGGCCTCTGCGCCGGCGGGCGGGTCATGGCCTCTGCGCCGGGAAGCGGGTCATGGCCTCTGCGCCGGGAAGCGGGTCATGTCACGCGGCGCTTCCGACGCCGAGCGGGGGACGTGCCTTGCTGATGATCCGCTCCAGGACGTCGTCCACCGTCTCGCCGCGGAGTTGGGCGTCGGGCGTCAACAGCAGGCGGTGGGCGAGGATCGGCTGGAGGAGCGCCTTGACGTCCTCGGGGTACACCTGGCGGCGTCCATCGGCGGCGGCGAGCGCCCGCGCCGCCCGACCCATGGCGATCGATGCCCGTGGGCTGGCGGCCATGAGGAGCGCCGGATCCTGGCGGGTGGCCTGGACGATCTCGAGGATGTAGGTCTCGACCTGATCCGTCATCTCGACGTTGGCGCAGGCGTGCTGCATCCAGAGGATGTCGTCGTTGTCGCACACCGACGTGGTCCCCTCGACCTCGAGCCCGAGCAAATTTCCCCGCATGACCTTCCGCTCGGCCTCGAGGTCCGGGAAACCCACCGTCAGCTTGAAGAGGAACCGGTCGAGCTGCGCCTCCGGAAGGGGGAAGGTGCCGGCCTGCTCGACGGGGTTCTGGGTGGCCAGCACGATGAACGGGTCCGGGAGGTGGTGGGTGACCCCATCGGCGGTGACGTTGCGTTCGGCCATCGCCTCGAGGAGTGACGACTGTGTCTTGGGCGTGGCCCGGTTGACCTCGTCGACGAGCAGGATGTTCGTGAACACCGGCCCTTGCCGGAACGAGAACTCGAGGGTGGTGGCGTCCACGATGGAGGAGCCCGTGACGTCGCCGGGCAGCATGTCGGGCGTGCACTGGATGCGGTTCGTTCCCACGTTCATCGAGAGCGAGAACGCACGGGCCAACATCGACTTGCCCACGCCCGGGACGTCCTCGAACAGCACGTGTCCGTTGGCGCAGATGGCGACGAGCGTGAGCCGCACGACGTCGTCCTTGCCGTGGATGACCTTGTTCACGTTGCCCGTGATCCGGTCGAACAGCTCCTTGTAACGGTCCACGTCGAGGGTCACATCGGTCGTCGGTGCCGGCTTGCCCGACGGGGCGGGTGTCGCCCGCTGTCGTGCGCGGCGTCCCGGTTCTTTGGCCATCGTCACTGCTCCTTGCTCTGAGTGGATCCGAGGTACGACGCGACCACACGAGGGTCGCGCAACACGTGCTCGGGTGCGCCGCGGACGACGACCGCACCGGTCTCCAGCGCGACGAGCTCGTCGGAGATCTCGGAGATCAACGTCATGTCGTGCTCGATCACGAGGATCGTGCAGTTGGTCTCGAACTTCACCCGTTGGATGAGCGGACCCAGCTCCTCCGTCTCGCGCTGCGCCACGCCGGACGACGGCTCGTCGAGCAACAGGACCATGGGGTCGGAGGCGAGCACGCATCCGATGTCGACCAGCCGTCGCGTCCCCGTGGACAGCTCGCGGACGAACGTGTCCCGGAAGGGCACGAGGTTCAAGAGCGACAACAGCCGGTCGGCGCGCTTGCGCAGCTTCGCCTCGGCGTTGCGGACGTTCGGCAGGCGGAGGGCCGCGGCGACGCCGCTGCGCACCTGGAGGTTCCGGTCGAGGGACACCAGGAGCGTCTCCTCCACCGTGAGCGCCGGGAACAGTCGCGCGTCCTGGAAGCACCGGTGCAGGCCGAGCGCCGCCCGACGGTCGGGCCCCAGGTCGGACACGTCGTCGCCGAGCAGCCTGACGGTTCCCGAGGTCGGCGTCACGTGGCCCGAGATGAGGTCGAAGATCGTCGTCTTGCCTGCGCCGTTGGGCCCGATGAGCCCGAGGATCTCGCCCTCCCGCAACGTCAGGTCGACGGCGTCGACGGCGGTGACCCCGCCGTAGTGCTTCGTCAGTCCCTCGACCTGCAGCACCACTTCGGCCTCTCCCGCCGGGGGGCGCGACTTGCGACGCGCGCTCGCCGGGGTGCTGGTGAGGAAGACCGATCGCAAGAGGTCTTCGCGCTGCAACAGGTCCGACGTCGCTCCGGAGAAGCGGATCTCGCCCTTCTCCATGAACGCCGCACGATCGGCGACGGTCAGCGCCACGTTGACCGATTGCTCGACCAGGAGCACCGTCGTCCCCTCGGCGTGGATCGCCCGCACGATCCCGAGCAGGTCCTCGACGACGACCGGCGCGAGACCGAGCGTGAGCTCGTCGATCATCAGCAGCTTGGGTCGGGCGAGGAAGGCCTGGCCGAGGGCCAGCATCTGCTGCTCCCCGCCCGAGAGGTTGCCGGCCTGCTGCCCGAGTCGCTCGCGCAATCGGGGGAAGTACCCGAACACCTGCTCCCGGCGTTCGCCGACCAGCGCCTGATCGGTGATGCCCCACGCCGCCACGTCGAGGTTCTGATCGACCGTGAGGCTGGGGAACACCCCCTTTCCGCCCGGCACCTGGACGATCCCCCGGGCGACGTGCTCCTTGGGTGGCAGGTGGGTGATGTCCTCGCCGTCGAACGAGATCGCGCCGTTGCCGGCGGGAGTGTCACCACCGATGGCCCGCAGCAGCGTCGACTTCCCGGCACCGTTCGTCCCGAGCAGGGCGACGATCTCGCCCTCCTCGATCTCGAAGTCGACGCCGAACAGCACCTGCACCGATCCGTAGGCGACATCGAGGTCCTTCACCACCAGCAGCTTCGTCCGGCCCTCGGACCTCGCCCGGCGCGTGGCCTGCTGGGCAAGGCTCGACGCGGTGGCCGCGCGGACGTCGTCATCGACGGTCCGACCGGCCGACGCGAGGATGAACGCGCCGACGGCGAAGACCGGCGAGAGCAGCGCGACCCCGGCGCGAACGCCGTACGCGTCCGCCAGCGCGCCGGCGAGCGGTGCCACCAGGACACCCGGCGCGACGAACACGGCTCCGATCGCGAAGGCGAAGGACCGGACGCGTGGTGGGACCACCAGGGAGATCACCGCCGCGCTCGTCGGCGCGAAGACCGACAGCGAGAGTGCGGCGGCGCAGTGCAGCGCGACGATGACGGGGAGCCACGGCGTGACGGCCACCAACAGGTAGGCCAGCGCGGGGACCATCGCGATCGCTCCTGCGAGCGTGACCACGCGGCTCGGACGTCGGGCCATGATCCGATTGCCGATGCCTCCGCCGAGCAACAGGCCGACGACACCGGCGAGCTGGACGACGGCGGTCACCGTCCCCCGCTCGAACGAGGAGAGGCCGAACTCCTCGTCGTAGAAGACCGACATCAGTGATGCCACTCCCAACACCGAGCCGACGAGGAAGGGCAGGCACCACCAGATGCGGCGGAGCGTCCGCACGCCACTCGCAACCCGCCACGCCTCCGCCCAGCCCGGAGGCGACTCCTCCTCGGCGATGCTCTCGGCGCTCGCGCCCATCGCGGCGCGCTCCTGTCCGCCGCGGACCGGCTCGCGCATCCGGAGCAGGAGGACCGCGGCCAGCACGAACGCGGGGATGCCGAAGGCGAGGAAGGGCACCTGCCAGAAGAAGATCGATGCCAGCACGCCGGCGACGAGTGGGGCGAGGACTTGTCCGAGCTCGTTGCCGAGCTGGTTGATCGAGAACACCCCGGCTCGTCGGTTCGGCGGGTAGTAGTCAGAGAGCAGGGAGGACTGCGCGGGGTTGAGCGTCTTGCCGAGCCCGGAGCCGAACCGGGCGACCGCCAACAGCAGCAGGGAGGGCGCCAACCCGGTGAGCATCGAGAAGGCCCCCCACGTCACCACCCCGGCAGCCAGCAGCTTGGTTCGCGGGAGGCGGTCAGCGAGATAGCCGATGGGTACGGCGACGAGCAGCGGCAGGATGCCGGCGATCGCGCTGAAGGTGAGGACGGTCGTCAGGCTGACACCGAAGTAGTCCTGGATCTCGGGGAGGAGGACGCCGAAGGCGATGCGGTCGAACTCGTCGGCCATGTTGATGGCGGCGATCACGAGCAGAGGCGTCGTCGACAGCCCCCCGGTGACCACCGACGGGCGGTACTCGCGGAGCACGTCGCCGAGGCCGGCACGGCGGCCCCTTCGACGCGACGGAGGCCCCGCGTCGGGCGCCCCGACCACGTCCACGGGTTCGCCAGGGCGGTCGTCGAGCAGGGTCACGCGAGCACCGTCACGTCAGTACCGCCAGACCTTCGTGTATTGGCTCGAGCCCTGATCGCCGATCGCGGAGCCGAGCAGCTCGTAGCGGTTCTCGACACCGGCGGCATCATCGGGACGGTCGGCGATGGGGATCTTGGCCTCGTCGCCGACCTTGAGCCGCCCGGCCGCGAGCGTGGGTACGAAGATGCGGTTGCGGGTGGCGACGCGCCGGAGCCACCCGTCGCGGGCCCGGAAGATCAACGAGCCGAGGCCGGTCGGGAGGAACACCAGGATGACGAGCACCCCCGTCGAGCCCGCCAGGAGCCGCCCGCCCACCCCGCCGACCACGAGGGCCGCGGTGGCGAAGTAGATCGCGCCCACCAGCACGGTGACGACCGAACCGAGCCCGCCCAGCACCGACAACAGGAACATGTCGACGGAGCGGGTGGCGTCGTAGCTCGCCGGAGAGATCCCGTTCTGGTGGAAGACGAACAGGACGCCCGCCATCCCCGCGAGGAACCCGCTGAAGGCGAAGGCGGAGAGCCGCATCCGCACCAGGTTGATCGTGAAGCTTTGCGCCGTCCGCTCGTTCTCGCGCGTCGCGATCAGGAGCCGTCCGGTCCGACTCCGCCGCAGCCCCGTGGCGGCGAAGAGGGCGAAGCCGAGCACCGCCACGCACACGTAGTAGTACACGCGCTCTCCGGCGCCGGTGTCGATCCAGAAGATCTGCGGGCGATCGAGGCTCTCCACGAGCAGCGCGCCCGTGAAGCGACGGTCCAGGAGGAACGTGCTGCACGCGACCGCGAACGCGAGCGTCGAGACGGCAAGGAACAGCCCGCGGATCCGCAGTGCGGGGAGCCCGACGAGGACGGCGACACCCGCGGTGAGCGTCGAGACGAGCGGGAGGACGAGAAGGAAGGGCCAGCCATGGTCGCCGAGGAAGCCGCCGAAGACGGCACCGACGGCGACGAAGGCGAACTGGCCGAGGCTGATCTGACCCGCCCAGCCCGTGAGCACCACGAGGGAGATGCCGACGATCCCGTAGATCGCGTACAGCGCGCCGGTGCTGACCTGGCTCGGCGACATCACCCACGGGAACAGCACGACGACGAAGATCACGAGCCACCGGGCGCGGCGGAGGCCCCGGACCACCGATGGGAGCCTCGCCAGCTGGTCGGGGATGGCGCGCACCTCCTCGGTCGCAGCCCACGAGCTGACATCGTCGGCCGCCACTCGGCTCTCACCGCGCCGCTGGACCAGCAGCGCGGCGATGATGACGACGAAGAGGAGAAGGTCGACGGTGGCCGGCTGGCCGGTCGATGTGCGCACAGCGTCCTCGACCATGCCGACGGCGAACCCGCAACAGATGGCGAGCGGCAGGTCGTCGAAGCGGGCGAGCACCGCGGGGGCGAGCCCGCGCAGCAGGGTCCCCACACCGAAGGCCGCGACCGACGACTGCACGGTCGACTGCAGGCTGCCGGCACCGGCGAACGTGCTGCCGACGGCGGCGACGGCGCCGAGCAGCGCGACGACGACCCACACGACGGTCGACAGGGCACCGACGTCGATGCCGAGCTGCCCCGCGCGCTCGCGGTTCTCCGAGGCCGCCCGGAGCGCCGTGCCCACGCGGGTGAACCGGAGGAAGGTGGCGAAGGCGAGCAGCGCGACGACCGTCAGAGCGAAGGCCAGCACCTGCGCGCCCGTGAACGTCAACCGTCCCCACCCGAAGCCGAGGCGATCGAAGGGTGTGGCCGGCGCCACGGCCGGCAACAGGGTCTGGCCGGTGTCGGGGTCGGGGAGGAACCCGAACCACCCGGGCATCGCCAGCGCCAACCCGAGAAGCGTCTGGCCGACGGCGATGGTCACGACCGTCACGACGAGGCGCGGGGCGAGGGCGAAGCGACGGAGCAGGACGAGCTCGACGAGCGCGCCAACCGCCATGGATCCCAGGAGAGCCAACGCCAGTGCGGGCGCGAAGCTCCACTCCCACGCCTCGCGCAGGTTGAGGTAGGCGAACACGGCGAGCGCCCCGAACCCTGCCTGGGAGAAGTTGACGACCCTGGCGGCGCGGTGGACGAACACCAAGCCGGCCGCCAGGAGGGCGTTGAACCCGCCGAAGAGCACGCCCCGCCCGAGCACGATCTCGACCCGGAAGCCGTCGCCGGCGACGACCATCACCAACGCCGAGACGACGAACGCGCCGAGCAGCGCGGCGACGCACGAGACGGCCGAGCGGGCCCGCACCGTCACGGTGTCGCTCCTGGCGCCGCGGGGGGCGGCGGCGCGCCGGCGGGCGCAGTCTCGTCCTCCTCGGCCGTGGCCACGACCGTCGACGTGAAGCGCAGGACGGAGTCAACGCCGAGGACCTGGTCGACGCGCGGTGTCCGGAACCGGTCCGGCTGGTCGTCGGTCGCCGAGGGTGACACGTCGACCGAGACGATCATGCGGAACTCGACCTTGCGCAGGGGCTCCTGGCGGAACTCGATCCGGAACCGCCGGAGGCGGCCCTTGGCGTCGAGCCACACCTCCCCGCGGTGCAGGTCGCCGACCACACCGAGCAGCCGAAGGAGGTCCTCGACCGACTCACGGCGTCGTTCCGGGTAACGGGACCGGCGGGTGTCGCGAAGTGCCTTGCGGATGGACACGTTGACGGCGTAGTGGGTCGACCCCGCCTCGAGCGCGCCACCGGTGCGCTTTTCGATGGAACCCGTGAGCGCTCCCGCGACCAGGTCGGTCAGGAGAGCCGGCGGCAAGGCGTAGAGGGCGTCGACCGCGCGGCCATCGAGGGGGTCGAGCGCTCCAGCCGCGTCGTCGAGCTCGTCGAGATCGAGCCGGACCCACGGCCGCGCGTCGTCCGCCGGCACGCCCCCGCGCCGCCCGTACAGCACGAGGTCGTCGAAGACGACCTTCGGGTCCGTCGGTTGGGCCTCCGCGTCGACCAACGCCGCCCGCGAGCTCTCGAGATCCAGGATGAAGCCGACGCCGCGGGTGCCGAGCGACACCCCCTCGGGCGGGAACCTGGCGGCCGTCGCGGGTGGCGAAGACGGCCCCGCGCCGGCGGGCGCGCCGGGCGCGCCGGCAGCGCCGAGGGCACCGACGCCGGCGGGCACCTTCAGCAGGCGGCTCTCCACGGCGATGGTGCCCGACACGATGGTCCCGTCGTAGCGGGCGGGCGCCGAAGTGATCCGTCGTTCCAGCTGCGCCTTGTCGCCGAGCCCGCAAGCCGGTGCGCCCAGGGCGCCGGCGGCGATGATCGCCATGGTCGCCGCGCTCCACGACCGTCGTGGAGCGTGCCGAGCGCGATGGTGCATGGACCCCCTTGGGGCACCCGGCCACGGCACCCGCTCGTTCGAACGGCGGACCCGCCCGGCGACAGAACAACGCCCCATGAAGGTGAGGGCTCCCTCAGCTAATCAGGCGTCACCGGCAGCCGTCCACCGCGAGCCGCGGGTGGAACTCCCACGGTGCGTCTGCGATGCTGACGTCCGCCTGGACGTCGCGCCCAGGTCGCACCCGGGGGATGGATGGCGAAGCGCAGGACGCACGTGGTCCCGGCACTCTCCGTTGTGGCCGCCGGGCTGGCGCTGCTCGTCGCCTTCCCGACGGCGTTGCGGCCTCCGCCGGATGAAGCGACGACCTCCGCGGAGTTCTCCCCGGACGCGCCGCCCGAGGACCAGCCCGAGGCGATCATCCAGTCGCTCCAACAAGCGGGAAGCCGGACGGCCGGCGCGTCGGGAAGGGCGATCGCGGAGGCCCTTCGAGCGGAGCAATCGAGCGCGCCGCCGAGGTCGACGACGACGACCACCACCGCGCCGCCCCGCACCGCAGCGGTGCGCAATCGCTGCTACGGCGACCCCCCTCGTCAGATCGAGTCGGTGTATTCACCGGAGTGCACCCCCGCATTCGTGGGCGACAACGGCGGGGAGACGGCCCGCGGCGTGACGGCGACGGAGATCCGGATCGCCTTCGCACCCGACCTCTCGGGCGCCATGGGGGGTTCGGACTGCGGCGAGATCGCGGAGGCCAGGCCAGGCGAGAGCGACGCCCGTCGGACGTACCGGGTGCTGCGCGACTGGTTCAACCAGAACCTCGAGCTGTACGGCCGGAAGCTCCGGTTCTACTACGCGTGCGCCGCCGACGGCACCAGCGGCGAGGAGGCGGCCCGGTCCCGCGTCGTGAAGATGCGCCAGGAGTACGACGTGTTCGGCGGCATCGGCGAGTTCAACGCCACGATCGCCAAGGAGGCCGCTCGCAACGAGCTCGTCTACATGGCCAACATCGTCGTGAGCGGCGACACGTTCTACCGCAACCTCCAACCCTGGGTGTGGGGCTCCCGTGCGCACTCGACCCGCGCCGTCGACATGAGCGCCGAATACCTCTGTCGGCGGTTGCACGGAAACCTCCCGTTCCCGACCGGCGACGCCCGCATCGACTATGGCTCCCCCCGCACCTATGGGATCCTCGCCCTCGAGGACGCGAACACCGCGGAATCGGTCGCCGGCATGGAGCAGAAGATGAAGGCCAGGTGCGGAGCCGAGCCGAAGGTGATCGCCCGCTACAACCTCGACGACAACGTGCAGGGACTGTCGACCGCGATGACCCAGCTCTCCGCCGCTCGCGTGTCCACGATCATCTTCATGGGCGAGATCCTCACGCTCCCCACGCAGGCCCAGATCGCGGATCAGCAGAACTACTTCCCCGAGTGGTACGTCATGGGAGCGGGCGGGTTCGAGACCTCGATCAGCCTGGCTCGCTCGGTCAGCCCCCGCCAGTGGAAGAACGCCTTCGGCTTCAGCTTCGAGGAGATCCCCCGCCGGCCCCGGTCGACGCCGTGCTACCGCGCGTACCGGTCCCTCGATCCCGAGCGCAACCCGAACAACTCGGTGTGCGAGATCCTCTTCCACTCGATGTTGTTCATGTTCGGCGCCATGCAGGACGCCGGCCCCCAGCTGACACCGGCGCGCTGGGCCTCGTCGCTCGAGCGGGCCTTCACGCGCCCGGCGACGCCCGAGTGGTCGATGTCCGGAGGGTTCTCCAAGACCGACTACACCTACGGCGACTTCGCGGTCGAGCTCTACTGGGATCCGACGGCGATCCATCCCGACGGCAACCCCGGGGCCTACGTGTACCTGAACGACGGGATCCGCTTCCTGCCCGACGACATTCAGACGGGCCAGCCCCCGATGTTCCAGGGTGGCATCACCGACGGCGACAACGCCGGCGAGGACAACAACGCCTTCAACTGACCGAGCAGCCGGGAAGCCACCGGCTGGCCGAACTCACCTCAGTGCTGGAGGTCGAGACGGCCGGCCGGTTCCGTGAGGCATAGGTCCGCGTTCGAGCTCGGTGGCGCACGCGATGCAGCCGCCCGGCACAATGACGCGGTGCACGTTCGGGTCGAACGCGTCGACCGCGCCGTCTCGAGGTGCCGCGCCGAACGCGCGGACGGTGTCGTCGTCGAGTTCCTCGTGCACAACCATCCAGGGCGCCTACCCCACGATCTCTGTCACTTCGCGGTCGAGTCGACCCTCGGGTTGGCGGACGGGTTCTGGTCGCTGCTCGATCGGGGTGTGATGTTCAAGGGCGTCGCGCGTGCAGGCGGCACCGGGAAAGGCCGGCCCGCGAGACGGCTCGTGCAACGGCGAGGCGACCAGCTCGACGAGATCGAGCTCCTCGTCGCCGGGGTGACCGGGTGCTGGGAGAACGACGATCGCGCGGTCACCGTGGCCGGGTTCTCGCACGACGAGGTCTCTGCGTGTCATGACGCTCTCGATTCGCTCGATGCGCAGTGGCAGAAGGTGGGCATCGGCGAGGCGCTCAGCCTCGAGTGGGCCCTGGACGCCAGCAACGCCACCTAACCGAAGCCAGACGCAGTGGGCCTGTTCAACCCTGACGCGCCGACACAGTGAGCCGCCGTCGACGAGCCGGTGAGGTTTGGCATGCGCAGTCCGGTCATCGAGCGCACGTTCTCCGGTAGCTCGCGTCGCCGAGATACTCGCGCCACTCCGCCCGCGTGAGATCGCGACCGGCGAGCCGACACGCGGCGCGCACCCACTCGGAGGGGCGTAGGTCCCAGCGGACGATCGAGCCGTCGACGACGGGCGTGAACAACGTGTTGCCATCGGGCGAGAACGCCGGCCGGCTGGGGTACGGCTGATCGATGCCCATGGTGCGTTCGGTCAGGGGCGTACGACCGGCGACGAGCTCCTCGCCGATTCGTGCACCGGTCGCGGCGTCCCAGAGTCGCGACGTGCTGAGGCCGACGGCTGTCGCCGCCAGCATGGCACCGTCGCGGCTGTAGGCGACCCCGCGGACTTCGAAGCCGAGGCCCGGCAGCGGAGGCCCGAAAGGCCGACCGGTGGCGATTTCGAACTGGCGAACCGTGCCCGATGACGTGCCCGCGGCGAGCGTGGCGCCGTCGGGTGAGATCTCGAGGGCACTGATGTTGTCGTCCTCGATCACCGGCTCGTCGCCGATTCGCTCATATGTCGATCCGCGTCGGTAGAAGCCCAACTTGTTGTTGTCGCTCGACACAGCGAGCATCTTCCCGTCCGGACTCCACCCGAGGGCAACCGGCGTGAAGTCTTCCTCGATGATGCGCGGAGCCACCTCGCGGTCGCGCACTGGATCCCAGAGGGCGACGAACCCTTCCTCTCGCTGGCTGGCGTCCTCGTGCGGCGTGCTGTCCACCGCTATCGCCACGACGCCGGTCTTCGGATTGAACGCAGCCGCCCAGATCCAAGCGCCGGGGAAGTGGTGCCTGCGCCGTGTCTGGAGATCGGGGAACGACGCGACCGTCACGGCGCCCGCGGTGTCGCCGGTGACGACGCTCGTGCCGCCGGCGTCGAGGCCAACGCTTCGCACCTCGCCGTCACGTGCCACCGACCGGACCTCGTCTTCGGCACCCCGCCCGTGAAGGTCGCGAACGGTAAGGGTCGCGTCCGCGCCGCCGCTCAGGAGGTACCGCCCGTCGCGGGAGACGACCACCTCGGTCGCGACCGAGGTGTGATCTGGTAGAGAGCGACCGATCGCTCGGTTTCCATCAAGCCGCCAGATCGCACCAGTACGATCCCGTCCCGTGGTCGCGAGGTATCGGCCGTCGGCGCTGAAGCTGACATCGTTGACCGCGGCGGAGTTGGCCGCCAGGGGAGGGCCCAGCCCAACGCCGGACTCCACATCGAACAACTGCGTGCGGCCGCCACGGTTCGAGACCGCAAGCATGCTGTCGTCGCCGCTGAACTCGATCGATGTGGTTCGGACATCGGGATCTGTTGTCATTTCGCCCACTACGGAACCGGTGGTCGTGTCCACGAGCCGCACCTTCCCGGAGTCGAGGCCGATCGCGACGATCGAGCCGTTGGAGGTGAGGCCCAACGCGGAGACCGCTCCGTCCAGGACCGGCACGTGGAGGCGGGAAGACCGGCTGGCGACATCCCACACCGTCGCACCGTCGCCTTCGGGGCCAACCAACACCGCGCTGTCTCGGCTCGCGACGACGACGTGGTCGTCGACGTACTCATCGGCAAGCCGCCAGGGCTCGCCTCGCATCGTCCAGGTGCTCGTGTCCCAGACAACCGCCACGAGGTGGGACTCGGAAGGGGCGTCGAAGCGCGCGCCAGCTTGGGTGACGAGCGTGCCACCGTCTCGGCTGAAGCTGACCGAGGTGAGGTTGCCGGCAGGGCTCTCGATGTGCTGCACGAGCTCTTGCCTTGCCAGGTCCCAGACCTGCAAGTGGCTCGTTGGCCCCGATGCCGGGTCGAACGATGCTGCTACAGCCGCCAGCGTCCTCCCGTCCGGACTCACGCTCGCGTCCAGCACGATGGCGTCGCCGCCGTCGAGCGTTGCCACGCGGCGGCGGGTGGCGGTGTCCCAGAGGATCGTGCCCGAGCCGTCGGACGTCGTCGTCGCAAGGGTGGCTGCATCCGGCCCAAACGACGCAGTGCCGAGTCCGGAGTCGGTGCCGTAGATCAAGCCATCGAGCAACGGGTGAGCTTCGAGCGCAGCAACCAAGGTGCTCCGCGTCTCGGCGCTGTCTTGCCGGTCGAACGCTTCCACCGCCAAGAGCAGACCAACATCGGGCTGCCGTTCGACCAGCGAACGCGAGACGGCCGCGAGTCGTGCAACGTCGGCCTGGTCACGCGAGTCGGCAGCCTGGCGGCCCCGCGCGATGGCGACGCCACTCCCCAGCATGGCCAGCACAAGTGCGATCGCGACACCCGCCAGCGAAGTGCGTAGGCGGCGGTTCGTGCGCGCCTGCGCTCGTTGCACGCGCTCCTCTTCAGCCGCGGCCGCGCGAAGGAACGCTTCCTCGGTTTCCGACGCTCTCGGGCGACGCTCGAGCCACTCGAGGGCTCGCGCAAGACGGGGACCTCTATAGAGCTCGCTCGGATCGCGGCCGCCCGAATCCCACGCTTCGGCAGCCGTCGTGACCTGGCGCTGCAGCCGTAGGTCGTCGCGCTGGTCGGCAAGCCACCTACCCAATTGCGGCCACTCGCGGATGAGGGCCTCGTGAGCCACCTGGACGGTGCCTTCGTCGACCGCCACGAGCCGCGCCGCGACCAGTGCCGAGATGACCCGGTCGGTGCGATCGCCGCTCGCACCCGCGGCGCGCAATTCGGTCAGGGTGGCTCGGCGACGCGCGTCGTCGGGGCCATCGCCCGGCTCGACAAGGCGCAGCAGGAGGTGTTGGGCGATGTCGCGATCCGTTTCGTCGAAGCTGGCGAGCACCTGATCGGCGGTCTTGCCGATCGCGCTCGTGACCCCGCCGGTCGCGCGGTAGGCGTCGAGGGTCAGGGTGCGACCATCGCGCTGCTCCCAGGTCGCGCGGAGCGCGTGAGCGAGGAGCGGTAGCGCACCGGGCTCGCCCTGCACCTCGCCCACCAACACCTCGACCAGCGCCGGCTCGATGCGCAAGCCGGCAGCCAGCGCTGGCTCGACGATGGCGGCGCGCAGTTCGTCGGCGGCCATCGGACCGAGCAACACCTGATGACTCGCGACCTCGCCGGCCAACGCTGAGAACGTTGCGCATGCGCCGTAGAAGTCGGCCCGCAGGGCAAGCGCGACCGGCCGGCGCGTGTCGAGGAGTGACTCCACGAACGCCGCGCGTTCGGCCGGCTCCACCTGCGTGAAGAGCTCCTCGAACTGGTCGACGACGAGGAGACGGTCGCTGTCCGCATCCGCGCTGTCCACCAATCGCGTTCCACCAGGCGTTACGAAGTCGGCGCCCGCGAGCCAGCGCGGTGCGACACCCGCCCGCAGCAGGCTTGACTTGCCGCTTCCCGACGCGCCGATCACCGCGACGAAGGGGTGACTTCGCAGTCGCTCCAGAAGCTCCCCGACGATGGTTTGGCGGCCGAAGTAGCGATCCGCGTCTTCGGGGCCGAACGCGATCAGCCCCGGGTAGGGGCAATCGGTGCCCGGCGGCGGCGCGTCGACGCCCGGGGCGGCGAGCGCGAACACGTGTTCGCGCTCGCTGTGGCCGCGCAGCTTGGTCGGGCCGAGATCGACGAGAGCGGTGTCGGGCGGCAGGTGGCCGCGCACGAGCGCCGCAGTATCCTTCGAAAGGTACACCTGACCACCATCGGCAAGACCGCGCAGGCGCGCCGCGGTACTCATCGTGAGGCCGAAGTACGTGCCGCCCCGTTGCTCGGTCTCGCCCGTGTGCAAGGCGGCGCGCGCCCGAATCGCCAGCCCGTTGGGCCACGACACCCCCTCGAGAGCGCGGGTGAGGTCGATCGCCGCGGTCACCGCGGCGATCGGCGAGTCGAACACCGACACCGTCGAGTCACCCTCGCCCATCGAGTCGATGAGCCGCCCCCCTTGGCGTTCGGCTGCAGTCGCGATCGTCTTGTCATGCAACACGAGCGCCTGAGACATCGCCACCGGCTGCGTCTCCCACAGACCTGTCGAGCCCACGATGTCGGTGAAGCAGAAGGTGAGCACGCCGGTCGGCAGCGACGAGGACCAACCCGCGCGCAGCTTCTCCACGAACTCGCCGGGTGTGCCCGGCCGCTGATCCGGAGCGGTCGAGAGTCCTTCGCGGATCGCCGCCTCCAGCTGCTCGGCCAAGGTTGGGTCAATGCCCTCCCAGGTTGGGCGGATGCCCGTCGGCGGGCCACCCGTGAGGAGGGCGAATGCGGTCGCCGCGAGCGAGTAGATGTCGGCGGCACGCGTGCTCGCGCCGGCGGCCGAGCGCTCGGGGGCGGCGAAGCCGGGCGTTCCGCCTCGCCGTCCGGGTGCGGTCGTTGATGACGATGCACCGAAGTCGACCATGGCGACCCGCCCTCCCTTGGTGAGGATCAGGTTGGCCGGCTTGACATCACCGTGAAAGACCGGCGGATCGTGCATATGGAGGTGCGTCAACGCGGCCGCCGCGTCCGCCATCCACGCGAGCACGAGGGTAGGGGGCAGCCCGGGACGACCCTCGATGTGGAGTATGCGGTCGAGGTTCGCTCCCTCCACCCAATCCATGACGATCACGTAGTCGTCGCCGTCGAAGAAGTCGTCCCGCACGATCGGCAGTTGAGGGATCGGCGGGAGGTCAAACAGGATGCGCGCCTCGGCGAGAAGCGCGCGGTGGTCGGCTTGTGACCCCACCGCACGCACCTTGAGCGCGACGGGGCGGTCGTGGAGGTGGTCCAGTGCCTTGACCACTCGGCCCTGACCGCCGGCACCGACCACCTCGAGCTGCTCGTACCGGCCTCTCAACAGGTGTGACATCGCATCCGCTTCGATCGCCCGATCGTACGGGTCGCGGAGTCTCTACGCTCGTGCCCGATGGACCGAGCCACCGTGGAGATCTGGGCGCTCGAGGGCGTTCGGCGCCTCGAGCTCTCGGGTGGTCGCCTCACGGTCGGCACGGGAGCGCGGAACGACATCGCTCTCGACGATCCGACGGTGAGCCGTCTCCACGCGTCGATCGAGGAGTTCGTTGAAGGGTGGTGCGTGACCGATCTTGGGTCCTCGAACGGCACATACGTGAACGGCGAGCGAATCTGGTCGCAGCAGCGGCTTCGGCACGGTGACGAGATCCGGGTCGGCCGATCGCGTCTGCTCTTCAGGAGCTCGGCCGATGCTGCGGCTCCACGCACCGAGACCGAGTCGAGCCTCCCCTCGGTGACGGCGAGGGAGCGCGACGTCCTGGTCGTGCTGTGCCGGCCGCGGTTGGCGCGCGATCTGTTCACGGAGCCCGCGTCGATCAAGGAGGTCGCGGCGGACCTCGTGGTGAGCGAAGCTGCCGTCAAACAGCATCTCGCGAATCTGTACGTCAAGTTCGAGGTCGGCGACGACGTCGGCCACCGGCGTACGCGCCTGGCGAACGAGGCGATTCGCCGTGGCGCGGTCACGCTCGCCAACCTGCGCCAAGGCAACCAGTAGCGCGAGGTCCGCAGGCCTGTTCTTCGGAAGCCCCGATCCGGGCAGTGGTCCCTGATCTCGGCCGTCGTGCTCGGCAACATCTCGCGCACTGCATCATCGTTCACCGCCCAGGGATCCTCGAGTGCCGTCGGGGCAAGTTCGCGCGCCCATGCATGGAAGGCGAGTGTTCCCGCCAGAGCGGGGCACCGCCGAGAGGTCGCCCGGCGGCCAGTCCGCTGTTTGTCGCCCGCATGTGTCAAAGGTGCGATGGCCATCGCCCATGCGATATGGCCCGGAGGAGGGCACCACGACTGCTGTGAGGGAAGGCCAACCTCACCTCGGCGCAACCGTCAGTCGTGAGGGGTTGCCATCCGGTGAGATTCGCCTTCCTGCCTGGTAGGCCGCGAAGGCACCGGATGCGGATGTCGGCGCGGCGAAATGTGCCCGATCATCGACTCATGCGAACACACCCGAAGACGCTCCGTTTCATTCGCTTCATCACCGTCACCTGCACGGCGCTCGTCCTCGCGCCACCGCTGGCGCCCGCTGCGCTCGCCACCAGACCGGTCGGTCCTCAGGCGTTCTACCTGTCGCTCGGCGACTCGATGGCATTCGGGCTGCAGTTCGATCGTCTCTTCGAAATGCTCGAAGCGGGGACCTATTCGCCCGACGCGTTCGATACCGGCTACTCCGACGTGCTCGCCGCGCACATGGAGCGCGTCCGGCCCGATCAGCAGTACGTGAACCTCTCGTGCCCGGGCGAGAGCACGGACAGCATGATCAATGGCGGCTGCTTCTTCACGCAGCCCGAACCCAACGGTCCCGGTCTTGCTTTGCATGCGAACTACGAGGGATCGCAACTCGACTCCGCCTTGTCGTTCCTTCGGGCGCACGCAGGCGAGGTCGGCCCGATCACCGTATCAATCGGAGGCGTCGACGCCGTCGACGTGATGGCCGGACAATGCAACTTTGACGCCGCCTGCATCGCGCAGAGCGATCTTCTCGCACGTTTCGGCACGGGTCTCGACCGCATCCTCGGTGACCTCCGCGCCGCCGCGCCCAGTGCCGACATCGTTCTCGTCACGTTCTACAACCCGTTCTCGAACGAGGTCGAAGGCTCAGACCGTTTGTGGCGTCGCTACTACTCCGACGTCGAGCGCGACGCCGCTCGTCGGCACGAGGGCGTTCGCGTCGCCGACATCTGGGAGCTCTTTCGTGGGCCCCACCTCTGCGAACGGACGTTCCTGTGCGACAGCGGTGACCTCCATCCGAACGACGACGGCTACCGACGTATCGGTGACCGCGTCTTCAAGCTCGCGGGCTAGGAGTGCGAGGTGTCTCCAGCTCGATATGGGAGACCGGCTCGATCGGCAGCGAACGAAGGTCGGCGCGTGCGAACTCGGCTCGACGTTCGTCGAGCCGTCCGGAAGCTGCAACCGGCGCCACGCCGGACGACCTCGACGTCGATGAGGTGCGACGCCGCCAGCCGCTCACCGGCCAGCCGGGTTCGGTGTCGGTCGCCGTCCGGGCCATCATCGGCGAGCGCCATCACGAGCACGAGCACGCTCGCATCCACGACGATCAACGGGTGTGGCGATCGGCGCGCACAGCCTTGACGGAATCGTGCGTCGTCACCCGGCCACCCGCGCGTTGACCCGCTCGTTCGAGCACCTCCTCGAGGGTGGGCTGAGTCGCCTCGGCGACGAGGTGGGCAAGGAGGTACTCCTGCAGCGACATGTGGGCCGCCGCCGCCCGCTTGCGAAGCGTGGCGTGCACCTCGTCCGGCACATCCTTGACCTGGATGCTCGGCATGGCCACAGGTTTAGCGCCATTTTGGGGCCTGTGGCGATCATTCAGGTTGGAACGGTCCACCCCGCGTGTGGTCGGCGATCGTGCTGACGTTCGTCCTCGCCGAGTCGACGACGGGAGCGGCACGCGCTGATACAAACATCATCGCTTTCTCAGGAGCTAGCCGGCACGACGTCGAATCCCTTCACGAGCGCCGCCGTTGCGAGCCGGCGATCGCACGTCACGAAGACGAGCGCGGGTGACCGAACGGCCACCGCAGTCGCCAAGTGCACGGCGCCGTGCAGACCGTGTTCGACGGCCAAGGCCGCAGCGCGTTCGGCGACCTCTGCCGTGAGTTCGACAAAATCGATCGCGGGCAGATACTTGCGCCACTCTCGCTGCGCCGCGTCGTGGCCCGTTCTGTCGAGTCGGCCAGCGCGCTGAGCGGCCGCAAGCGCGGCGCTCACTTCGGGGACGACGAGACGGCTCGCCAGCCCGCCGGCGGTGTCGTTCCACACCGTTCGGCATCGTCGCTGCCGACTTCCTCGACGAGCAACTTCACGAATGCACTGCTATCCCAGAAGGCGAGCGTCACGATCGGCGCGCATCTCGCTGACGAGATCAGCAACTGGTCCGCTCGCGTTGACACGATGAGCCTTCGACGAGCCCGTCCCTCTCGAGACGGTCGAGCAGCGCCTCATCGTCGGCAGCGACGAGACGAGCCACGGGGGACGCCGCGCTCAGTCACGACGATCTGTTCGCCTGCCTTCGCTCGCTCGATGAACGCTTCAGGTTCGCTCGACGTTGGCTGATCGCTACGTCCACTCCGCCATCCTCCCCAAGACGTACAGGTCAGAGCGTGAGTCTGTACGCATTCGTCTCCCGTCGAGTCAACGGAAGACTCGGTCGGTCGGCCGGAACGTCTCACCGGTGATGCCGGACCTCGAGGTCGGGCAGGCTGGCGAACGCGGCGGCGTCCGCAGTGACGACCGTGCGTCGAGATGCCACCGCCGTCGCGGCGATCAACAAATCGTGCGCTCCACGCGGGGTGCCTTGGCGGCGCACCTCGACAAGCAGTCGCGCATGAGCCTCAGCGACAGCGAGGTCGTAGGCGATCACCGGGATCGCGGCGAGCACGTCCTCGACAAACGCTGTCCTCGCTGCACCCTTCTTCCGTGTTCCGAGCAATCCGCCGACCCGCAGCTCGGCGATCGTGACCGCCGCAACGGCTACGTCGTCCACATCGGCGATCACACCGTCGAGCGCGTCGCCAGAGCGGTCGGCATCGATGAGGAACGTCGTGTCGAGCAGAAGCCGCGTCAGGATCGATTCTCGATCTCGACCAACTGACGGAGGGACGAAAGCTCCTCCAACCAGCTCGAATCGCGCCGGTGGCGTCGCAACAATGCTTTCGCATCGGCCCCCAACCCGGGTTTGGCCGGCTCGAGATGCGCGATCGGCCGACCACGCCGGACGACCGTGAAGTGCTCGCCTCGGTGCTCGACCGCGTCGAGGATGTCGGCGAAGTTCCTGGCTGCTTCCGTCGCACTCACTTCGGGCACAACATCAGATTATCAGATGTAGCGAACGAGACCGCCACCGCCGTCGATGGGTTAGGCCCCTACCGGGCATGTCCAAAATTGGCAGCGGACCGATGTCGGTGCCCGCAGCCGTCCGCCGTCGGTGGGGCATCACCGAGGGTCGTGAGATCGCGGCATGAAAGTCACGCGGAGAGCCATGTCTCCAGTGAAAATTCATAGACGCTTGTCTGGCGAGCGAAGTCAGAAGTCGCTGGGCGCCACCGACAGGCCCACCAAGGCCGCAGCCGCAGCGAGGCGACGGTCCCAGGTGATCAGCACCGGGTCGACGTGCGAGAGCAACAGTGCGGACGCCAGGTGCACCGCATCGGCGCCGCTCAGCGCGTGTTCGACGGCGAGAGAGGCAGCTCGGTCGCCGACGGCGGCCGAAAGCTCGACGAGCTCGACCGAGCCGAGGTGCTGCGCCCAGCGGCGCCGAACCTCGCGATCGGACCGCTCATTTATGCGGCCCGATCGCCAGGCCGCTGCGAGCGCTGCACTCACCTCCGGGATGGTAAGTCTCGACGCAATGTTGCGGTCGGCATCGTTCCACGCATCGACCGCGACATCACGGCCGGGTTCCTCGATGAGGAGCTTGACGAACCCGCTGCTATCCCAGAACGCGCTCGTCACGATCCCGACGCATCTCGCTCACGAGGTCAGCTACCGGCCCGGTGGCCTTCGCGCCTTGGCCCTTCCGAGCGATCGGTCGCTTCTTGGTCTTCGCCCGCGTCAACACGCCCTTCCGTTCGAGCTGGTCGAGCAGGCTCTCCTCCTCGGCTGGGCCCAGGCGGGCCACCGGCCGACCCCGGTCGGTGACGACGATCCGCTCACCTGCTTTGGCGCGATCGATGAACGTCTTGAGATGGGCGCGCAGTTCGCTGATCGCTACTTCCATGTCGCAATCGTAGCACCTGTGCTGTACAGATCAGAGCGTGAATCTGTACACGTTCGTCTCCCGTCGACTTATCGGAACGCTCCAGGGCGGTGATCAGTGTCTGAGGAGAACCCCGCTGGAGAACCGCGTCAGCTCCTGCGCGGCGTGGCCGCCCACCCTTGGTGAAGTCAATGCGTACCAAGTGAGCAGGGAGCAAGCCATGGCTGCGTCCGCGGAGTTCCTCGTGTCGAGCAGCGGGCAGATGTCGGTGCCCGCAGCCGACCGCCGTCGGTGGGGCATCACCGAGGGTGGACGCCTCACGGTGATCGACCTCGGCGATGCCGCAGTCCTCTTGCCACCCGGCGGACGCCAACAGCTTCTGGCCGGAGCCCTCTCGGCAGAAGATCACCGACGGTTCGTCGGCGGCCTCGATGACCCGGATCTCGCCACGACCTGAGTGAGAACGATCGTCGTCGATGATCACCGCTTCGCGATGTGCTCACCGGTCAACGACCCCGTGATCTCGGCGGGGTCGCGTCTGGTCTGGCGACCACGGGGCTTTGGCTCTTTCGCCTGACCAGCTCGTTCGCCGACCCCCGGGTCGTCGGGACGCTATCGGGGCCCGTTGCCGCGCTTCCCCTGGAGTTGCAGGACGAGTTTCGCTCTCACCTGGTGGAGCTGCCCGACGACATTGCGGTCCTGCACCTCCGCGATCTCGCGTGGCCGATGGCGCTAGCGGACGACGGTGTCACACCCCTTCCGTCCGACGGCACAGAGCAACCGGCGAAACTTGCCCGCATGCCTGACCTGTATCGACGCTGGCGCATCGTCGAGGTCGACGACGCGTAGGACCTCGACCTCGACACCAAGGAGCCCGCACATCTCGAGGTCGGGCGAGATGGTCATGGCGAGATTGTCTTCTTCCTCCTGGGGGCATCGGTGGACGCGCGCCGCGTGAACACACGCGGTTCGACTTCACGTGCGAGGGACAATGGGACGATCGGCGATCGCCTTGATGGGCAGCCGAGCCACCGCCCGACAGCCGCGGGGATCACGACTCCGGCCAGGCGAGCGGACGGGCCACCCCCCGGCAACCGACGGCACCTTCAGCAGGTGCGGATCCGGTAGAGGATCGGCCTGTCGGTGTCGTAGTGGTCTCCTCCGACCGCCCACCCCCGTGTCGGGCTCTCGATGGCGACGGCGCCCAGCGCGTCCGGCGGTGTAGCGGTCGTCGCTCCACTGGTTGACAGTTGCGAGAACAGCCCGAACGGCCCGCGGCGATTGGGCTCCTGGTACCCCGTGGCCCAGGCCGTGGTCTGTCCGACGGTTGCCAGCGAGTCGACGTCGACGAGTGCGCCGTACCCGCGTGCTGCGACGTCGCGCGCCGTCCAGGCGTTGCCGTCGTAGTGAAGGGACATCGGCTGTTGTCCACCACCAATGGGTTCCCAGGTGCCGACCGCCCACACGTCGTCGGGCGCAGTGGCCGTGATGGCAGTGAGCGCAGACCACTCCGAGACGCTGCCCGCGGGCGCGTCCGGTGTGGCCATCCGCGCCCAGCCGTCCTCGGTTCGGTGGAGCACGAAGGCCCGGCTCTGGCCGACGGTCTCGTCGTAGCGTTGGCCGGCGACGAACACCTCGGCGCCGGAAGGTCCCGACGCGACCGCGACATCCGTCAACCGGGGGTCGATGGCGAGCGGGTTCACGTGACTCGCTGCCGCCTCCCCGATCGGATCGGACAACCATGCGACGCCGTCCCAGTGCAGGATGCGCGGCGGCGTCTCGAAGGCGTGCGGGTTGCCGACCGCCCATCCGTCGTCGGAGGCGAGCATGTCGACGGCGCTCAGCTCGTAGTACTCGGACCCCGCGGTCGCCGTCCATGTCTCGGCCGGGCCGAATGATGCATCGACCACGCTCGCCGTCGGCGTCGAGTAGCGCGTCCACGTCGAGCCATCCCAGTGGGCGAAGAGGGCGTGCCCGGGTTCGCTGCGACCGACAGCCCACGCGTCGTCGGGCGCGACCGCGTCGACGCCCCGGAACTGGCCGGTCCGGTCTCCACCGACGATAGGCGACTGGCTCCACGTCGCCCCGTCCCACCGAGCGGCAAGTGGGATGTAGCCGAGGTCCTGGATGGTTGTCTCGCCCGTCTCAGGGTCGGTCCGCGGTCCTTTGTACGTGACGGAGCCGACGGCGAAGGTGGTCGCCGCGCCACCCGCATCCAGGTCCCCGTACTGATGTCGGGAGTAGGACTGCCCCTGCGCCGTCATGGTCTCCGGGAGGACGGGCGTCGTGTCCGCCACCCTTGTGAACCGGACCGAGCACGCCGCCGCCGGTGCGACATCCGCTCCCGGCAGCCCACCTGCGACGAGCGCGACCGTGGCGACCGTGAGCAACCTGCTTGTGCGTCGGTTCATGATCAGCCCCCAGCGGTCCGATCACACGCCGGCCCGCTACCTGCGACTATGCGGTTCGGCGGCCGTCGAAACATCGGCAGGATGTCGTATTTCTCGGTTGGCGCGGCCCGGGAGCCTTGAAAATATCCGTCGACCGGCCGATGTTGTCGACCGACGCTTGTGGCCTGCTGGTCGTGTGGCCGATCGGAAGCGGGCGTAGCGTGATATCCGACGAATTCGGCAGCTCCCGGAGCCCTGGGGCGGTCCGTTGGGGGGATGCAGGCGTGAGCAAAGGCGCGGTCGGTGCCGACTTCCTGCTTCCCGCCGGGACCGCGACCTTCCTGGTCGCCGACGGCGATGATGCGTCAGAGCACGCCGTCGTCGAGGCCGTCGGACGTCATGGCGGTGTGGGGCCGGTCGACCACGCCGACGGCGGCATTGCCGCCGCGTTCGCTCGTGCGACTGATGCCCTCGGCTGCGCGCTCTCGATACAGCTGGCCATGGCGGATGCCGACCCACCGCCGCGAGTCGGCATCCACGCGGGTGAGCTGGAGCTACAGGACGGTGCGGCGTCCTCGGGTGCCGCGCTCAGTCGCGCGGCAAGGCTGCGCGACGTCGGCCACCCGGGACAAACGGTACTCTCGGCTGCGGTGCACGATCTGGTCGCGGACCTGCTGCCGGATGGCGCGGAGTTGGTGGACCTCGGCGTCCAACGACTCCGTGACCTGGGCCGACCAGAGCGGGTCTCTCAACTGATCCATCCGCATCTCGCGGCCGACTTCCCACCGCTGCGGTCCCTCGATGTGCTGAGACACAACCTGCCGTCGCAGCTCTCCACCTTCGTCGGTCGCACCGAAGAGCTCGCGTTGACTCGGAAGCTGCTGGGAACCACGCGGCTCCTCACGCTCACCGGCTCCGGAGGCTGCGGCAAGACGAGGCTCGCACTCCAGGTCGTGGCCGATGTCGCCGACCAGTTCCCCGACGGCGTCTGGTTGTGCGACCTCGGTGCAATATCAGACGCCGCCTACGTCGTCGCCGCCATCGCAACGGTTCTCGGCGTCAAGGAGTCGACGGGAGCGGCGCTCGTCGACGAAGTTGCTCGGCAGGCGCGTCAGCAGCGCTGCCTCATCCTCCTCGACAACTGCGAGCACCTGATCGAGGAGTGCGCGTCGGTCGTCGCCGCGTTGCTTCGGGCATGCCCGTCCCTCCTCGTTCTTGCGACGAGCCGGGAACCGCTCGGCGTCGAAGGCGAGCTGTCATGGCGGGTCCCTTCGCTCTCGCTGCCGCCCGAGGCGTCGAGCACGAAGCCGATCACACGCCTCCCGAGGTCGGACGCAGTGGCGCTGTTCGTGGCCCGCGCCAGGCATGCACGGCCGAACTTCGTGTTGGACGACCGCACCGGCCCAATCGTCCATGAGATCTGCAGGCGACTCGACGGGATCCCGCTCGCCATCGAGCTCGCTGCCGCGCGAGTCCGCTTGCTCCCGGTCGACAAGATCGCGGACGGCCTCGACGACCGCTTCCGGCTCCTCGGGAGCGGCCCGCGCACCGCGATGCCCCGCCAGCAGACGCTCGAGGCATCGGTGTCGTGGAGCTACAACCTCCTGGCCGCGCACGAGCGCACCTTGCTGTCACGATTGTCAGTGTTCGCCGGCGACTTCGGCCTGGACGCGGCCGAGGCAGTGTGCTCCGGCGGCGACGTCGACCCGTACGCGGTGCTCGACGTCCTCCTGTCGCTGGTCGACCGCTCTCTCGTCGTCGCCGACGAAGACACCTCGCGCTATCGCCTCCTCGAGACCATCAAGCAGTTCGCCTGGGACCGCCTCGTCGACGCCGGACAGGACATCGAGCTACGCGACTGCCACCTTGCGTTCTATGCGCAGCGGTCACGGAGCGCGCTCGCACTGCGCTCAGCCAACCGCATCGCGTTCTTCGCCGACGTTCATCGAGACTACGACAACGTCCGCGAGGCTCTCGTCTGGGGTGCCACACCGGGACGGGTCACCGAAGGGCTGCATCTCGCCGCTCCCCTCTTCTTCTATTGGCAGCTGCGCGGCCGGCACACCGAGGGGCGGCGGCTGTTGGACGACCTCGTCGCGGCGAGCGAAGGCGAGGAACCAGCACTCCGCGTGTGGAGTGTGTTCGGCGCAGGTGTCATGGCCACATACGCCGGCGACGTCATGGCTGCGATGCGGCTCCTCAACCAGGCCCTCTCGACCGCGGAGGTTGTCGGCGATCTGCGCATCAATGCGGGTTGCCGGATGATCCTTGCCCAGACCAAGGGACTGCTGTATGGAGCTGCGGCGACGCTTGACGATGCCGACGCCGCAGTGACCGTCGCGCGCCGAGCCGACGATGGGATGTTCCTCGCGGGAGCTCTCTGGGTTGCGGGCGGTTTGCATATGACAACCGACCTCGACCGAGCCCTCCCGCTGCTCCAGGAGGCGCACGACGTTGCCGTCGCCAGTGGCTTCCCGAGCTGGTACAGCCTCAGGGACCTCGCGGCACTGGCGGCGACGCGTGGCGAATTTCGCGAGGCCGAGCGCCTCCTTCGGCGCGCGTTGGCGCTCGGCGACGACGAGGTAGGAGACCGAAACCAACGGCTCGAGGTGATGGGAAACCTCGAGCTGCTGTTGGTCGCACGCGGCGCCCCATCGGAGTTCCGTGCGCTGTTGGACGACGAGTGGCTCTCAATCGAGAGCACTGGGTCGTTCAATGGGATCATCGCTGTTGGTCAGGTGTTGTTCCACCTCACCGTCCTCGAAGGCGACATCGATCGGGCCATCGTGATGGCCGAGCACCTCACCGCAATGACGCGCCCGACCGGAAGCCGAGTCGGACTCTTCACGCGTCTGTCAATGCTGGCCACAGCCCTCCTTGAAGCCGATCGAGGCGAGGAGGCGAGGGCCGCGTTCGATGAAGCGCGCGTGATCGGTGGCCAAATCGGGCTCAACGAGACACCGATATTGCTCGCTATGGATGCCTTGATCGCACTGCGTGCCGACGACTTCGAGACCGCGGAGACTCTGAACCTCGACGCGCTGGTCAAGATCCCGTCGGGGCATCACGAGTTCGCGAGCCGGTGCCTCGCCAACCTCGCTCTCAGCTGGGTCGGTCTGGGCCGGTACGTCGACGCCGTCCGCCTCCTGTCGGCGATCGACGCGTTCTACTCGCCTGAAGGCATCGTCCGTCGGCACAACCCATGGACGGGAAAGCGTCTCGACGCGGGGAAGGCCGAGGCGAAGTCGGCACTCGGCGAGGCAGCGTTCGAAGGCGCGTGGACCGACGGCCAGCGGCTGAGCATCGACGATGCCGTGGCGTACGCGATTCGCGGCCGTGGCCGGCGGCGTCGGCCGTCGACCGGCTGGGAGAGCCTCACGCGGACCGAGCTCCAAGTCGCAGGACTCGTCGCCGAAGGACTGCCAAACGCCCAGATCGCCGAGCGGTTGTTCGTGTCGCCCAAGACCGTGGCAACGCATCTCAGCCATGTCTTCGCAAAGCTCGGCGTCAAGTCCCGCACCGAACTCGCGGTGATCGCGAGCCAGTCGCGCTGACGCCGATCGCCCATATCGATCGGCTTCTACTCCGCGAGCGCCCGCCAGCGCGGAACCATCGCCGCTGTATGCGACGCCGCCGACCTCGAAGCCGAAGCCCGGCAGCGGAGGTCCGAACGGCCGACGGGTGGCGATGTCGAACTGTCGCACCGTGCCTGACGACGTGCCCGCGACGAGCGTTGCCCAGTCGGGTGAGATGCCGAGGGCGCTGATCTTCTCGTCCTCGATCACGGTCGCCCAGATCCACTCGCCGGCGAAGACGCGGGTGCGCCACCACGAGTTCGGAGCAATCATCCGCGGCGTCGCCCGCCTCCTCGGCGAGCAGCCCAGCGCCGACCAGTGGCGGGACCTCGGTCGCCCTGTGAACTCGGCGGTATGACCCTGCGGTCGATCCGTCTCTGCAAACGCGTGTCGCCCCGAGAGGGCTTTCGCTACGTGCGGGGATCCGTCGCTTCCAACGCAAATCTGTACACGTTCGTCTCCCGCAGCTCGAAGCCGAGGCGCTGGTAGAGCCGGTTGGCGTCCTCACGGGACGGGCGCGAGGTCAGGTCCACGGTCTTGCAGTCGAGCGAGCGGGCGAGGTCGAGCGCCGCTCTGGTGAGACACTCGCCCGTGCGGAGGCCCCGGCCGCGCACGGCCGGACCGTCGACGACCACGTCCTCGATGATCGCCCGCAGACCTGTCGGGATGCGGAACACGACCAACGTCAGCGTGCCGACGATCAGGCCGGCATCGTCGCGCGCGACCAGCACGTGGCCCGCCTCGCTGCCGATGATCCCGGCGAGCTCGTCGGCATCAGGAGCCGACGCCGATGACGACAGCTGGGGGATCAGCCGCCCGAAGGCGGCGACGAGATCGAGGTCGACTTCATGGGCCTCGCTGACCGAAACCGAGGCCGCCCCCGAAGACGTCACGCCGGGTCCGGCAGCGGCTGGGGCGGCGGCGGGCCGACGTAGCGGGCGGCGGGCCGGATGATCTTGTTGTGGGCTGCCTGCTCCAGGATGTTGGCGCACCACCCGATCACGCGGGACGAGGCGAACGTCGGCGTGAACATCGACCGCGGCAGCCCGCACAGCTCCATGACGACGCCCGCGTAGAACTCGACGTTCGTGTAGATCTCCCGCCCCGGCTTCACCTCGTTGAGGATCTCGACGATCCGGGTCTCGACCTGCTTGGCGAAGTCGACGATGTCGCCCCCGATGGACTCCGCGATGCCGCGCAACATCACCGAGCGCGGGTCGTGCGTCCGGTAGACGGGATGGCCGAACCCCATCATCTTCTCGCCCGCCTCGATGCGCGGACGGACCCAGTCGTCGACGTTGTCGGGCGTGCCGATCGCATCGAGGGTGTCGAGCGCCCGCGACGGCGCGCCCCCGTGCCAGGGACCGCTCAGGGCGCCGATGGCGGCGGTCACGCAGGCGCCGAGGTCGGCACCGGTCGAGGCCACCACCCGGGCGGTGAACGTCGAGGCGTTGAACCCGTGGTCGACGGTCGAGATGAGGTACGCCTCGATCGCCCGCACCCGGGCCTCGTCCGGCTCCTCGCCCGTCATCATGTAGAGGTAGTTGGCGGCGTATCCCAGCGACGGGTGGGGGTCGACCGGCTCGAGCCCGTTCCGCAGACGGTGCAGCGCCGTGAGGATCGTGGGGACCACCGCCGCGATCTGCATGGCGTCGGAACGCAGCTCCGCCCGGTCGATGTCGATGTTCGGCTTGAACCCCTTCGCCGCGCCGATCAGGGAAACCGCGGTGCGCAGCCCGTCCAGCGGCGCGTCGCTCGCCGCCGCGATCGCCGGCAGCAACGGTTGTACGAGCGCCGGCACCTCCCGCAGCGGCGCCACCTCCCGGCGGAACGACTCCCGCTGGGCCAGCGTCGGGAGCTCCCCCTCGAACATCAGGTGCCACACGTCCTCGAGCGGGCGGTGCTGCGCGAGGTCGATCGCCGAGTACTGGCGATAGTGGTAGAAGCCTTCGTAGCCGCGGACGTCGCCGACCTCGGTCTCGGTGACGATCACGCCCTTGAGCCCCTGAGGCACGTCGATGGCCGCGCCCGGCATCGGCGCGAGCTGCGACACCCGCATGAGGTCGCGCATCGTGACGATCCCGACGAGCGCCGTCCCACTGACGACGGGGATGTGGCGATAGCCGCGCTCGGAGAAGCTGCGCCATGCCTCGGTCACCTCGACGTCGGGGCCGATGGTGTCGGGCTGCGGCGTCATCCACTCGCCCACCTTGGCGGTGGACAGATCCGTGCTCGAGGAGGCGACGCGGATCATGTCGCGCTCGGTCAGGATCCCGACCGGACGGTTGCCGTCGACGACCACGACGGACCCGACGGCCCGCTCGTTCATGCGCGCCGCGGCCTCAGAGACGAGCTCGCCCCCGGTCGCCGTCACCGGCGGCCGGCTCATGACATCGGCGATCGTCCGGACCTTGCCGCCTGCTGTCGCATCGGGCATGCGTGGACCCCCTGTCGTGCGGATCGAACCGGATCCGACTGTAGTGGCCCGATGCGCGGATCTCGCCCGGCACGTCGTCGTCACCGGCGTCCTCGGGGATCGGTTGCGGGGACGACGACCGACGGCGACAGATGGGTTTCATCCACCGGTCACGCGATGGCCATCGCCTCGTCGATCGGATGTCATGTCGTCTCCGTACGGTGACGGCATGGCACTGGCACAGACGTTGGCCCGCCTCGTCTCCACCCTCGGCAACGCGGGCGCCCAGGCCAACGCCTACCGGGCGTGCGAGGACCGCAAGCTCACGGAGGCCCGCATCGACGCCCTCGCCCGCCGGCTCGGGCATCAAGTCGTGCGCGACCGCACCTGGCAGGTCGGGCACCAGTAGACGGCACGGGGCAGAGGCGAGCCGAGCGACCGCACCTCGATCGGCGTGCCGCAGCGACGGCACGGTCGCCGGGACCGTCCGTAGACCCACGGCTTGTCCATGCCGCCGCCGAAGTCGCGGCCCACGTACTCGTTCGGACGAGCGGCCTTCTGCATCATCTGCGAAGCGACGGTGACGAGCTCGTCGAGGCTGCCGTCGTCGATCTGGTGGCGCGGCGTGAACGGGTCGAGCCGCTGGACGAACAGCGATTCGCAACGCCAGATGTTCCCGATCCCCGACACGACCTGTTGCGCGAGGAGAAGCTCGCCGATCGTCGCCGAGGGCGACAGCGCCGCCGCCCGACGACGCACCTCGGCGAGGTCGACGGGCGGCCTCAGGACGTCGGGCCCGAGGTTCACGAGGCCGGGGTGCAAGTGCTCGCCGCGGGCGGAGAGGAGCTCGACGACCGGCGCGTTGAAGCACACGGCGATCCGTTCGCCGGCCTCGAGGACGAGGCGCGCCTGGCTCGCCGGCTTCTGCCATCGCTCGCCGGCCCGGTACACGTGCCACGACCCCGTCATCTTCATGTGGGTGTGGAGGACGGCGCCCGAGCTGAACCGGATCAAGAGGTGCTTCGCCCGGGCTTCGGCCGACTCGACCCTCTGGCCGACGAGCTTGTGCGCCGGCAGACGATCGACCTGCGTGCGGGCTCCGGTCACCTCGCGCCCCCGCAACCAGCGGTCGAGCGTCTTGGCGGCGCGGAAGATGGTGTCGCCCTCGGGCATCCTCCCGCCTTACCCGTTCTGGGTGGGCTCGACGACCGTTGAGGTCGTTCTGGCCGCCCAGAAGCAAGATGTGGGCATGCCTGGGTCCGATGCCGCCACCGTCCGTTCCGTCAGCCGCCGGTTGTGGGACCTGATCGAGCCATTGGCGTCGAGCGTGTACTTCTCACCGGAGTGCCACTCCAACTACGAGAAGCTCGGCCTCGCCGGGTTCGGGCCGGGGTACTTCTGCTCGCGAGCCGCGTGCATGGGCCAGGTCCCGGGCGAGGTCGTGGCCGCGACGTTCGGCGTCTTCAACCCCGCGATCGTGATCCCCGCGGTGGACGAGGGCTGGTCGAAGACGGACGCCTCGTCGGTGCTCGAGGCGCGCCTCGACGGACAGCGCGTCGCGCTCACGAGGATGCTCGGCGACACCGTGACAGGGGGCAACTCCGCCAAGGTGCAACGGGCGACCGAGCTGATGTTGCGTGCCGGTGATGCTGCACCCGTCGCCGGGCGGTCGCTCTTCGCGGGGCTGCGGTCCCTCGGGCTCCCGGGGGATCCCGTCGCCGACCTGTGGCGCGCCGCGGATGTGCTGCGCGAGCACCGTGGTGATTCGCACGTCCTGGCGTGGTCGGCCATGCACCTGAGCGCCGTCGAGATCAACCTCCTGACCGAGCTGTGGTGGCGGCAGAAGCCGGGTGGCTACATCCGCACCCGTGGTTGGTCGGCGGACGAAATCGACGCCGGCATCGCTTCGTTGCAGGAGCGCGGCTTCGTCACGACCGACGACCCGCCGGCGTTCACGCCCGCCGGCGAGCAGCTGCGGGCGGTCGTCGAGGAGATGACCGACGCCGGCGAGACCGAGGTCGTCGCCGCGCTGGGCGCCGATGCCGAGGAACTGTTCGAGCTCCTGGCGCCGTGGACCAACGCCGTCCTCGAGGCCAAGGGCTACCCCCGCGACCCCGCCGCCATCGGCCGCACCTGACCGGAACTCCCCTCCCTTCCCCCTCCCCTCCCCTCCTTTTGTCATCGGGATGCCGCCTTCGGCGGCGGGATCCCGCTGACAAAACGGTTAGCGGTACCTCGTCCAGCCCTTCGGGGTCGGGATGAAGTCGGCGTCCGCGAGGGACCGGTGGAGCGCGGGGTCGCTCTTCTCCACGACGATGCGTGACAGCCGGCCGGGCACGAGCATCTGGTCGGCGAGGGCGGCGACGGCATCGGCCTCCCACGACCCATCGAAGGCGCGGAGCGCGATGAGCCCCTTCACCCGGCGTTCGACGTAGAGGGACGCGATGCCGTCGAGCAGCACGACGTAGGAGCCGGCCGTCCGAGCGGGGCGTCCGCCGACGTCGCCCACGACCTCGGGCCACGCGAGGGCGACGCCGAACGGGTTCGCCGGGTCGGTGCTCGCCAGGATCTGCGCGCCGATCCCGGTGCGTTCGCCGGCCATGGCCCGGTACTGGCGCAGCCGGTCGACGGCTCCGGGGAGCGCGAACTGCGCGCCACCGAGCCCGGCGACGAAGTAGCCACGACGGATCCGGCCCGCGTCCTCCATCGCCCGCAGGACCGGGTACACCGCCGCGTACCCGCCGGCGGTGCCCTCGCCGCGGACGGCCTCCCGGGTCAGCACGCCGTGGCGTTCGAGCATGGCGCCGGCGAGTGCGTGCGCGGCGACTGTCGGTTCGACCCCTCCGCGGTCCACCAACGACCAACGGCCCTGGGACGTCGGCGGTCCCATCGCCGTGAGCGTGCCGAGCCTCGGCCGACGTCCCGGGCGGGTCGTGCCCTGCGTGCGCTTCTTCAGAGACAGGGCGCGCACGGCGGCGAAGGCGTCGTTCGTCACCTCGCCCGCCCACACGAGATCCCACAGCGCGTCGAGCGTGGCCCGATCGTCCGCGCCACCGAGATCGCGGAAGAACCGAGCCCCGCCGCCGGCGAGCACCTCCCGCAAACGCTCGTGCTCGTCGTCGGAAGGGCGATCGTCCGGTGCCGCCAACGGCGCCGAGCGCGCCAGGGCCGAGCCCCGCAGGTACAGCAGCACCCGTCCGTCGTCGCGCCCGATCGGACCGCCGCCGACCCACACCAGCTCGCCCGCCGCGCACAGCTCGTCGAGCAGGCCGGCCGAGTAGTCCTTCACCCGCGACGACAGCACGTCGCGCTCGAGCACGCTCGCCGGGATGGGCACGCCCTGGAGCTGGGTGACGACCTCGAACAGTCGGTCGAGCCCCCCGTGACCCCTCGTCGCTGGATCGCTCCCGACGCCCTGCCACGCCGGCAGGAAGCGGCCGAGCACCTCGGCCTCGACGGGCTCGACCTCGCGTCGCAGCGCCGCCAGGGACCGCTGCCGGAGGATCCGCAGGACGTCGTTGTCGCACCACTCCCGCTCGGAGCCGAGACCCCGCTCGGCCAGGTAGGCGTTCGGACGGAAGGCCCCCCGCACGACGGTCTCGCGACCCTCGAGACGGACGAGCACCTCGTCGATCCGATCGACGGACACGCCCAAGCGCGCCGCGGGCTCCTCCGAGAGGAACGGCCCGTGCGTCCGCGCCCACCTCCGCACCACCTGCTCCAGCGCATCCGGGACGGGTTCGAGGAAGACCTCCGGCACCCCGCCGGGGATGGCCACGCCGAGGGCGTCGCGGTACCGACCCGCGTCCTCCGCCGCGATCAGGCGCTCCTGGCCCGAGACCCGAACGACGACGGCCCGACGGTCCGTCACGAGCGCCGCGGAGAAGTCCTCGGTCGAGCGCGCCCGGAGCTCCTCGACCGACAGGTCGCCGAGCCGGCGCAAGAGGTCCGACGCGGCATCGACCGTGCGCGCCCAGCGCCGTTCGTCGAGCGACTGCAACTCGGCTTCGAGCGCGGCCAGGACGTCGGCGTCGAGCAGCTCCCGCAGCTCGTCGGCGCCGAGCAGCTCGGCCAGCATGTGGCGGTCGAGGGTCAGCGCCTGGGCGCGGCGCTCGGCCACCGGCGAGTCGCCCTCGTACATGAAGTTGCTGACGTACCGGAACGCCAGCGACGAGGCGAACGGCGACGGCGACGACGTCTCCACCGACACGACCCGCACCTTGCGCGACGCGATGTCCGCCATCAACTGGTGCAGCGCCGGCAGGTCGAACACGTCGCGCAGGCACTCCCGGTAGGTCTCGAGCAGGATCGGGAACGAGCCGTAGCGCGACGCCACCGCCAGCAGGTCGGCCGCCTTCTGTCGCATCTGCCACAAGGGCGTGCGCGACCCGGGCCGGCGGCGCGGCAGGAGGAGGGCACGCGCCGCGTTCTCGCGGAAGCGGGAAGCGAACAGGGCGGACTGCCCGACGGCGTCGACGACGAGATCCTCGACCTCGTCGGGATCGAGGATCACCGCCTCGGCGGGGGGCGCCTCGTCGGCCTCCGGCAGACGCACGACGATCCCGTCGTCGTCCCAGATCGCCTGCACCTCGAGCCCCAACCGGTCCTTGACCCGCGCCTCAAGCGCCAGCGCCCACGGAGCATGGACCCGCGCGCCGAACGGCGACAGCACGCACACCCGCCAGTCACCGAGCTCGTCGCGGAAGCGCTCGATGACGATCTGGCGATCCGTCGGCAGGACACCGCCGGTCGCTTCGCGCTCCTCGCCCAGGTACTCGCGCAGGTTGAGGATCGCGAGGTCGTCGAGGCCGTGCTCCTCCCGCAGCGTCGTGTCGGTCGTGTCGTCCGCTTCGCGCAGGAACGCCCCGAGGGCGCGCCCGAGCTCGTAGGGCCGGCCGAGGGCGTCGCCCCGCCAGAAGGGGATCTTCCCGGGCTCCCCGGGCGCGGGGGTGACGACGACGCGGTCGCGGGTGATCTCCTGGATGCGCCACGTCGTCGCGCCGAGGAGGATGTTCTCGCCCACCCGCGACTCGTAGACCATCTCCTCGTCGAACTCCCCAACGCGCGATCCCTCCGGCGTGAACACGCCGTAGAGCCCGCGATCGGGGATGGTTCCTCCGCTCGTCACCGCCAACATGCGCGAGCCGGGTCGCGCCCGCAACGTGCTCTCGAGCCGGTCCCACACGAGGCGCGGGCGAAGCTCCGCGAACTCATCGGACGGGTAGCGCCCCGACAACATGTCGAGCACGCCGTCGAAGGCTTCGCGCGTCAGCTCGGAGAAGTTGTAGGCGCCGGTGACGCAGGCGAAGGCGTCGTCGACGGACCAGTCGTCCATCGCCACCATGGCCACGATCTGCTGGGCGAGGATGTCGAGCGGGTTCTGCGGGACCTTGGTCTCCTCGATGAGCCCCGCCTGCATGCGCTGGGCCGTGACCGCCGCCACGAGCAGGTCGCCACGGAACTTGGGGAAGATCTTCCCCTTCGACGGCTCGCCGACCTGGTGGCCGGCGCGGCCGATGCGCTGCAGCCCCGACGCCACCGACGACGGTGACTCGACCTGGACGACCAGGTCGATGGCGCCCATGTCGATCCCGAGCTCGAGCGACGACGTCGCCACCAGCGCGGGCAGCTTCCCGGCCTTCAGCGCGTCCTCGATCTCGAGTCGCTGCTCCCTCGCGATCGAACCGTGGTGGGCCCGCACCAGCTCGTGCTCGTCCCCCGTCTGTTCGGCGTTGAGCTCGTTCAGCTGTTGCGACAACCGCTCGGCGAGGCGACGGGAGTTCACGAAGATCAGGGTCGACGTGTGCGACCGGATCAGCTCGAGGAGGATCGGGTGGATCGAGGGCCAGATCGACGACCGCGCGTCGCCTCCGCCTCCCGCCGCGCCGCGACCGCCGGCCGCTGGTCCGCTGATCACGAGGTCCTCCGACGCCGGCCGGACGCGCTTGGCGAGCTCGCCCATGTCCTCGACCGGGACGATGACCTCGAGGTCGAGCTCCTTGCGGACGCCGGTGTCGACGATCGTCACCGCGCGGTCGCGGCCGCCGAGGTAGCGCGCCACCTCGTCGAGTGGGCGCTGCGTGGCGGACAGTCCGATGCGCTGCGGCGGCGTCTCGCACAACCGGCCGAGCCGCTCGAGGGACAGGGCGAGGTGGGCGCCGCGCTTGGTCGCCGCCATGACGTGGATCTCGTCGACGATCACGTGCTCGACCGAGGCGAGGACCTCACGCGCCTGCGACGTCAACATCAGGTAGAGCGACTCGGGCGTCGTCACCAGGATGTCCGGCGGGTGACGCGCGATGTCCCGGCGCTCCTTGTCCGTCGTGTCGCCCGTGCGGGTGCCGACGCGCAGGTTCGTGGCGCCCATGCCGACGAGGGGCGCGCGGAGGTTGCGCTCGACGTCGTAGGTGAGCGCCTTGAGGGGCGACACGTAGAGGACCCTGAGACGTCGGCGCTCGTCGGCCGGCGGCCCGCTCGCGGCGAGGCGGTCGAGCGCCCAGAAGAAGGCGGCGAGCGTCTTGCCCGACCCCGTCGGCGCGAGGATGAGCGTGTGGTGGCCCTTGGAGATGGCCTCCCAGCCCTGCTCCTGGGCGGGCGTCGGGCCCGCGAACGACGACGTGAACCAGGTTCTCGCCGCCTCGGAGAACCGGTCCAGCACGCCCATCCCCGTCGAGCGTAGGTCGGGTGCGGAGTTCCCCCTTTCGTTCCGGGAGCGGCCCGCACCTGCCGATGAGGAACAGGTGAGCACGCTCGACTCCGACGAGTCGCTCTTCGACGACCCGCACACCGACGCGCGGATGCGTCGGACGATCCCGCAGTTCGCCCGCCTGGGTGCGCTCGCCGTCGCCGTCACCGCGCCCTTCGCCGCCGAGACCCTCGCCGTCTGCCTCGAGCTCCTCGGCATCGCCGCCATTGCCGTGCTCGTCGCCGTCGCCGTGTCGTGGCGGGACCTGATCGACCGGCTGTCACGAGCCGCCCTCCTCGCCCTCCTGAGCGCCTACTGCGTGCTGATCGCGCTCGCCGTGGGGCTCATCGGTGACGCGTCGAGCCCCTACGGGTTCCTCTACCTGTTGCCGGTGACGTTCACGGCGGTGTTCTTCGTCGGGTGGATCCGCTACGCCCTCGCCATCGCCGCCCCGCTCCTCGACGGCATCGTCGTCAGCGCGTTCACCCCCGTCGCCTTCGAGGACCGTGCCGTGCGGCTCGTGCTCTTCGTGCTCCTCGCCCACTTCGGCGCCGTCGTCGCCGAGACGTTGCGGGAGGCGTTGCGGGCGAACCGTTCGTTGCACACCGTCCTCGAGGCATCGATCGGCGCGCCGCTCGACGACGACCTCGCCCGCATCGGCGTCGATGCGGCGCTGTCGGTGGCCGGATGGGATGCCGGCGCCATCGCGCTCCTGGATGGCGCGCACCTCGTCGTCCCGGCGCTGCGCGGCGTGTCACCCGACGTCGCGTCGTACTACCGCGAGCGTCCCGCGGAGCTGGTCGAGGCATCGATCGTCCGCCCGGTGGTCGAGGTTGGCCGAATGGTCCAGTACGACGATCTGCTCGAGGCCGCCGGCGCCGACCACCCGCTGATCGGCGAGGGGATCGTCAGCCTGGCGGCGTTGCCGATCCGGTACCGGACCGAGCTGATCGGCGTGCTCATCGTGGCCCACCGCTCACCGCGGCACCTGGACGACCGCGAGCACGACCGGCTCACCCGCGTCACCGACCAACTCGGCCTCGCCCTCGGCAGCGCCGCCGCCTACCGGCGCGAGACCGAGGTGGCCGAGGACCTCCGCGCCCTCAACCGCCAGAAGGACGAGTTCCTCGCCAACGTGTCGCACGAGCTCCGAACGCCGGCGGCCGCCATCAAGCTCGTGGCCTCGACGCTCCACCGCTCGTGGGACCGCATCGACGACGAGCAACGCGACGAGATGCTGGCGATGCTCGACCGGCGGGGCGGCCAGCTCAACCAGCTCATCGGCAACCTCCTCGACGAGGCGCTCTCCGACGCCGGCATGACCCGCCTGGCCCTCGTCGACATCAACTGGTGCGAAGCGCTCGCGCGCTGGGCGGAGCTTGCGACCCTCGACACCGGGCGAGCCGTCACCCTGCACCTGCCGCAGGCCGACGTGGTCGGCTTGGGGGATGCCGTCAAGCTGGAACGCGTCGTGGTCAACCTGTTGTCGAACGCCGCCAAGTTCTCGGACCCGTCGACGCCCATCGACCTGTCGTTGTCCGTCGAGGAAGACGACGTCATCGTGACCGTCGCCGACCACGGCATCGGGATCCCCCCCGAGGAGCACGACCGGATCTTCGACCGCTTCCACCAGGTCGACGGGAGGTCGACGCGGACGGTCGGCGGGTTCGGCATCGGCCTGTCGCTGACGCGCCACTTCGTCGCCGCCCACGGCGGCTCGGTCTCGGTGGCGAGCCGGATCGGGCGGGGAACGACCTTCATGGTGCGGGTGCCACGTCGCCCGGCCGCGGCGGACGCCGGGGCGAGGGCCGCTACCTACAGCTGAGGCAGTGCATGCTTGGGCGATGGCGAGCCGAGCCCGACGACGCCAGCCCCGGATCGCCCTGCCCGTCGTCGTGCTCGGCGTCGCCATGGTCGGCGTCGGCATCTGGACCGCCATAGGTTCGATCGGCGGCGGTGGGGACGCTTCCTCGTCCAGCCGTCGGCTGCCCGAGCTCACCCGGCACGGGTCGACTCCGGTCCGTGCGGCGCGCGGATCGACACTCCCGATCACCCGCGGGCCCGACGACTACGCCGTCACCTTCGAGGTCCGCGAGCCGGGCCGCCCGACCACCCGCGAGACCATCTCCGTCGTCGGTCCGTTCCTCAGCCGGCGGACCAACCCGACCGAGGTGTCCGAGACCTCCTTCGGCCGTCTGGCGATCCAGCCCTCGCGCGGCGCCAGAAGCATCGTCAGTCCGCCTCCCAGCGCAGTCGTCCCTCGCCCGGACCTCGTCGTCGGTCGCGCCGTGGACGAGGGGCTGGTCGATGCCCGGGAGATGCGGAGGGTCGCGGGGCGGCGCTGCCAGGTGTTCCGCTCGCTGGCCCCCGTGTCCTCGAGCACGATCTCGGCCGCCCTCCCGACGAGGCATACCGACACGTGCATCACCGGCGAAGGCATCGTGGTCGAGGAGTGGCAGGTCGAGGACGGACGCCCGGTCCGCCAACGGGTCGCCGTCGAGGTGCAGCTCGGCGGCGTCGACCTCTCCCCGATCGACGAGGCGCCGACGATCAACGCCGGCCAGGGCGGAGGCTCCGTGCTGCCCGTCGATCCCGGGGCCGACCCGGAGGGTCGCTTCTTCGTCCTCGACGCTCCGCCGCCCGGCTTCCACCTGCGGGGCCGGTACTCCGTGATCCCCCCGCAACCGGGTCTGACCGATGCGACCGAGCGCCGAAAGGCCGTCGCCAGCACGGCCGACGTGTACGAGCGGGGCACCGATGTCCTGATCGTCGACCGCGGGAACACGCTCAACCTCGATCGGGCCTTCCAACCCAGACCGGAGGGCCGCCCCGTCGACCTCGGCCCGCTCTTCGGCCAAGGGGAGCTGCTCCTCAGCTGGAGCGGGCCCGAGGTCCGGTGGGGGGACGAGGACGGAGAGTTCGTGCGCGTGTACGGCACCGTCTCGATCGACGAGGTGCTCGCCACCGCCAAGGCGCTCCGGGCGACGCCGGGCGGGCCCGGTCTTATCTACCTCGACCCGCCGACCCTCGAACCCTGACCTCCGCGCGTCCGTCTCAGACGACGTTCGCGCCCTCCGGCCGGACTCTCGCGTGACCGAAGCCGACCCCCACGCCGATCACCGTTGCGACGGCGATGAAGAACAGGGCCTGCAGGCCGCGCGAGCCGCGTGGAACGGGACCCGACGGCGCCGTCCGCCCACCGACGGGTGACGCGGTCGCCACCGCCGGGGCGACCGCCGCGGCAGCGGCCGTGTCCTGCGCCGTCGGGGAGTCCTCGATCGTGCCGGACAGCTGCGCCGAGGAGAACGACGGCAACGGCCCACGGTCGATCGTCGGGGACGCGAACGAACCCGCGCCCGAGCCGGCGAACGTCGAGGACGACGACGAGGTCGAGGACGAATCCGTGGACGACGTCGACGCGAAGTCGGAGGAGGACGAGGAGGAGGAGGAGAACGTCGAGGATGTCGAGTCCGACGAGCCCGATGACGAGGATCCCGTGACCGTCAGCTTCGGCGGTTGGAAACGGACTTCGAAGCCCAGCGGCACCGCCCCCGAACCCGCCGGCACGATCATCAACGACGGGGAGGTTTTCTCGCCGGCGGAGCTCGACGACAACACGTTGCGGACGTCGGCCGTCCACTTGCCATCGGCGGCCCTGGTGAGCGGCACCTTGGCCTTGTCGCACTCGGGCTTGGGCGCCTTGTCGAGGGACTGCTTCGGACCCGCCGTCCAGGCGTTCGGCGTGGGACACACCTGGAGCTGCGCGCCCGACTGCTGGACGCCGCCCTCCTCGGCGAGGGTGAGCGTGGCGGTATCGATGGTGGTGACCGTGAGCGAAGCCCGGATCGCCGACACCGTGATGGCTCCGCTCGGTCCCGATGACACCGCCAGCCCGCGCTCGGGGGCCGTCGCCGTCGGGTTCGACGTCCACCACCCGACCTCCACCGTGACGTCCTCGGAGGACGCCGGCGAGGCGCCGGCGAGGGCGACCATCACGACGACCGTCAGGAAGACCGCGATCCGTCTCAACTCCGGTCCCCTTCCAGAACGCGCTCCCGGCGTCGCCGGCGGGCATCCCTTCGACCGTTGGCCGGCTCCGCGGACACGCCCTTCGTGCCGGATCGGTTGATGACGACGTCGCTGCCACCGAGGTAGCTCTCGACGACTCGCGGGTGGTTGACCACCTCGTCCGGCGTCCCTTCGGCGATGACGGCGCCGAGCTCGAGGGCGATCATGTGGTCCGAGATCGTCGAGATGAGCGGCATGTCGTGTTCGATCACGATCATGGCCGCCCCCGTCTTGTCCCGGAGGTCGAGCAGGAGGGGCCCGAGTGCCTCCGTCTCGCGCTGGGCGATCCCCGACGATGGTTCGTCGAGGAGGAGGACCTTGGGGTCGTGCGCCATCGAGCACGCGAGATCGACCACGCGGCGGCTGCCCGTCGAGAGCTCGCCGACGAACTTGTCGGCGAAGGCTTCGAGGTGCATCAGCTCGATGAGGCGATCGACCTCGTCGGCCACGACCTTCTCCGAGGCTCTCGTCGACGGAGATGCCAGCGCCGCGGCCAGCGGGTCCCGGGAGGGGATGTGCCGCTCGAGCCCGACGGCGATGGTCTCGCGCACCGTCATCGACGGGAACAGCCGCGCGTCCTGGAACGATCGCCCGAGGCCGAGGATGGCGCGTTGATCCGCTGACCGTTCGGTGACGTCGATCCCCCCGAGCGCGACGCGACCACGCGTCGGCGTCAAGAACCCGGAGATGAGGTCGAAGATCGTCGTCTTGCCCGCGCCGTTGGGGCCGATGAGCCCGAGGATCTCGCCCTCCCGCACGGACAGGTCGACGCCGTTGACGGCGCGCACACCACCGAAGGCGACCGACAGCTCGGAGGTCGCCAGCGTGGTGGGGTGGGTGCGGCCGCAGTGTTCGCACTCGGCCTCGAAGACCTTCTTGGCCGCGACCTTCGCCGCCACCTTCCTGGTCCCGTTGGCGCGGCCGGCGTCGGCACCCTGCAGGAAGACGGCCCGGAGGATCTCCGGCTGCTCCAACAGCTCCGCCGTCGGCCCGTCGAAGCGCACCTCGCCCTTCTCCATGAAGACGGCGCGTCCGGCCAGGCTCATGGCCACGTTCACCGACTGCTCCACGAGGATCACCGTGGTGCCGTTGGCGTGGATGGCCCGGACGATCTCGAGCAGCTGCTCCACGATCACCGGGGCGAGCCCGAGCGACAGCTCGTCGATCATCAACAGCTTGGGCCGGGCGATGAAGGCCTGGCCGAGGGTGAGCATCTGCTGCTCGCCGCCCGAGAGGTTCCCGGCCTTCTGCCCCCACCGCTTCTCGAGGATCGGGAAGTACTCGAGCACCTGGGCGGTGGCTTGCTTCAGGTGTTCCTGGTCCTTGCGGAACAGCCAGCCCGCGAGGTTGATGTTCTCCTCCACCGTGAGGGTCGGGAACACCCCCTTTCCGCCCGGGACGAACACGACGCCCTCGGCGACCGTCGTGTTGGCGTCGGAGAGCGTGATGTCCTTGCCGTCGTAGATGATCGCCCCGGCCCGCGGTTCGACCAGCCCCGAGATGGCGTTCAGCAACGTCGACTTGCCCGCGCCGTTCGTGCCGAGGAGGGCGACGATCTCGCCCTCGTCGACGTGGAAGTTCACCCCGAAGAGCACCTGCGTCTGGCCGTACGCGACGTCGAGATCCCGGCACAGGAGCAGCTTCGGGTCGCCCTCCTCGCGCAGCCGGCGGGCCTCGGACTGGGCCAGCGTCGCGGTCTGCACCTTGCGCATGTCGCTGTCGACGAACGAGCCCGACGATGCCAGCAGGAAGAAGCCGACGAGCAGGATCGGCAGAAGGAGAAAGATCACGCCGCGGATGCCTCGGTCCTCGGCGAGCGTGCTCAACAGGATGATGATGAAGCCGGAGGGGATCAGGTACACCGAACCGATCGAGAACCCCGTGGCCCGCACCCGGGGAGGCATCGTCAGCGAGATGCCGGCGTAGAGCCCGGGCAGCAGGATCGACAGCACCGACGACGACAGGATGTTCATCCCGATCGCGACCTGGACGTTCGGTGCCAGCGCGAAGCCGGCGACGAAGATCGCGCAGAGGGCGCCGGCGACCGCCACGAGCTTGATGACGAGTCCGGGGTCGCGTTGGGAGAGGCGCGCGGCGATGGGGATGCCGACGGCGAGGCCGAGGAGCTGGAAGGGTTCGGTGGCCGTCGCCACCAGCGCGCGTTGCACCTCGTTGAGGCCGAAGACGTCGTTGTACTGGATGGAGTACAGCGCCGGGAGCCCGCCCAGGGCGACGCCGAGGAACGGCAGGGAGACGAAGATCCGCTTCAGCGTCCGGATGCTGTGGGTGAGCCGCCACGCCTCGCCGAGCGACGGGGGCGACTCCTCGAGGTTCGCCGCCTCCTCGTCACCTCCGGCGGCGCGCCGCTCATGGGCGCCGCGCACCGGCTCGCGGAGCTTGGCGGACGCGAACACCACGAGCGCGATCGTCGGTATGGCGAAGATGATGAAAGGCGCCCGGAACCCGAGGAAGTAGGCGAGGAAGCCCGCCGCGAGCGGCCCGACGATCTGTCCGACCGAGTTGGCGGCCCGGTGGAAGCCGTAGGCCTTCACGCGGACGTCGGGCTTGTAGTAGTCGGCGATCAACGAGTTGTGGGTGGGGTCGATCACCGCCTTGCCGAGCGACGACCCGACGCGTGCGATGCCGAAGATCACGATCGTCGGCGCGAGGCCGGTCAGCAGCGTGAAGCCGGCCCAGACCGAGGCGCCGATGGTGGCGATGCGCACGCGGTTGGCTCGATCGGCGTAGTACCCGATGAACACCTGGCCGGCGAAGGCGAGGATCGTCACCAGGCCGATGAGCGTCAGGATCCCGTCGAGGCCGACGTCGAAGTGGTCACGGATCTCCGGCGTCAGGATGTTGAAGGCGGCACGGTCGAGCTCGTCGACGGCGTTGAGGCCGAAGAGGATCAGCAACGGCAGGATCGGGGCGCCGTCGACGATCTTGGAGAGGCGGAATCGATCGCTCATCGGCTCTCCAGGAGCTCGAGCTCGACGTCGTGTTCCATGCCCTCGAGGTTGAGGTCGAGGGCGTCGTCGGGCGGTCGATCGGCATCCTCGATGCGCTGATCCGCCAGCAACGACGGCACCAGGATGTCCTTGGCCCGGGCGATGCGGCGCAGGAGGTTGTCGCGCAGGTCATAGAAGAGTCCGCCGAGGCCGGCAGGCAGGAAGAGCAGGATGATGAGCACCCCGAACCCGCTGGCCAGGAGCTGCACCGCCGGCAGCTTCGTCAGCGGCGAGTAGTACAGGAAGGTGAGGTAGGCGGCGCCCAGGAGCGCGCCGGGGAGCGACGCCAGCCCCCCGATCACCCCGGCCGTGAACAACACGATGCTCTGGGGCGCCTCGAGCACCGTGCTCGTGAGGCCGTGCTGGTGGAAGACCAACATGGCGCCGGCGACCGCGGCGATGAAGCCCGACAGGGCGAAGGCCGTCAGTTGCGCCTTCACCGGGCTGACGCCGTAGGACTGGGCGGCCCGACTGTTGTCCCTGGTGGCGACGAGCACCCGCCCCGAGCGGCTGTTGCGGAAGGAGCGGGCGGAGCCGAGCACGAGCAGCAGCACGATCACGAGCAGGAAGTAGAACGTGTGCTCCGACTCGAGGTCGAACTTGCCGAAGATGATCGGCCGGCTGATGCGCCCCTTCGGCACGATCCACGGGAAGAACTCCCGGTTGAGGAAGAACGAACCCGTGGCCAACGAGAAGCCGAGCGTGGCGACGGCGAGGAACGGGCCGCGGATCCGCAACGCGGGCAGGCCGATGAGCACGGCGACGGCGGCGCCGACCATCCCCGCCCCGATGAGGCAGAAGAAGAAGTCCCATCCGATCTCGTAGAGGCGCCCGGCCGTGGCCGACCCGAAGGCCACGAACGCCATCTGGCCGAGGCTGATCTGTCCGGCCCACCCCGTCAGCACGACGAGGGAGACGACGGCGATGGCGAGGATGAGCCCGAAGCCGATGATGTTCACGCGGCTTCCGTTCCACCGCAGCGGCAGCAGCACGATCAGGGCGAGACCGGCCAGGTTGAGGGCGGGCACGCCGAACGACAGGAGCGGCAACCGCTTGAGCTCCCGGGGGATCGGCCGGACCTCCCGGGAGGCGTCCCACGTCGAGGCCCCGGTGTCCTCGGCGCGTGACACCTTGCTCCTCCGTTGGAACAGGAGGCTGGCGAGGATGATCCCGAAGAGGATCGCATCGCTCACGAGGGTTCGGCGGGTCACCCAGAAGGTCGCCCGCTCGAGCATGCCGAGCACGACGGCGGCGGCGAACGTGACCGAGAGGTTCTCCATCTTCCCGATGACCGCCGCCGCCAACGCCCGCAGGAGCAGGCTGGGGCCGAGCACCGATCCGATGGGCACGCCGAGCACGGGCGCTCGCAGGAGTACGGCGATGGCCGACAGCGCCGCCGCCAGCACCCAGACGAGGGTACCGATGCGCTTGACGGGGATGCCGAGGAGGGCGGCGCGGTCGGCCCGCTCGGCCGAGGCCCGCACGGCGACGCCGACGCGTGTGAAGCGGAAGAAGGCCGTCAGGCCCGCAGCCAGCAGAGGCACGACGATGAGGATGAGGGCGTGCCCCGACCGGTAGATGACCGGGAACCAGTTGATCTTCACCGAGAAGGGGAGGTCGAAGTCCTGGGACGCCAGGGTGTCGCCGAAGAGGCGCGGGAGCAGGAGGGTGAAGCCGGCGAGCACGGCGCTGAGGGCGATGGTGGCCACCGTCAGGATCAGGCGGGGCGACGTCGAGAAGCGGCGGATCACCAGGAACTCGACCACCGCGCCGACCGCCACGGCGGTGGCCAGCCCCACCGGGACGGCGAGCAGGAACGGCCACCCGCCGCCCTGGACGAGGAGGACGGCGAGCACGCCACCGAAGGCGCCGATGTCACCGGTGGCGAAGTTGATGATCCGGTTGGCCCGATAGACGAGCACGATGCCGAGCGCGATGAGGGCGTTCAGCGATCCCGTGATGGCGCCCAGGAAGAGGATCGAAGGGGGAGCGGGGAACACGAACCCCACGAAGATGAGGAACGCCATCGTGCCGGCGAAGGCCAGCATCCCCGCCTTGACATGGGGATTCTCGATACTGCGCTGCACCCGGGCGAGCACTTCTTGGGGCCTCGGGCGTTGCTCGAGCGCTGCGGTTGCCATCAGACCCCCTGGAGAAGCGGACACGGAGAATCACCAAGCCGGCAGGTGACTTCGACGCAGGCGACGAAATATCCTCTCGGAGAAGTGACGTGAGTCACAAGCGCGGATCACCGTGATGGGGGTTTCCATGACCGGACGAGAGTTCCTGGATCGATACGGGCCGACGGTCGCGGTGCTCGCCGTCCTCGCGCTGCTGGCGTTCCTGGTGCCGGGCAACGCCCCCGAGAAGAACACGCTCTCGACCATCGACGCCGGCACCAGCGCCGCGTCCGGAGCCGCGGCGGTCGACTCGACTTCGGCCGACGCCTCCACGCTCGCGACCACCGACACCGACATCGGGACGGGCGGCACGGGCGCGGCTTCTGGCGCGACGGGCGCCCGTACCGCGGGCGGAGCGACGGCGGCCCGGACGGGCACGTCCGGCGCCGCTGCGGGAGCGACGGGCGCGGCCGCCGGCCCGGCCGCCGCCACCGCCCCCGCCACGGCGCAGGGGCTCGAGTTCGGGAAGGGGCCGAACTGCCGTGACGATGGCCGGATGAAGCAGATGTCGACCTACTCGCCGCCGTGCGTCGACTGGGTGCCCGGCACCGACAACGGCGGCAGCACCGGCAAGGGCGTCACCAAGGACAAGATCCTCATCACCCGCTTCGTCAGCCAGAGCGACCCGGCGACCGACGCCGCGCTGCGGGCCGCCGGCGCGACGGACAGCGCCGAGGACCAGGACCGGATCTACGAGGTGCTGCGTCGCTACTACAACCTGCACACGGAGACCTACAACCGCGAGGTCATCTTCGAGAAGTACCCGGCGAGTGGCAAGGACAGCAACGAAGCCGCCATGAAGTCCGACGCCATCAAGATCGCCAAGGAGAAGAACGCCTTCGCCAACTTCGGCGGTCCGAACGTGCTCTCCTCCGAACTGGCCCAGCTCGGCGTGATCTGCGCCTGCACGACCTCGTCAGCCGAGGCCTTCTACACGGCCAACCCGCCCTACATCTTCGCCAGCCTGCCGACCCTCGAGGACTACTACATCCACTTCGCGGAGTACATCGGCAAGCGCCTCGCCAACAAGCCGGCCAAGCACGCGGGTGACCCCACGGGGCTCATGCAGCGGGAGAACCGCAAGTTCGGCCTCATCTACTACGAGGGCGCCGACGGGCGGGCCGACCCCGATTACAAGAAGGCCCGCGACCGGTTCGTCCGGGAGCTCGCCAAGTACGGGGTCACCCTCACCACCGACGTCGGCTACATCTACCAGATCGAGAACGCCCCCGACCACGCCCAGGGGATGATCACCAAGATGAAGGCGGCCGGCGTCTCCAACCTCCTGTTCGTGGGCGACCCGCTCTACCCGGTGTTCGTCACCAAGGAGGCCACCCGCCAGGGCTACTTCCCGGAGTGGTTCATCAGCGGCACCGTCCTCATCGACACGACCTTCTTCGGCCGCACCTACGACCAGACGCAGTGGTCGCACGCCTTCGGGATCTCCCCGTTGTGGGTGTTCCACGTCGACGTCTCCACGTCGTCGGGATACCAGGCGTACCACCACGCCGCCCCGGCTGGGGCCAAGCGGGGCGACGAGGGCGTCGGCATCAACGTCTACCAGGCGCCCGTGCAGCTGCTGTTCAACGGCATCAACATGGCGGGGCCGAAGCTCAATGCCGACGCCTTCGCCCGCGGCCTCTTCAGCTACCCCAAGACGGGCGGCAAGGCGTCCGCACCCCTCGTCTTCTTCACCCGGGAGTCGCCCAACGCCATCAAGGACTTCACCGAGGTCTTCTGGGATCCGGCGGGCTCGGGCAAGGACGAGACGGGCAAGGACGGCGCCGGCATCCTGTTGAAGGCCGAGAAGGGCCGCCGCTACGCCGCCGGGCAGTGGGAGGCCAAGGATCCGCTCGTTCTCAGCAACGCCCAGGGCCAGGCCGTCTACACCGACGACAACCCGCCGGGCGGGCCGGCGACGGTGCCCCACACCCAGGACGGCCACAAGCACGACTACGCCAACAAGGCGTGCCTGTCGTGCAACTTCAAACCCGCGGGGTAGCCTCTCGGGGAACATGGCCCACCTGCGGTGGCACCACGATCCCGCTCGTCACGGTGCGTTGCATCGACCCGTCCTCCTCGCCGCCTTCGAGGGGTGGAACGACGCCGGCGAGTCGGCGACGACCGCCGTCCGGTACCTCGCCCGATCGCTCGACGCCGAGCGGGTGGCGTCGATCGACGCCGAGGAGTTCTACGACTTCACCGTGGCCAGGCCGCAGGTCCGGCTGGACGAGGGCCTCACCCGACAGATCGAGTGGCCCGATCCCGCGATCGACGTGGCGACGCTCCCGAACGGCCGCCACCTCGTCCTCCTGACGGGCATCGAGCCGGCGCTGCGGTGGCGGACGTTCACCTCCGAAGTGGTGTCGATGGCGACGACGTTGGGCGTGGAGACGGTGATGACGCTGGGGGCCTTGCTGGCCGACGTGCCCCACACCCGCCCGGTGCGCGTGACGGGCACGGCCACCGACCCCGCCCTCGTCGCCGAGCTCGGCTTCACCCGTTCCCGCTACGAGGGCCCGACGGGGATCCTCTCGATCCTGCTCGCCGGTTGTGCCTCGACGGGCATCCGTGCCGCGTCCCTGTGGGCGACGACGCCGCACTACCTCCGGGAGACGCCGTCGCCGAAGGCGGCGCTCGCGCTCGTCGAGCGGGTCGGCCGGATGCTCGACTTCTCCGTCGACGTCACCGAGCTCGAGATCGCCACCGCCGCCTACGAGCGCCAGGTCGACGACATGCTCGCCGGTGAGGACGACGTCGCCGACTACGTGCGCCGCCTCGAGGAGGACGGGATCGAGGGCGAGGACGGGGCCGGGTGGAGTGGGAGTGACGGGGCCGGGTGGAGTGGGAGTGACGGGGCGGACGACTTCGAGATCCCCTCGCAGGAGGAGCTGGCGTCCGAGGTGGAGCGCTTCCTGCGCGACCAGCGCGGCGGCTCCTGAGCCCGGTTCCTCCGCCTTCGTCCGGCCCGACCGGACTAGTCAACTGGTGGCATTTCACCAATGGACCTGTTGTGACCTCGGGTTTCGCGCCGAATGAAGGAACGACATGCGCGCCGCATCGAGGACGTTCGCCCGACACCCGGACGACCCGACGCGCTCCGACGCGGGGTTCACGCTCATCGAGCTGATGGCCTCGCTGACGCTGATGGCCGTCGGGATCGTCGGCGTCATCGGCGTCATGAACAGCTCCTTCCGGGTCGTCGGCACCGCCGCCAGTCGTTCGCGGGCCACTGCGGTGGCGACGAAGTGGGTGGAGTACCTCCGGTCGCGGCCCTACGACGAGGTCAAGGCCGCCGGCGTCAGCGGCGCCACCATCACCAAGTCGGACACGGTCTCCGGGCAGACCTTCACCGTCCGCTACACCGTCACCCAGGAGAACGAGGCGACGGCGAACCCGACGTCGCCCAGCACCACGATCGCCAAGGCCTACCAGAAGGCCTACATCTGGGTGTCGTGGTCGGATGCCTCCGGCTACCACGACCTCTACCAGACGACGTTGGTGTACCCGGGCGGGAAGGGCGTGTTCAACGCCGCCGCCACCGTCACGCAGGCGGCGTCCAACGCCAAGCCGCTGAAGCCGAAGTCGCTCACGGCCATCCCGGTGCTCGGGACGTCCTCGGTCGACCTGGCGTGGGTCCCGCCCGACGCCACCGTCGGCGTACCCGACCCCGCGTCCTGGGTCGTGCAGTTCTCGCGCAGCTCGTCGTTCCTCCCCGGTGAGGTCCAGGAGGTCGCCACCAGCCTGCCCACCTCGGTCACCACCCTCCGGGTCAGCGACCTCGCCGAAGGGACGACGTACCACTTCCGCGTCTACTCCAAGTCCTCGAACGGCACCATCTCGGCCGACTCAGCCCAACAGCTGAACGTGACGACGCTCGTCTCCGGGAGCACGGCGTGCAGCCTCGGGACGGCGTCGGTGACCCCATCGGCCGTCAAGAAGAAGGCCGGAAACGATTCGGGCAAGCTCGAGTCGAGCCCCCAGGTCGAGGTGCAGCTGGTCACCTCGTGTACCGGCACGACCTTCCAGATCGAGTACGCGCCCCGGGACGGCGAGACCAGGACCGTCGCCCTCGCTCCCGTCGCCCTCCGTCCCGGCACCCTCACCGCCGCCGTCGACGGAACCGAGAACCTCTGGGCGATCGGCGACCACGGCATCGACGTGTACAGCTACACCTCGGGGGTGAAGAAGCTGCGGGCGAACCTGCGCCTCGTCGTCTGCGACAACGGAAAGTCTGCGTGCCCGTGACGCCGCGCCACGGCGGCATCAGCGACGAAGCCGGGTTCACCGTCATCGAGCTGTCGGTCACGATGGCCATCGCCATGACGGTCATGGCCTCCCTCCTGGGCATCCTGGTGAGCCAGACCAACGCCGAGAAGCGCCTCAGCTCGTTCGCCGACAACCAGGAGATCCTCCGCCAAGCGATGGTCTCCCTGCAGCGCGACATCCGGTCGGCCGAGCCCCTGGAGCGCCTCGACCCCGTGAACGGCCAAGCGCAGCCCGCCTCCGCCTACGCCCTCCAGATCAAGCTCAACGTGTACACCAACATCAGCCTCCCGGCGGTGCCGATCCGTTGGGTCGTCGACACCACGAAGCAGGAGCTGCGGCGCGAGCTGCTGGACGGGTCCGGCGCGATCACCTACCGAGTTCCGGGCGTCGTGAACAGCTATGGCGCCGTCCTGTTCGAGTTCTACAAGGCCGAATCGGACACCCCCTACAACCTGGCGACCGACGATCCCCAGGACATCGCCCACTGCAGCGTGCGCATCAGGGTCAACCTGCTCGCCGCACCGAACCGTGGCCCGCAACCGGTGCTCCTGTCGTCGGACGCGCAGTTGCGCAACCGCCTGCCGGGTGGCGTCGGCTGCGCCGCGCCCACGGTGACGCCGTGATCCGTTCCCGCGTCCGCGTCCGCCGCCGCCAAGCGACCGCGAACCCGAGCGAGGCCGGAGCGGCGCTGATCATGGCGATCATCATCATGCTCGTCCTCACGACGCTCTCCCTGGCCGTGCTCGGGCGCACCCTCTCGGTCATGAACTTCGTGCGCCAGGGGCAGGACTACGACGCCGCCCTGGCCTCCGCCGACGCCGGCGTCGCCGACGCCCTGTTCAAGATCGACCAGAACGCGCCCGCGTCCTGGCCCGCGGAGTCGATCGATGCCGCCACGGGCAAGCGGAAGTTCAAGTACTGGGCCCAGAAGAACAGCGAGTCGGAGTACGTCATCTCCGCCATCGGCTATTCCGGCACGTCGAAGCATGCCCTCCAGGTGCGCGTCAACCGCACGGCCAAGTTCCCGTATGCGCTCTTCTCCCGGGGCCCGCTCACCCTCGACGGTGCCGCTTCCGCCGGGCCGGTCAAGGTGACCTTCGGGCTCTTCGCTGGCACCGGCGACGTCCGCGTCGGCTCCAACGCCACCGTGGTCTGCAACGGCACGGTGCCTCCGGGCATCCTGATCGACTGGTACCAAGTGCAGTCCGAGTGCCCGGTCGGCCAGACCACGAAGCTGGCCGACCCGAGGGATCTCTCGATCCAGGAACCGCCGCAACCGGCCGGCGCCGTCGGCGGGGTCAACTGGGAGAACTGCCCGCCCGGTGGGGTCTTCGGGTCGGCGCTCACCACGGCCATCAACCCGGCGGTCATCAACGGCAGCTCCGGTCCGTACGTGTGCCGGCGCAACGTGACCTTCCTCGGCACGATGGCGCCCAACCCGGCCCAGGGACCCGTGCAGGTCTACATCCTCCCGACCAGGAGCGCCGACGGCTCGACGGTCTTGGCGAACTACTCCCTCGACATGTCCGCCGCCGTCGTGAACCCCGGGCAATCGGCCACCCGGTTCCAGGTCTACAAGGTCGGCGCCGAGCCCATCCTCCACAACACGGCCACCGATGTCAGCTTCCGCGGCGTCCTCTTCGCCCCCGACACGGCGATGACCATCAACGGCGGGCAGCTCTCGTGGGCCGGCTCGATCAACGTCGGTCAGCTCCGCGCCAACGGCACCCCGAACATGAAGATCCTCTACGACTTCGACCTCGCCACCTACCTCGGCCCGGACTGGCGGGTGAGCCGGTACCGGGAGATCCCGTCGACCGACGCCGTCCCGGCCTGGGGCACACCCTGAAGTCGACCCCCATGGGTGCCGATCAAGACCGGGTGGAAGACGACCGCGCCGCCCGCCGCTCCGCGGACATGTCGTCGGCCATCGGGCTTCACCACGCCATGGAGGCCGCGCAGTCCGACCACGAGCACGGCCCGGTCGCCGCACCGGAGCGGCCGTCGGCCGAGCCCACCGAGCCCGCGCCGGAGGTCGAGCCCACCGAGCCCGCGCCCGAGGTCGACGACGGTTCGATCGAGTCGATCCGGGCCCGGCTCGCCGCGCGCGGACTCCTCGTGCAGCGGCCGTCGGTCATCGTCCCCAGAGAACCGCGCCCCGAGAGGTCCGTCGTCCTCCACGACGTGCTCGCCGAGGCGGAGGGCGACCACCACCCGAACGCCGTTCCCGAGGACGACTGGGACATCCCGTCCGACGGCGGCGACCTCGTGTTCGTCCGATGCCCCCAGTGCAGGGGTACGCAGCAGACGCCCGTCGACGTCACCCGTTTCCGCTGCGTCACCTGCGAGCGCGCGTGGCGGTGGGCGGTGTGCGAGAGCTGTGACACGGTCGGGTTCACGGTGGAGCGGCAGGAGAGCTGGCGCTGCGGTTGCGGGTACTTCACGCGCTCGTGGTGGCGCACCGACGTCGCCCCCCGTGAAGCCCTCGTGGTCGTCGCCCGCCGGCGCGACCTCGCCGCCCAGGCGGCCCGCCAGGAGGTGCGCGAGGGCATGCGGCGCCGGCGCTGGAAGATCATCCTCGGCGCCGTCGTCGGCCTGCTGGCGGTGCTGGTCTTCGTCGGCGTCGTCCGCGCCGGCGAGACCACGGCGGCGACCGGGACGCAGGAGGCGTGCCGCCAGTTCGGCCAGCTCCGCAGCGCGCTCGGGAGCGGCACCCTCGACAACGCGCAGCTCCAGCAGCGGCTCACCGACCTCGACCTCGCGGCCGAGACGGCGTCGACGCCGGTGCGCGAGGCCGCCGACGAGCTCAAGGCCGTGGGTCGACCGTCGAAAGCCGCTTTCCTGATCGCCCAGACCAAGCTCGCCGACGCCTGCGTCCCCTCCGATTCGAAGCGGTAGCCGACCAACCCGACGCGCCCGAAGACCGAGCGGGAGCGACCGCTACCCGTGGATCCCGTAGCGGGCGAGCACGGCGGCGGCGTCGGGTGACACGACGGACAACGCGGCGATGACCTCGCCGTTGCCGCTCACGCGATAGGCCTGCCGGGCCACCAGCTGTCGCAGCGCGCAGTCGACGAGCTCCGGAGACCCGAGCGCCCCCACCGCCTGGGCACCCTGCACGTACACCGACCGGTAGTAGATCGACTGGCGGGCCTCCCAGTACGTCATCGGCTCCCCCGCGTGACCCTTGCCCGCGGCGGGAACCTCCTTGGCCTTGATGGAGGCCGTCGTCCCCTCGAACCGACCCTCGGCCCACGTCGCCAGTCCTTCGTCGATCCATGGCGTCGCCCCCTGGTTGGTCGCCACCAACCCGTAGAACCACATGTGCGCGACCTCGTGCGACGTCGTCCGCCCGAGCGTCCCCGGCCCCTGCATCGCGTGCATCGGGTACTCGATGCCGCCCGACAGGTCGGGCTCCAACACCAGCGAGTACGACGGCCACGGGTACGGACCGAAGCGCTTCGAGAAGTCGTCGAGGACGGCGATCACCTTGTCGAGGTACGGACCCGGCGCGTCGCCCACCTGACGATCGACGCCGACGGCCACGGCCACACCCCCGTCCGCCGTCCCCGTCACGATCCGGAGGTCGCCGATCGACATCGCCCAGTCGGGCACGCCTGACGCCACCCAGTGACCCGGCTTGTCGGACACGCCCGTCGCCAGCACCTGCGAGCCGTCGGGCACCTGCACCTGCACGTCGAAGTCGGCGGGGAGCGACAACGACGCCTCGGCGAACCCCGACGTCGGCGGTTCGGTCGCCCACCCGAGTCCGGGGTGCCACGACAGCACGGGGAAGAACGACCCGAGGCGCACGGCGTTCCCGCTGCGGGCGATGCGGTCGTTGGTCCCGGACGTCGGCAGCGTGAGCTGCCACGTCATCGACACCTCGGTCGTCTCTCCCGCCGCCACCTTGCGGGGCAGGACGAGGGTCGTCGGGTTCGGCTGCGACGCCCCGTCGAGGCCGACCTCGATCCTCCCGCCGGCGCGGGTGATGCGGGGGGCGTTCGCCCACAACCGGAACACCAGCCGATCGGTCGCCACGTCGGGCGTGAAGCGGACGGTCTCGTTGCCGACGACGATCCCCTCGGCCGGCCGGACGTCGACGTCGAGGTCATAGGTCGGACGGTCGCTCCGCGGCGTCGGCCGCTCGGGGACCGCAGGACACGACGCCGCCGGCGCCTGCGCGGGTCCCGGACGCACCTGTGCCGGGCCGGTCACCCGCGGCGTCGCCTGGGCGACCGTGGTCGTCGTCCCGGCGGGCCCGGCCGACGGCGACGTCGACGAGGTCGATGTCGACTCCGTGGGGGCGGAGGTGCGGCCGGGTGCCGCCGCACGACCGCCGCCGCCGTTCGAGGAGCAGCCGGCAGCGACCAGTGCCAGTGCCAGCGCCAGCGGCGCGGCCACGCCACGGCTCCGTCGTCTCATGCACTCAGCATGCACGGCCGGCGCCGAGCGTCGGCAACGCAGGCTTCGCCCTCCATGTCCGAATTGTGAGCTTTGGTGACCTCGTTGACCGGATGTTGTGAGAAGCGAACGAAGAAGCTTCATGCGTTTCGTGCGGGTGATCCTGATCGTCCTCTGCCTCCTGCCTCTCCTCCTCCTGGGTGCGGCGCCCGCTCATGCCGACGACGGCTGCGCGGTGGCGGTGCTGTGCCCGCCGCCCGCGGTGCCGCCCACCCCCGCGCCGCCGGCGCCCGCCCCGGCTCCGGCTCCCGCCCCCGCTCCCGCCCCCGCTCCGGCTCCGGCTCCTGCTCCCGCTCCGTCGCCGGCAGCCCCGCCGGCGGGGGACGAGCCGGCGTCGGCCGACGCGCTCTTCGACCTCGTGAACGCCACCCGCGCCGATCACGCTCTGCCGGCGCTCACCTTCCTGGCCGAGGCCGCCACCATCGCCGTGGAGCACAGCCGGGAGATGGCCGCCCGCGGCGACATCTGGCACAACGACGAACTGTTCACGGCGGCCACCAAGCGCCGGCTCGGCGCCCGCCGCGTGGGCGAGAACGTCGCCCTCAACGACACCCCCGCCGGCGCCCACGAGCGCCTGATGGCCAGCGACGGCCACCGCGCCAACATCCTCGACGGAGGCTTCCGGGCCGGGGCCGTGGGGGCCGTTCGCGGGGTCGACGGGCGCCTCTACGTCACCGAGGTGTTCGTCGAACCCATCGCCGGCTCGCCCGCCGCTTCGGCCACCGGACCGGCGTCGGCCTCCGCACCGGCCTCCCGCCGCGGCGGGAAGGCCACGGCGGCCACGACCGCCGCGACCGAGGCGTCGGCGTCGGCCCCTGCGCGGACGGATGGCGTGTCCTCCCCCGACGTCGAGGTCCGCACCGACGACGCGGGACCAATCGAGTTGGCCGCGGGTCGCCAGTTCGTCGCTCCGCCGCACCGCGACGCACCGGGACGGACGGCGCCGATGCTGCTCGCCCTCGGGCTCCTCGTGGCCATCGCGGCGACGCTCGCACGGCGGCTGCACACCGCCACCACCAGCGGGCAGGCGGGAACCGACGAAACCTAGGCTCCCGAGCATGCACGGGCTGATGCAGGACTACCCCCTGACCACCGTCTCGTTGTTCGAGCGCGCCGAGAAGCTGTGGGGCGCCAAGGAGGTCGTGACGAGCCTGCCCGACGGCCGCCACCGCTACACGTACGCCGACTGGGCCGAGCGCACGCGGAGGGTCGGCGGGATGCTCGACGTCCTCGGGATCTCCGACGCCGGTCGGGTTGCCACCTTCGGGTGGAACTCCTACCGCCACCTCGAGCTCTACTTCGGCATCCCGAACACCGGGCGCGTGCTGCACACCCTCAACATCCGGTTGTTCGCCGATCAGCTCGCCTACATCGTCCACCACGCCGAGGACGAGGCGATCTTCATCGACCGCTCGCTGCTCGCACTGCTCTGGCCGCTCGTCGACCGCCCGGAGCTCAAGAAGGTGTGGCACCTCGTCGTGATGGACGATGGCAAGGGCGACATCCCCGACGACCACCGCATCCTCGACTACGAGGAGCTGCTGGCCGAGGCCAAGCCCGTCGAGTTCCACGTCAAGAACGAGAACCGGGCGGCGGCGATGGCCTACACGTCCGGCACGACCGGCAACCCCAAGGGGGTCGTCTACTCGCACCGCTCGACCGTGCTGCACACCCTCGGCTGCATGACGGCCGACGTGCTGGCGATCAGTGAGAAGGACGCCATCCTCCCGGTCGTGCCGATGTTCCACGCCAACGCCTGGGGCCTCGCCCACGCCGCCGTGACCGCCGGTTCGAAGCTCGTGTTCCCGGGGGCCGACCTGTCGCCCGGGAACGTCGTCGACCTCATCGAGTCGGAGAAGGTCACCGTTGCTGCCGGGGTCCCGACGATCTGGATGGGGGTGCTGCCCCTGCTCCAGGACGGGACGCGCGACGTGTCGTCCCTGCGCGCCATCCCGTGCGGCGGCTCGGCCGTCCCGAAGGCGTTGAGCGAGGGGTTCCGCGCCGCCACCGGGCTGCCGATCCTGCAGGCGTGGGGCATGACGGAGACGTCGCCGATCGCCTCGACGGGCCACCTCAAGTCGTACCTTGCCGCGGAGGCATCGTCCGACGACGAGCTCGCCGACCTCCGGGCCATGCAGGGACTGCCGGCGCCGCTCGTCGACATCCGCATCGTCGAGCAGGACACGCTCGACGAGCTGCCCTGGGACAACGAGGCGACCGGGGAGCTGCAGGCCCGCGGGCCGTGGATCGCGCGTGACTACTACAACGACCCGCGCTCGAAGGAGTCGTTCACGTCGGACGGGTGGCTGCGCACCGGCGACGTCGCCGCCATCACGCCCGAGGGAATGATCCGCCTGACCGACCGGACCAAGGACGTCATCAAGTCCGGCGGCGAATGGATCTCTTCGGTCGAGCTCGAGAACGAGATCATGGCGCACCCCGCGGTCGCCGAAGCCGCGGTGATCGGCATCGCCCACGCCAAGTGGGCCGAGCGCCCGCTGGCGTGCGTCGTCGTGCGGGACGGGTCGTCGCTCACGAAGGACGAGCTGCTCGAGTTCCTGTCGACGCGCGTGGCCAAGTGGTGGCTGCCCGACGATGTCGTGTTCGTGGACGAGGTCCCGAAGACGTCCGTCGGGAAGTTCTCGAAGAAGACGCTGCGCGAGCGCTTCGCCGGCTACCAGCTGCCGACCGAAGGCGCCTGACCGCACCGCCGCACCGCCGTTCTGGGCGGGTTGAACGACCGGTGCGGTGGTTGAGCCCGCCCAGAAGGATCAGCAGTGTCCTACGGGAGCGACTCCGAGTCGTCCTCGACCTTGTGACGGCGACTCTTCGGATGGGCCTCGGCGGTCAGGTCGAGCACCTCGCGCAGGTCGATCAGCTCGTCGTCGCGCCGCCACTGGGTCGTGTCGCAGAACGAGCACCGGTGGAGGACCAGCTCCTGGCCGCCGACCTTCGTCGGCACCTCCGTCGTCGTCCCTTTGCACCGCTCACAGGTACCCATCCCGCAATTGTGCCCCCTCGGGTCGAGGCTGACTCCTGCCGATGATGTTGTGGTGTTCCGGTTCCGGCGACTCGTGGGCGTGGTGCTCGAGGATTTCGGTCTCCGTTCCCGCTCCACACCGCCGGTACCGACCCCCGTCGAGCCGGCCCCTCTCGAGCCCGAGCCGCCGGCGGCGGCCATCCAGGAGCTGCCGCCCGGCGTCGTGTGGCACGGGCCCGCGCGGCGCGGGCCCGACCTGCAGCGCTTCGTCGATCACCTCGTCGCGCGGCGATCCACTCCCGGCTGACGCCGGCCTGGCGTCACGTCCGGGTGGGGCGCGCCGCGTTCCTCCCCTTGCCGCCCCCGCCCTTCTTGCCCCTCGGGAACGACGACGGGTCGCGGGGATCGGTGCCGGTGGCGACCTCGGTGGCGTTGCTGGAGCCGTCGCCGTCGATGTCGGCGTCACAGGCGTCACCGATGCCGTCACCGTCGAGGTCGGCCTGGTCGGGGTTCGCGGTGGTGGGGCAGTTGTCGCTGCCGTCGGCCACACCGTCGCGGTCCGCGTCGGCGACGGGCTGGCTGCGGGTGACGGTCCGGGTGTCGGTCGCCAGGACCTTCCCCTTCCGCTCCCACTCCGTCCGCAGTTGGTGGGCGCCGACGGGAAGCTCGACGGCGACGTCGAAGGCATCCGGACCGTTGGCCGTGTCGACGTCCTGGGCGCCGGCGAGCGAACCGTCGAGGAACACCCGCACGTGCTCGATGGCCTCGATCGGGCAGCCGTCGTTGCCGGCCCCGGCGACCGCCGGGCACGCGTCGACGGCGTCATCGACGCCGTCACCGTCGCTGTCCACCGGGGCGCTCCCACCGCCGCCGAGCGGCGTGATCTCCGCCTTCAGCGTGTAGGTGGCACCTTCGAGGGCATCGGTGACGAGGTAGGGGTCGACCTCGATGTCGAGATGACCCGACATCGCCGCCAGCTTCGCCACCTCGGGCGCCGCGCTGGTGGCCGCGCTCGTACCCGAGGACGCCGCGCCGGTGACGTAGAGGTCGAGGTCGTTGCCCGCATCGGCGCCCGTCCAATCGAGCGTGAACGTGACGTCGCTGACCTGGGGGACGTCGAGGGTGAAGGTGTGGGGCTTGCCGGTCTCGACGACGAAGACGGGCGATCCGAGTGAGGACTCCTCGGTGAAGAACGTGTTCCCGCCCTCGTGCGTGAACGTCACCGTCGACGCCGTCTCGGCCGCCGGCGACGCCACCCCGAGTCGGGAAGCCATCGCGGCGACGCCCACCGTCTTGCCGGCGTCGGGAGCGGTGTCGTCGGTGACCGTGTGGACGAGGATGCCCTCGCTCGTCGAGCCCGAGACGAAGTACGGCGAGACGACCTGCGCCCCCGCGAGGTAGTCGCGGGGGATGTGGAAGGAGACGGTCTTCGCGGCCGCGTCCCACGTCGAGGAACCCGCCGGGAGGTAGGCCTTCGCCGAGGTGTCCCACGTCTTCGGGTTGTTGTCGAGCGCCGGGTACCGGACGAAGGAGTCGAAGCGCCGGCCGTCGATGGTCGCGCTGTAGGTGACACCGCTCGTCACGTCCTTCGACGGCCAGAGGTCGGCGAGGTGCAGCGTCGCCTCGACGGTCGTCGCCGTCACGCCGACGTCGAAGGAGGTGATCTCGGTCACCGGCAGCTTGGCGTCGTGGTCGGCGTCGTCGTAGGTGCCCGTCGGCGACGTCGGGGCGTCGTCGATCGCGGCGCGCTCGACCGTCCCGGTGACGTGGACGGAGGAGCCGTCGGTCGTCGTGCCGTCGGCGGGCGTCTCCACGGTGAGCACCGGCCGGTACGAGGCGGTGGGCGTCGGGGTCCACTGCGTGCGGGCGCCGGGCACGAGGCCGACGTCAGGTTGGGGACAGTCGAGCGGCGAACCCGTCGACGACGCGTACACGTGGTCGCGGGGGTGCTGCACCTGGAACGGGTCCGAACCGTCGCCGACCTGATCGTTGGCGAGCAGGCGGTCCGACGCCGTCACGGCACCGTCGCCGTTCACGTCGAGGTACTTGCTCATCGTGGTGGCGATGCCCTCCACGTCGAGGCTCGAGACGCACTTCGTCTTGCCGGGCGGGTCCGAGCTGTAGGCCATGATGTCGTTCGACGGGAGCTGCCCCCACGACCCTTCGGCGCCGTCACCGACGTGTCCGATGGTGAGGCAGTGGCCGAACTCGTGCGACACGAGGTCGAACAGGTTGAAGAAGTCGACCGTCCCCGGCTCGGGGTCGATGGCGCCGTTGATGGCGAAGCAGACGTTCCCACCGGTGCCCCCTGCGCAGTCCTCCGTGTAGGTGCCCGTCCGCTCCTCGTGGTGACTCTCGAAGCCGGGAAGACTGTCCCAGGCCGCGAAGTCGAGGGGGTTCTGCACCGGCAGGCACGGGATGGTGTCCTGTCCGGGGAACACGTTGGCCACGGGATCGATGCCGATCCCGATGCCGCCGACCGGGTTGGTGGCGATGACCACGATCTCGGGGTCGACGACGGGGTACGTCGTGAACTCGCCGCCGGTGTCGCCTGTCGGGTCGACGTAGTCGAGCGTGACGTGGAAGTCGACGCCCTTCATCCACGGGAGGTCCATCTCCCCGGCCAGGTAGTCGAGGCCGTTCTCCCACATCTCGACGGATTGACGCATGATCCGCATGTCGCGCTCGGCCGTCGGCGACACGGGCGCCACCACGAGCACGTCGACCTGTGGTGAGTCGAGGCCGTTCATGCCCGTCCGCATGTGGTAGCAGTCGTTGGCGGGGTCGGTGAGCGACATGCTCTGGATGCACCCCGGCGGCAGGTTGCCCGCGCCGAAGTGGGTCGTCGTGTACTGGTCCCCGGGGCTCGCCTGGACGGGAGCGTCGAGGAGCACCGCCGGCACACCGACGAGGAGGGTGACGAGCACCGCGAAGAAGCCCTTGCGCAAGGAAACACCTTTCAGTGGCGCGGGCCCGCTTCCGTCGCCGAGGGAACACGGTCCGGCCGGATGTTCGGGCGCAGAACCGTCTGGAGAGGAGTTCGCCCTCGACCTACCGGACTCCTCCTTTTCGCGGCATTTGTGTTCGCGATGCTGTTCACCGGTGCGGCTACCAGTCGCCGCCGCCGACGTCGCCGCCACCGAAGTCGCCGCCACCGCCGCCCCAGTCGCCGCCTCCCCCGCCGAACCCGCCGCCGCCACCGTCCCAGCCACCGCCCATGTCCGCGGGCCGCTCGTGGCCGCCGCCGCCCCAGCCGAAGCCGCCGCCCCAACCGCCACCACCGAGCATCTGCCCGAGCAGCAGCCCGGTGAACAGGCCGTTGCCCCCGAAGAACCCGCCGCCACCCCAGCCGCCGCCGTACTGCTGATAGCCGGCGTACTGCGGTTGACGTCGGTCATCGAGCTCGATCGCCGGCTCGCCGTACGGACCCTGCTGCTGCAGGTCGGGCGGCGGCGGCGGCGGCTCGTGACCGCGGATGATCGCCCGCGCCCTCGCCATCGCGTACTGCGCCTCGGCCATGCCCCGCCGCACGCGCGGGACGTCGTCGGGCGAGTCGATGGCGTCGATCGCCGCCTGCGCCCACTTGAAGCGGGCGACGCCGGCCTCGTAGTCGTCCCGCGCCTCCGCCTCGAGGGCGACGTCGTCCTCGAGGCGCATCACGTCGTCGGCCAGCACGGCCAGCTCCGAGCGCAGGTCCTCCTGGTCCCCGACCATCGCCGCCTGCTCGACCTGCCTGCGCTTGTTGCCCTTGCGCAGGAGGTAGACCCCGCCGACGACGGCGCCACCGACGAGCACGAGCGGCAACAACCCGCTCCCGCCGCCGCTGTCGCGCCCCGACGTCGAGTCCGAGCCCGAGCCGACACCGGTTCCCGACGACTCGACGCCCTCGACCCGTTCCACGAACGCCTTCAGCACGCCGGCCGCGCCGCCGCTGCGGGCGTCGTTGAACGCGTCGGTCGCCAAACGACCGGCCACGCCCGCCCCGAGGTCGTTGCTCCCCGCCCGGAAGCCCTGCGAGGTCACGACCGCGTACGTGCCCCGCAATCCGGTCGCCTGCCCGAGCGCCGACGGAAGCTGGTCGATCCCGCCCGCTTCGTCCTGCGCCGCCTGCGGGAGGACGGCGATGAAGATCGGACGATCGCCGCGACGGATCGACGCCCGCAGCTCGTCGACGTCGCCGGGGTCGACGAGCGACGCCGCGTCGGGGTGGACGAAGACCGGATCCTTCCGCAGTGCCGCCGAGGCGTCCTCGACGATCGGGCCGGCGGAGAAGGCTCCCGAGAACAGGGTCAGGGCAGCGAGCAGCGTGCGCACGTCGTTGACCTACCCCGCACCGGCGAGCCTGGACCGCGCCCGGCTCGAGCTCGGGTGACGCGAGCGTGACGTTGCGCTTGCGGCCGAACCGCAACGAGACTCCTGTCGCTGACGACCTTTGGGGGGGCCGTGACTCGCGCCGTGCATCGTAGGGGGGCAGCGGTGCTGTCCGTCGTCGGGATCACGATCGTCGTCGCCGGCACCCTCGGCGCGCCACCCGCCAACGCCGAGCCGTCGCTCACGCCCACGCCGCGGGCGGTCTGCGACCCGGGCTCGATCCAGGAGCCCGGCCTGCAGGGTCGTGTCCCCGGCGACGAGATCAAGGCCGGGCGCGTCAAGGACGGGTACCGCTGCAACGTCGACATCGTCGGTCACCAAGGTCTGTCGGGCGGCTACAAGGTCGAGCGCTTCATCGACAAGGCCGGCCACGAGTGCGCCTACTACGACACCACGCTCCTCTTCCCGGCGAACGCGTCCACCATCGCCCAGCAACCGACGGGCGTCGCCGTGCTCGACATGGCCGACCCCTCGAAGCCGAAGCTCACGACCTCGCTCGAGACGCCGGCCATGCAGTCGCCGCATGAGTCGATGTCGCTCAACCGCACCAGGGGACTGCTCGCCGCCGTGGCCGGCAACCCGTTCTTCGCCCCCGGCATCGTCGACGTCTACGACCTGAACGCCGACTGCCGCGCGCCCGTGCTCAAGGCGAGCGCGCCGGTCGGCATCCTCGGGCACGAGAGCGGCTTCGCACCCGACGGCAAGACCTTCTACGCCGCGTCCGTCAGCGGCGGCACCCTCACGGCCATCGACATCACCAACCCGATGACGCCCATGCCGATCTGGGAGGGCAGCTACAACATCCACAGCCTCTCGATCAGCGACGACGGCAACACCGCCTACCTCGCCGGTTCGCCCGGCTACCCCCGCACCGAGCTCGGCCTGCCGAGCGACTTCGCCGGCGTCCTGATCTTCGACGTCTCCCAGGTCCAGGACCGCAAGGTGAACCCCCAGGTGCGCCTCATCGGGTCGGTCACCTGGAAGTCCGTGAGCATCCCGCAGAACACCATCCCGGTGACGATCGCGGGCCACCCCTACCTCGTTGAGACGGACGAGTTCTCCCTCGACGACAAGGGTCGATTCGTCGGCAACGCACCCAACGTCGGAGCCGCCCGCATCATCGACATTGCCGACCCGACCCATCCCTTCGTCGTCTCCAACATGCGACTCGAGGTCAACCAGCGCGAGAACCGCGCCGTCGTCGCGGGCGACCCCAACGCCACGAGCTCGACCCAGGGCTACGCCGCCCACTACTGCAACGTGCCGTCGAGGGTCGACCCCGGGATCGTCGCCTGCTCGTTCATCAACTCCGGTCTGCGGGTGTTCGACATCCGCGACCCGCTGGCGCCGAAGGAGGTCGCCTACTTCGTCCCGCCGCTGTCCCCGTCGAGCAACACCTGGGCCATGTCGAGCCCGTCACTCATCCCCGAACGTCGCGAGGTCTGGTACTCCGACGCCAACAGCGGCCTGTGGGTCCTGCACCTCTCGGCGAGCGCCTGGCCATCGACGGCGGTGGTGGCATCGTCGTCGGACGGATCGGCCGCCGCCGACACCTCCTCGGCGGCACCCGCGCCGGCGGTGGCGCCCACTCGGCGGAGGACGCTGCCCGCCACCGGCGACACCGGCGGCAACGGCGCCCTGATGCTCGGACTGTCGCTCGCCGCCATCGCCATCGGACTGCGGACCCGGAGGCCGTCGCAGCGCTCCGACCGGTGAGACACGAGGCGCACGCCTTCGCTCGACTCAGGCAGTGACGAGTCCGGCGACGACCAAGGCGTGGAGGAGGTCGGCGTCGAGCCGATGGGTCGGGAGCCAGCTCAGGTGGCGACCCGCATGACCCGTTCCGCGAGGTAGCTCAGCTCGGCCGCCAGCCGCTCCCGGGCGACGGTCGCGACCATCCCGTTGCCCGCACCGGTGGTGACCCCTGGCGTCGCGTCGGCCCGTATCCCGATGATCGGAAGCCCCGCGGCCTCGGGCTGCTCGGCGATGCCCCGGACGACGGCCAGGCCGGCGCCGCCATCGATGGCGAGATCGACGATGGCCACGTGCGGCTCCTCGAGCGCGGTGAGTCGACCCGCGGGGCCGACGCCGGTCGCCGCGAGGACGGTCCAGCCGTCGCCCAGCGCGCTGCGCACGCTCGCCACCGTGCCGTCGTCGCCGGTGACGACCAGCGCCCGCCGGTGGAGCGCGGAGCTCGCCGCGGGGCCACCGGACGCGACGCGCAACAGGTCCGCCGCCGGCACCGGCTCCTCCGGATCGAACCTCCGCACCTCGGTGCGCACGTCGACGGAAGCCACCGACGAACCGGCCAGCCGCGCGCCGAGGCGACCGAGGATGGCGGGAGGATCCGAGCGGTCATCGGGGAGCACGAGGACGATCCCGCTGCTCCCGATCCTCCCGACGAGATCGGCATCCCGCACGACCGTGGCGACGACGCGGGCCACGTCGGCCACCTCCTCCGCGGTCCCGGCGACCTCGAGGTGCAGGACGGTCACGGGGTGCCCGTGCCGTCGGGCGAAGGCCACCGCCTTGCCCGCCGCCAGCTCGATGCCGCGCTGGGAGAACACCCCCGTGGCCGGGTCGAGCAGGCCCCCGTCGGTGGTCGCGCCGCGGGTCGACGCCCGCTGGCTGGCCCGCACGATCACGTGGGAGAGGAGCTCGGGGGTGAGGCGATCCTTGGTGAGGTAGTCGTGGGCGCCCGCCGACATCGCCAGCTGCGCCATCGAAGGATCATCGAGGGCGCTCACCACCAGGACGGGCACCGACGGTGCCGCTTCGAGGAGACGCAGGACGACCGCCGGCCCGCGGCCGTCGGGCAGGTGGAGGTCGGCGATCACGCAGTCGAAGATCTCCTGGCGCAGGCGCTCGCAGGCCGACGACACCCGCCCCGCCTGGTGCACCTGCACGGGGCGATCCATCGACTCGAGGACGGTCCGGACGAAGCGGGCGTGGGCGACGTTGTCCTCGACGACCAGCACCCGCGGTCCCGCGTCCTGGGCAGCTCCGCTCATCTGACCCAACCTCCTCGGAGCGGTCAACCTACCGGCTCGCCTCTCGGCATCGGTCGATGCGTCGGCTCCCGAAACGCCGACCGATCGCCGTGCGCCGCTGCGAGTCAAGGAAGTCAACGGCCCGAAGGTGAACACGCCGCCTCCGCCCGACCGGGGGCGCCCGTAGGCTCCCCCGTCGTGCGCTTCGTCTGCGTCGCCGCGGCGCGGCCGAACTTCATGAAGATCAAGCCCGTGCTCGACGCCCTCGAGGCCCGAGGCGCCGAGACGGTGCTCGTGCACACCGGCCAGCACTACGACCCCGGCATGAGCGACATCTTCTTCGAAGAGCTGGGCATCCGACGGCCCGACATCTCCCTCGGCATCGGCTCGGGCACCCACGCCGAACAGACCGGACGGGTCATGACCGCCTTCGAGCCCGTGCTCCGCGACCTCGCGGCCGACGCCGTGGTCGTGGTCGGCGACGTCAACTCCACGCTCGCCTGCACGCTCGTCGCCGCCAAGTCCGCGCCGCCGATCCCTGTCGCCCACGTCGAGGCCGGTCTCCGCAGCCGCGACTGGACGATGCCCGAAGAGGTCAACCGCGTCGTCACCGATCGGCTGTCGCGATGGCTGCTCGTCCCCTCCCCCGACGGCGTCGAGAACCTGCTCGCCGAGGGAGCGGAACGCGATCGCATCCACCTCGTCGGCAACGTGATGGTCGACACGCTGCTGGCCAACCTCGACCGCGCGCGGGCACGGCCCACGCTCGAGGATCACGGCGTCGAGTCCGGCGCCTACGGCCTCGTCACCCTCCACCGGCCCGCAACCGTCGACGACCCGTCGGTGCTCAGACCGATCCTGTCGGCACTCGCCGACGTCGCCGACCGACTGCCCCTCGTCTTCCCTGTGCACCCTCGGACGCGAGCCAGCCTCGCCGGCGCCGCCCACCTCGGCATCCGCCTGGTCGACCCGCTCGGCTACCTCGACTTCGTCGCCCTCCAGGCCGGCGCCCGCGTCGTGCTGACGGACTCGGGCGGCGTCCAGGAGGAGACGACGATCCTCGGCGTCCCGTGCCTGACGTTGCGGGACAACACCGAACGACCGATCACGATCACGGAAGGGACCAACCAGCTGGTCGGCCGCGATCCCGCCGCCATCCGTCGCGCCGTCGCCGAGGTGCTCGCATCACCGCCGGCCAAGCGACACCCTGCCCTCTGGGACGGCCACGCCGGCGCACGCATCGCCGACGCGCTGCTCGCCTGATCTGGGTTCGACTCGGGCTACGGGTACTGGCGCTGGGGCTGGTCCTGACCGCTGGCCGGCATGTCGTCGACCGTGTGCGGCGCGGAGCGCGGCGCGGCCGGCGACCCGACCGGTGCCGGCGACTCCACCAGCGGATCGCTCCGCGAGCTCCACCGGCTCCGGGCCCGTTCTCCACCGGATCCATTCACGGGAGCGCGATCGCGGCCGACGCCGTTCTTCGATGGCTCCTGGGCATACGCGTACCGGTAGCCGTAGCTGTATCCGTAGCCCTGCTCGTCGCTCACCCCGTTGAAGACGACGCCGAGCAGCGGGGCGTTCACGTGCCCGAGGAGCTCGACGGCCCGGTGGAGCTGGCGCTTCTCGGTGTCGCCCGCGGTCGCCACGACCAACGTGCCATCCACGCGATGGGAGAGCACGCTGGCGTCGGTCACCGGCAGGACCGGCGGGCAGTCGATCAGTACGATGTCGCAACTTGCCGCGAGCTCGACGAGGACCTCACCGCACGCCTCACCCGCCAGCACCTCCGACGGGTTGGGTGGCACCGGTCCCGATGCCAGCAGGTACAACCCGTCGACGGCCGGGACCCGCTGGATGGCCGCCCCCAAAGTGACCTCGCCCAACATGATCGAGGTGAGGCCCACGGTGTGATCGAGGCCGAAGAAGTGATGGATGCGGGGACGGCGGAGGTCGGCGTCGACGACCACGACGCGCTTGCCGGCCCGCGCCAAGGCCACCGCGAGGTTGGCGATCGTGGTGGACTTGCCCTCGGACGCCGAAGGGCTGGTGACCTGGATCACCTTCAACGGACGGTCGAGGCCGAGGAACTGCACGGAGGTCCGAAGGGTCCGGTAGGCCTCGGAGGCGGGCGACTTGGCGTCGGTCAGCGAGACGACGAGCGCCTCCTTCCGGTCCTTCCACCCGCCGAGCGCCGGGATGAGCCCGAGCACGGGCACGCCAGGAACCGCCCGCTCGACGTCCTCCTTCGTCTTCAGCGAGTCGTCGAGGTAGTCCCGCAGGAAGGCGAGGCCGACGCCGAGGATCAGCCCCACGAACAGCGCGACCACGGCGTTGCGGGCGGGAGTCGGCCGCACCGGTGTTGTCGACGGCTCGGCCGGGGTGACCACCTGGGCCCCACCCGTCTTCTGCGTCGCCGCCAGCGTGAGCTGGTCGATGCGGCTGGCGTACAGGTCGCGGTCGCGCTGCAGCGATTCGCTGGTCGCATCCGGCGCCGTCGTCGGCGCGGTCGCCGCTCGTGCCGCAGCGGCGCCCGGCCCCGCGGCGATCTGCGCATCGAGCTCGGTGACCTTGGCCTTGAGCTGCGCGATGGCGGCCTCGAGGTCGTTCACCGCTTGCGTCCGCCGGAACTCCACGTAAGCGGCGGCGTAGGCGTTCGCCACGGTCGCCGCGCGCGCCGGATCAATGCTCTCGGCCGCAACCACGAGGAAATCGGTCTCGGCCGGGTTCGAGACCGAGACCTTCGGCGCATCACCGATGCGGTCCTCGACGATGCGACGGACGGGCTCGGACTCGAGCACGCGGATCTCCGTCGGCGCCGAGGCCGACTTGCTCACGGCCTGCGCGATCGTCGGGTCGAACAACGACTCCGTCGTCCTCGCTTCCAGGAGCACGTCGGCCGACGAGCGGTACACCGGCGTCTGGAGCGTCGACGCCACGACGGAGGACGCGAGGACCAGGAGGGCGATCAGCCCGATGGTCCACTTGCGGCGCTGCAGGACCCGCAGGTAGTCCCTGAGCTCGAGCTCGTCGTCGGCCTCGGGCAACATCCCCACCAGGTTACCGGACACCCGCGACCCTCCCGATCCGGCGGACGACCGGCCGGCGGGCGGTCGACAGCTCGCTCCGATGGCCGAACCGTGCGCCCTGCGAACGTAGGCTGGAGTCGTCTCACCGGACTCGGCGGCCGACGGACAGGCAGGGATGCAACAAGCGATCAAGCAGTTGGTGCTGGAGAAGCGCTACGGCATGGAGGGCTCGGCCGACGCCGCCGTCTGGGCCTTCGCCCTCGTCGCAGCCGCCTTCATCCGGTTGGACTTCCACCTCGCACCGGTGCCGGTCGCCGCACTCCTGGTCGTCATGCCCCTTGCCGCCGTCGTGCAGGTGCTCGTCGGCGTCATCATCGGCCTCTACGCCGGCACGTGGCGCTACGGGAGCTTCGACGAGGTCGCCGGCCTCGCCCGGGCGGCAGTCCTCACGTCGTTGCTGACGTTCGGCCTCAACCTCGCCCTCCCCGTCGGCCTCCGAGTGCCCCGGACCGTCCCGCTTGGCGCTGGCGCCATCGCCCTCGTCCTCATGGCCGGCATCCGTTACGGCTGGCGACTCGCATGGGAGCGAGGCCGGCGCCCCTCGGGCGACCACACCGAACGCCTCCTGGTGTTCGGGGCCGGCGAGGGCGGTGTCCAGGTCATCACGGCGATGCTCCGAGATCCGGCGAGCCCGTACGTGCCCGTGGGCCTCCTCGACGACGATCCCCGCAAGCGCAATCTCCGTGTCATGGGCATCCGCGTCGCCGGCACGAAGACCGATCTCTCCGACGTCGCCCGCCGAACGGGCGCCACCTCGCTGCTGGTCGCCATCCCGAGCGCCTCGCGGGATCTCGTCGCCGAGATGGCCGACGGCGCCGCCGCGGCCGGCCTGACCCTCAAGGTGCTGCCCCCGGTGCGGGAGCTCTTCGGTGCTCCCGGACTGAGCGACATCCGCGACCTCAACCCCGCCGACCTCCTCGGGCGCCACGAGATCGAGACCGACCTCGCCTCGATCGCCGGCTATCTCACCGGCAAGCGGGTGCTGGTGACGGGCGCAGGCGGATCCATCGGATCCGAGTTGTGCCGCCAGATCTCGCGGTTCTCACCGGCCGACCTGATCATGCTTGACCGCGACGAGTCCGCGCTCCATGCGATCCAGTTGTCGCTCGAGGGCAGGGCCCTTCTCGACACACCGAACCTCGTCCTCGCCGACATCCGTGACGGCAAGCGGCTCGAGGCGATCTTCGCCGAACGCCGACCGGAGGTGGTCTTCCACGCCGCTGCCCTCAAGCACCTCACCCTGCTCGAGCGCAACCCCGGCGAGGCGCTGCAGACCAACGTGTGGGGCACGCTGAACGTGCTCCTCGCCGCCGCCGCCAACGGAGTCGAGCGCTTCGTGAACATCTCGACCGACAAGGCCGCCGACCCCACCAGCGTGCTCGGCGCCTCGAAGCGGATCGCCGAGTGCCTCACCGCCTACGTCACGCAGAACGCCTCGGGCACGTACCTCTCGGTCCGGTTCGGCAACGTTCTCGGGAGCCGAGGGTCCATGCTTGGCACCTTCCAGGCCCAGATCGTCGCTGGCGGCCCGGTCACGGTGACCGACCCGGAGGTCACGCGCTTCTTCATGACCATCCAGGAGGCGGTCGAGCTTGTCATTCAGGCGGGCGCTATCGGCAGGAATGGGCAAGCACTCGTGCTCGACATGGGTGAACCGGTCAAGATCGCCGACGTCGCCCGGCGCCTGGTGGCCCAGGCAGACTGCGCCGTGCAAATCGTGTTCACAGGTCTGCGCCCCGGAGAGAAGCTCCACGAGGTGCTCCTCGGCGCGGGCGAGGCGGACGATCGTCCGGTGCACCCGTTGATCTCCCACGTGGCTGTCCCCAGGCTCGGACCCGAACTCGTGCTCAAACTCGACCCGTCGAGCGCCGCGGTTGAGCTGGCTCGAAGGCTCGAGAAGATCGCTGGGGACGCTGAGCCTGCAAGGCTCTGATCCACCGCTGCCTCAGACCTAGCGCCCTGCGCTGCGGAGCGAGTCGAGTACTGGATGCTGTCGGCCAGAGTTTCTGTTGGGGCACTGCCAAGCCCGAAAGTTGTAGAACCCCGGACGGCCAGTCAAAGCACTCACGTCGCGGGCGTTCGGAGAACATCGCTCAAGGGCGTTCTCCGTCGTCGGGTGCAAGCCGGGTCGCCGATTTGAATAGGTCGTGAACTCCCGCAGTCGGCCAACGCCGCTACCGAACGCGGAGCGTCCGCTCTATTCAGGCCCCGGCCGACGGAGCCTTCGTCGTTCCGCGGTCGGTCTTGGCTCGCTGGACGGTGCCTCCTCGCCATCGATAGGACGGATCTCGGCTCGGCTGGCACCACGCCGTGGACGCTAACTATAACTTAACTAACTTAACTAACTAACTAACGGCCGGTGACGTGGCGGAACAGCCTCGCAATCAGCTGGGAACCGAGGCCCGCGGGAATGGGGGCTCGCCTCTCGTCTTGTGCGCCGGCCCGGTCACGAACACGATCCACCAAGCGGACCGGCCAGCGGTGAGCGACCGATCGTGATCGACACGAGCCGCCGTAACGCCAGTCCTAATTGCGAAGTACGCGATCGCCGCGCGGAGGGAACGGCTTCGATGCTCAGGCCGACCGCACTCAGCGATCACCCCATCGAGGACCCCGTGAGGCGGTGCGTCCACTCGCCCGTCAGCCATGTGTATCTACCCGCCCACCCGCCGGGTGCGCGTCGCAGTCGAGATCACCGTCAAGATGACCGGACTGGTTGCACGACTGCCGGTTGGCGGTGGCCCTGGTGAGTAGGCGTTTCCGGACACTCGCACGATGATTCGCCGCCTCAGCCAGGTTCACCCGCGTTGCTATTGTCCCACCGCGTGAGCGACGTCCTCCCGGATCAAACGATCCAGTTCGCTGCGCCCGACATCGACCCTGCCGACATCGCCGCAGTCGTCGCGGTTCTCGAGAGGGGCTGGATCACCACAGGGGACGAGTGCTCGTCGTTCGAGAGCGAGCTCGCCGAGCATCTCGGTGCGCCGCACGTGATCGCCATGGCCTCGTGCACCGCCGCGCTGGAGACGGCAGCGGCTTGGTTGCGTCTGCCCCGCGGTACCCGCGTAGGCGTTCCGACGTGGACCTTCGCGTCCAGCGCGCTCGTCCTCGCCCATCAGGGCTACGTTCCAGTGCTGCTCGACGTCGACCCCGCCACCCTGAACGTGAGCGCAGAGGCAATCGATGCGGCTGCGGCGAACGACGACATCAAAGCCCTATTGCTCGTGCACTATGCAGGCGTGCCGGTCGGTGCGGACGCCCGTGCCGCGGCCGAGACGCACGGCCTGTCCGTCATCGAGGACGCCGCCCACGCATTGGGTGCAACCGACGACAGGGGCGCCGTCTGGGGCCAAGGCTCAGTCGCTGGCTGTTTCTCCTTCTACGCCACGAAGAACCTCACGTCAGCTGAGGGTGGCGCTCTCGCTACCGCAGACGATGACGTCGCCGCATTTGCCCGTTCGTTCCGCCAGCACGGGATGTCGGCGGACGCGTGGTCCCGCTATCGGCCGGGAGCCAAACCCCGCTACGACATCCACGTCGACGGCATCAAGGCCAACTTTCCCGATATCCTCGCCGCCCTGGCAAGGTCACAGCTGCGGCGCTTCGATGCCCTGCAGCAGAAGCGACGGGAACTGCACCTCCGCTACCACGCCAACCTCGCGCCAGTTGCGGCAGTGAGGATGGTGCCGAGTGAGCCCGTCCCGGGCAGCGCCGACCACCTGGCGGTGGTCAGGCTCGAACCTTCACTCGACCGCGACCGCATCGTCGAGGCACTCGCGGCGGCCGGGATCGGAAGCAGCGTCCACTTCGTGCCGCTCCACCAGATGAGCTGGTTCAAGAAGAACGCACGGATCTGCGCGAAAGGCGTCGACAATGCCGAGCTCGCCGCACCTTCGATCCTGAGTCTTCCGCTCCACACGAAGCTGGCGCCGGTCGACGTCGACCGCGTGTGCTCGGTGCTAGCGGACGCCGTGGAGGTATGAGTCCCTGGTTGGAGCGCCGTTCCCGCCTGGACCGGCTTGCAGCCGCGATCATGCTCGTGCTGAGCGCCCCGATCATCGGCGCTGCAGCACTGGCCACCTGGCTTCAGGACCATGGCCCGGTGTTCGTGCGCATCGACCGCGTGGGGCGACGGCGTCGCCCGTTGCTCATGCTCAAAATCAGGTCGATGCGCGCCGACGGCGCCGCAGGCGTTGCGAGGGGGAGCACGATCTCTGCCGGCCGGGATCCCCGGATCACGCCGGTCGGAGCGGTCCTGCGTCGGTTTCGCGTGGACGAGCTACCTCAGCTCGTCCACGTCGTCAACGGCTCCATGGCCCTGCTCGGACCTCGGCCCGAGGCGCCGGCATTTGTCACGGCGGATAAACGCTGGGACGACGTGCTCGAGGCCCTTCCCGGCATCGCCGGGCCTACCCAGCTGGTGTTCGCTGAACTCGAAACGACGCTCCCCGCCGACGACACGGCAGGCTTCTATGCCCGTCACGTCCTTCCCGGGAAGCTCGATGTCGACCGATGGTACGTCGCCCACGCCACTCCACTGGTCGACCTGCGGATCGCTCTCGGCCTGGTACAACTCCTCGTGCTGCGCCGATCGCCGACAATCCTGACGGAGCTCGTCGAGCGAGAGATCCCAGACCTGCGAGCTCGGCTGCACTCGGCCGGCGTCGCCGCCGGCGCCGCGCCGTGACGGTGCGCGTTGTCATGGCCGTAGTGAACTTCCCGCTGCCGGAGACCGATTACCGCGTGCAGCACCCGCGCCTGCGACCCGGCACGCGCGTCCTGTTCGCCACACCCAGTCAGCCTGCTGGGGTCAGTGATGACGACTACGTCTGCATGCGCTTCAGTGAAGGGATCAGCTCGCGTGACTTCCTGAGCTTCGTCGCTCTGGCGCGGGAGCTGCGCCGGCGGCGGCGCCAACTCGACATCGTGCACCTGTACTCGACCAAGCTGATCCTCTTCGGCCCGGTCGTCGCGGCGCTCGCGGGCGTGCCGTGCGTCATCACGGTCACCGGCTTCGGCCGTCTCTTCAACGACGATCTCCCGCACTACCGGCCCGCACGCGTTGTGTACCGGCTGATGTTCCGGGGCGCGGTGCGCCTCTCCCGGGTCGTCCTATTCCAGAACTGCGGCGACTTGGAGGCCACCGGGACCTGGTGCCGCGGTGTCGTCGAGAAGGGCAGGTACATCGGAAGCGCCACTACCCGCGTGCCGGACGCGGCTCCGAAGGCGGAAGGAGGCCGCCTGCGCGTCATGCACGTCGCCCGACTTCTCCCGTCGAAGGGGATCGCCGACTTCATCGAGGTGGCTCGCCGACTGCACGACGACGTCGACTTCGTGCTTGTGGGCGGTACGTCGCACAGCTACCCGGAGCTTGCGGAGGCCGTTCGGTCGGCGGAGTCCGCTGGGTTCCTCACCTATCGCGGTCGCCTCGACGGCGACGAGCTGGCGAAGGAATACGACACCTCTCACGTGCTGTTCTTTCCCTCCTATGGTGAGGGCATGGCTCGGGTGATGCTCGAGGCCGGCATGCGGCACCTCTGTCCCGTGGCCTACGACATCCCTGCGAACCGTGACCTTGTCGCCACCGGTCAGGGCTTCCTGCTTCCCGTCGGCGCGGTTGACGAGGCCACCGGCGTGATCACGCGGCTCGCTTCCGAACGGGAGACGGTACGACGGGCGGCAAGCGCCTACCACGACCACATCTGCGAGGAGTTCTCGATGGAGCGCTTCGCCGAGCGGCTCGACCACGTACTGGACGAAGTGTCACCACGGTGAAGGTCGTCCTTATAACCAACGGCAACTTCTTCTCGACCCTGGCACTCCGACAGGTGCTGCACCAGGACAAGGACATCACCTGGCACGTTTTCATCACGAGCGGCCTCCGGCGACCGAAGGGCAACAAGGCTGCAGAGGCATGGCGGCTCTTTCGCGTTTGGGGGCCTGCCTACACGGCCTACAAGGTCTTGACGTACGCGTTGCCTGCGGTCGGATCACGCGTCCTGCGACGACCGCTCGACGTCGCGGCGGTATGTCAGGCGCGCGGGATTCCGGTGACGTATGCGCGGAACGTGAATGACGAGAGCGTCGCGTTATCCATCGCCGAGCTCGCACCCGACCTGCTGGTGTCGTACTCCTGCCCATACCGCATTAGACCCCATCTCCTGGCGACCGCCCGGCTCGGGTGCATCAACGTCCACTCGTCACTGCTGCCGGCGTACGCCGGGATCTGCACCTATGTGCACGTGCTCGCTTGCGGGGAGAGCGAGACCGGCGTCACCGTGCACGAGATGGTCGAGGAGTTCGACGCTGGACGCATCCTGTCGCAGGAACGCGTCCTGGTCGAGCCGAACACATCGGTCGCGGCCCTGTTCGCCAGGCAGTCCCACATCGCGGGACGCCTCCTTCGCGAAGTGGTGGAAGCCACACTGGCGCGTGGCGAGATGGTCGGGACGCCGCAGGACCTCGCCAAGAGGAGTTACTTCGGAGAACCCTCGCGAGCAGATATCAGGCAGATTCGGCAACACGGTCACCGATTACTCAGGTCTGCAGATCTTCGAGTCTTGCTCAGCGGCCGACTTTGACACCTCGACGTTCGACGGCCGGCCTGGCGTCCGGCGGAACTTTCCGTCGTAAGTGCACGTCGTGGGCCAGAGCCAGCCCCACGAAGATCCACATGTGGCGAAAGTGCAGCGTCTCTCGGAACAGTCCTCCAACGAGGACAAGCGCGATCAGCAGTCGCGTGCCGCCGCCGCGCCGACCGTAACGAGCCAAGACCAAGAGAAACCCGACGAGCCCGGCGAGTCCGATCACACCTCGCTCTAAGAGGTAGCCCAAGAGGTCATTGTGCACCTCAATGCCTCGGGGAAGGAGCTCCCGGTTCTTAATGCCTGCAGGACCGACGCCGAGCGGGTTTTCCGGTACTGCCTCAAGCGCAGCAGACCAAAGCTGTTGACGAACGTTCGAAGTGTTCTGCAAGCGATAGGCCGAGATGCTTGTGCCAGCTTGGAAGGCGGGGTCCTCGACCGTCCGGTACGCCTGCCGTCCCGTGGAGGCAAGGAGTATCAGGATGATGACAACCAAGAGTCGAGCGCCGTGGCTCCGCGGCTCGCGGGCGCGCGCCATCACATACAACAGCGCAGCGACGAGCAACATGACGAGGGCGCCGAATGACCCGGTGCGCACGATGGCGCCTGACGACACGAGAAGAATGACGCTGCGCAGCCTCAGGCTACGATGGCGAGTCACACATAGGAGTGCCGCACCCATGGCGAGAAAGTGCGCGGCGTAGTTCGGGTTTGCGAACGTGCCACCCGGGCGGTACACGTCCGCTGTCATGACGATCAACAGCGCGAGTAAACCGGTGCAGATGACCACGACGTCCAAGGTCCGACGCAGGACCTTAGTACTCGTGCTCCCGAGCTGGAACGTCGCAAACAAGATCGCCAGCGAGAAGGCGTCGCGAGCGAGGTTGTCCAGGGCCCACATCGTGATGCCGACGCCCATTAGGCCGGTAAACGATCCAACCACGATCAGCCATAGCCAGGGCGCCGACGAGACGAGCATCTGCCGGGCGACCGAACCGCGTTGCGCCATAAAGGCGAAGCCGCCCAAGATCATCGCAGCAATGGCGAGGTCGGCCGCGACGATGCCTGCTCCGAGCTGCGGCCCAATCAACATCGAGCCAACCGTGCACGCGGCCAGCAGAACGATCGGCATCGATTGGTTAGCACGCGGCCGAGCGCTCGTTGCCGTCTTCATCGCCCGTCCACGGTAGTGCACGCCTCGGAGGGTCTGTCCGAGCGCGCTGGTACTGTCCAAACGATCACTATGACAAGCGACGACGAACGCCTGTACTACGAGCACGAGTCGCTCTGGACGCGCCCGCTGGCGGAGCGTGAGGAACTGCGACTGAATCAGACGCTGGATCTGATGCCTATGACAGCGGCCTCGATGCTTGACATCGGAGCAGGTTCGGGCGAGTTCATCCGGCTCCTGCGGCAGCGACGACCACTCGGCCTCTTGCCGGTCTCGATGGACGTCAGCCGCGCCGCTCTCCTAGCTGCCGGAAACGCGCCCGCCGTCCAAGCATCGGCCGCGGCCCTTCCCTTTCGCTCCCGCTCGTTCGACATCGTCATCGCCTGTGAGGTCATCGAGCACCTCCCGGACGCCGTGCTCGCGTCAGCCGTCGCCGAGATGGCCCGGGTAGCTGCGCTCCATGTCGTGCTAACCGTGCCAAACCGCGAGGACCTCCGCGCCGGAACTGCGACCTGCCCGCGTTGCCGGACCACGTTCCACAAGAACCGCCACCATCACTCGTTTGCGCCATCGGACCTCAGCGCGCTCGTACCTGGGTTTGCGGTCGCGACAATCTCGGAGCTTGGTCCCGTCGAAGCGTTCTACCCATACGCGATCCAACGCCTGATCCGACGAGCCAGGGGAGCCGCAGCCCGCCTCGGCGTCTGCCCCGAGTGCGGGTTGAGCGACCAGCCCGCCGTTGCAGCTGCTGAGACGGCGTCTTCGACGCCGCGTCGTCCGTCCAACCTCCGCCGCCTCGCCCTAGCCCCGATCCCTCGCCGCTCACGTAAGCCGTGGCTTGCCGCCGTGTACGAGAGGATGTGAAGCAGGCCCGCGTGACCTCGTCGAGGCCGGCAGAGTTCCGCCGCGACCTCGGCGTCACTTTCACCGGTCAGGTGTCGGCCGTCGCGGTGACACTCATAGGTTCGATCGTGCTTGCACGCATGCTCGGGCCGTCGGGACGAGGCGCCGTGCAGGTGCTTCAGCTGCTCACAGCCGAGGTCGCGCTCATCGTGTCGCTCGGGCTGCCGGTAGCCGTGACGTACGTGATCGCACGCCAAGAGGCTACCGCCGCAACCGTCGCCTCGACGGCGACACTAATGAGCCTCCTGGTGGGCTCCACTGTCGCCGTTGCCCTCGCACTCGCCGCCGGACCCCTCGCCTCCCTGTTCCTCTCCGACATCGAGGGCGGCGCACTGCTGGTGGTCATCTCGTCCGTGATGATCCCGCTGACGGTCCTTGAGTCGATCTTCCTGTCGGTGTGGCGGGGCCGCAACAAGTTCTACGCGTTCAACGGCTTCAAGCTGTTCGCCCGCTGCGGCTACCTCGGCGGAATCGTCGGGGCTGCAGTCTTGGGCACGGACGTAACCACCGTCGTTTTCGGACTTATAGCGGCCGATGTCGTCACGACCGTCGTGTTGGCCGTCGCGCTCTTCACGCGTTTCGACGAGCCACTGCGAATAGACCGAGTAGTCGCACGGCGCCTCCTCCATTTCAACGTCGCCGGCCACGGCGGCACCCTCCTCCAAGAGGTTTCCTACCGGCTCGATATGTTCATCGTCGCCGGTCTCCTCGGCTCGCGCGCCGTCGGGCTTTATGCGATCGCGGTGTCGACTAGCCGATTGCTGTGGTACATCCCGGAGTCGCTCGGCAGCGTGTTGCTCTCACGCTCCGCTCGCACGGGATACCGCCGGGAGCGATGGGAGCGCATCGGGCAGGGCGTCACTTCGATCCTGCTCTTTCAGGCGATCGGTGCTGCGGCGCTCGCGCCGGTCGCTATCCCGCTGGTCTTCGGCGTCGCGTTCAAGGGCTCCGTCTGGCCCTTTATCCTGCTGCTTCCCGGCGCCGTAGCACTAGGCCTGTGGAAGGTGTTCATCAACGAGACGACGGCCGCAGGACATCCTCGCTTGAAGCTTCGGAGCGGTGGCGTCGGCTCCGCAGCGACCGTCATTCTCGACGTCATGCTCATCCCCCAGTGGGGCGTCGAAGGCGCAGCCGTTGCGAGCTCCGTCGCTTACTGCCTCACGCTCGGCGTCCTCCTTCTTCAGTTGCGGACCATCTATGGCATACCGCTACATGCACTCCTGATGCCGAAAGTCACCGTCCTTCGCACGCTGCTGCCGACAAGAAGGAGTGCTCCCGCGGATGGGTGACCTCGACGGCGTCCGGGTGTGCGAGCTTGTCCACCACGGGTTGCCGTTCGACCCGCGCGTTTGGAAGTCGGCCGAGGCACTGGCAAAGCACGGCGCCGACGTAGACGTCGTCCTGCTGCGCTCGCCGGGGCAGGAGTACCACGAGGAGTCGCTGCCGTTTCACCTCGAGCGGCTTGCCTGCCCCAGCGCGGCGAGCCGCCATCCGTGGCGGTTCCTCACCGGCAACATCGCGTTTCACCGGCACCTCAAGGGTCGCCGCTACGACGTCGTTCACGCCAACGACGGGAGTACCCTCCTCGGCGCGGCGTTGCTTGCTCGGTCGTCCGGCGCTGCGCTCGTTTACGACTCCCATGAGTTCTTCCCCGGTTACCTTCCTGCCGCGACGAGCCTACGAACACGGGTGGCGAACGCACTCCACGTGAACCTTCTCGTCGAGCGCTGCTTCATTTGGCGTGCAGACGCAGTGATCGCAGTCAGCGAGAGCATCGCGTCAGAGCTCCAGCGGCACTATTCGCTCGAGACGCGACCGACGGTGATCCGCAACGTCCCGCGCATGGTTCGCCGCGCCGACCTCGACCGGGGCTACCTCCGCCGCGTCATCGACGTTCCGGCGGACAGGCCCCTCGTCTCGCACGTCGGCGCGGTCACGGCCAGACGTGGAGCCGAGAGCGCCATTCACGCGGTCGCCCGCACCGAAGACGCTGTTCTCGCGCTGGTCGGTCCCGTTGATCCGTCCTACCGCGAGCGGCTCGAGGAGGTTGCCCGCCAGCTCGGTGTCTCGGACCGCGTCCGCATCGCAGGGGCGGTGCCGTACGACGACGTCGTCCATGCGGTCTCGAGTTCCGATTTAGTGCTCTACCTGCCGTCGCCCGCCACGATGAGCCAATCGATTCGGCTCTCCCTTCCTAACAAGCTCTTTGAAGCGGTCATGGCGCGCGTGCCCGTCGTAATGCCCGCACTCCCTGAGATCCAGCGGGTAGTGGAGCAGTACGGCATCGGGGTATGCGTCAACCCGGCCGACCCCCAGGCGGCGGCGCTTGCGATCGACTCAATATTGGCGTCCCCGGGCGGGCCCGAGCTTGATGCCCGCCTCGACGCAGCCGCTGATGCACTTGCCTGGGAAACGGAGCAGGAGCGCCTGTTCGACCTCTATCGTCGGGTGCTAGCGGCGCGCACCGCCTGATCAAGGATGTCGGCAAGGATGCCCGTCTGATGCTCGCGTGTGAGGTCGGTGAGCCGGTCGGAGGGCACGCCAGGCACCCCACCCTCCCGCTTTTGCTGCAACCACCGTTCCAGCGATGCGCGAGCGACCGCCGGGTCCGTCGTCGCGATGCCGGCATGGCGCTCCGTCACGAGACTTGCGGCGACTCCCGTGTCGGCTCCGAGCAGAAGCACCGGACGGCGCGCTCCGAGGTACTCGAAGAGCTTGCCCGTCACAACGCCGCGCTCGCGCGGGTCGTCCCACAACAGGAGGAGAAGTACGTCGCTCTCGCGCTGCAGCCGCACAGCATCGTGATGCGAGACCGGCTCGCGGACCTCCACCATGGACGCCACACCTTCCGCCTCGCTCAGGTCGGTGACGATGTCCATGTAGCGGCCGACGAACATCATCCGGATGTCATCGGATGTGAGCCCGAGGGACTTCACTGCTCGGAAAAGAGGCGTCGGATCACGCCTCCCCGGCACGATCGTTCCCGTGTAAGAGATCAAAAGGCGGCCGCCTGCACTCGGTGTTGCATCGGCAGCGGTCTGGAGATCATCCTCGTCGTAGCCGTTCGTGACGACCGCCACGGGGATGTCGTACTTGGACCGCAGCGTGTCCGCCAGCGGCTCTGACACTGTCACGAGTGCGCTAGCAGAGGAGACCGTTCGGCGCTCTAGGCGGCCTTCGATGAGTCGCCGAGCCTTCGGCACCTCTCGGTAAGGGTTGTCGACCCACAGGTCGCGGAAGCCGGCGACCCAAGGCACGTCGAGCTTCCTGGCGATCCGCTGGCCGGCGAGCAACGACGTGTACGGTCCGGCACTTGCGAAGATAACGTCAGGGCGGGCTTCGGCAAGCCAGCGTACGCCGTCCCGCACCGCGTAGGGGTACCAGCCGATCTGGGGATCGGGCATGACAACGGTGCTACGCGCCGCCTTGATGATCGATCGGAGCGCGGCACCCTTCCGGCCGCCGGCACTGAAGCCGGCCTTCACCACCTGGCCCCTGCCACCGAGCGCCGACTCCGCCACGAAGCCGACGTTTAGCCACCTCGTGGAGAGCACGCGCGCCGGATCGACTTCGACGTCGAGGGTCGGCTCGAGCGGCTGACCGGCAGCAGTGACGACCCACACCTCATGGCCCAGCCGTTCGAGGAACTTCGCCGTCTTCCCCACCGAGATTGCGCCGATGGAGTTGTAAGGAGGGAAGCGGTACGAGACCAGCCCGATTCGCACCCGCCTACGCCTTGCGCACGAGGAGGTTCACGATCGCCTCGGACGCGTGACCATCGCCGTAGAGTTCGCTGGGCGTACCTACGGTGCCGACGGCAGCCGCGATGACGCTGACGATCGCATCAGCGTCGTCAGGCGTGACGAGCCGGTTCCAGCCGCTGTCCACCAGCTCGGTCCACTCCGTCTCCTCGCGCAGCGTCACGCACGGGACGCCGTAGAAGTACGCCTCCTTCTGCACGCCACCGGAGTCCGTGACGACCGCTGCCGAGTTCGCCTCGAGCTGCACCATGTCGAGATATCCGACCGGTTCCAGCACGTGGATCGCGGTGTGGTCGAGGGCATTGACCTCCCACTGCTCGACGACTGCTCGCGTCCGCGGGTGCAGCGGGAGCACCACTGGCAACGTCTCAGTCGTGCGCTCGAGGGCCGCGAAGATCTCACGCAGGCGCGCGTCCGTACCGGTGTTCTCCGCCCTATGGACGGTCGCGAGGATGTACCCGCCCGGCGCGAGCTCGAGCTTCTCCAGCACATCGCTCCTGCGCGCGGCCTCGTCACGGAACCGCAGTGACGCGTCGTACATGACGTCGCCGACGAGGTGGACCTTCTCGGGCGACAGACCCTCGTGCTCGAGGTTGTGGACCGCCACGGTCGTCGGCGCAAACAGCATGTCGGAGAGGTGGTCGACCATGACGCGATTGACCTCTTCCGGCATCCGTCGGTTGAAGGATCGGAGTCCTGCCTCGACGTGGGCGATCGGCACGTGCAGCTTCGCTGCGCAGAGAGCGCCCGCGAGGGTGGAGTTCGTGTCGCCGTAGACGAGCAGTACATCCGGTGCCTCGTCCTCGAAGACCGGCTCCAGCGCGGCGAGCATCTTCGCGGTCTGCTGGGCGTGGGAGCCGGAGCCCACATTGAGCGAGTACTTCGGTGGACCCGCCGCCATGTCGTTGAAGAACACCGAGGACATGTTCGGGTCGTAATGCTGCCCCGTATCCACGACGGTCTCTTTGACGTCCGAACGCACAGCGAAGGCCGCCGAAACGATGGCGGACTTGACGAACTGCGGCCGGGCCCCGATGACGGTGAGGACCTTCAACAGGCGGCCAACGAGGCGTCCACGGCACCGCAGGATACACGGGCTCCATTGCGCTCTCGCCGGTCCCGTCCGACGCTGCGGCGACGGGCTGACATCATCGTGCCATGACTGCACTCGAAAGCACCCAGCGAGTCGTCGTCGTCGGCCAAGGCTATGTCGGGCTCCCGGTGGCAGTGCGAGCTGTCGAGGCTGGGTTCGACGTGGTCGGGTTCGATATCGACGAGGCCCGCGTGAAGGCGCTCGCCGACGGGGTGTCGTTCGTCGAGGACGTCACTGGAGAGCGGCTCCGTGCCGCCTTGGCGAGCGGTCGCTTCACGCCATCATCGGACACCGCCTCGTGCGCCGGCTTCGACATCGCCGTCATCTCGGTGCCGACGCCGCTCCGGGAGGGTGCCCCCGATCTCTCGTATATAGAGGCGGCCGCAGAGACTCTCTCCGGCCACCTTGATGCGGGTTCCTGCGTGATCCTCGAGTCGACCACCTACCCCGGCACGACCGAGGAGCTCGTTCAGCCGATTCTCGAGCGTGGCTCTGGCTTGCGTGCCGGCGAGCAGTTCCACTTGGGATACAGCCCCGAGCGCATCGACCCCGGCAACCCCGTCTGGACGTTCGAACGGACGCCGAAGGTGGTGTCGGGCATCGACGCTCGCTCCCTCGCCGCGGTCGACGCGTTCTTCAGCCGCCTTGTCGACACGACGGTGCCCGTCGCGTCGACCAAAGCCGCCGAGCTCACCAAACTCCTCGAGAACACGTTCCGGCACGTGAACATCGCTCTCGTCAACGAGCTAGCGATGTTCGCGAACGACCTCGGCATCGACGTGTGGGACGCCATCGACGCCGCAAGCACTAAGCCGTTCGGCTTCATGAAGTTCCGACCCGGCCCCGGCGTGGGCGGGCACTGCCTCCCGATCGACCCGTCGTACCTCTCGTGGCGGGTGAAGCAGTCGCTTGGCCACAGCTTCCGCTTCGTGGAGCTGGCGAACGACGTGAACGAGCACATGCCCGCCTACGTAGCGCGCCGCCTTGTCCTTGCGTTCAACGACCGTGGTCTTGCGGTCCGCGGCCGCCGCATCCTGCTCCTCGGCCTCTCATACAAGAAAAACACCGGCGACAACCGCGAGTCGCCGTCGAAAATGGTGGCGAAGGAATTGATCGATCTCGGCGCCTCTGTGCGCGCGGCCGACCCATTCGCCTCTCCAGGCCGTGGGCCCAAGGACGTCGAACTCGTCGACCTCACGCCCGAAGAGCTCGCTGCAGCCGACGTTGTCGTGCTCCTGGTCGACCACGACACCTTCGACTACGAGGCCGTCACCACCCACGCCCGCTTCGTCCTCGACTGCTGTCATCGGATTCAGGGCGACAACGTGGCGTACCTCTGATGCGAATACTGATCACCGGCGGCGCGGGCTTTATCGGAGGAAACCTGAGCCGCGCGCTCGTGGGCGCCGGGCACGAGGTCGTCGTCCTCGACGACCTCTCGAACGGCTCCGAGGCGAACCTACCCAGCGGGGTACACCTCGTGCGCGGCTCGATCCTTGACCTCGACCGGGTAGAGGAGGCGTGCGACCAAGCCGCCGCGGTCGTGCACCTCGCTGCCCGTGGCTCCGTGCCGCGGTCGATCGCCGATCCGGTCAGCACGCACGACGTCAACTCCACGGGCACTCTCCGCGTACTCGAGGGCTGCCGGGCGGCCGGCGTCGGCCACGTCATCGTTGCGTCCTCCAGCTCGGTCTACGGCGCGAACCCGACGCTTCCGAAGCACGAGGACCTGGCAACGGCGCCGCTGTCGCCGTACGCCGTTAGCAAGCTCTCGACCGAGACGATGGCACTTGCGTACCAACGCGTCTACGACCTGCCCACTCTCGCCTTCCGCTTCTTCAATGTGTTCGGCCCCCTCCAGCCGGCGGGCCACGTCTACGCGGCTGTCATTCCCCGGTTCGTGCAGGCCGCTCTCACCTCACAACCCGTCGAAATTCATGGCGACGGGCGGCAGAGTCGCGACTTCACCTACGTCCGCTCGCTCGTCAACGTCCTCGTCGATGCTCTCGAACGCAAGGTCACGCACGAAGGTCCGGTCAATCTCGCGTTCGGTACTCGGGTTGACCTCCTCGAGGTCCTCCAGCTGCTAGGGCATACCGCCGGGGTCCCAATCAAGCGCGAGCACGTGGACCCGCGCCCGGGCGATGTCCGCCACTCGCAGGCCGACCAAACACGCCTGCGCTCGTTGTTCCCAGACGTAGAGCCCATATCCCTTGCGGACGGTCTTGCAGAGACGGTCAGCTGGTTCCGGACCACACTCGCCTGACGAGAGCGCGAGCTCCGGGCGGAGCGTAACCCCGCAGGGAATGAGCGGGTCGAGCGCACCACGCCGGATCGCAACGGTCGACTGGCGGCAAGGTGGTCAGGTCGCTGGTCGACCCGCACGCCCTAGGACGACGACCCGCGTCGAGGAGAAGGCGTCCTGGTTGAGCACCCCGCGGCCGTCGACGATGACCTTGGCTCCGGGGAGATCCGTCTCCCGAAGGGAGTGGTACGCGGCGTGGTCGGTGTGCACAATCACGACATCGGCTTGCTTGCCCAGGTGGTACGGGGGCAGGCCCAGGGCGTTGAGTTCGTCGTCGGCGTACATGGGGTCGTGTACCAACGACACGGCTCCACGGGCGTCGAGCAACTCAACGAGCGGGAAGACGCCGGAGAACGCTGTCTCCTTCACTCCGTTCCGGTATGCGGCGCCCAGCACTGCGACCGTGGCCCCGGACAGGTCGCCGTACGCATTCTCAGCGAGTTCCACGGCATAGGCCGGCATCTGCGCGTTCGCCTCGCGCGCTGAAGTGACCACCGTGGCCGCAGGATCGTTCCAGAGGTAAAGCCGCGGGTACACCGGGATGCAGTGGCCGCCGACGGAGATGCCCGGTCGGTGGATGTGGCTATACGGCTGTGTGTTGCACGCTTCGATCACTTGGAACACGTCGATGCCCTGTGCGTCGGCGAAGCGGGCGAACTGGTTGGCGAGGCCGATGTTCACGTCGCGGTACGTCGTCTCGGCAAGCTTGGCCATCTCAGCCGCCTCTGCGGAGCCGAGGTCCCAGACGCCGTTTGCTCGCGTCAGGTCCGGGCGGTCATCGAACTCGAGCACTGCTTCATAGAAGGCGACGCCGCGTCGGGCGCCCTCCGGTGTCAGCCCGCCAATGAGCTTCGGGTACTTGCGCAGGTCGGCGAACACCCGACCGGTGAGCACGCGCTCGGGCGAGAATACGAGGTGGAAGTCACGCCCCTCGGCAAGCCCCGAGACCTCCTCAAGCATGGGCTTCCAGCGGTTGCGCGTCGTCCCCACGGGCAGCGTCGTCTCGAAGGACACGAGCGTCCCGGGCCGCAGGCCCTTGCCGATGTCGCGGGTCGCCGCGTCCATCCACCCGAAGTCGGGCGTGCTCTCCGAGTCCACAAAAAGGGGCACGACCACGACAACGGCCTCGCACTGCGACACGGCAGCCGCCGTATCGCTTGTGGCGACGAGGCGCCCGCCCGCGACAACGGCGGCAAGCTTCTGGGCCAGATGCTCCTCGCCAGGGAACGGCTCCTCGCCGCGATTGACCAATTCGACGACGACCTCGTTCACGTCGGCCCCAACAACGTCGTGGCCGCGATCTGCGAACTGCACCGCTAAAGGCAGTCCGATCTTACCGAGAGCGACGACGGCGATCTTCACTGCGTTCGTTCAAGCGTGACGGTCGTCCCGCTGGTGGCCGATTCGATCATCGCCTCGGCCACCACGACGGTGCTGAGGCCCTGAGCCATCGTGACGATGTCGGCGTCGAGACCAAGCACCGCGTCACGGAAGGCCTCGTGCTCCACGCGCAACGGTTCCGGCTTGGCGATGGCATACCGCACCACGTCGCCTTCGGACACGCCGCGGAACTGGGCGATGTCATCCCACGTCGTCGGGACCGATCCATTGGCGTAGTACGTGAGATCGGCCACGAGCGTATCCGCCACGAAAGTCCCTCTCTCCCCAGTGATGATCGTGACGCGCTCCTTCATCGGCGACAGCCAGTTGACGAGGTGGCTGGTGACGGTCCCGTCGGCGAGCCCGCCAACTACGGCAACGAGGTCCTCATGGTCGCGGCCGCTGCGAAACGCCGTCCGCGCCGCAACCGACACGAAGGGCTGCCGCGAAACCCACGCCGTGAGGTCGATGTCGTGGGTGGCCAAGTCCTTCACCACTCCGACGTCCGCGATCCGGTCAGGAAACGGACCCTGGCGTCGCGTCGTGATCTGGTACACGGTGCCGAGGTCGCCCGCCTCCAACCGTCGTCGAGCAGACTGGAGCGCGGCGTTGTAGCGCTCGATGTGACCGACTGCGCCGACCAGACCGGCCGCCTCGAATGCCTCGGCCAGCCGCTGGGCCGACGGCGTGTCCCCGGCGAGAGGCTTCTCAATGATGGTGTGGATACCCGCTTCAGCGAGGGCGAGGCCAACGTCCTCGTGGTGAGCGGTTGGCACGGCCACGGCGCAGTAGTCGACGCCGGCCTCGAGGAGGTCGTGCACGCTGTCGAGCACCGGGCGGCCGCCAGCGACGGCATGCGGATCGCCGCCCGGATCGGCGACCGCTACGAGCTCGACTCCGTCGAGCGAGCTGAGGACCCGCGCGTGGTGCCGACCCATCATCCCGAGGCCGATGAGCCCGGCCCGCAACTGGCGCGTCATCGGCCGGCGGCGGCGAGCGCGTTGACGGCACGTACGATTCGTTCGAGGTCGGCTGTCGACAGCGAGGGGTGGACCGGGAGCGAAAGGCACTCCGCCGCGGCCCGCGCCGTGGCCGGCAGGTCGACGTCGACTCGAAACGGCGCGAGCTCGTGGTTCGGCACCGGGTAGTACATCCCCGACCCAACGTTGTGCTCGGCCAGCAGCGCCTTGGCGAACCCGTCGCGGTCGTCAGAGACCCGGATCGTGTATTGGTGGTACACGTGCACCGCTCCGTCGGCGATAGGAGGGGTCGTGACCCCCTCGAGGTGCGCCGAAAGGAAGGCGGCGTTCTGCTGGCGCTGCTCCGTCCACGCCCCCACCTTGGTGAGCTGCACCCGGCCGATGGCGGCGTGGATGTCCGTCATTCGGGCGTTGAAGCCGACGACCTCGTTCTCGTACTGCCGCTCCATCCCCTGGTTCCGGTAGAGGCGGAGTCGTCGCTCGATGTCCGCATTGGCCACCGAGACCATGCCGCCCTCTCCCGAGGTCATGTTCTTGGTCGGGTACAGCGAGAACATGGCGAAGGAGCCGAATGAGCCCACCGGCGTACCCGCGAGGCTGGCGCCGTGCGCCTGGGCAGCGTCCTCGAAGATCTGCAGACCGCGCTGCTCTGCGATCGCCGTCAGCGCGGGCATGTCGGCTGGGTGCCCATAGAGGTGGACCGGCATGATCCCGACCGTCCGGTCCGTTATCGCGGGCAAGACGGCCGCAGGATCCAGACAGAAGTAATGATCCTCGATATCGGCGAACACGGGCGTGGCCCCGGTCAGTGCAACCGAGTTCGCCGTCGCCGCGAACGTGAAGGATGGCACGATCACCTCGTCGCCCGGCTTCAGGTCGGCCGCAAGTAGTCCAAGGTGCAGCCCCGAAGTACCCGAATTCACGGCAACGCACGCCCGGCCGAGCCCGAAGTGCTCGGCGAACTCTCGCTCGAAGGCCGCCACTTCCGGGCCCTGTGCCAGAGCCCCACTCCGCATTACGCGATCGACGGCGTCGCGCTCATCGTTGCCGATGATCGGCTTGGCGACGGGAATCAGGTCACTCACGTCCGCAACCCGTCGTCCAGCCTCAACACCCCTTCATGTTCCAGGTACATCTCCTCCGTCTCGGGGCACCGCCAGCGGCCACCGCCCGCTTCGGCAAGGGGAACGCCCGACCGCCCCACCCAACCGATTCGGCGGGCAGGCACGCCGGCTACCAGCGCGAAGTCCGGGACGTCTGCGGCCACCACGGCCCCCGCCGCCACGAGCGCCCAAGCGCCGACCACCACCGGCGCGACGCAGACGGCGCGAGCGCCGATAGAGGCTCCTCGACCCACCGTGACCCCGACGGCGTCCCAGTCCCCGCCCCGCTTCACCTCACCATCGGGGGTAATCGACCGCGGGTACATGTCGTTGGTCAGCACGACGGCGGGACCGATGAACACGCCGTCGTCGAGCACGGCCGGGTCGTAGATGAGCGCGTAGTTCTGGATCTTGCAGCGCACGCCCATGCGGACGCCAGGGCCAATGTAGGCGCCACGCGACACGACGCAGCCCTCCCCCAGGACGGCACCCTCCCGGATCTGGGCCAGATGCCACACTCGTGTCCCCGGACCCAGGCGCGCGTCATCGGCTACGTCGGCGCTCGACTCCACATGGACGGTGCTGGTCTCCGCTGGTTGCCACACGGCAAGGATGATGACAGGCGTGGCCGTAGAGGGGCCAGCGAGCCCGCCGAGGACATTGGCGCGCCCGCCTTCGCCTTGAGTTCTCGTGGCTGAGGTGGCGCCCGACCTACGGCTCTGATGTAGATCGGCTCGTCCGGGCGGCTCGACCACCCGTGGGTCCGGCGGTGGCGTGCGTCTGGCATCCATTCAAGGCGTCAAGGCCGTCACGTCCTCCGCGGCACTCCGTTCAGCGAACGGTGGCGCGAACGTCGGTGACGATGTCGTCATCGAGCAGGTCGTCGCCGTTGATGGTTGCGGTCACCTTGTCGGGGTGGACCGTCGGCTGGCGGTGCACGCCGAGGTGGTAGGCGGCGCCGTCGTACCAGCCGGCCAGGTCGAGTTCGATGGAGAGCTCGCCGCCGGGAGGAAGGTCGACGAAGGTCGAGTACACGTTGCGGCCGAGCTCGCTCTCGCTCTCGACGGTGGCCGGCACGCCGGCGACCCTGGCGGCTCTGAGGAACCAGGGCGTGTAGATCGAGACGTAGAGGCGGCTGGTGCCGGTCGGGAGCGGCGGCTCGAGGGCGTTGCCGATGACATAGCCAGGAAGGCCGCTCGCCGGCGCCTCATTGCGGAGCGTCGCCTTCAGGGTGGCGGCGAGCTTCGACGTCACCGGGTCGACGGTCACGCGGTAGTCGATGCTCCGGTGGAGGAAGTAGTCGATCTTGGAGCCACTGGCGTTCTGGGTGATGAGACCGAGGAAGTCGCCGCTGACGGGGGCCATCGCTCCGGTGATGTGGAGGCGGGCGTAGACCTCCTGCTCCGCCGCATGCGTCGATGCCATCTGGATGCGCTTCTGCGCCACCGCCGGCCCGAGGGTCGACAGGATCGATGACGGCTTGGGGAGCTCGCCGGCGGTGAGGCGGTTGAAGAGCGTCCTGGCGGTGTCGCCGAGGAAGTCGATGCGCTCGTCGTTCGGCAGTTTCACGTACTGGTCGTGGAGCAGGATCTTCTCGGTGTTGGCGGCCGTGAGCGGCACGGGCCAGCCGGGCACGGTGAGCGGTCCGGTGAGCTTCAGGAGGGCGGCCATCCCGGCGGGGTCGACGGCGATGGCCCCGTCGATGGGCGCGCCGCCCGACTGGGGGTAGAGGCCGGCGATCACCTCGGTGACCGAAGGCCAGTCCGGCGAGAGGGTGACGCTCTGCCAGGTGTTGGCGACACCGAAGCGGCTGTAGCGGGCGAGGTAGTCGGCGGGGCCGGTCAGCTTGCGGGTGGCGGGGTTGCCACCCTCGTTCAGCTCGTGCAACCGCCCGAAGCGGGCGAGCTCGAGCTTGCCGTCGACGGCGGTGATCTCGCCGAAGCTCCCGAAGAAGCCGCCGGTGCCGCGGAGCTCCGCCGGCGTCTGCACGGCGAGGAAGTACCTGCGGGGCCCGTCGGCGCCGAGGACCGCGGGCAGGATGTGCACGACGTCGCGGGAGCTCTCGAGGGTGCCCTGCACGTCCTCGAGGCGCTCCACCTGCGTGTCGAGGCGCCGGCCGACCTGGGGCAACAACCAGGTGGATCGCGTGCGGGCGAGGCGGGCCCTGGCCCGGGTCACGGTGTCGGCGGCGTCGGCCAGCTCGGGCTCGAGGCGGCGGAGCTTGTCGATGGGGACGACGCCGTCGCGGATGCGGAGGTCGCCGAGGTCGGCGGCTCCGGCCACGCGGACGCCGCCCGCGGCGAGCTCCTGGCCGGTCTCGGCGACCGCGCCGAGGGCCCGCAGGTGCGGCCCCACGATCGGCACCAGCCACGCCGGCCGAGCCCACCAGGCGCCGACCGACCGTTCCGCCTCGGCGAAGCTGCGCTCGGCGTCGTCGAAGGCCGCGGCCGCCTGCTCCTGGTCGGCACCCTTGGCGGCGGTGAGGCCGGCCGTGGCCCGGGCGACCCCGCGCTCGAGCCCGGGCCGGGCCAGCGCGAAGGCGACGGCGGCGAGGCTGGCTGCGGCCACGGCGGTGGCGGCGACGGCGGCACCGGCGCGCAGGTGGCGGCGCCGGGCCCGGCTCCGCATGGCCCGGAAGCCGGCGACGGCGGGTGGCACGAGGATGGCCGCGGCTCCCACCGTGCTCGCCCCGTGGGGACCGGGAAGGTCGAGGCGGAAGGCGGCCTGCACGAGACCGAAGGCGACGAGCGACGCCGCACTGGGGGCCCTCCGGACGCTCAACAGGATGGCGACGGCGACGCCGAGGGTGAGGAGCCCGATCGTGTTGCCGCCCGATCCGATCCCGAGGACGGCGGCGGCGACCGCCGCAGCCGTGAGCACCCGAAGGCCGGCCCGGGCCACCAACGAGGTGAGGAACGCGGCGGTCGACGCCGCCAGGACGGCGTCCCACCAGGCGATCCCCGTCGGAGTGGTGCCGGCGAAGGCGGCGGCGGCTCCCGACGCGAGGGCGACGCCGAGGCGGAAGCCCCGCCCGTGGCGCCGGACGAGGCCCGGAGCCACGTAGGCCACGATCGCCGCCGCCGCGAAGCCGCCGGGCAGCGTGAGCCACAAGAGGATGGTGTCGTCCAAGCGGATCACCCTACGGGGGAAGGTTCACGAGGCCGGTCGCGGCGCCCGCTCGAGCCGAGACTCGTCGTGGCGCGTGTGAGGCGCGGCCTGCCGGCCGCGCCTCACGGGAATGCTTCGGTCTTCGGAGGCTACGCGGTGTGCTGGCGGCGGCGCCGGGTGGCGACCACGGCGGCGACACCGAGGCCGACGAGGACGGCGCCTCCGGCGGCCAACGTCAGGATCTCTTGGCCGGTGCGGGGCAGGGCCGCGGCGCCGACAGCCGCCTGGGTCGTGGTGGTCGCCGGGGCGGCTGTGGTCGAGGTGGTCGACGTGGTGGTCGTCGTCTCACGCGTCACGGACTCGCCGAGGACCTGGATGTTGGCGGTGCGCTCCGGTCCGGTCGAGCAGATGACGACGATCTGATAGTTGCCCGAGGGGGTGCTGCTCGGGATCGTCACCGTGACGTCGTAGGTGCCCGTCGCGCTGGTCGTCGCCGTGGCCAGCGCGGTGTCGCCGGGCCGGAGCACGAAGCGCACCGTCGCGCTGGGCGCCGGGCACTGTCCGGTGACCCGGACGGTCCCGCCGGCCTGCACCTGGCTCTTGTCGGTCTGGGGAGCCGGGCACCTCGGCGGGTACTGGGCGCCGGTGGGGCCCGTGTCCGAGCAGGCGGGTGCCGACGACTGGGCGGCGGCCGGCGAGGCAGAGAACGCAGCCATCGCCATCATTGCGATCAGGATCCGGACGGCTTTCGACATGACGCTCCTTGTACCCTTCAAAATTGCGAAGTCCCAAAGTTTGGCACACTCACCACCCCTGACCGTGCACCATCGGGGTCGGCGGCGTCCGTGCTCCGGACGCCGTCCTGCGGTGGCGGGGTCTCCTTCGGTAGGGAAACGGTGGTCACTGAGACCTTTTTCTTCCCGATGGGCCACGGCGTCCCCGCCACGGCGATCGAGGTGCCGACCGCGGTGGTAGGACGGAGGCGTGCTCGGACGAGATCGTCGGCGCAGGCAGCAACACCAGGAGGCCGTCCGGGCGGCGGCTGCCTTCGACGCGCCCGTCGAGGTGACCGGCGAGACGTCCGACGGGTTCTTGGCCCTGCGGATCGGGCGGAGCACGTTCGTTTACCGGCCCGATGCCGACCCGGCGTTCCAACTGCTGCGGCGCTGCAAGAACTGCCGGAGCGTGGCCCTCGAGCGGTGGACGATCCTCGACCCGAGGAGCTACGCCGGTGGGCGGGTCGCCGTTCCCCGCTCCACGGTGTGCGACTGGTGCCGGTTCGAGGCGGCGGCGCTCGCCTCCCGCTCCGGCCCGCCGGCGTCGACGGGCTGGGATCGCATCGAAGCCGACCCGAGCGCGCTGGCGCCGTATCACCCGGCTGCGACCGTGGGCCCACCGGTATCGGCGTCGGCACCGCCGCCCGACGCCCCGCCCGTCCCTGTCGAGGTCACCGTCCCCGAGGTCGCCGCCGAAGCGCGGCCCCCCGACGCCGAGGAGGCGACGTCACTCCCCGCTTCCTCGGTCCACCCCGCTAATTCAGAGGAAACCGTCGCCGCTCCGCCGAGCGACGAGGTCACGCCCGAGCCCGAACCGACGACCGCCGAGGACAGCGTCGACGTCGAGGAGGCGGAGCCCGCGGGAACCGTCGCGGAGATTTCCCAAGAGGGTTGGCAGGAGTCGAGCGAGGACGCCGGCGCTTCGGCGTCTGCCGATGACGCGACGCGCGTCGAGCCGGAGGCGAGTGACGAAATCCCGCCCGCGCCGCAAGCGGTGTTCGTGGAAGAGGACGCACCGCCGAGCGAGGAGCCAGGCCCTGCGGAAGATGCCGAGGGAGGCGAGGCGACCGCGGAGCTCGCGCCCGACCCCGACGCCTGGGAGGCGCCGCCGGACTCTGACGTATCGACCGAAGGTGCGCCGCCCGACGCCGAACCCGAGGAACCCTTCGCGGAGGGAAGCGACGAACCGTCCCAGGCGCCCTTCGTCCCCGCGGCGGATCATGGGGATCCGGGGCCGGTCGATCCGGAGGCAGAGGACGAGATCGCACCGGCGGCGACGGCGACCGAAGCGCCGATCGAGCCCGAGCCCGACCACGACATCGCCGTGGGCATGGCGCCGCTCGCGGGCTCGGACGCCGAGGACGACGTCCCGGACTCGAGCGAGGTCACCCCCGGCCCGGCGGCCGAGGCACCGTTCGCGCAGGGCACCTTGTGGATCGACGGCCCCGCGTCCTCGGAAGCGACCGAAGGCGAGGCGGCTCCTGGCGATCCCGCGGCCTGGGAGCCCGCGGTGGCGGAGTCACCTCCGGCCGACGCGGACGGACCCGCCGATGGCCCCGAGCCGGCCGACGGTCACTGGCAGGCGTCGGGCGGGGAAGCCGGCAAGGCATGGTCGATCGTTCCCCGGCTGCGCCCTCCCGACCGCTCGGGGAACGGGTTGAGGTTCCGGTGGGACGAGCTCGAGACGGTCGACGTCACCGGTCGCGACGGCGTTGGCAGGCGAGCGACCGCCGCCAGAGCCGAGATCGAGGACCTGCTCTCAGAGGTCCTTCGTCATCTCGACTGGCGGGAGTGAGGCCAGCCGAGCGTCAGCCGACGGTGACGACGAACGTGTCCGACGCCGCGCCCCCGTCTGCGTCGGTGACCGTCACGGTGATGGTCGCGGTGCCCGTCTGACCATCGGCCGGGCTCACCTGCACGGTGCGGTCGGCGCCACTGCCGCCGAAGCTGATGTTGGCGTCGGGGACCAAGGTGGGGTTGCTCGAGGTGCCGGTCACCAGGAGCGACGCCGCCGGCGTCTCGGCATCCCCGATGGTGAAGGGCAGCACCGCCGTCGGCGTCCCGACGGCCACCGGTTGATCGGGGATGTCGGAGATGGTCGGCGGGGCGTTGACCCGCAGGACGAACGTGTCGCTCGCCGTCGCTCCGCCGGCGTCGGTCACGGTGATCGAGATCGTCGCCGTGCCCGACTCGTTGGCCGCCGGGGTCACCGTCACGATGCGCGACGCGTCCGAGCCACCGAAGACGATGTTGTCGACGGGTACGAGCGTCGGGTTGCTCGACGCCGCCGACAGCGTGAGGGCGGCGGCGGCCGTCTCGACGTCGCCGATCGTGAAGGCCAGCGGGCCGGTCGCGGCGTTCTCGGCGATCGTCTGGTCGGCGACGTCGGAGATCGTCGGGCGGTCGTTGACGGCGGTGACGGTCAGGAGGAACGGGGCGGTGGCTGTCGCCCCTTCGGCGTCGGTGACGGTGATGGAGATGGTCGCCGTGCCCGCCTGGTTGGCCGCCGGCGTCACGGTCACGGCGCGGGACGCGCCCGAGCCCCCGAAGGCCACATTCGCCGCGGGCACCAGCGTCGGGTCGCTCGACGCCGCCGACAGCGTGAGGGCGCCGGCCGCCGTCTCCACGTCGCCGACCGTCACCGCAAAGGGTCCGGTGGCGGTGTCCTCGTCGGTCGTTCGGTTGGCGATGGCGGAGATCGTCGGGGTGTCGTTCACGGGGGTCACCTCCACGGCGACGCCGGCGGTCGACGTCTCGCCGTCGATGTCGGTGACGCGGTAGGAGAAGAGGACGACGCCGGTGGCGTTGGTCGCCGGGGTGAACTCGATGGCGTCGCCGATCACCGTGGCGGTGCCCGAGGACGGCGGCGTCACCACCGAGACGGCGACGGGTCCATCGCCGAGGCCGGCATCGTTGGCGAGCACCTCGACCCGCACGGCGGTGTCCTCGTCGGTGGTGACGGCGTCGTCGGCCCCCGCCGGGACGGCGTTGCGGTCGATCAGGGGGGTGGCGGCGATGCCGACGATGGGCTGGTTGAGGCGGAGGTCGCCCGTCGAGCCGAGGAAAGGGGCGTCGCCGAAGGTGAAGATCCCGCCGTCGAGGCCGGCCAGCCAGTAGCCGAGACCCGAGGCCGTGGGTGCCAGGTCGCGGACGGGTGAACTCAAGGCCGTCGACACGGATCCCAGGTTCCTGGCGTCGCCGTAGGCGAGGACCTCGCCGCTGGTCGTCGACATCCAGTACCCGGCGCCCGTCGCCGTCGGCGCGATCCCGATCACCGGCGACCGGGGCGGCGACAACCCGGGCGACCCTGCGAACGCGGCATCGCCGAACGTGAAGACGCCCCCGTCCGAGGCGACGAGCCAGTAGCCCTGCCCCGACGGCGTGGCCGCCATCGACACGATCGACCGGTTCAATCGGAGGTCGCCCGTCGAGCCGAAGAAGGCGGCGTCACCGAAGGTGAAGATGCCGCCATCGGACGCCACCAACCAGTAGCCCAGCCCGGTCGGGGTCGCCGTCATCGAAACGATCGGCCGGTTGAGTCGGAGGTCGCCCGTCGAGCCGAAGAAGGCGGCGTCGCCGAAGGTGAAGATGCCACCGTCCGACGCCACCATCCAGTAGCCGGCGCCCCCCGTGGTGGTGCTGCGCGCGGCGATGGCGTCGAGGGGAGCCGAGGGCGCCGGGGGCAACGGACCGACGGCAGCGACGACGACGACGAGGGCGGCCAACAGGAGCGACCGGAGAACGCCGGCCCGGGCGGTGGAGGTGATCGGCGCAGCCTACGCAGGCCCCCGATTCAGCCGGGGGAGGTGGGGTCGAACGGGGCCACGTCGTCGACGGGAACGTGTCGCACCCCTCTGGTAGAGTCGAACGTATGTGCCCCTCCTCAGGGTCGTGTGGGTAGTTCGATGGTGATTCCGCCCAGGCAGAGGTAGATCACTGCGGCGAGGGCTTGGACGGAG
>DATLED010000052.1:0-24810 GCA_035525495.1 Acidimicrobiales bacterium | reverse complement strand
CGCGTCGAGCTGCGCGAGGTGACGTGCGTCGCTGTCGACGTGGGGCCCGGGCTCTTCACAGGTCTGCGCGTCGGCATCGCGACCGGCAAGGCGATCGCCCAGGCGCTGCGGGTGCCGATGATCGGGCTCCCCAGCCTGGATCTCATGGCGTTCCCGCTGCGCCACACCCACAGGTTGATCGTCCCGGTGATCGACGCCCGGCGCGGCGAGGTCTACTGCGCGACCTACCGCCGCGTGCCCGGTGGGGTGCAGCGCCTCAGCGAGCCCCGGGTGTGCTCTGCCGACGAGCTCGTCGCCGAGCTCGACGTCCGCCGCGAGGACGTGCTGCTCGTGGGCGACGGCGTCGTCCGCTACCGCGAGACGTTCGAGAGCCTGCGCCACGCCATCCACGCGACCGACCACCCATACCCGTCGGCCGCCGCGCTCGTGCACCTCGCGCAGCCCCTGGCCCTGCGCGAGGAGTTCGTGCAGCCGACCGAGCTCTCACCGATGTACCTGCGCAAGCCGGATGCGGAGGCCAAGTGGGAGACACCGGCGGGGGCATGGGGCAGCGGGGGACCCCGCTGATGGCCGCACGCGAGCTGCCCGGCGTCGGCGAGCTCGACGTCCAGCTGACCGCGATGCGGCGCCGGCACCTGCGCTCGGTGCTGCGCATCGAGGCCCAGGTGTATCCGCGGCCCTGGTCGCTCTCGCTCTTCATGAGCGAGCTGGCGCTGCGGGCCACCCGCGTCTACACCGTGGCCCGGGCCCAGGGTGTGGTCGTGGGCTACTGCGGTCTGATGCTGACCGGCGACGACGCCCACGTCACGACGATCGCTGTGGACCCCGCCTTCCACCGCAGCAAGGTTGCGACCCGCATGCTCCTGCACATGGCTCTGGCGGCACGCGAGCGGCAGGCGAAGCACCTCACCCTGGAGGTGCGCGTGAGCAACCACGGAGCCCAGGAGCTGTACCGGGCGTTCGGCTTCCGACCCGCCGGGATCCGGAAGAACTACTACATCGAGACCAACGAGGACGCGCTCATCATGTGGGCTGACGACATCGACTCCGACGAGTACGCCGAGCGGTTGGCCGGGCTCGAGGCCGGCATCGGCGGCACCACGACCATCGAGGACGGCGGCCGGTGACGAGCGGAGCGATCCTCGGGATCGAGACGTCGTGCGACGAGACGGCCGCGGCGGTCGTGTGCGAGGGCACCGACGTCCGCTCGTCGGTGGTGTCGAGCCAGGTGGACCTCCACGCCCGCTTCGGCGGCGTCGTGCCCGAGATCGCCAGCCGTGCGCACCTCGAGCTGCTGCCGTCGGTCGTGGCCGAGGCGCTCGTCGAGGGCGGCGTGGAGGGCAAGGACCTCACCGCCGTGGCCGCCACCATCGGGCCGGGCCTCATGGGCGCTCTGCTCGTCGGCGTGAGCTCGGCCAAGGCGCTGGCGATGGTGTGGGGCGTGCCCTTCGTCGGCATCAACCACCTGGAGGCCCACCTGTACGCGTCGCTGCTCGAGGAGCCGTCGCTCGAGCTGCCGGTGTGCGTGCTGCTCGTGTCCGGGGGCCACACCATGCTCGTGGCCTGGGAGGGCCACGGCCTGATCCGGGTCCTGGGGGGAACGATCGACGACGCCGCCGGGGAGGCCTTCGACAAGGTGGCCCGCTTCATGGGCCTCGGGTATCCCGGCGGTCCGGTCATCGACCGGCTGGCCTTGGACGGCGACCCGCAGGCCATCCGCTTCCCGCGCGGCCTGGCCCACGAGGGGTACGACTTCTCCTTCAGCGGGCTCAAGACGTCGGTCATCACCTACCTGCGCAAGCACCCCGACACCGACCCGGCCGATGCCGCCGCCTCGTTCCAGGAGGCGGTGGTCGACGTCCTCGTCACCAAGGCCCGCAAGGCGGCCCGGGAGATGGGGGCCAAGGGCCTCTGCCTGGCCGGCGGCGTGGCCGCCAACTCAGCGCTGCGGGAACGGGCGCTGGACGCCTGCATCGCCGACGGCCTGCAGGCCTACATCCCGAGCCGGGCCATGTGCACGGACAACGCGGCGATGGTCGCGGCCGCCGCCAACTGGAGGCTCCAGCTCGACGGCCCCACCCCCCTCGACGCCCCCGCCCTCGCCAGCCTCCGCCTCGGCTGACCCCGGCGCGCGCCAACAGCAACAGCGGCTGGCCGAGGACCGGCCTGGCCAAGTCCGGCGGACCCACCAGCAACAGCAACAGCGGCTGGCCGAGGCGAGAGCTCACTGCGTCCGGCGGCGGCACGGCCCTTCGCGGGCGTCTTTCTGCCGGAATTGGCCTATGCGGGCGGCTTTTGGCCGGTATCTCGGCAGGAACGCGCCCACGGGGCTGGGATCCGGCAGGAAGACGCCCGCGCTCGCCGGACGGCGCCGACCTTCTCCAAGAAGCCGCTGTTCGCTGTTGGCAGAGCGCTCCGAGCGGGGACATTTGCGCGTCTGGGGGACGGCGCCTATCGTTAGCACTCGACACGTGTGAGTGCTAGCAAGCCGCAAGGCCGACTGCCAATGGAGGCGTCCGAGATGAACCTGCAGCCCCTCGACGATCGGATCGTCGTCCGTCCCAACGAGTCCGAGGAGACCACCGCTTCCGGCCTCGTGATCCCCGACACCGCCAAGGAGAAGCCCCAGCAGGGCGAGGTCCTGGCCGTGGGCCCGGGTCGCCGCTCCGAGACCACCGGCGAGATCATCCCGCTCGACGTGGCCGTGGGCGACACCGTCGTCTACTCGAAGTACGGCGGCACCGAGATCACCAGCGGCGGCGAGGATCTGCTGATCCTGACCAGCCGTGACGTGCTCGCCAAGGTCACCGCCGCCGCGCCCGCCAAGAAGGGCAAGTAGTGCCCAAGATCCTCAAGTTCGACGACGCCGCGCGTCGTGGGCTCGAGGCCGGCGTCAACAAGCTGGCCGATGCCGTCAAGGTCACGCTGGGCCCGAAGGGCCGCAACGTCGTCCTCGACAAGAAGTGGGGCGCCCCCACGATCACGAACGACGGCGTCACCATCGCCAAGGAAGTCGAGCTCGACGACCCGTTCGAGAACATGGGCGCCCAGCTGGTGAAGGAGGTCGCCACCAAGACGAACGACGTCGCCGGTGACGGCACCACCACCGCCACGGTCCTGGCCCAGGCGCTCGTCCGCGAGGGCCTGAAGAACGTCAGCGCCGGCGCCAACCCCATGGCCCTGAAGCGGGGCATCGACACGGCCGTCGAGGCCGCCGTCGGCGCCATCAAGAAGCAGGCCGTCGAGATCGACAGCCGGGCGCAGATCGCCCAGGTCGCGTCGAACTCGGCGGCAGACAGCGCCATCGGCGAGGTCATCGGCGACGCCATCGACAAGGTCGGAAAGGACGGTGTCGTCACCGTCGAGGAGTCCAACACCTTCGGCCTCGAGCTCGAGTTCACCGAGGGCATGCAGTTCGACAAGGGCTACCTCTCGCCGTACTTCGTCACCGACGGCGACCGCCAGGAGGCCGTGCTCGAGGACGCCTACGTCCTCATCGTCAACGGCAAGGTCTCGGCCGTCCACGACCTCGTCCCGGTGCTCGAGCGCGTCATGCAGTCGAGCAAGCCGCTGCTGATCATCGCCGAGGACATCGAGGGCGAGGCCCTCGCCACCCTCGTGGTGAACAAGATCCGCGGCACGTTCGCCTCATGCGCGGTGAAGGCCCCGGGCTTCGGCGACCGTCGCAAGGCCATGCTCCAGGACATCGCGGTGCTCACGGGCGGGCAGGTCATCTCCGAGGAGGTCGGCCTCAAGCTCGACAGCACCACGCTGGACCTGCTGGGCACGGCCCGCAAGGTCGTCGTCACCAAGGACAACACCACCCTGGTCGACGGCGCCGGCACCCCGGCCGAGGTCAAGGCCCGCATCGCGCAGCTCAAGCGCGAGATCGACGACACCGACTCCGACTGGGATCGCGAGAAGCTCCAGGAGCGCCTCGCCAAGCTGGCCGGCGGCGTGGCCGTCGTCCGTGTCGGTGCGGCCACCGAGGTCGAGCTCAAGGAGAAGAAGCACCGCATCGAGGACGCGCTGTCCGCGACGCGTGCGGCCATCGAGGAAGGCGTCGTCCCCGGCGGCGGCACCGCCCTCATCCGGGCCCGTTCCGCCATCTCGGCCATCCTCACGACCCTGACGGACGATGACGAGGCCACCGGTGCCCGCAGCGTCTACAAGGCGCTCGAGGAGCCGGCGAAGTGGATCGCCATCAACGCCGGCCTCGAGGGCGGCGTGATGGTCCAGCAGATCGAGCGCGAGACCGGCAACGTCGGCCTCAACGCCGCCACCGGCGAGTTCGAGGACCTGCTCAAGGCCGGCGTCCTGGATCCCGCCAAGGTCACCCGTTCGGCGCTGCAGAACGCGGCTTCGATCGCCTCGCTGCTCCTGACGACCGAGTCGGTCGTCGCCGACAAGCCCGAGCCCCCGGCGCCCGCCGGCGGCGGCATGCCCGGCGGCGGCATGGGCGGCATGGGCGGCATGGGGATGATGTAAGCAGTTGCCCGTGCGGGCACTGCGGGTTCGAACGATGGCGGCCCTCGGGGCCGCCATCGTCGCGTTCGTCGTGCTGTGGCCGGCTTCGCCGGCGGCGGCGAAGTCGTTCCGCATCGCCGCGGTGCAGATCGAGGCGACGTTGCGGGACGACGCGTCGATGCGGGTCGTCGAGCACCTCACGTACGACTTCGACGGCGAGTTCCACAACGGCACCCGACCGATCCCACGCGGCGACTACGAGATCGTCGACGTGGTCGTCACCGAGCACGGCAACGCGCTGTCGATGGGCGGCGCGCCCCACGACCTCGTGTGGCACTACGACGCACGCGACGAGCAGCGCACGTTCGACGTCGCCTACACGGTCATCGGCGCCGCCAAGGTCGGACCCGACGTCGCCGAGCTCTACTGGAAGTGGGTCGGCGACCAGCACCCTGGCGTCGGCGAGGTGCGAGTGGCGCTCGACGTCCCCGGAAACGGCCTCGACGTGCGGGCGTGGGCCCACGGTCCGCTCAACGGCCGGGTCGAGCTCCAGGGCAACCGCATCCTCTTCTCGGTCACGGACCTGCCCCCTGGCCAGTTCGTGGAGGGACGGGTGGCCGTGCCGTCGGCGGCCTTCGGTTCGACCGAGCCGTCGGGTGAGGCGCGTCTCCCGAGGATCCTCGCCTCGGAGTCGCAGCTCGCCGACCAGGCGAACCAACGGCGCGCCCGCGAAGCCGACGCCGCCCGGCGCCGCCGCGTGGTCGTCGACTTCCTGAGCCACTGGTACTGGCTGGTTCCCCTGCTGGGGTGGTTCGGGTTCCTCCAGCTGTGGGCCCGGTTCGGCAAGGAGCACAAGGTCCCCGTCGACGTCGGCGAGTACCTCCGCGAGCCGCCCGACGATCCACCGGCGATCGTGCCGACGCTGTTCTCGTGGGGCGGCGTCCAGCCCGTCGTACTGTCGGCGACGATCGTCGACCTGGCGCAGCGCGGACACCTCAAGATCGAGGAGGTGCGGATCGACCGCCTCGTGTTCGGCGACAAGCTCGACTGGAGGCTGACGCGGCTCGCGAAGGACGAACCGGTGCGCACCTACGAGAAGGCCATCCTCGAGCGCCTCTTCGCCGACGGCGGCGAGATCACGCAGTCCGAGTTCGAGAAGTGGTGCAAGAGCCACCGCACGTCCGCGGATCGTTGGTGGACGTCGGTGCAGGCGAAGGTCCGGGCCGAGTACCGCGACCGTCACTACCAGGAGGGCGGGAAGGGCCTCGCCTACGCCGGCAACATCGTGCTGTCCGGGTGCGTGATCCTGAGCGGGATCGTCGTCGTCTCCACCGGTGCATGGATCGGTGCGGTCGGGATCGCGTCCGGTGCGGTGCAAGAGGCGTGCACGATCCTGATCCGACGTCGCACGGTCGCCGGCGCCCGACGTCTCGCCGAGTGGAAGGCGTTCAAGCGCCACCTCGAAGACTTCTCCGATCTCGAGGAGGCGCCGGTCGGCCACCTGATCCTCTGGGAGCGCTACCTCGTCTATGCCGTGGCCCTCGGCGTCACCGCCAAGGTGGCGCGTGCGCTGGCGGCGCGCATCCCGCCGGAGTCGCAGTCGTCGTTCGCTCCCTGGTTCGTCGGTCACCACGGTCCCGGGGCGTTGGACTCCATCGGCTCGTTGAGCGGCTTCGCCCACGGCTTCGGTCCGGTCATCGTCGCCGCCGCACACCCGCCGTCGTCGTCGAGCTCAGGCAGCGGCGGGGGCGGCGGGTTCTCGGGCGGTGGTGGCGGGGGCGGCGGTGGTGGGGGGATCGGCGCTTCCTAGTGGCGGCGGTCCTTGCGCCACACGAGCCGAAGGCCGCTCCACGTCTCGTCGATGGCACACACCTTGTTGTCGACGAGTCCGCGCGGGAGCACCACCTCGCGCAGCGTGTCCTCGGTGATGTCCGTGGCCACGCCCGACGCCTTCTTCGGCCAAGCGATCCAGAGCCCGGCGTCGGGGAAGATCGCCCGTTCGAGCGCGTCGATGCGCTTCTCCAGATCCTGCCGACGGGTGAAGAAGGCGACGACGACGTCCGCGTGGACACCGAGGCGGCGGCGCACGTCGATGCCGTCGAGAAAACCCTCGGGCGCGTCGCCGATCACGACGACGGTGGAATCGGGCTTGATGCCGAGCTTCTGGGAGAGCGGGGTGCCCGATAAGCCCACTGCGCCAGTACCCAACCCACCCACCATGTCTCCTAGGTTGGCACCGTGACGCAACCCCAGGACGTGCCGCCTCCGGAGCCCGCCAAGTTGCTGGCATTCTGGATGGAGTGGGAGCGCGGCGACGTGGCGCCCGGCCAGACGCTGGCGAACCTCAAGAAGGGCGGCCTGCGCGAGCTGCTCGAGTCCACCGTGGCCGCCCATCAGGAGGTCTTCGGGGCGGAGTGACCGAGCGCGAGCCGCACGTCCAGCGGATCCCCCGACCGGAGGCGTCGCGCCCCGGCGGCTCCCCACCGTGGACCGGTCGGTGGCGCGGGGAAGGACGTCCTCGCGTCACGTTGGACGAGGTGCGAAACGCGGTCACGGGACACCCGGACCTCCCGCCGATCGGCGACGAGCAGGGTCCGAACTCCGCAGTCCTCGCCGCCATCTGGGAGGAGGACGGCGAGGCCCGCGTGTTGCTCACTCGGCGCACCGCGTGGCTCCGGTCCCACAGCGGCCAGGTGGCGTTTCCCGGCGGTCGTGTCGAGCCGGGGGAATCCCTCGTCGATGCGGCCTTGCGGGAGTCGCAGGAAGAGGTGGGCCTCGACCCCGCGTCCGTCGAGATCATTGGCCAGTTGAGCCGCATGCACACGATCTCGAGCGGCGCCGGCATCTTCCCGTTCGTGGGCATCCTTCCGGGGGGACGTCCTCGCACCGAGGCCAACCCGGACGAGGTCGACCGAGTCTTCGATGTCGCCCTCGGAGAGCTCATGGCCGATGGCGTGTTCCACGAGGAGATCTGGGGGATTGCCGACACCGAGCGTCCGATCTACTTCTTCGACGTCGCGGGCGAGACCGTGTGGGGGGCGACGGCCCGAATGATCTACGAAATGTTGCTGCTCGTCATCGGGCGAAGGCCGCGACCAATGCCGGCGCCAGTGCGAGTGCCGGGAGCAGCGACCCCACCCGGACCTGCTTGAGGTCGAGGAGCCGCACCCCGATCCCCATCACCATGATCCCGCCCGTCGCCGCGCCCTCGAGGATCATGCGATCGCTGAGGACGGTGTCCGCCCGGCCCGCGAGCAACGTCAGCAGGCCCTGGTAGACGAGCACCGGGAGGGCGGCGAAGCCGACACCCCAGCCGAGGGTGGCGGCGAAGATGACACTGACGAGGCCGTCGAGGGCGCTCTTCACGACGAGCAGACCGATGTTGTTCTCGAGCCCGTCCGAAATCGAGCCGAGGATGGCGATCGGTCCGACGCAGAACAGCAGCGACGCCACCACGAAGCCTTCGACGAAGGTGTGCTCCTCGCCGCCGACACGGCGGCGGATGCGGTCGCCGAGGGACTCGAGGCGCTCCTCGATGCGCAGCGCCTCGCCGAGCAGGCCGCCGGCGACGATGGCGACGAGCGGGAACACGATGTTGCGCGTCCGGATCGCCTGGCCGACGCCGAGCGCGACGACGATCAGGCCGACGCTCTGCAGCACCGTCGTGCGTGCCCGTTCGGGAAGACGGCCGCCGACGAGCAGCCCGACGCCGGTGCCCACGACGATCGTTGCGACGTTGATGGCGGTACCGAGTCCGGGCACGGGGGCCTGACGGTAGCCTCGTCCCGTGGCGTCACTGTCGTTCGAAGGCGAGACACACGACGAGATCGTCCGCAAGGTCCGGCGGTGGCTGACCTCGCTCGAAGGCGAGCCGACCGGGCACCTCACGCCGGTCGAGGCCGTGGACCGGGCGTCCGATCTCACCAAGGACGCGCTTACCGTCATCGCCAAGGCGGCGCCCGAGCCCGTCGCCCGCAGCGAGGTGATGAAGGCGCTGACCCGAATGGGGTACGACGCCACGGAGGCGACGCGGAAGGCGGTCGTCAGCGGTCTCGACGCCTTGGCGGATGCGACCGACAGCGACGTCGTCAAGAAGCTCGAGGGTCGTCGCAACTCGATCGTTTACGAGATGAACGCTGCCGTCGCCAAACAGCTCTTGCGTTCGCTGCGCGGGTGACACCCCGCCCCTTCGCTTTCCGGCGCGAGTGGTGGCCAGGCCGTGCGTTCGCGCCGGAAAGCGGATTGTTGCCGGCGCACGTCGAGCGGCGGCACGTGGCGGCGGCGATGGCAGGGTGCGCCGCGCTGGCCGTCGTCGGCCTCGTCGACCCGTCGGCCCGCACGCTCACGCCCCCTTGCCCGCTTCGGTCCCTGACGGGTCTGGACTGCCCGTTGTGCGGCGCCACCCGCGCGACCCATGCGCTCCTTCACGGCGATGTGGTGCGGGCGCTCGACTTCAACGCCCTGTACGTCGGCGCGCTCCCCGTGGTGTTGGCCCTGGGGCTGGTGTGGTTGGTGCGTGGACGACTCCCTGCGGCGCTACGCACGGCCCGGGCAACATGGGTCCTGCTCAGCGTCGGTGTTGCCTTCACCGTCGCCAGAAACCTGCCGTTCGCCCCGTTCGAGGTCCTCAGTAGCGCGGTGACCCGGCAGTAGACTCCTCTTTTCCCTGGCATAGAGGAGCGGTGGTTTCGTGGCTGAGGTCGAGATCGGGATCGGCAAGTCGGGCCGCCAGGCGTACGGGTTCGATGACATCGCCATCGTGCCGAGCCGGCGCACCCGCGACCCCGAGGACGTCGACATCTCGTGGGAGATCGATGCATACAAGTTCGATCTGCCGCTGCTCGGCGCGGCCATGGACGGGGTCGTGTCGCCCGCCACCGCCATCGAGCTCGGTCGCCTCGGCGGCCTCGGCGTCCTGAACCTCGAGGGTCTCTGGACCCGCTACGAGGATCCGGAGCCGTTGTTCGAGGAGATCTCGAAGCTCGACAACGAGAAGGCCACGGCTCGGATGCAGCAGATCTACGCCGAGCCGATCAAGCCCGAGCTCGTCACCCAGCGCATCCGGGAGATCAAGGACGCCGGCGTCTACTCGGCCGCCTCGCTCACGCCGCAGCGGGTCGAGCAGTTCGCCAAGGCCATCCTCGCCGCTGAACTGGACCTGTTCGTCATCCAGGGGACCGTCGTGTCGGCCGAGCACGTGTCGAAGACGGTCGAGCCCCTGAACCTCAAGAAGTTCATCCGCGAGTTCGAGATCCCCGTGATCGTCGGTGGCTGCGCCTCCTACCAGGCGGCGCTGCACCTGATGCGGACGGGCGCCGTCGGCGTGCTCGTCGGGGTCGGCCCGGGCAACGCCTGCACCACCCGCGGCGTGCTCGGCGTCGGGGTGCCCCAGGCGACCGCGATCGCCGATGCCGCCGGTGCCCGCATGCGCCACCTCGACGAGACCGGTGTGTACGTCCAGGTCATCGCCGACGGCGGCATGTCCAAGGGAGGGGACATCGCCAAGGCCATTGCCTGCGGTGCCGACGCCGTGATGATCGGCTCGCCGCTTGCCGCCGCACACGAGGCGCCGGGCCGCGGGTACCACTGGGGCATGGCGACGTTCCACCCGACGCTGCCTCGCGGCGCCCGGGTGAAGGTCGGCGCCCTCGGCACCCTCAAGGAGATCATCACCGGACCCGCTCACGAGAACGATGGTCGCCTGAACCTCTTCGGTGCGTTGAAGACGTCCATGGCGACGTGCGGCTACGAGACGGTCAAGGAGTTCCAGAAGGCCGAGGTCATGATCGCCCCGGCGCTCCAGACCGAGGGCAAGGCGTTGCAGCGCTCGCAACAAGTGGGAATGGGTCACTGAGCAACCCGTTCTGGCAGTCAGGGGCCGCCTTGGCAGGCGGCCGCCGGCTGCCAAAAGGAGAGTGATGGTCGACGACCACGAGTACGACACCGTTCTCGTCGTCGACTTCGGGGCGCAGTACGCGCAGCTGATCGCACGGCGGGTCCGCGAGGCCCACGTCTACAGCGAGATCGTCCCATGCACCATGCCGGTCGAAGAGATGCTGGCGAAGAAGCCAAAGGCGATCATCTTCAGCGGCGGGCCCGCGTCGGTGCACGTCGACGGCGCGCCGTCGATCGACCCGTCCGTCTATGAGGCCGGCGTGCCGATCTTCGGCATCTGCTACGGCGCGCAGCTCGTGGCGATGCAGCTCGGCGGCGCGGTCACGAAGACGGGCAAGGGGGAGTACGGCCGCACGGCGCTGAAGGTGACGAACACGTCGATCCTGTTCAAGGAGCTCCCGCCGTCCCAGGACGTGTGGATGTCGCACTTCGACTCGATCACCGGTGCGCCCGACGGTTTCCGGGTGACGGCGGCGACGGATGGCACACCCGTGGCGGCGTTCGAGTCGGCCGAACGAGCGATCGCCGGCGTCCAGTTCCACCCCGAGGTGATGCACACGCCGCGCGGACAGGAGGTTCTGAAGAACTTCCTGTTCGACGTGGCCGAATGCCGCCCGACGTGGACGATGGCCAACGTCATCGAGCAGTCGGTGGCCGCGATCCGTGAGCAGGTCGGCGACGAGCGGGTGCTGTGCGGGTTGAGCGGCGGCGTCGACAGCGCCGTGGCAGCGGCGCTCGTTTTCCGGGCCATCGGCGACCAGCTCACTTGCGTCTACATCGACAACGGCATGATGCGGGCCGGCGAGAGCGAGGAGATCGAGGAGGCGTTCCGGCGCCAGTTCCACGTCGACCTCGTCCACGTGAAGGCCGGCGACCGCTACATCGAGGCGCTCGACGATGTCATCGAGCCCGAACGCAAGCGCCAGATCATCGGCGAGACGTTCTGGCGAGAGTTCGCCGCGGCCGCCCACCAGCACGGCGACCCCCGGTTCTTCGTGCAGGGGACGCTGTACCCGGACGTCGTCGAGAGCGGCTCACATTCCGAGTCATCGTCGATGATCAAGTCCCATCACAACCTCGTTGCCTTCCCCGAGGGGCTGCACTTCGAGCTCGTCGAGCCGCTGCGCCAGCTGTTCAAGGACGAGGTCCGAGCCCTTGGCGAGCAGCTCGGCCTGCCCGAGGAGATGGTGTGGCGCCAGCCGTTCCCGGGACCGGGGTTGGGTGTGCGCATCATCGGCACGGTGACGCGGGAGCGCCTCGAGATCCTGCGGGCGGCCGACGCCATCGTCACCGACGAGATCAAGAAGGCGGGTCTCTATCGGGAGATCTGGCAGGCCTTCGCCGTGCTGCCGGCGGTGCGTTCGGTTGGTGTCCAAGGCGACGAGCGGACCTACGCTTACCCGATCATCATCCGTGCCGTCACGTCCGACGACGCCATGACGGCCGACTGGGCCCGTCTGCCGTACGACCTGTTGGAGCGGCTGTCGTCGCGCATCATCAACGAGGTCCCCGGCGTGAACCGTGTGGCGCTCGACATCACCTCGAAGCCGCCCGGGACCATCGAGTGGGAGTAGGGCCGCATACGCTCGTCTGGTGACGGCGCGGCTGGTGGACCGGCGGCCGGCGGCGTCTGCCGCGGAGCTGGCGTCGCGGTTCTCGCCGCCACGGCGGTTTGCGGACGTGCGCTTCGACACGTTCGTGCCCGATCCGGCGCACCCCTCGCAGCTGGAGGCGAAGACGGCGCTCGCGGCGTTCGCCGCCGGATTCGGTCCGACGCCGACGCGCCGAGGGCGCCGGGCTCCGGCTGCCGCGCCGGAGGGCAAGCCCGGGCGCTATCTCGACGGCGGATTCGGGGTCGGCAAGACGCACTTGCTGGCGTCGCTCTGGCACGCCGCGCCGTCGCCCAAGGCGTACCTGACGTTCGAGGAGCTGACGGCCTTCATCGGGTTCGTCGGCATGCAGCCGGCGGTGAAGAGCTTCGCCGGGCATCGGGTGATGTGCATCGACGAGTTCGAGCTCGACGACGTCGCCAACACCCGGATGGCTGTCACGTTCCTGCGGGCGGTCATCGCCGCGGGAACCCGCTTGGCCGCGACCTCGAACGCCATCCCGGACCGGCTGGGTGAGGGACGGTTCAACGCCGAGGACTTCGAGCGCGAGCTCCTCGAGATCGGCTCGCACTGGGACGTGTTGCGGCTGGACGGACCCGACTACCGGGCCACGTCGCGGCCCTCGCGCGCGGCGGCGATGACCGACGACGAGGTCGACGCGATGATCGAGGGTGCCGCCAGCGACGACGACTTCGATGCCCTGCTGGCCCACCTGCGCCACGTCCACCCCGTCCAGTACGGGCCGTTGTTGGACGGGGTCGACACTGTCGTGATCCGCGGCCTGCACCCGATCGAGAACCAGGGGAGCGCGCTGCTCTTCGTGCAGTTGGTGGACGAGCTCTACGACCGCGAGGTGCGGTTCGGGGCGACGGGATGCGACGTCACGTCGTTGTTCGAGGCGAGCTATCGCAACGGCGGGTACCGCAAGAAGTACGGCCGGTGCGAGAGCCGTCTCGGTGCCATGCTCGGGGAGGCAGCCGGCTCGTAGGCTGGTGCGCCATGGGGATGCTGAACGTGCGGATCGTCGGCGAACGGTTGCCGGGGCGAACGTTCGAGGATTGCGCAAATGTCCACATCGGCGTACAGCGTGGCGACGAGGTCGTGCAGGTGCAGCCAGCGGACGCGACGAGCGTGAGGTTCTCGTTCGGAATCGTGCTGCGGGAGCTAGAGGACGGGGGGATCGATTTCCGCAGCCCGTTCGTCCACGGCAAGCCGGGCGACCGCTTCTTCTACCTGTCGTGGGGCGACGTAGCCGACGGCGGTGCCTTCGCCATGTTCCGCCGGGCGAAGCTCATGCTGGCGGCGGTGCCGTCGGGTCTGATCACGGCCACGACCGGCTCGCTCGAGGGCTACGTCTCGCTGACCGATCCCAACGGCGGGCCGGTGTGCGCGGCGGTGCGGCCACCGGTCATCAACTGGTCGACCTCGGGCTGATCGACCATGTGAAGGGCGGAAAAGCCTCAGAACGAGAGGATGTCCACCGATCTCAATCTCGGACGATGAATGACCGGGGAGCGATGTGGACGGGGACCAGGCTGTCGAGGGTGACAACTCCATAGACCCCATCGAGCTGGATCGCCCGCGTCTGGTCGCGCAAAGCCGTGGCGTCCGCCTGGTCGGCGTCTTTCTTCCGTGGCAGGCGCTCGTCGCCGTACTCGCCGTCGTGTGTGCGCTGACGGCCCTCGTCATCCGAAGCGGTGATGGCGGATTCGTGACGATGCGTTCGGCGTCCTCGGGAGTCGACTCGACCGCAGACGCAAGCGCTGCGGAGGGGGTCGCTTCGTCGACGACCACGTCATCGGCCGCCCCGGCTTCCGGGGCGACAACATCTTCGGGCTCGGCGCCCTCGGGCTCGTCCTTGACGATCGCCGATCCTCTGGGATCCAGCCCGACGACGACGACCGGACGGGATGCCGGAGTCTCGACGACTCCCAGCGTGTCGGACGGGGATGAGCCGCCGCCGTCGTCCGGCGGAGGCGCCGCTGCTCCGACGACGACGACGACGACCAGTGTTCCGATCGTCGGCTCGCAGCCCGACGCGGCTCCGGCCGCGGCGGGCCCCCTTCGGGTGGTCTTCATCTCTGATCGAACGACGAAAGGCACGTCGCCGGACCTTGAGGTCTGGTCTATGGATCCCGACGGTGGCAGTCCTCGGCAGCTGACCGATCACTTCGGCGCCGATGTTCAGCCGGACGTATCGGCCGACGGACGGTCGATCGTGTGGTTGCAGACCGAGGCCGGTTCGAGTGGCTGGCACATCGTCGTCATGGGTGCGGACGGCAGCAATCCACACCGCATCACGCAGTACCCAGGCAACTACCAGTTTCCTCGCTGGTCGCCAGACGGCACGAAGATTCTCTACTCGACGCCGGGCCCGTCGTCAGGCGAGCTCTTCCTGGTAGATGCCGACGGCTCGCATCCTGTGAGGGTCGCGGGCGCAGACGGGCTGGCCGTTCGTTCGGGGGCCTGGTCGCCGGATGGCACGCGGCTGGCGTTCGACCTCACGAACGGCGATGGATTGTGGACCATTCGCCTTGATGACCACTCGCGGACGCGGATCTACACCGGCCGTTGTCACTCTCCGGCATGGTCGCCCGACGGCTCGACGATCGCCTGCAGCGACGACTCGCAGCTTCGACTTGTTGCCGCCGACGGATCGGGAAGTCGACAACTCACCAGCGGACAAGGGCAGCGATTCGATCCAGCGTGGTCTCCGGACGGGACGAGCATCGCGTACATGCTCTCGATCCCGGACTACGAGATTCACCGCATCGCTCTCGACGGTTCCGACGACATCAACCTCACTCGCCATCCCGCAGGCGATCAGCAACCCACGTACTGATCGGTCCAGCCGAGACCGACGTAGGACGTGGCCCTGGAAGCGCCGGGTCGTTCAGCCCGCCCAGAAGCGAGGGGAAGGGTCGGTCAGCTCAGCGTCAATCTGCCTTCAGCAACTTGTCGGCCTTGCGTTCGATGCGCTCGAACTCGTCCTTGGTGAGGTTGCCGTCCTTGCGGTTCTGGGCGGCGAGGCGCTTGGCGCTGATGGCGTGGCCCTTGTCCGGCATGGGGTAGTTGCCGGTCTCCTTGCGGGCGTCTTCGGTGCGGGCCTTCTCCGGCAGGCCGAAGGCCTTGGGCGGAAGGGCGGCGCGCTTGCGGGACGTGAGCTTGGCCATGGTCCGTTCGTACCCATCGGCGTCCGGAAGCGGTCAAAATCCCCAGGTTGTAACTTGTTGGGGTGGCCGCGCTGTTCGACTCCTCGACGCCGGCACCGGGGCCCTTCGACGACGGCGCCGCCGACGGGCATCTCGCCGGGTTGAACCCGGTGCAGCGTGAGGCCACCACCCACGCCGAGGGCCCGCTGCTGATCGTGGCGGGCGCCGGCAGCGGCAAGACCACGGTCCTCACCACCCGCATCGCCCACCTCATCCAGGACCGGGGCATCAGCCCTTTCGAGATCCTCGCCATCACGTTCACCAACAAGGCGGCGGACGAGATGAAGCACCGCGTCGGCGCCCTCGTCGGTCCGGTCGCCGAGAAGATGTGGGTGTCGACGTTCCACTCGGCGTGCGTCCGCATCCTGCGCCGGGACGCTCACCACCTGGGCTACACGTCGTCGTTCACGATCTACGACCAGGCCGACGCCGTGCGCCTCACCAGCTACGTACTGCGCGACCAGAACGTGGACGCCAAGAAGTTCCCACCTCGCGCCGTGCACGCCATCATCAGCCAGGCCAAGAACGACCTCGTGTCGGCGACCCAGTACGCCGAGCGGGCGCGGACGATCTACGAGAAGCGAATCGCCGAGGTCTACACCGAGTACCAGCTCCGGCTGCGAGCCGCGAACGCCATGGACTTCGACGACCTGTTGGTGCAGACGGTCGAGCTGTTCCGAACGTGTCCCGAGGTGCTCGCCCACTACCAGACCCGCTTCAAGCACCTGCTGGTCGACGAGTACCAGGACACCAACGCCGCCCAGAACGAGATGGTGATCCTGCTCGCCAAAGAGCACCGCAACATCTGCGTGGTGGGCGACAGCGACCAGTGCCTTCCGCCGGAGACCATCGTGCGCACCACAGGCGGCGACAAGCCGATCGCCGACGTCGAAGTCGGCGACGAGGTGCTCGGCACGCTCGGGTCGACGACCACGCGAGCGGGACGCGTCGAGCACGTGAAACAGGGCCACTACATCGGCAAGCTCTTCGAGGTCCGCACGGCGTCGGGTGCAGTGTTGCGAGGCACGCCGCATCACATCGTCCCGGCCGATACCTCGCTCCCGCCCGAGGAGTGGCTCGTCTCCCTCATGCACGGCATCGATCGCGGCTGGCGTGTCGGCGTCGACGGTGCCGAGCACGCCGATGCCGTCTGGGTGCTGAGGGTCTGTGACTCACGAGCCCAGGCGTCGTACTGGGAAGCGTGGTACTCGGCAACGTACGGCCTCCCGACCGCGCGCTTCCACGGTGTCGGCCGCGACCTCGCCATGGACGAGGCGTGGCTGGCGAAGCTCTTCGCCTCACTCGACACCGACACTGCCGCCAAGGCGCTGATGCTCGACGCCGACCTCCACCCGGATCTCCCCCACCACCGGCCGCAGAGCGGTCACCGGCGGCGCTCCCTGAACTTCACCATGTACGGCGACCGTCGCTCCTCGGGCGGCCCGTACCACCGGGTCCACTGGTCGTCGACGCGCGCAGACCTTGTCGACCTCGTCCGCTCCGTCCCCGGATGGACCGTCCGCCCGGGACGCAAGGGCGGCTGGCGAGTCGAGACGAGCCGCAAGGACTACGGCCAGGCCATCGCCCTCGCAAGGCAGCTCGCCGACGTCGCCGGGCTCGAGATCCGCCCTCGGGCGATGATCGACGGCAAGCCCTATCCGTTCACACCGCTGTCCCACCTGCATCCAGGGATGAAGGTGCTCGTCGAACAGGAGGGGAAGCTCGTCGAAGACGTTGTCACCGCCGTCGAGTGCGACTTCTACGACGGACCCGTCTACGACCTCGAGGTCGACCGCACCCACACCTACGTCGCCGACGGCGTGCTCGTGCACAACTCGATCTATCGCTTCCGGGGCGCAGACATCCGCAACATCCTCGAGTTCGAGAACGCCTTCCCGGATGCGCACGTCATCGTGCTCGAGCAGAACTACCGCAGCACGCAGCGCATCCTCGACGCCGCCAACGCCGTCATCGCCAACAACGCCATGCGCAAGCCCAAGGCGCTGTGGACCGAGCAGGTCGGCGGGGAGCTCATCACCCGCTACCACGCCGAGGATGAGCGGGACGAGGCCGCCTACGTCGTCCACGAGATCGGCAAGCTGCACGACCAGGAGCACCACCGGTGGGGCGACGTCGCCGTCTTCTACCGCACGAACGCGCAGTCGAGAGCGGTCGAGGAGGAGCTCGCCCGACGGGGTGTCCCCTACAAGGTCGTCGGCGGCACCCGCTTCTACGACCGCAAGGAGATCAAGGACCTCCTCGGCTACCTCCGCGCCGTCACCAACCCGGCAGACGAGGTCAGCCTGAAGCGGATCATCAACGTCCCCAAGCGGGGCGTCGGTGACACGAGCCTCGGCCGCCTCGACAACTGGGCCACGGCCCGGAATGTCACCTTCGCCGAGGCCATGGACCACGCCGCCGAGGCCGGCGTCACCGGCAAGGCCCTGGGTGGCATCCGCAGCGTCCTCGACCTCCTCGAGGACGTGCGTGCCGTCGCCGCCGACGGCAGCAGCCCCGCCACCATCCTCGAGGTCATCTGCGACCGGACGGGCTACGTCGCCGAGCTGGAGGCAGAGCGCAGCGTCGAGTCGGCGGGCCGCCTCGAGAACATCGCGGAGCTCATCAGCGCCGCCCGCCAGTACGAGGCTGTCGCCCAGTTCCTCGAGGACGTCAGCCTCGTCGCGGACACGGACGAGGTCGAAGCCGACGAGTCCAGCGTCATCCTCATGACGTTGCACACCGCCAAGGGCCTCGAGTACCCCGCGGTCTTCCTCATCGGGCTCGAGGACGGGGTCTTCCCGCACCTCCGCAGCCTCGGCGAACCCGACGAGCTCGAGGAGGAGCGTCGTCTCTGCTACGTCGGCATCACCCGTGCCCGCGATCGGCTCTACCTGACGAACGCCTGGTGCCGCACGCTCTGGGGCAGCACGCAGTACAACCCGCCGAGTCGCTTCCTCAAGGAGATCCCCGAGGAGCTGATGACGATCGTCGAGGGGGGACGCCGCAGCGCGCAACGCGAGCGCCAACGCGGCTTCGGCTTCGGCGGCGGCAACCGCAGCGGGACTGGTCCGGGGTGGGGCGGCGGCCGCGAGGCCATCGCCGAGGCCGCCTATCGGGCGGGCCAGGGAGGCCAGACCACGCCGGCCAAGACCAAGGGCGCCGAACAGCTCGGCCTCAAGGTCGGCGACGACGTCGTCCACGGCAAGTTCGGCGAGGGGGTCATCCTCGACATCAAGGGGGAGGGGGACAAAGCCGAGGCGACCGTCCGCTTCCCGGGTGTCGGCGAGAAGGTCCTCCTCCTGGCCTGGGCGCCCCTGAAGAAGGGGTGAGGTCTTCCGGCCTACATCGCCGCGCCGGCGGCGACGTCGGTCGTTGCCGGAACAGCAACCGCCTTTGGTCGAGGCATCGGAAGCACCCGACCGTCGCCCGTCTCGGCCGCTTCGAGCTGGTCGACGACCGCTCGGGCGACAACGGGCGCCATCATGATCGTGAGGTGGCCCTGGTCCTTCACGAGGATGTTGGTGGAGCGCATCGCCGGGTGGCGCAGCATGGCTGATGACGCCGGTTGGATCAGCAGGTCGAGGTTCGAATAGAAGGCGACCCACCGGACGTCGGTGCCTCGCACGCCTGAGGCGAGGCGGCGAGTCACCTTCGACCCCGGTCGCAGGTCCCGGGCTGCGGCGCCGATGCCGGCCAACGCCGCCATGGTCCCTTCGTGGGGGGAGGCGATCGTAACTGCCGTGTCGACGTAGCGGTCGCCGCCGAGCTCCTGCACGTAGTAGCGCAACAGCACGCCGCCCATGGAGTGGCCGATGACGTGGACCTTGTCGGCGCCGGTCAGGCGACGGATCTCGTCCACTCGCCGGGACAGCCGCTCGGCGAGCTCGGCGACGCCCTCGCGTCCCCAGGCCACGTAGTTCATCGTGTGGACGCTCGTGAAGCCCGCTCGGCGCAGCGTCCGGTCGAGGAGGAACCATCCGGAGCGGTTGTGGCCGTAGCCGTGGACGAGCAGGACGGGGGTGTCGTGGGTGCGGTCGCCTCGGGGCGTTCCGGTTCGCAGGGCGGTTTCGGCCAGCCCCCCGGGGTAGAGAGCCGCGCAGCGGGCGGCGCTGGCGAGCTCCCGCGCGACGCCGACGTAGGTTTGCGGCCGGCGGAGCGCTGTCGTCACGATGCCCACGGGATTCATCATCGATGCCTTACCCCCGCAACCTCAGCGCAAAAGGTGACCATTTACCGAATGGCTCGAACGAACTGGCTCAAGAAGGCTGGACTGATCCGGGACGCGGGACTGACCCTTGGTGCGCTGCTCGAGCGCCTGGCCGAGGTGCACGGCGACCAGGTCCTCGTGGACGAAGCCGGACCCACCGGCGCGCTCCTCACCTACCGGCAAGCAGCCGACCGTGTCGCCGCTGTCGCCGGCGCCATCGCCGAACTCGTCGAACCCGGTGACCGGGTCGTGGTCGCCATTCCGAACGGGTACGACGCCTTCCTCCTCTGCGTCGCCGCCATCCGCGCCGGGGGCATCGCCGTGCCCGTGAACCCGCAGATGACCGAGGACGAGGTCGCCCACGTCATCCGCGACTCCGGCGCCACGCTGGTGGTCCGCGAAGCGGACGAGATCGGCACCGCGGCGCCGCTCGAGACGGCGGTCGCCGCGAAGCCGACCGACGTCGCCGCCATCTTCTACACCTCCGGCACGACCGGGAAGCCGAAGGGTGCCCGCCTCACCCACCGCGCCCTCGTCGCCCAGGCGCAGTCGGCGGCGGCGTATCCCACGGGGCTCCGTCGCGACGAGGCCGTCGCCGGTCTTCCGGTCGCCCACATCATGGGCTTCGTCGTCCTGCTGTCGCTCGCCATGGCCGGGATCCCCGTCCACTTCCTGCCGCGCTTCCGGCCGGACGAGGCGCTCGACGCCATCGAGTCGCGCCGGGCGACGATCTTCATCGGCGTCCCCGCGATGTACCGAATGATGGACGAGGCGGGCGCGGAGAAGCGGGACCTGCGGAGCATCCGCATCTGGGCCAGCGGCGCCGACGTCATGCCCCAGGACCTCGCCCGCAAGTTCCAGGGCTTCGGGGCGACGATGACGCTGCCGCTGTCGGGGCTGTCGGTGGGCCAGGCCCTGTTCGTCGAGGGCTACGGGATGGTCGAGGTGGGCGGTGGGGTCGCGGCCAAGGTGTCGCCGCCGGGCGTCCCTTCGTTGCTCGGCGGGTTCCTCGGCGTGCCGCTCCCGAACTACCGCTTCAAGGTCGTGGACGACGACGAGCGCGAGGTCCGCGTCGGCGAGATCGGCGACCTCCTCGTGAAGGGGCCCGGCGTGCTGCAGGGGTACCACGGCGACCCGGACGCGACTGCGGCCGTCCTCACGGCCGACGGGTGGCTGCGGACCGGCGACCTCGCGCGCCGCGGCCCTCTCGGGCTCGTGTCGTTCGCCGGTCGCAGCAAGGACGTCATCAAGAACGGCGGCTACTCGGTCTACGCCGTCGAGGTCCAAGCGACGCTCGAGGAGCATCCGGCGGTGGCCGAGGCGGCGGTCCTCGGGTTGCCCGACGAACGGCTCGGCGAGCGGGTTGTGGCCGCCGTCCGCCTTCTCCCGGGCGGGGCTGCGTCCGAGCCCGAGCTCGTCGCCTTCTGTCGAGACCACCTCTCCGGTTACAAGGTCCCCTCGCAGGTGCGCATCGTCGACGAGCTGCCTCGCACGGGTACCGAGAAGGTCAAGAAGTCCGAGCTGCGCTCGCTCTTCGAGACCACCTGAGCGTCAGTCGGTCGCGCGCGTACGCAGGTCGATGACGACGGCGGTCCGGTCGTCGACGTCGCCCCGGTACGTCGTGAGGCCTGCGCCGTCGGCGGGGAAGCGCTGCTTGGTGCACGGGTCCACGAACTCGTTGGCGCCGCGGTCCCACCGAAGGATGCACTTCAGCCGCCGCTGGCCCGGCGCGTACGCCTCGATGGCCAACCAGCCCGTCTTCTCGTCGTCGCCGAGATGCTGGACGTAGAGCTCGCGTCCGGGCTTGCTCGTCAGCGGGTCCTTGAACAGGATCGGGGCGCCCTGCGCCTCGATGCGCTCGGCGAAGCGATCGGCGCGGCCGACGACGAAGTTCTTGTCGCCGAGGTGCACGTCGTCGGGTCGGCGCGACGCGAACCGCACGACGAAGGCGACGAGGACAGCCGTCGTCACAAGGGCCATGACGGCCGCGCTGACGATCGCCCAGGTGCGTCGACGGTTGCGCACTCGGGGGAAGTCGCTGGTCGTCACCTGCGTAGTATTCACGCCCGTGAACAGGCCCTATCGCGTCGTGGTCGCCAAGCCCGGCCTCGACGGGCACGACCGTGGCGCCAAGGTCATCTCGATGGCCCTTCGGGACGCCGGGTTCGAGGTGATCTACACCGGTCTTCACCAGACGCCCGAGCAGGTCGTCGAGGCCGTCATCCAGGAGGACGCCGATGCTGTCGGGTTGTCGCTCCTCTCGGGCGCGCACATGACCTTGTTCCCGCGCGTCATCGACGCGCTGAAACGTCGGGGTGCCGACGACGTCCTCGTCTTCGGCGGCGGCATCATCCCGGACGCCGACATCCCGAAGCTCTCCGAGCTCGGCGTCGCCAAGATCTTCACCCCCGGCGCCTCGATCGCCTCCATCACGGAGTGGCTCGAGGCCGCCCTCGACGAGCGCGAAGGAGATTCCGGCTAGTGGATCTGTTCGAGTACCAGGGCAAGCAGTACTTCGCCCGCTTCGACATCCCGGTCTCCGCCGGTGGCGTCGCCGAGACGGTCGAGGAAGCGGTCGCGGTCGCCGAGTCCGCCGGCTACCCGGTCGTCGTCAAGGCGCAGGTCCAGGTGGGCGGCCGCGGCAAGGCCGGTGGCGTGAAGTTGGCCAAGGACGAGGCCGAGGTGCGGGAGCATGCGGGCAACATCCTCGGTCTCGACATCAAGGGCCACGTCGTCAAGATCCTCTGGGTCGAGCACGCCTCGGACATCGCCGACGAGTACTACGCCTCGTTCACGCTCGACCGTTCCGCGAAGAAGCACCTCGGCATGCTGTCGGCCGAGGGCGGCGTCGAGATCGAGGTCGTGGCCGAGAGCAACCCGGACGCCATCGCCAAGATCCACATCGATCCTGTCGACGGGCTGACACCCGAGGTCGCCCGTTCGTGGGTCGAGGCCGCGGGCCTCAACCCGGCGGCGACCGATGGCGCCGTAGACATCCTCGTCAAGCTGTACCGCTGCTACACCGAGGGCGACTGCGACCTCGCCGAGATCAACCCGTTGATCCTCACGCCTGAGGGCGCGGTCCACGCGTTGGACGCCAAGGTGACCCTCGACGAGAACGCCGCCTTCCGGCACCCCGAGTGGGACGAGTTCCGCGGGGTCGCCGTCATGGATCCTCGCGAGGAGCTGGCGGCGTCGAAGGGCCTGCAGTACGTCGGCCTCGACGGAGACGTCGGCATCATCGCCAACGGCGCGGGCCTCGCCATGTCCACCTGCGACGTCGTCAACCAGGTCGGCGGCGCGCCGGCCAACTTCCTCGACATCGGCGGCGGGGCGTCGGCCGAGGTGATGGCGAACGCGTTGGAGGTCATCAACGCCGACGAGAAGGTGAAGGCGATCTTCATCAACATCTTCGGAGGCATCACCAAGGGCGAGGACGTCGCCAACGGCATCGTCCAAGCGCTCGGTCGCGTCGACATCAAGGCGCCGATCGTCATCCGGCTCGATGGCACCAACGCGGAGCAGGGACGGGACATCCTCAAGTCGCACGAATCCGAACGATTGATCTCGGTCTCGACGATGGTCGACGCCGCGAAGAAGGCAGTGGAGCTCGCCCGATGAGCATCTTTGTCAACAAGGACACCAAGGTGATCGTCCAGGGCACGGGTGCCCAGGGACGCTTCTACGGGTTGCGCAACAAGGAGTACGGCACCAAGGTCGTCGGCGCCGTGAACCCGAAGAAGGCCGGCGAAGACATGGACGGCATCCCGATCTTCGGCTCCGTGAAGGAGGCCAAGGAGGCGACGGGGGCCACGGTGTCGATGATCCTCGTGCCCGCAGCCGGCGCGCCTGCGGCCGTACGTGAGGGCGCGGCCGCCGATCTCAACATGGTCATCTGCCTCACCGAGGGCATTCCCTCCCAGGACGAGGCGGCCTACTTCAACGAGGTCAGGCGGAGCCACCCGAACGTCCGACTGCTCGGCCCGAACTGCCCGGGGCTCGTGACGGTGGGCGAGTGCAACATCGGCTTCATCCCCGCGGAGGTGGCGCTGCCGGGCGGCCCGGTCGGCATCGTCTCCCGCTCGGGGACGCTGACCTACCAGGCGCTGGCGGAGCTGGGCCAGAAGGGCATCGGCGTGACGACGTGCGTCGGCATCGGCGGCGACCCTGTCCCCGGCACGTCCTTCATCGACTGCCTCGAGGCGTTCGAGGCGGACCCCGACACCAAGGCCGTGATCATGTTCGGCGAGATCGGCGGCACGGCGGAGGAGGAAGCCGCCGACTTCATCAAGGCGAGCATGTCCAAGCCGGTCGCCGCGTACGTCGCCGGCGTTACCGCGCCTCCCGGGAAGAAGATGGGCCACGCTGGTGCCATCGTGTCCGGAGGGAAGGGAACGGCCCAGGGGAAGATGGACGCGCTGAGGTCGGCCGGCGTCTCGGTCGGGTTGAACCCGACGGAGGTCGGCGACCTGATCGCCGACATCGTCAAGACGCTGTAGGTCTCGACGTTGCCGTTGCGCTTCGAGTTCACCGGCCAGGTGTTCTCCTGGAGGGGGCCGGCGCCGTTCACGTTCGTCCGGGTGCCGGAGGCGGAGTGCCGCTCGGTGCGCGAGGTGGCGTCGCTCGTCACGTACGGCTGGGGGATGGTCCCGGTCGCCGTTCGGCTCGGCGGTACCGAGTGGACGACGACGCTGTTCCCCAAGGACGGCGCCTACCTCGTGCCGATCAAGATGAAGGTGCAGCGGGCTGAGCAGGTCGACGTCGGCGACGTCGTGACCCTGCGGCTGGACATCGACGTCGAGACTTAGCGCGCGTCCGCTCGGTGAGCACGTGTCGCCCGCGCCCCAGGCGGCGGCGACGATCGGCAGCTGACGTAGTCGCCGACCGAGCGAGATCTGCGCCGCGCACTCCGCATTCGGACGACCGGTCTCGCGGGCGACGAACGCGGCGCACGATCACGCCCCCGACGTGACCCACGATCCGCGGGCCGAGAACGCGGCCGCCAGCTCGGCTCGCAGGGCCTCGAACGACGACGCCACCCGCTCGGGCTCGAGGACCGTCGACTCGAGCTCGTCGTCGGTGAGGTCGGCCCGATCGAGCTGGCGGAGGGCCTTCACCTCGTACGCCAGCAACTCGAACATGTGTGCCCCTCCTCAGGGTCGTGTGGGTAGTTCGATGGTGATTCCGCCGAGGCAGAGGTAGATGACGGCGGCGAGTGCGGCGACGGAGTGGTAGCCGTGGCCGCGTCGTTGGATGAGGCGGATCTTGGAGTTGATGTCTTCGAGTCGGGCGTTGGAGAGTCCGAGTTCGACGGCGGCGACGATGCCTTCGAAGTGGTGGCGGATCTGGCCGGCGAGGTTGACGAAGGCGGGGATGCGGCTGCGGAGCGCCCGGGTGATCCACTGCTTGAGGTAGGCGC
>DATLED010000051.1:0-59719 GCA_035525495.1 Acidimicrobiales bacterium | reverse complement strand
GTTGTTGCTGGAGGAACGCAGGGCGTTGGAGGCCATCGCGGCGTCGCCGTCGTTGCCGCATCGGGCGGTCCGCGAAGCGAAAGGCTTGTTGCTGGCCGGTGACGGTGTGGCCAACACCGCGATCGCCGAACGACTCGGCGTGTCACGCTCGACGGTGCTCTCCTGGAGGGCACAGTTCGTCGAGGACGGCGTCGAGGGGGTGGGCGTCGTGCGTCCCGGCCGTGGCCGGAAGCCGACCATCTCCCAAGACGCTGTCGAACAGCTCGTGCGCGACACCCAGCACACCACGCCTGCCGACGCCACCCACTGGTCGGTGCGTTCGATGGCCAAGCACGCCGGCATCTCCAAGTCCAAGGTGCAGCAGATCTGGTCGGCGCGGGGACTCAAGCCGCACCTGGTCGAGACGTTCAAGCTGTCCAACGACCCGGACTTCGACGACAAGCTCGTCGACGTCGTGGGCCTCTACATGAACCCGCCGGAGGGGGCGGTGGTGCTGTCGGTGGACGAGAAGTCCCAGATCCAGGCGCTCAACCGCACCCAACCCAGCCTGCCGATGAAGCCCGGCCGCGCCGGCACCCTCACCCACGACTACAAGCGCAACGGGACCACCACCCTGTTCGCCGCGCTCAACGTGTTGAGCGGCGTGGTCCTGGGCAAGTGCTTGCCCAAGCACCGCAACACAGAGTTCGTGAGGTTCTTGCGGCTCATCGATCGCCGCGTCGACAAAGGACTTCAGGTCCATCTCATCGTCGACAACTACGGCACCCACAAGCACCCCAACGTCGAGGCGTGGCTGGCCCAACATCCCCGCTTCCATCTCCACTTCATCCCGACCAGCTCGTCGTGGCTGAACCTGGTCGAACGATGGTTCCGTGACCTGACCACCAAGCGACTCCAACGGGGCAGCTTCGCCAACGTTCCCGAGCTCGTCGCCGCCATCGAGGACTACATCGCCCACCACAACGACGACCCCAAGCCCTTCGTGTGGACCAAGTCCGCCGACGAGATCATCGCCAAGGTCAAGCGCGGACGCGTCGCACTAGACCAAGCGCGCGCCAATTGAAGGACGCACCACTAGTTGACGTTGATCCGGCCGGAACGCCGGATGGCCTCGAGTGTCCTACGGACGTACTTGCGCACCTGTGGGTCGGGATCGCGAATCATCGGCTCGAGGTGCGTGAGGACGAGGGGGGCGAACTCCCGTGGGGACCCATCCGTCATCCCATGGACGGCGTCGCGACGCACGCCCGGGTCGGGGTCGCATGTCATCTCGAACACGCGCTCCCAGACGGCCTCCCGCTGGCGCTGAAGCCTGCACGGACAGAGGTGCTTCAGGGCGAGCCTGCGAACCTTGGGGTCGTCGTCACGCGTGTACGCGAGCAGCTGAGGGAGCTGCAGATCCGAAGGGCAGGCCCCGGGGCGCGGGATGGTCAGTCCGGTCTTCGCTGTCGCGGCGGCGTACTTGCCCACGAATGCACGGTAGACACCGTCCGTTCTCGCCGCCCTCGAATTGCACCCCTCGAGCGTCCACCTGTCCGCCGGGCATCCCGGTACTCTGCGCGGAGTGAGCGACTGGGAGCGCTACTACGAGGCGCATCTCGCCCGCCCCGCCTCGCCTCGGCTCGCCGCCGCGATGGCGGTTGTCGCCAGTCCGGAGGGCAATCGTCAGGCGCTGGATCTCGGGTTCGGTCAGGGGACCGAGACGCTCGCTCTGATGGAACGAGGGTGGCGGGTGCTTGCGGTCGATGCCGAGCCGACGGCTGCGGCGATCCTGCGGTCGCGACTCGCCAACGGCAGTGACGCGGGCCTGCAGATCGTCACCGCCACCTTCGACGAAGTCGAGCTGCCACCGTGTGATCTCGTGTGGTCGTCGCGATCACTGCCGTTCTGCGACCGGACTTCATTCTTCCTGGTCTGGTCCCGGATCCGCAGCGCACTCGTTCCCGGCGGTGTGGTCGCCGTGGACGTGTGGGGACCCCACCACGCATGGGCTGACCGATCGACAACGGTCACCCTCGCGGAGGTGCAGCGAATGACGGGCGGCCTCGAAGTTCTGCTGCTGGAAGAAGAGGACGAAGTCCGTCCCACCGTGCTCGAGGGCGACCAACGATGGCACGCCTTCCACATCCTGGCCCGGAGGGCAACCGGTGAATAGCGCGCTGTCGCATGTCTTCGCGAGCCTGACCTGGCGTCCTGGCGGAGGCGGGAACGTTCGGAGCGCCGCTCGTGGGCCGCGCCGTGGCGCTGGAATCAGATGGGTGAGTTCGGAGGCGCCGGTAGGCCGGGGAGCGAGGAACGCTGCGGAAGGCCCTTCGGCCACACCTCGTCGACGAGGATGTCCCGGATGGCCGTCATGCCACCGAGGTTCGGGTGCACGGGAGCCGCGGCGTTGACGGGCACGATGGGCTCGATCCAGCGAATCGCCGGGAGGTCGCAGGCGGTGTGGCCCGCGCTCGGTCCGTAGACGTCGACATATCCCGCAGCCTCGCTGTACGTCCGCTCGGACGCATCGGCGACCGACTCGATCATGGCGTTGAGCGTCTCGTGGATGCTGCGCAGGTACCGTGCGTCCTCCTCGCCGACACCCATGGCCTCGCAACGTGCCGTCGATCCGATCTTGAAGATCGCCGAGTAACCGAGCACGTGCACCTTGGCCTTCGGGGACCGGCGGTGGATCTCGTCGAGGACGGCGGCGATCTTCGGGGCTGTCGCGGCGATCCGCTCGAACGGCCGCTCCGCTTCGACCGACTTGCGGCAGCCGGTGCCCCTGAGGGCACCTTCGCCACAGGTCATGGCCAGGCCGGCGAACCCGATGTCGTTGCCGCCGATCTGCAGGGTCACGATGTCGGTGGTGGGTGAGAGTGCATCGAGCTGCGGCGGGTTGCCCGGATGCCCCGTGTCGCCGACAGGACTGCCGTACTCGTTGAACTCCTGTTCCGGCGACACGCCGTGCGTCTCCCACATGTGCTTGGTGCTGGCGCCACTGCAGGTGACGTCGACCAACGCGAGGTCCAGCTGCCTGGCGACCTGATGGGCGTAGTTGTTGCTCGAGCGCAGGCATCCGAATGGCTGCTCGTACTGAACCGGGACGAGCGGGCCCGAAGCGTAGGAGTCCCCCAAGGCGACCATCGACTTCGGACCGGAGTTGGCTCCAGGGGCGGCGATGCTGGCCGAATGGATCGACGTGGCGAGGACGATGGCGCAGAGCGCCCCGAGGACCGCAAGGCGGCGGGAGCGCGAGTGAGGCGGCATTCCGGGGAGATTCGGCGCGCGTGTGCATGGGCCCTGCCTGGCCGGTGCACGTCTGTCGTTCGCTCGGGTGGTCGGGGGTCGCCGACCGGTGATGTACCCGCTCCGAGCATCCGGGACCGTCAGGTCAGCGCGGCCGCCACAGCGGCAGAAGCCCGAGCCAGCGACATGCCGCTCACGTCGACGACGACGACGTTCGGGCGGCGAGCCGCCATCTCCGCCAGAGCCCCGAGGGCGTACTGCGTCTGGTGCGCGAGCTCGGCGGGGGTGAACACGTCTCGCGGGTGTTGCCCCGCCGGTGTCGTTCGCGTCAGTTCGACCCGGGCAGCCAGCTCCCCCGGATCAGCGAACAGCATCACCTCGACGAAGGATGCGCCGGCTTCGGTGGCAAGTCTCTCGAGGTCGTCAACGACATCTTCCCGAACGGTGAGCTGCGGGAGCACGACGTCGTGTCCGCAGTCGAGGTGTCTCCGCGCCATGGCGAAGCCGAGGCTGCGGGCGATCTGCTTGGACTCGTTGCGCTCGCGCCAACCCCCGAGCTGCACCCGGAGCGCGTCGATGTCCAGGCAGAGCGCGAGCGGTCGTTCCTGCACCAGACGTTGAGCGATTGCCGACTTGCCAGCGCCGGTCGGGCCGTTGATGTGGAGGAGCGTGGCGATGACCCATCATGACCTTCGGGAGTGCACGGCGTGCTCGAGCGCATTCAGGTGAGGAAGCGCCGCCGAAAGCCCTCTTCCCAGTAAGCCCGCACGGTCGAGATGCGCGCTTCCTCGTCGAAGGTGAACACGTCGACACCTTCGAACTCGATCCGCTCGTCCGGTCGAGCGGCATCGATGCGCCAGACCATGGCTGCCTCGCGTCCGAGAACGTGAATGCGTTCCGGCGTGATCGTGAGCCCGATCGACCAGTGCCGTAGGCCTTCATCGAAGAAGGCTCCGATCTCGGCCAGCCCTTGCCGGATGCGACCGCCGATGGGGTCCTCCTGGATCGCATCGTCTCGGAACGCTCCCAGCCACCGTGATCGATCCCGGAGCTCCCAGGCCGAGCAGTACGAACGGATCGCGCCCTCGATGGCGTCGCGGTCAGACATGCATCAAGCAAACCACCGCCTGTCCACGCCTGCGGTCGTGTACGACGAGCGATTCGGTGCCAACTGCCCATTCACCACCGACGACGAGATGACGGCCACTAGACCGCCGGCTACGGGCCGGGCGTTCACCCGACCTGCCGGAACAGCTTTTCCCTCAGAGGACGTCGATCCCGCCGGCGGCGTTCACCCGGTCGATGAAGTGCTGCACAGCCTCGGAGTCGGTGATGTCGATGCCCTCGGCTTTGAGGGATCGTGCCAGGAGCTTCGCTGGACCCCAGTTCGCCTCGTCACCAGACTCTGCGCGAAGCGTCGGCTCGTAGCGATCGACCGCTTCGATCGCTTCGTTTATGCGGGCGTCGGGGATCCCCCGGCGATGGCCGGCGAACGAGATCCAGGAGCGAAGGACGTCCGGAAGCAGGTCGAGGCCGTCGTCGTCGAGCAAGGCCTTTCGGGGAGCCCACGAACAACAGAAGATCTCGACCATGACCGGAGAGAAGCGCAACCGCTGGCCATAGACGTAGTCGAGCGAGAAGTTGAGGAGGTGGAAGGCGAGCTCGCCGACCAACTCAGGATCGGCACCAGCGTCGATCAGGTGTCGAGCCTCCGACGATACGACGAACCCATCCAGAAGCTCGTCCCGCTCAGTGTCGTCGAGTTCACCAGCGTCGGGCACATTCCCGCCCGGCGGAAGCAGGACCAGTCGCGCGTCGATCAAGGCCCGGAGTCGGTAGACGTCGTCTCCAATCGGTGGGTCGATCGTCCCATCGGTGGTGTCGAACGCTTCGGTCCACCATGCAGCCGCCTCGCTCAAGGCGACCTCGCGGAACTCGGTACCCTCTGCGACCGCTTCGGTCACGAGAAGGTCCCGGAGCTCTTCGATCGGTGTCGGGACGATGAACACGTCCTTCGCCATGCGACCGAGGTTGAAGTCGATGTAGACGCCCACGGTGTCCGGTCCGCCGGGACCGTCGAAACCGACCATGACCGTGATCCCGTCGTCGTCGACCGGGTCCAGCTGCACGAACGCCCTCGTGGGCTGCTGGGCTCCGGGGAGCGCCGCCCACGTCGGTTCGGGCGCGCCGCTGGCCACCAGCCGATCGGCGGCACGCGCGGCCTTCGTCCTGTAGGGCTCCGGCGCCACTGACGCGAGCGAACGCAGCACGATCAGAGAAGCCGGCGAGCGGTCGCGCCCGGCATGGGCGATGAGACCGCCGCCCATCACCTTGACCGCATCAGCGCCGACGAGCTGCTGGCGGTCGAACACGTCCCACAGCGTCGACGCCCAGGCCTCGACCTCGAGCGAAGTGGTGGCCGTCGCGATCTCGGCGGCACCCGACAGCAACCGATCGAAGATGTCCTCCAGCCCGCGGCGCTCCTGCTCGCTCAGCCTGAGCCCGCCCTTCGTACCCTTCGGCGTCACCCGCCCGCCGCGCCGATGCTGGCGACTCGCCATCACGCTCCCTTTCGCCCGAGACCACGACGATCGTACGCGGCGAGTGCTGCTCGTCCGAGGACCCGCAGCTGCCTGTCCGGAGCGGCACCCCGACCAGCGAAAACCGCCCACGGCAGCACCCTACGAGCCCGTCCACTACGATCCTGCTCGCCCTTTCGAGGTGGCCTTTCGAGGTGGCAGCACCTGATCGATCCCGTTGGGGTGCTCGCAGCACGTCTCACGTCTCACCGTTGGTCCTGTGGTGCAGTTTGGAGTGCACGCCGGCCTGTCAAGCCGGAGGTCGCGGGTTCAAATCCCGTCAGGACCGCCCCCGGTCGGGTAGCTCAGTTGGTAGAGCACACGCCTGAAAAGCGTGGGGTCACCGGATCGACGCCGGTCCCGACCACCAGGGAGCGCAGCAGGCCGGGTTCGTCCCCGGCCTGTTGCCGCGCCCGAGCGGGTGCCCGCAGCGCAAGTCCCTGGCTCGCTTCGAGCATCCAGTGGAGATCGACGAGCGCCGGGCTCCCTACCCCTCGTCGCGGAGCGCCCGCCCGTCGAGAATCGACTCGGCCGCCGTTCGGAGATCCTGGCCTCGCGCGACCGCAGAGGCCCCGAGGGCGGCGAGCGCCGATTCCGCGCTGCAGCGACGACGCTCCATGATCAGGCCGACGGCTTGGTTCACGACGGCCTCGCCCTCGACCTGATCCGTGACTCCGTCGACGAGGGCGACGGCGAGGTCGAACGTGGGCGACTCTTCGATCGTCTTCGCCACGTACTCGACGAACGGCCGGGCGCGGGTCTCGCTGTCCCTGTCGAAGCTCCCGGACCCGCGCGAGTAGAGGTTCAGCGACCCGATCACGCGCCCGGTGCTCGACGAGCACGGCAGCGACAGCACCGAGGTGACACCCGCGTCGAGAGCGCCTGGCGCGAACCGGTTGTAGCGGTGGTCGTCGATGAGATCCACACGCACGACCTGACCGCCGGCGTGGTCCACGGCATCGAGGCACGGCCCCTCTTCGAAGCGGTACTGGAGGAGGTCGACCTCGAGGGCGACATGGTCGACGCTCGCCGCGGTCATCGCCGTTCCGTTGAGCACGAGGCCGACGCTCGCGGTGTCGCAAACCGGGATGGCCCGCACGAGCAGGTCGGCAGCTGCCTGCAGCTTTGCTCGAACGACAGCGTCGCCCCGCGCCAGCGCGTCGACGCGGCGGACGAGGTCCTCGAAGTCGCTCACGCGCCCGATTCCTTCGTCCCACGAGCGCGGCACTCGGCCTCGGCGATGACCTCGGCAGCGATGTCGCGGAGCTTGCGGTTGCGGCGTTGCGACGTATTCCGGAGGGCGGCGAACGCGGCCTCGGACGTCAGGCCCGAGGCCATCAGCACGCCCTTCGCCTGTTCGATGACGACGCGCGACTCCAGAGCCTGTGTGAGCTGGTCCCCGAGGGCCCTGGCGCTCCAGTAGGCCTGCGCGTTCGAGATCACGACCGCCGCCTGCAACGCGAACGCCCTCGCGAGCGTCTCTTCCTCCTCGCCGAAAGCCCGCTCGGCTTGGGCGTAGAAGTTGAGGGCGCCGAGCTTCTCGGCCTTCGCCATCACCGGGATCGACAGCGTGCTCAGGATCCCATGCTCCACGCAGGCCGCGGAGAACGGGGGCCACGTGGTGTCGAGGCGTGTGGATGGGACAACGCACACGGCCCCGGTCCGGAAGGCGTCGAGGCACGGTCCGACGCCAGTGGCGTACTGCGCAGAGTCGATCTCCGGTGCGTCCTCGTCGGTGAAGACCGGCGTGGCGAGTCGACCGTTCACCGACATCGTCAAGCCGACCATGGCGGCGGGCTCGACCGTGTCGTTGGCGAGGGCGGCGATGCGCTGGAGGATCGCCGGCATGGGGTCGTCCACCACCGAGAAGGTCGCCATCTGCCGAATTGCCTCGGTGAGACGGTCGTCGTGCGTCGCCAAGGTGCGAGATCCGATCGCTGCTCGTTGCGAAGCGCGTCCCCTGGGATCTCAAAGGGCTGCCGTGGACTGGCGGGTGAACGCTAGCAGCGCGAGCCCTCGTTCTGGGCGGGTTGAACCACCGCACAGGTGGTTCAACCCGCCCAGAACAGCGGCGACCGCCGATCAGCCCTTCTGCAGCGCCCTGTGAACCGCGGATTCCTTCATCAGGTGCCGGTGATGGCAATCATCGGCTGGTTCAGGTCGAGGTCGGCGACGGAGCCCAGGAACGGGGCGTCGAAGCTGAAGATGCCGCCGTCCTCCGCCGCCAGCCAGTAACCGCTCCCATCCGGATCCGTGACGATGCCGACCACGGGTGCGTTGATCGCCGATCCGCCGGTCGACCCGTGGAACGCCGCATCGAAGGCGAACACGCCCCCATCGGAGGCAACCAGGTAGTAACCGGACCCGTCGCTGTCGGCGGCCATCGACACGATCGGGCGGTTCAGCGGCAGCGCGCCCAGGGAGCCGGCGAATGCCGCGTCGCCGAAGCTGAAGACCCCGCCGTCATCGGCCACGAGCCAGTAGCCCTTGCCGGTGGCCGAGGCCACCATGTCGACGATCGGACGGTTGAGAGGGCTGCCGCCCATGGAGCCGAAGAACGGAGCGTCGAAGGCGAACACACCGCCATCGGTCGCGACCATCCAGTACCCCGTCCCATCAGGGTCGAGGGCGATTCCCGTGATCGGTTGGTTGAGGTTCACCCCGCCGAGCGAGCCACTGAACGGGACGTCACCGAACGTGAAGATCCCGCCGTCCTCGCCGGCCAGGACATACCCGTTCCGCGAGTTGCTCAGGTCGCCGCTGACGATGGGCGCGTTGAGCTGCCTCAGGCTCTGCGGCGCGACATAGGGCGGCCCCGAGCGGTGCACAAGGGCGCGCAGCCCACGCGACGCTGCGCCGAGGAACGTCGTGTCCCCGAAGGAGTTGTTCGGCCCGGATGCGAACACCCCACCGTCCTTCGCGAACATCAGGTAGCCGTTGCGACCGAACAGGTTGGCGGCGACGCTGTCGCACGAGCTCGGTCGGGCGACGTCGACGGTTCGACGGTCGGTCTGCGAGCCGTCGAGGAACGCCGCATTGAGCGCGGCGGGGCTTGGCGGGCACGGCGGCGGTGCCGACGTCGTCAGGCAGAGCCCGGCCGAATCGGCGTTCCAGCTGATGATCGCCTTGGGCCAGTTCCCGTCCGCCCACGCCTGGGTCTCGGCCGAGCTGACGGCGTTGGCACCGATCGACAACGACGGATGAGCCGAGCTCGAGATACCCGAGAGATCGATGAGACCGTCTGTCCCGACCAGTTCCCGGCTGACCAGGACGGCGTTCGTGGCAGCGTCGCGAACGGTCATCACGAGGCTGCTGAAGTCCCCGTTCTCGGACGCGAGGTCCCCGTCGACCAGCGCAACCCGACCCCACGTCGCCGATCCGACCGTCCCGTCGCAGCGCTGCGCCCTCAGGTCAACGACTTGGCCGGAGGTGCCGGTGGCCAGGCTGGTGCACGGAGACACACCACTCGGGTCGACGGTGTAGATCTGCGCCCGATCTCCAAGCCCAACCACACAGGCTCCGTCGAAAGCCGCTCCATAGGCACCCCTCGGAGGGAGGGCGTTGCCGTCCTTGTCGACCGACACGGTGCCGTTCACGTACTGGCCTCCGGTGCAGGCGGCTCGGGCCACCCAGTCAAAACAGGACATGCCGGTCTTGTCGAGGCCGCCATACAGCGTGCGAGAGCCGGTCTCAGCCTCTGAGGTCGCCGAGTAGTTGAGGTCGCTCGAAACCCATCCCGCCAATACCTCAGTCGCCGTCGAGTCAGAATCGGCGGCGCAGGCCAGCGTGTTCGAGGTAGTAGATGCGCACACGCCGTCTGCCTGCCCTGTCGTGTTGTACCGAGTGACCAGATTCACGGTGCCGAGCGCGACGGGCGTGGGCCATCCGGCGCAAGTCGCCTGGGCTGCGACGTCGATGCAGGTGACGAGGTTGTTGTCGCCGCGGCTCAGATACACGCGGTCCCCGTGGGCCACGGAGTCGTACTGCCGGCCGTTGTTCCCTGCGAACGATGTGGCGCCGAGGGCGTGCGGGATCGAGGGGCACACTGTCCCAGTGGTCGGATCGACACAGTAGAGCTGACCCGTCTCGCCGCCGAACCACATCCGGTTTCCGGCCATTCGCGGCGCTGAGACCTGAGGGTCCACCGTGGTCAATGCCCGGTCCACCACCGTCAACCCGCAGGTGGCATCCGTCGCTGCGTCCCAGCAATACAGCGCCACCGGCGCGGATTGGGAATATGGGGAATAACTGCTCGTGGGGTTGAGGTGTGACCAGAACCTTGTGCCCACCACGACAGCCGGTCCAGACATGTAGTTGTTCGTGGAGAGGTTGATCTGCTTGGGATAGCCGGGGCACAGGGTGCCGGCGAGTCGGTCGACGCACGTGATCGAGGTCGGGACGGTGTGATGGTAGAAGGCGAAGACCTTCGCTCCGACCAGGATCGGCACGTGGCCGTCACCACCTGTGCCCTGGCTGATCGGCGGGAGCGGCGGCGGGAAGAGCGCTTGCAGCGAGTCTCCGACGAGTGCCCCGGTTGCAGTGGCCTCGGCGCTCTCACCGTTCCGCGAAGTTGTCCACGCCGGCGCGGCGACGGGAGAGCCGGCGATCGCCTGGGGCGCTTCGGGCGTGGCCGAAAGGCCCGGCACCGCCACCGCAGTGGCCGCCTCTTGGGGCACGTGGGACGGCACGGCGCCGACCTTCCAATCGGCGCCGTTGGTCGCGGCGGCCCCCGACGTCACGAGGGCAAAGGTCGCGTCGGGGGGCGCCACCGTCACGTGCACGACACCCCGCTTGGTGGCCTCGCTCGAGTCGGTCACGTCGTACGTGAAGCCGTCGGTGCCAGCGAACCCGTCGGCGGGGGCATAGGTGCAAGCGCCGTCGGAGGCGCACGACACCGTTCCGTGGTTCGGTGTCGACGACGCGGAGACCGACTTCGCTCCGGATCCGCCGGTGTCGTTGGCGAGGACGTTCGTCGTCGCGGCCACTCCGGCGCGGGTTGCGATCGAATCCTCGATGGCGAACAACGGGCCGGCCGGCGCGGCCTGGACGGTGAGGTTCACGGTGCCGACGTCGGTCTGCCCCGTCCCGTCGGTGACGGTGTAGGTGAAGGAGTCCGAGCCCGTGTAGCCGGCAGACGCGGTGTAGAGGCATCCGCCCAGCGGAGCGCAGTTCGCCGTGCCGTTTGCCGGCTGCGTGTTGCTCACGACCGAGAGCGCTCCGGTGAAGGCGGTGTCGTTCCCGAGCGCGTCGAAGGCCACCGCTTTCTGGAACGAGAACGACTCGCCGACGACCGTCGGACCGTTCTCCACCGACGCCGCCGGTGGCGCCGTTCCGATCACCAGCAGCGCGGCGATCGCCACAACCGTCGCCTTCGTCCACGAGACTCGCGACACCTCGCGCGCCCGCACCCGCCGATCCGCCATGGTCATCTCCCGCCTAGGAAAAACCCAGTGTTTCGACCAGTCAACCTCGCGCGGGCGAGAATTGCAACGCCATCAGGAGATTCCGAGCAACCCAGGCAAGTCGGCGTGGGAGGCGATGACGAACGTGGCGTCGGGACCTTCCCCCTCGACGTCGTCGAAGGCGCCCGTATAACGGACCGCCGTCATCCCGAATCCGAGCGCCCCTGCGACATCGGTTCGGCGCAGGTCGCCGACGTGGGCCGCACGGTCGGGCGCCACGCCGCCGAGACCTGCCAGCGCGTGCTCGAAGATCGCCGCGGACGGCTTGTAGTGACCGACCTCGTCGGAGAACGACCAGTGGTCGAACAGCGACAGCAGCCCGTGGTGCGCCAGGATCTCCCGCAGCGCCGTCGACGGCGTCATCCCCACGTCGCAGATGATCCCCAGCCGCACGCCGGCAGATGCCAGCGCACGCAGGCAGTCCCCGATGCCCTCGGTGAGCGACGGAGTGTTCGTCGTCGCGTACGTGTAGGACGACAGAAGCGCCTCGTGCACGCCCTCCGGCAACTCGTAGCCGAGCGACTCGACGATGTCGATGGCCGCCTCCACGTGGGTGTACTGCTCGTTCGCCTTCCACGAACCGAGGAACCTCTCCCACGACGAAGCCATCGCCTTGTCGAGGTGTTGGCGCTCGGTGGCGAAGCCTGCGTCCTCGAGGATGCCGAGCCACGCGTCGATCCGCTGGTCCCGCGCCGCTCCACCCCCGTCGGCCACGAGCGTGTTCCAGAAGTCGAACGTGACCGCGTCGATGTTCACGACTTGCGGATGACCCCGTCGAGAACGGCCTGGTCGGCGACGGAGGCCGCCACCAGCTCGACGACGTGTCGGTTGAAGACCGACGGAACGATGTAGCCGGCCGACAACTCGTCGTCGGGAACGGCATCGGCGATGGCCGTCGCCGCCGCCAGCTTCATGTTCTCGGTGATCGTCGTCGCCCCCGCATCCAACGCTCCCCGGAAGATGCCCGGGAAGCACAGCACGTTGTTGATCTGGTTCGGGTAATCACTGCGACCGGTCGCGATCACGGCCGCCAGGCCCTCGGCATCCTCGGGCAGGATCTCCGGATCCGGGTTCGCCAGCGCGAAGACGATCGGATCGTCGTGCATCACGCGGAGGTCGTCTCGCTTCACCAATCCGGGGCCGGAAACGCCGATGAACACGTCGGCGCCGGGCATGACCTCGTGCAGCGCGCCGCGCCGCATCTCCGGGTTGGTGTTCTCGGCGAACCACTGCTTCGACGCGTCGAGCTCGCCCCGACCGGAGTAGATCGCGCCCTTCCGGTCGATGCCGATCACGTTCTCGACGCCTGCCTGCATGAGGATCTTCGTGATCGCCACGCCGGCGGCGCCGACGCCGGCGATGACGACCTTCAGGTCCTCCATCGACTTCCCCACGACCTTGAGCGAGTTCCGCAGCGCCGCCAGGACGACGACGGCGGTCCCGTGCTGGTCGTCGTGGAACACCGGGATGTCGAGCGACGCCTTCAGCCGTTCCTCGACCTCGAAGCAGCGCGGCGCGGCGATGTCCTCCAGGTTGATCCCGCCGAAGACCGGCGCGAGCCGCTGCACGGTCTCGACGAGCTCGTCCGCATCCTCGATGTCGAGGCAGATCGGGAAGGCATCCACCCCCGCGAACTCCTTGAACAGCAGCGCTTTGCCCTCCATCACCGGCAATGCCGCAGAGGGGCCGATGTCGCCCAGGCCCAGCACCGCCGTCCCGTCGGTCACGATGGCCACCGTGTTGGCCTTGATCGTGAACTTGTGGACGTCGCTCGGCACATCGGCGATCGCCCGGCAGACCCGCGCCACCCCCGGCGTATAGGCCATCGAAAGGTCGTCGCGGTTCTGGAGGGGGATCTTCGAGCGGGTCTCGATCTTGCCGCCCTCGTGCATGAGGAACGTCCGGTCGCGCACGCTCACGACGACGACCCCGTCGAGCGATTCGACGACGGTCCGAAGGCGCTTGACGTGGGCTTCGTCCACTGCGAACACGGTGATGTCACGGACCATGCGATGGCCGCGCACCTCGACGATGTCGAGCCCCGCGATGTTCCCACCGGCGTCGCCGATGGCGGTCGCGAGCCGACCGAGCATGCCGGGGGCGTCGTCGAGCTCGACGCGGATGCGGACGGAGTACGAAGCGTTGGGGCCAGCCACGCTCCGAGTGTCCCCCGAACCTCTCGGAACGACAAAACCGGGCCTGCCCCGACGGGGAGCTGACCCGGTTCGCCAAAGGAACGTTGGTGTCCTGCTGAGCGCGGGCCCTAGGCCCCTTGGCGCTCCATCTGCTCGAGGCAGCGGCGGATCTCGGAGGCGCGGAAACGACGATGGCCGCCGAGGGTGCGGATGGCGGTGATCTTGCCGGCACGGGCCCAGCGGGTCACGGTCTTCGGGTTGACCCGAAACAGTGCGGCGACCTCGGCCGGCGTGAGCAGTGCATCGTTGGTGGGCGGGTGATCGGCCATCGGGTGGTCCCTTCGAGGAGATGTCGGTGCGTCGGTTGTCCGATTACTCCCTGAACGTACGGACAGAAGCCTTTCGGGTCGATAGCCCCTGCGGGTCATTTTGGGTGACCTGTCCGGACTAGCGCTGCTGACCTGCCGGTGCCGTGAAGGAGGGGGGGATCGCGTACGCTCGCCGCAGGTGGCGATCTTCGACCGACTCGAGGCGGACGGCTACGAGCAGGTCGTGTTCTGCCACGACCGGGCCAGCGGGCTCCGCGCCGTCATCGCGATCCACTCGACGCGGCTCGGTCCGGCGCTGGGCGGGACGCGATTCTTCCCCTACGTCAGCGAGGACGACGCCGTCGAGGACGTCCTCCGTCTCGCCAAGGGCATGACGTACAAGGCGGCGGCCGCGGGGCTCGACCTCGGCGGCGGCAAGGCGGTCATCATCGGAGACCCGAGGATGGACAAGTCCGAGGCCCTCCTCCGCGCCTACGCGCGCTTCGTCGACGCCCTCGCAGGTCGCTACATCACCGCTGAGGACGTCGGGACGACCCAGGACGACATGGATCTCATCCGGCGCGAGACCGCGTCGGTCACCGGAGTGAGCCGGTCGCTCGGCGGAAGCGGCGACCCCTCAGCGGCGACCGCCTACGGCGTGCTCCACGCCATGAAGGCAGTGGCCAAGCGGTTGTGGGAGACGACCGACCTCAAGGACCGTCACGTCGTCGTCAGTGGCGTCGGCAAGGTCGGCCACGCGCTCGTTCGTCACCTCGTCGAGGAACGGGCCCGCGTCACGGTGACCGACGTGAGCGCCGAGGCGATCGAACGGGCACGCAGGGACTTCGCCACCGAGGTCGCGCCCGTTGCGGAGGCCCACGCCCTCGAGTGCGATTTCTACGCGCCGTGCGCCATGGGCAAGGCGCTCAGTCCGGTCACCATCCCCGAGTTTCGGTGCGCCGCGGTCGTCGGTTCGGCCAACAACCAACTGGCCGACGACACGTGCGGGAAGCTCCTCGCCGAGGCCGGCGTCGTCTACGCCCCCGACTACGTCGTGAACGCGGGCGGCGTCATCAACATCGCCGAGGAGTTGCGCGGCTATCACCGCGAACGCGCCTACGCCAACGTCCGGCGCATCTTCACGACGACGACGACGGTGCTCGAGACCGCCGAGCGTGAGGGCATCACGACGGCGCTCGCTGCCGATCGCCTCGCGGAGGCGCGCATCGCCGCCATCAGCCAGGTCCAGCTCCTCCGGAGGTTCCGATGACCGTCGAGGAGTACCGCGGCTTCCCTGCCACCGAGCTGATCGAGGACCTGCGGCTCGCGTGCATCTCCAGGGCGTTGGATGACCGCGAGATCCTCTTGCAGAAGCAGAGCCGCGTCTTCTTCCAGATCTCCGGCGCCGGCCACGAGGCACTGCTCCTCGCCTTGGCGCGAAGCCTGCGACCGTCCTACGACTGGTTCTTCCCGTACTACCGCGACCGCTCGCTCATGCTCGGTCTCGGCGTGACACCGACCGAGATCCTCATGCAGGCCGTCGGGTCCGTAGACGACCCAGCCTCCGGCGGACGGCAAATGCCTTGTCATTGGGGAGCGCGGACGCTGAACGTCGTCACCCAGTCGAGCGCCACGGCCAGCCAGTGCCTCCCGGCCGTCGGGTGCGCCGAAGCGGGCCGCTACATCGTCGGCCGCGACCTCCCTGGTGCGACGGCCTACGGCGACGAGCTGACCTACGTGTCGTTGGGCGAAGGAGCGACGAGCGAGGGTGAGTTCTGGGAGTCGTTGAACTCGGCGTGCCGGCTCCACCTGCCCGTCCTGTTCCTCGTCGCCGACAACGGCTACGCCATCTCCGTCCGCGCCGAGGACCAATCGCCGGCGCCGATCAGTGAGATGGTGCGCGGCTTCCGCGGCCTCGCCATCACCAAGTTCGACGGGCGCGACTACTTCACGTCGCGCACGGAAGGCGCCCGCGCCATCGCCCGTGTGCGCGCCGGTGAGGGGCCCGGCCTGATCCACGCCAAGGTGACGCGCCCGTACTCGCACTCGGCCGCCGACACGCAGTCGAAGTACCGCCCCGAGGAGGAGCTCCTCGACGAGGTCGAACACGACCCGATTCACCTTCTCGAGGAGGAGCTCGTGCAGGGCGACGTGCTCACGCGCGAGCAGGTCGACGAGATCCACGCGGAAGCCAAGGAGCTCGTCAACGCCGCGTCGCGCGAGGCGATGGCCGGGGCTCGGCCCGACCCTTCGAAGGTGCTCGAGCACGTCTACGTCGTGCCCGACATCCCGGGCGACGGGCGAGACGCCGGGCCGACCGCGGAGGATGCGCCGCTCGTGCAGTTCGGCGAGGCGGTGCGCCTCACGTTGCACGAGGCGATGGAGGCCGACGAACGGATCCGCGTGTTCGGCGAGGACGTGGCCGACGCGCCGGAGTCCGTGATCGAGGAGGTCGAGGGCAAGGGCGGCGTGTTCGGCACGACGCTCGGGATCCAGAAGCGCTTCGGGATCGCCCGGTGCTTCAACACGCCGCTCGCCGAGGCCAACATCGTCGGACGCGCCGTCGGCCAGGCGATCCGAGGCCTCCGGCCCGCGCCCGAGGTCCAGTTCTTCGATTACATCTGGCCGGCCATGACGCAGATCAAGACCGAGGCGGCGACCGTCCGGTGGCGATCGAACGGGGCGTTCTCGTGCCCCCTCGTGCTGCGCGTGCCGATCGGCGGGTACCTCACCGGCGGCTCGATCTGGCACAGCCAGTGCGGCGAATCGATCTTCGCCCACGTGCCTGGCCTGATCGTGATGTACCCGTCGCGGGCCCGCGACGTCGCCGGCATGTTGCGCACGGCGTTCCGCTGCGAGGACCCCGTCCTCTTCCTCGAGCACAAGCGGCTCTACCGACAGCCCTTCGCCCGCGACGTCTATCCCCCGCCCGATTTCCTGATCCCATTGGGCAAGGGCGACTACGTCCAGCGCGGAGACGCCATGACGATCGTCTCCTACGGCTACACCGTGCACCTGGCACGGGAGGCGGCGGTCCGCGTGGCCGGGGAGACGGGCCGTTCGATCGAGATCGTCGACCTGCGGTGCCTGATCCCCTGGGACCAGGAGCTCGTCGCCGAGTCGGTTGGCCACACCGGCCGGGTGCTCGTCGTCCACGAGGACATCAAGACCGGGGGCTTCGGCGGAGAGGTCGCCTCGTGGATCGCCGAGTCGTGCTTCTCGGACCTCGACGCACCGGTGCGCCGCATCGGGGCGAAGGACTGCCACGTCGGTTACGAACCCACGCTCGAGCAGGCGATCCTCCCGCAGGTCGACGACATCGCCGCCGCCTGCCGCGAGCTCCTCGCCTACTGAGCGACCCCGCGCCCTCAGTAGGGTCGCCAGCATGGCCTCGGTCGAACCCACGCTCGCCGCCCGCGTCTACGCCGCCGCCCACCTCGAGGGCGAGTTCCTGCTCCGATCGGGCGTCGTCTCCAACGAGTACTTCGACAAGTACCGCTTCGAGGCCGACCCGGTCCTGCTGCGCGACATCGCCGCCGGGATGGCACCGCTCGTGCCTGCGGACGCGCAGTTGCTCGGCGGGCTCGAGCTCGGCGGGGTACCGCTGGCGACGGTGGTGTCGCAGCTCACCGGCACGCCGGCCCGCTTCGTCCGCAAGGAGGCGAAGTCCTACGGGACCATGCGCCTCGCCGAGGGCGGTGACCTCGCCGGGTTCCGCATCTGCCTCATCGAGGACGTCATCACCTCCGGCGGCGCCGTCATCGATGCCACCCACGCACTCCGCGAGGAGGGGGCGACCGTCGCAACGGTGGTGTGCGTGATCGATCGTCAGTCGGGCGGTCGGGAGAAGCTGGCCGAACTCGGCCTCGAGATGCGGGCGCTGTTCACGAAGGCGGATCTCGAAGGGGCCTGACCTCGTGGACGACCTCCGTCTCCAAGAGGTCCACGTCCTCGTTCCAGTCGCCGTAGATCTCCCAAGACCGTCCCGTCCGCTCGAGCCCGTTGGCGTGACAGAACGCCACGACGGCGTCGTGGGTCTGGCCCAAGCGCTCGTACCGGCCGACGTGGGTCGCGCGAGCAACGCGCCCCGCCGGCAACTCGCGACAGCAGACGTCGGCGGGCGGAGCAGCATCGTCGAAGGCGCGGTCGACGCGCACCCCGACCTCGAGCGGCATCCCCGGTTCGCCGTCGGGGGGTCGATACAGCACGATGTTGTGCAGGGGCACGAGGTCCGTGGTCCGGACGTACGCCCAAACCGGGTCGAGCAACCGACGGATCGTCGCCGACAGCTCACCCGGTGCCGCCCGCCCTTCCCGCACCGCCGTCGGCGCCGACGGCACGTCCGCGACCTCGACCTCGACGTTCTCGCTCATCGTCCCCCCCCGTCGGCGAGCACCAGCGCCAGCTTGGCGACGACACCGACCAGGAGCAACCCCGACGAGGCCGCCGCCAGCGGACGCGCCCGGTCCGTCGCCGTCCCGCTTCGGTAGGCCTCCAGGCGGGCGAACTGCGCATCGGTCATCCCCGGATCACGCACCGACAGCGCGCGGCCCTGGTCCCGACTCACACACATCGACACCTCGCCCGCTGACGTCTCGGCCAGCGTCCGCCACCCGGGGACGTCCTCGACGGTGCAGGCTGTCGTCGTCGGGCGGACGACGACTCCAGACAACCCTGCCGCCCGCAGGGCGTCGTCGGTGAACGACCGCGCGCCGTCACGCGACAACCGGGGCCCGGCGCACGAACCGCTGCCCAGCGCGACGGCCAACACGAACACGACGGCGGCGCCGCGGGTCGCCCGGACCACTACTGCAGATGGACGGCGCCCCGGCCGTCGACGATCTCGCCGACCTCGCACGCCCCGCGGTGACCGCGACTGCGCAACACGTCGAGCGCCTTGAACGCCTCGCCTCGCGGGACGACGACGATCATGCCGAGGCCGAGGTTGAACGTCTTTCCCATCTCGAGGGGCGAGATCCCTCCGATGCGGGCGATCTCGTCGAAGATGCGGGGCGGCTCCCAGCGTCGCTGCTCGACGACGGCGTCGGTACCCGACGGCAGCACGCGGTTGAGGTTGCCGACGATCCCGCCACCGGTGACGTGGGCGATGCCCCGGACCTCGACGGCCCGGACCAATGCCATGATCGCCGGGGCGTAGATCACCGATGGCTCGAGGAGCTCGTCCGCCAACGTCGATCGAGCGCCCTCGTACGCAGGCTCGTCGAGATCGCGATGGGCGACGTCGAAGAAGACCTTCCGCGCCAGGGAATAGCCGTTCGAGCGCAGCCCCGGCGACGGCACGCCGATGAGAACGTCTCCAGGGCGGATGTGCTCGCCCGTGATCATCCGGTCGCGGTCGACGACGCCGACGGCGAAACCCACGAGGTCGAACTCGCCCGGATCCATCGCTCCCGGGTGCTCCGCCATCTCGCCGCCGATGAGCGCGCAGCCGGCCTGCCGGCACCCTTCGGCCACCCCGCCGACGAGCTCATCGATGTGGTCGGGATCGAGCTTGCCGACGGCGATGTAATCGAGGAAGAAGAGCGGCTCGGCCCCCTGGCACACGAGGTCGTCGACGCACATGGCGACGAGGTCGATGCCGATCGAGTCGAACCGTCCCGCCGCTTTGGCGACGAGCGCCTTGGTCCCGACGCCGTCGGTCGACGACACGAGCACCGGGTGGCGGTAGCGGTCCTTGAAGAACTCAGCCGAGAAGAGACCGCCGAACCCGCCGATGTCGCCGATGACCTCGGGCCGATAGGTCGAGCGGACGTGCTCCTTGATCCGCTTGACCGCATCCTCGCCAGCCGTGATGTCGACGCCGGCGTCGGCATACGTCAAGCCTTCTGGCTCGGGCTCAGACAAGGTCTGGCGCGGGCATGTCGTTGCCTTCGAGCACGCCCTTGTGGAGCGTCGGCGAGACCGTGACGGGGTAGTCGCCGGTGAGGCAGGCGTTGCAGAACCCGGCGTTGGGCGCACCAACGGCCCGCTCGAGGTTCTCGATCGTGAGGTAGGCGAGGCTGTCGACCGCCAGGTAGTCCTGGATCTCGCCGATGGTCATGTTGGCGGCGAGGAGCTCGGCTCGGCTGCCGGTGTCCATCCCGTAGAAGCACGGCCACCGGTAGGGCGGGCTCATGACTCGGAAGTGGACCTCGGACGCGCCCGCATCCCGCAGCATCCGCACGATCGCTCGCGACGTCGTCCCTCGGACGATCGAGTCGTCGACGACGACCACCCGCTTGCCGGCGATGTTCTCCTTCAGCGGGTTGAGCTTGCGGCGCACGCCGTGATCGCGCTGGACCTGCGACGGCGAGATGAAGGTCCGCCCGATGTAGCGGTTCTTGATGAGGCCCTGTCCGTAGGGGATCCCCGCGGCGCGGGCGTACCCCTCGGCGGCGGCGAGCGCCGTCTCGGGGACGCCGATGACGATGTCGGCGTCGACGTGAGCCTGGGCGGCGAGCGCCTCCCCCATCCGCTGGCGGGCGCCGTGGACCTCTCGCCCGTACAGGACGCTGTCGGGCCGCGCGAAGTACACGAACTCGAACAGGCACAGCTTCGGGTTGATCCGCTCGGGGGCGAACGGCCGGTACTCGCGGATACCGGAGGCGTCGATGACGACCATCTCGCCGGGCTCGATCTCCCGCACGAAGTGGGCGCCGATGACGTCGAGGGCCGGCGTCTCGGAGGCGAGGACCCAGCCGCTGTCGAGCTTGCCGAGGCACAGCGGGCGGAACCCGTTCGGATCGCGGACGCCGATGAGGTGGGCCTCGTCCATGATCGTCAGCGAGAACGCGCCTTCGAGTCGGGGCAGCGTGGCCATCAGTGCCAGCTCGAGCTCGCGCTCGTCGCTGCGGGGCACGGTCGAGTAGGCCCGTGCGACGAGCTCGGCGATGAGCTCGCTGTCGCTGGCGATCATGCCGGGCAACATCCCCGCCTCTTCGGCGAGGGCCTCGGTGTTCGTGAGGTTGCCGTTGTGGGCGAGGGCGAAGCTGTGGGGACTGTCCTCGAGGCCGGCGGAGCGGTGGACGGGCTGCGCGGCGCTGTAGCACGAGCTGCCGGTCGTGGAGTAGCGCGTGTGGCCGATGGCCAGGTAGCCGGGGAGGGCCGCCAGCTTGTAGTCGTTGAAGACGTTGGTGACGAGACCCATGTCCTTGTCGACCATGATCAGGTCGCCATCGGACACCGCCATCCCTGCCGACTCCTGGCCCCGGTGCTGGAGGGCGTACAGCCCGTCATAGGTGAGGTGGGCGACGGGCTGGTTCGGCGCATACACGCCGAAGACGCCACACGCTTCCTTCGGCTTGTCGTCGTCGTCGTGATCTACCGGGGCGGGGCCAGGGTCCGCGTGGACGGGCACGACCCCGAGGCTACCGTCCAGAGGTGATCGACTTGCACACCCACTCGACGGTGTCGGACGGGTCCGACGCACCCGAGCGGATCCCGGAGCTGGCGGCGGCGGCCGGGTGCGCGGCGGTCGCGCTGACGGACCACGACCGCTTGGACGGGATCCACGCCGCCCGAGCGTCGGCGGCCGCGGTCGGCGTCGACCTGGTGCCGGGGTGCGAGATCTCGTGCGAGGTCGCGACGGGGACGATGCACCTCCTCGTCTACTTCGTCGAGCCCGGTGAGGGGCCGCTGCAGGACGAGCTCCTGGGGCTGCAGCAGGTGCGCGACGGGCGGAACCGCCTGATGTGCGCAGCGCTCGACCTCTCCTACGAGGACCTGCAGGCCGAAGCCGGCGGCATGGGCGCGGGCCGTCCCCACGCCGCCGCCTTGTTGATTCGGGACGGGCGGGCGACGTCGATCCAGGACGCCTTCGACCGCTGGCTCGGCAAGGGTCGGCCGGGGTACGTGGAGAAGGTCCGCCTCGGGCCGGCGGAGGCGATGCGATTGGCGGTTGCGTCCGGCGGCCTACCGGTGCTGGCCCACCCGAACTCGCTCGAGCTCGAACCCCCGGCGATGCGGTCCCGGCTCGCCGAGCTGCGCGGCCTCGGCTTGGTGGGGATGGAGTGCACCTACGGCCGGTACTCCGTCGATGATCGAGCCGCGTTGCAGACCATCGCCGACGAGCTCGGCCTCGTGGCCACCGGCGGGTCCGACCACCACGGCACCTACAAGCCGGACCTGTCCGTCGGCGTCGGGCGGGGCGACCTCGACGTCCCCGACACCGCCCTCGAGGAGCTGCGGGACCGTCTCAGCTGACCGGGTGGAGGGCCCTCGGAATGGCATCGGTGGCGGCGGCGATGGCATCCGCCACGGACACGTTGACAAGACCCTGGACGACGATGCGGTCGCCGCCGGCCTCGCCGAGCTCGGTGACGGGGACGCCCGCAGACTCCGCGCGGGCGACGACGTCAGCCGCCTTCGACCGATCCACGCACACAACGGCACGCGACGGCGCCTCGGAGAACAACCCGCCGTGGCCGGGCACGCCGAACACGGACACGCCGATCCCGGAGCGCACCGCCAGCTCGCCGAGGCAGACCCCGAGGCCGCCCTCGGAGACGTCGTGCACCCCCTGGAGCGCGCCGTCGGCGACGAGCGACGCCACGAGGTGGACGAGGTCGACGTGGGCGACCAGGTCGAGCGCTGGCAGCCTGCCGCCGCGGAAGCCGTGGCTGCGCAGCGCCCACAACGAGCCGCCGCCGAGGTCGTCCGTCAGTGGCGCGCCGAGCAGCAGCAACTGGCCACCCTCGACCAACGCCACGCCGGCGGGTCGACGGACCAGCGATTCGATGACGCCGAGCACGGCCACGACGGGCGTCGGATCGATGTCGCGCCCCTTGGTCTCGTTGTAGAGCGAGACGTTGCCGCCGATGACGGGGATGTCGAGGACGCGGCAGGCCTCGGCCATCCCGTCGATCGATTCCGACAGCTGCCACATCACCTCGGGGTGCTCGGGGTTCCCGTAGTTGAGGCAGTTGACGAGCGCCGCGGGACGCGCCCCCGCGCAGGCGACGTTCAGCGCCGACTCGGCGACGACCATGGCCGTCCCGACCCGAGGATCGAGGGCGCACCAGCGGGCGTTCCCGTCGGTCGACACGGCGAGGCCGCGCGAAGACGCGGGGATCCCCGGCGCCTTCAACCGCAGAACGGCCGCGTCGCCCCCGGGCCCCTCGACGGTGTTGAGGAAGAGTTGGTGGTCGTACTGGCGGTAGACCCACGACGGATCGACCAGCAGCTCGAGCAGGTCGGCGCCGCAATCGGCGGGACGCGGCAGCGAAGACGGGTCACGGCCGACGAGCTCGTCCAGATCGTCGGGGCGGCGCATCGGCCGGTCGTACCGGGGCTTGTCCTCCTCGAGCGAGGCCGCCGGGATGTCGGCCAGCACGGCGGCATCGGGACCGGGCCCGTCGAGGATGCGCAGCCGCCCGCTCCCCGTCACGTGACCGATCACCGACGCGTCCACGTCCCACTTCTCGCACACCGCCAGCACCCGATCGAGGTCTGCGGGCGTGACGATCGCCAGCATCCGCTCCTGGCTCTCGCTGAGCATGAGCTCCCACGGATCCATGTCCGCCTGGCGCACATGGATGGCGCGCACGTCCACGTCCATGCCGACACCGCCCTTGGCCGACGTCTCGCTCGTGGCGCCCGTGACGCCGCCGGCGCCGAGGTCCTGCACGCCGATGACGAGCCCCGCGTCCAACAGCTCGAGGCACGCCTCGATGAGCAGCTTCTCCTCGAACGGATCGCCCACCTGGACGTTGGGTCGCTTCGACGCCGCACCTTCTGCGTCGTCGTCGAACCCTTCGCTGGCCATCGTCGCGCCCCCGATGCCGTCACGTCCGGTCGACGAGCCGATGAGCACCGCGAGGTTCCCCTCGCCGCTCGCTCGGCCGAGGATGAGCCGTTCCTTGGGCATCACGCCGAGGCAGAAGACGTTGACCAACGGATTGTCGGCGTAGCTCTCGTCGAACACCGTCTCGCCGCCGATCGTCGGGACGCCGACGCTGTTGCCGTAGCCCGAGATGCCGCTGACGACGCCCTCGAAGATCCACCGCGTCTGGGGATCATCGAGTGGCCCGAAGCGCAGGGGGTCCATGACGGCGATCGGGCGGGCGCCCATCGTGAAGACGTCGCGGATGATGCCGCCGACGCCGGTCGCTGCGCCCTGGTAGGGCTCGATGGCCGACGGATGGTTGTGGCTCTCGATGCGGATGGCCACGGCGATGCCGTCGCCCGCGTCGATCACGCCCGCTCCCTCGCCCGGCCCGACGAGCACGTGCGGACCCTCGCTCGGCAGCCGCTTGAGGTGGGTGGCCGAGGACTTGTAGGAGCAGTGCTCGCTCCACATGACGCCGAACATGGCGTACTCGAGGTGGTTCGGTTGGCGCCCCAGGATCTCGGCGATCCGTTCCGCTTCTTCGTCGGTCAGACCGAGGGCACGGTGGATCGGTTCGGATGGCACGCGGCGAACCTACCGGAGCCGCAAATGGCGTCGTTGTAACCGCCGGTATATGCCGTAATACTGGAAACATGCCGGCCACCAAGAACCGCAGCAAGGCGCCGATGTCCAACGCCCACAAGGAGGCGCTTGCCTTGGGTCGTGAACAGGGCCGAGCGGTGCGGCGCTATCTCGAAGCGCTCGAGCTCCACAAACCCAAGCGGGGACGAAAGCGGACGCCTGAATCCATGCAAAAGCAGCTGGCCGTCATTGAGGGAAAGTTGTCGACGTCCGACGCCCTGACCCGGGTGCGACTGATCCAACAACGGATGGACCTGCAGGCCGAGCTGGCATCGAAGAGCGCGTCCGTCGACCTGACGGCGCTCGAGTCGGCGTTCGTGAAGGCCGCCCACGCCTACGGGCAGCGCAAGGGCATCAGCTACGCCGCTTGGCGCGAGGCCGGCGTCGACGCCGCCGTGCTCAAGAAGGCCGGCATCGCCCGCTCGATGTAGTTGCTGCCGCAATTGGGCGCGATCAGGCCGGAATATCGGCCTGAGCGCGCCCAGACGCAGCTTGGAGGAACGAACGGAGGAGGACGGCGCCGTCGTCCGAGCCCAGCAGCGCGTCGCAGGCCCGCTCCGGGTGGGGCATGAGACCGACGACGTTCCCCGCCTCGTTGCAGATCCCGGCGATGTCGCCCATCGACCCGTTGGGGTTGTCGACGTAGCGGAGCACGATGCGGTCCTCGTCGTGCAGCCGAGCCAACGTCTCGGCATCGCAGGTGTAGTTGCCCTCGAAGTGATTGATCGGGACCCGGAGCCGCTGCCCCATTTGGGCCATCGCCGTCAGAGACGAACGGATCGACCTGACCTCGAGGTCGACGGTCTTGCAGAGGAACTTGAGACCGCCGTTCTTCTGCAATGCGCCGGGGAGGAACCCTGCTTCCGTCAAGACCTGGAATCCGTTGCAGATGCCGAGAACCGGGCCACCAGAAGCGGCGAATTCCTGGACGGCCCTCATCACCGTGGAGAAGCGGGCGATGGCACCGGGCCGCAGGTAGTCGCCGTGGGCGAACCCGCCGGGCAGGACGACGGCATCGAATCCCTCGACCGAGAGCGCCCCGTGCCAGACGAGGTCGGCGTCTCCACCGAGCAGGCGCACGGCCTCGACCGCGTCGTGCTCGCAGTTCGACCCCGGGAAGACGACGACCCCGACGCGACCGGCCATCAGGCTTCCGTGACGGTGATGGCCGCGTCCTCGATCACCGGGTTCGTGAGGAACCGCTTGCACAGCTCCTCGACCTTGCCCGTCGCCGCGGCCTCATCGGGCGCGTCCATCGTGAAGCGGAACGCCTTGCCGACGTGCACGTCGTGAACGTCGTCGAACCCGAGCGCCGGCAGCGCCCGCTCGATCGTCGACCCCTGCGGATCGGCTATCCCCGCCCGCAGCGACACCTCGACGAGGACGTTGAACGTGCTCACGCCGGCAACCCACTTCCTTGTGGGCCTTCCACACCGGGCCAGTCGGCGAACGACGATCCGGAGATGCGCTCGTACGCCTCGATGTAGCGGGTCCGGGTGGCGCTGATCACTTCCTCGGGCATCGGCGGGGCCGGCGGCGTCTTGTCCCACCCGAGGGATTCGGCGTAATCACGCACCGGCTGCTTGTCGAAGGAAGGCGGCGTCGCGCCGAGCGTCACCTGATCGGCCGGCCAGAACCGCGACGAGTCCTGCGTGAGCATCTCGTCGCACACGGTCAGCTCGCCGTCGATGAAGCCGAGCTCGAACTTGGTGTCGGCGATGACGATGCCGTTCAGCAGTGCCCGCTCCGCACCCATCCGGTACAGCTCGAGCGACGCTTCCCGGGCCTGCTCGGCGACCTCCTTGCCCACGATGACGCACGAGTCCTCGTAGGTGATGTTGACGTCGTGGTCCCCGAAGTCGGCCTTCGTGGAGGGCGTGAACATCGGCTGTGGCAGCTGTTGGCTCTCCTGCATGCCCGGCGGCAACGGCACCCCGTTCACCATGCCGGTCGCCTGGTACTCCTTCCAGGCCGATCCCGACAGGTACCCGCGCACGATGCACTCGATCTTCAGCATCTCCGCCTTTCGCGCCAACGTGACCCGTCCCACCCACTCGTCGGGGACGTCCGGCACGTCGGTCGCGACGACGTGGTTCGGCAGCACCCCACTCAGCTCGTCGAACCAGAACGTCGACATGGCGGTGAGGACACGGCCTTTGTCGGGGACGGCCTCACCGAGCACCACGTCGAACACACTGAGCCGGTCCGATGCGACGAACAGCAGGAGCCCGTCGCCGGCGTCGTAGATGTCTCGGACCTTGCCCGAGTACACAGGGGTCGACGTCACAGGATGGCTCCAGGGTCGTAGAGGGCGGCTTCGGGATGGGTGGCGACGACATCGGCGACGCGACGCACGAACGTCGCCGTCTGCCGTCGGGCGGCACCAACGAAGGTCAGCGGAGCGCCGAGCAGCGCATCGAGGGCGGCGCGGTCGAGGGGGACGCGCTCGTCGGCGGCGAGCCGATCGAGCAGCGGGTTGCCCTCGGCGCCCTCGCGGAGGGCGAGCGCAGAGGCGATGGCGTGCTCCTTGACGAGCTCGTGTCCGGTCTCGCGTCCGACACCCGCCCGCACGAGGCCCATGAGGACCTTGGTGGTGGCGAGGAACGGCAGGTAGCGCTCGAGCTCGCGCGCAACGACCGCGGGGTAGGCGCCGAACTCGTCGAGCACCGTGAGCAGTGTCTCGAAGAGCCCGTCGATGGCGAAGAAGGCGTCGGGCAGCGCGACACGTCGGACGACCGAGCACGACACGTCGCCCTCGTTCCACTGGTCGCCGACGAGCCCGTTCACCATCGCCAGGTGCCCGCCGAGGACGACGGCCAGTCCGTTGATGCGCTCCGTCGAGCGGGTGTTCATCTTGTGGGGCATGGCCGACGAGCCGACCTGGCCCGCCTGGAACCCCTCCGTCGCCAGCTCCTGCCCGGCCATCAGTCGGATCGACTTGGCGAGGTTGGCCGGTCCAGACGCCGCCTGCACCAACGCCGCGACGACGTCGAAGTCGAGCGACCGGGGATAGACCTGACCAACGTTGTCGAGCACCTCGGCGAACCCGAGGTGCGACGCGACCGCCTGCTCGAGCGCGTCGAGCTTGTCGAGGTCGCCGTCGAGCAGGTCGAGCTGGTCCTGCTGCGTACCGACCGGTCCCTTGAGCCCCCGCAGCGGGTAGCGGGCGATGAGCTCGTCGATGCGACGATACGCCTGCAGCAGCTCCTCGCCGGCGTTGGCGAAGCGCTTGCCGAGCGTCGTCGCCTGCGCTGGCACGTTGTGGCTGCGGCCGGTGATCACGAGGGATTCGTGCTCCGCGGCGCGCGCGGCCAGCCGTGCGAGGGCGGCGACGATGCGATCCCGCACGAGGACGAGCGCATCGCGGATCTGCAACTGCTCGACGTTCTCCGTGAGGTCACGCGACGTCATGCCCTTGTGGACGTGCTCGTGGCCGGCCAGCGCCGAGAACTCCTCGATGCGGGCCTTCACGTCGTGACGGTTGATCCGCTCGCGGGCATCGATCGACGCCAGGTCGACCTTGTCGACGACGTCCTCGTAGGCCTCGATCACGCCGTCGGGCACGTCGACGCCGAGGTTCTTCTGGGCCCGCAGAACGGCGATCCAGAGCCGGCGCTCGAGCACGATCTTGTGCTCGGCCGACCACAGGTCGGTCATCGCCAGGGACGCGTACCGGGCGGCGAGGACGTTGGGAATCACGACGCCTCCATCATGATCGAAGCTAGACATTCGCGGTGACGACGCCGCCGGTGGGGATCATCATGGGCTCGCGCTCCGATTGGGAGACGATGCGCCACGCCGCCGGCGAGCTCGACGCCTTGGGCGTCGAGTACGAGGTTCGTGTGGTCTCTGCGCACCGGACTCCCGACCTGATGTTCGAGTATGCGTCGACGGCGGAGGCGCGCGGTGTCCGCGTGATCATCGCCGGTGCCGGCGGCGCCGCCCACCTGCCCGGCATGACGGCGGCCAAGACCAACCTCCCCGTGATCGGCGTCCCCGTGGAGTCGGCGGCGCTGAAGGGCATGGACTCGCTCCTGTCGATCGTGCAGATGCCCGGCGGTGTGCCGCTGGCGACGATGGCGATCGGCCGCGCCGGTGCGAAGAACGCTGCGCTGTTCGCGGCTCGGGTCCTCGCGCTCAGCGATGGGGCTGTCCGTGAGGCAGTGGCGCAGTACGTGGACCGTTTGCGGGACACCGTGCTCAGCGATCCCGACCCGCGCGTCGAACCCCCGGCGTGATCGGCGTCCTCGGCGGTGGTCAGCTCGGCCGGATGCTCGGCCTCGCGGGGCTCCCGCTGGGTCAGCGGTTCGTGTTCCTCGACCCCTCGCCGGACGCCCCTGCTCGTGACGTCGGCGAGCTGATCGTCGCGGAGTACGACGATCGGAAGGCACTCGACGAGCTCGCGTCGCGTGTCGACGTGGTGACCTATGAGTTCGAGAACGTTCCTGCGGCCACCGTGGAGGCGCTGGCCGAGCGCGTTCCCGTCTTCCCCTCCGCCGGGGCGCTGCACGCGACGCAGGATCGGCTCGTCGAGAAGGGCTCGCTCGTCGACGCCGGCATCCCGGTCGCCCCCTTCCGTGGGGCGACGACCGGGATCGAGGTGCGAAACGCAATCACCGAGCTCGGACTGCCGGTGATCCTGAAGACACGACGAGGCGGCTACGACGGCAAGGGTCAGGCCGTCATCACCGGGGACGCCGACGTGGAAGTCGGAGTCGCGGCGTTGCGCGGGGCCGACCTCATCGTCGAGGGCCGCGTCGACTTCGATCGCGAGCTGTCGGTCATCGCTGTACGAGGCGAGGACGGTGCCTTCGCCGCCTACCCGCTGGTGGAGAACCACCACGCCGGGGGGATCCTCCGCTTCTCGCTGGCCCCGGCACCGACGGTCGAAGCAAGCCTCCAAGCCAAGGCGGAGGGCTTCGCCCGAAGCTTCATGGAAGCGCACGACTACGTCGGCGTCATGACGCTCGAGCTGTTCCAGGTCGGAGACGGGCTGCTCGTGAACGAGGTCGCTCCACGCGTCCACAACTCGGGGCACTGGACCATCGAGGGCGCTGAGGTCAGCCAGTTCGAGAACCACCTCCGCGCCTGCCTGGGGCTCCCGCTCGGCGCCACGGATGCCGTGGGGTCGAGCGTCATGGCGAACGTCCTCGGTGCGTTGCCGGATGTCGCTTCGATCACCGCCATCGCCGGCGCGCACCTGCACCTCTACGGCAAGGAACCCCGCCCACTCCGGAAGATCGGTCACGTCACGGTCCGGCGGGACGAGCGCGAATGGTGGAAGCGCCTCGACGGCGGGCTTCGATCGCTGGCGACGGTCCTCCCGGCGCTCGAGCACGCGTCCTAGGCCCCGGCGATGTCGGTGCGGAACTGCATGCCGGGCCACGAGATCTTCCCGACCGCCGCGTAGGCCTTCGCACGGGCATCGGCGACCGTCGGGCCGAAACCGGTGACGGACAGCACCCGTCCGCCCGCGGCTCGTCCCTCGTGGTCGACGGCGGAGCGGAACACCTCGACACCGTCCATGGCCTCTGCCTCCGCGAGCCCTTCGATCACGTGGCCGGTGTCGTAGGGCTTGACCGGGTATCCGCCCGTGGCCAGCACGACGGTGACGGCGGCGGCGTCCACGAACGTCGGCTCACTCACCAACTCGCCCTGTGCCGCTTCCAACAGCAGCTGGGCGAGGTCGCTGGCCATCCTGGGCAGCACGACCTGCGCCTCCGGGTCGCCGAAGCGGACGTTGTACTCGATGATCCTGGGCCCGTCCGGCGTGAGCATCAGCCCGGCGTAGAGGCAGCCGCGGTAGTCGATGCCTCGATCCCGAAGGGCGTCGAGGGTCGGCTGGACGATCGACTTGGCGATGGCGTGTCCATCCACGTCGGCGACGGGCGAGAACGCACCCATGCCACCCGTCATCGGTCCGACGTCGCCGGTGCCGATGCGCTTGTGGTCGCGCGAGGGCGACAACGCCACCGCCCGCGTGCCGTCGCACACGCACAACACGGTGAGCTCCGGGCCTGTCATGCCCTCCTCGATCACGATCGACCCGTGCTCGAGCTTCGTCCGGGCATCGGCGATCGCTTCGTCGAGGTCGTCGGTGACGAGGACGCCCTTGCCTTCCATGAGGTAGTCGGTCTTGATCACGTAGAAGCCCGGCAGCTCTTCGAGGAAGCGCACCGCTTGCTCGTCCTGCATGGCGCCGAACGACTTGTAGCGGGCGGTCGGGATGCCGGCTTCGGTGAGGACCTCCTTCATCCACGCCTTCGAGGTCTCGAGACGGGCGCCGTCGACGCCGGGTCCGAAGACGACGTGGCCGTCGGCCCGCAGGTCGTCCGCCAGCCCCGCCGACAGCGGCGCCTCGGGACCGATGACGACGAGGTCGGCCATCGCCACCTCGTCCACCACGACCGCCGTGCGGGCCAGGACGTGTCGAAGGGCGTGTTCCCTCGCGCCGTTCCCGACGACCGCGACCCTCATGAGCCCAAATGCACGAACTGGTCGCGGGCCCGGCCGACGGCGACCATGTTGATGGGGACGCCGCACTCCCGCTTCAACAGGTCGAGGAAGTCGTGGGCCTCCTTCGGCAGGTGGTGGGGTTCGAACGCGCCCGAGAGGTCGGACTTCCAACCGGGCAGCTCCTCGTAGATCGGCTTGGCCCGGTGGAGCTCGCTCTGGTGGTACGGCAGTTCCCTCACGACGCGTCCGTCGATGTCGTAGGCGACGCAGACCTTCAACACGTCGAACTGGTCGAGCTTGTCGATCTTGCCGACCATGAGCTCGGTGAGGGAGTTCAGCCGGACGGCATGGCGCATCATCACCGTGTCGAACCAACCGACGCGACGGCGCCGCCCGGTCACCGAGCCGTACTCCTCGGCCCACTCGATGAGCTGGTCCGCCTCGTCGCCGAGCAGCTCGGTCGGGAACGGTCCGCTGCCGACGCGGGTGACGTACCCCTTGGCGATGCCGATCACGCGGTTGATGTGCAGCGGCCCGACGCCGGCGCCGACGCACGCGCCGCCGGCCACGGGGTTCGACGACGTCACGAACGGATAGGTGCCGTGGTCGAGGTCGAGGAACGTGGCCTGCGCGCCTTCGAAGAGCACGTTCTGGCCCATCTCCAGCGCCTCGTGTACGAGGTTGACCGTATCGGTGATGAGGGGCCGGATCCGCGGGAGGTACTCGTCGAGGTACAGCGACGCGATCTGGTCGGCCTGCTTCGGGAGCCGATTGAAGATCTTGGCGAGGACGTTGTTCTTCTCCTTCAGCACGACGTCGAGCTTCTGGCGGAAGATCTTCGGGTCGAGGAGGTCCTGCACCCGCAAGCCGATGCGGTTGGCCTTGTCGGCGTAGGTCGGGCCGATGCCGGACTTGGTGGTGCCAAGCTTGTTCTTGCCCAGGCGGCGCTCGGTGAGGGCGTCGATCTCCTCGTGGTACGGCATGATCAGGTGGGCGTTGCCGCTGAGCTTCAGACGGCTGCAGTCGATGCCCTTGGACTCGAGGGTGTCGATCTCCCGGATCATGACGCCCGGGTGGACGACGACACCGTTGCCGATGACCGGCGTGATGTGGTCGTAGAGGATGCCGCTCGGGATGAGCTGCAGGATGTACATCTCCCCGTCGACCACGATCGTGTGGCCGGCGTTGTGGCCTCCCTGGTAACGGACGACCATCTGCATCTCTTTGGCGAGCAGGTCGGTGAGCTTGCCCTTGCCTTCGTCACCCCACTGGGTGCCGACTACGACGGTGCCCGGCACGCGTCTCTCCCTCGTGTTCGATGCGGGATTACGCATCAGCTTATCCCACGATCACGAGCAGCTGGTGAACGTGAAGGGCCCCCGCCCCGACACCTTGACGCCCTTGCGCGTCCTGGCCAGGCGGTCGAGGGCCTTGACCAGCTCACGGTCATCCTGGGGCGTGTCCATGACGATCGTCGCCCGCACGCACGTGCCGTCGCCGTCCTTCCAGGCGACGTACCGGTCTCCGCCCCAGCCGCCGGCCGCGGTCTGACCCGATACGCCGGACGCGTTCAGCACGAGCAGGAGCCCCAGCTCACCGAGGACGCCCTCGTCGATCTGCCGGCCGTCCGCCTTGGGCGTCTCCACGGTCGCCGGTGCCTCGCCGGCGAGGAAGCGATCGGGGTGCAAGAGATCCTCGGACGTCGTCGGCGGGGTGACGAAGGCGGCATCGAGCCGCTCCTGGCCACCCCCGGCCACGACCCGCGTCGCGAACTCGGGGCCCACGACGTAGGGGAAGGCGACGATCTGGAGCAGGACGGGCGGCAACCCGGGATCGATGCTGGCGCCGGCCGCCATCCCCTCGGCCTCCGCCGCCTTCTGCTCCCGCGAGGACAACGACGCCAGGTACAACCGTTCGACCCGAACGGCATCACCCTCGACGAGCCCCAGGAGGCCGTCGGCGGCCTCGTCGTCCCGGTCGTCGAGATCCTTGCGGTCGATGTCGAAGTGCTGGTCCTGGAGAGCGTGGGTCAGCTCGTGCACCAACGTCACCCGCACGCCGACGGTGAGTCGCTCACCTCGGACGACGAGGTCGTCGTCCTCGGTGTCGTAGAACCCGGCGACGGCGTCGCCGTAGAGCGACTCGACCGCCTTCTTCAGGTCCACGCCCTTTTCGAGGAGCCCGAGACCCTCGAGCACCCGCTGGGTCGTCCGGAGCTGCTCCTCGTCCTTGGCCTCCTCTTCGGCCGAGTCCCGCTTCAGGCGGGTCCGGAAGTCGGCGTCGCCGAGCATCGTCACCCGCACCGGGTGGACGAACGGGAGACCGCGCGCCTGCGACGTGAACCGCAGCAGGCCGGGCAATGCCTGCTCGAGGGCCGACGCGTCGGCCGCGGGGACCGAATCCGACGTGACCTCGACCGTGCGGGCGTGAACCCGCGACGGCGCCGTCCGGCCGGCGAGGCCGGGATCGTCCCCGGACACGATGCCGGCAGCCACGAGGCCGGCGGCGAGCAGCACCGTCGTCAGCACCACCAGCAGGCGGAAGGCGGCGGGCCGGCCCGGTCCCGGTTCGGGTGGCACGGCGATCGCGGGCGGGGCGGCGTTGAGGCACGCCGAGCACGGCGCCGGACCCACGTTGGGCTGGCCGCAGTGGCAGGTCCAGGGCTGGAGCACCCCTCCACTCTGGCTGCACGCAACGCGAAACCCCGTTCATCGATGGACGAGGGGCTGGCGTCTCAGCGGTAGGCGCGCGCCTGCAGCTCGTAGAGCTCGGCGTACGTGCCCCCCGCGCGGACGAGCTCGTCGTGGGAGCCGGACTCGGTGATGCGGCCATCGGCGACGACGACGATCACGTCGGCCATGCGGACGGTGGAGAAGCGGTGGCTGACGAGCAGGGTCACGGTCCCGCGCTCAGCCCGACCGCGCGAGGACAGCGCCGCGTACTCGGCGAAGAGACGATGCTCGGTCTCGGCGTCGAGAGCGGCGGTCGGCTCGTCGAAGACGAACAGGATGGCTTCGTCGCGCATCATCCCGCGACCGAGCGCGAGCTTCTGCCACTGCCCGCCCGACAGGTCCACACCCCCCGGCCAACGAGCCCCGAGCTGGGTCTCCCAGCCTTCGGGAAGGGCCGCCAGCACGTCGGAGGACCCCGCCCGCTCCATCGCCGCGTCGGCCGCATCGACCGAACGGAACCGCGCGAGATCGCCGATCGTCACCGCCTCCAGCGCCGGAAGCTCCAGTCGGGCGTGGTCCTGGAACACGGCGCCGGTGGACGCCCGCCAGCCCTCGATGTCGACGGCCTTGAGGTCGATGCCGTCCACCGTGAGCCGTCCCGTCGTCGGCTCGTAGAACCGGCAGAGCAACTTCACGAGCGTCGTCTTGCCGGCCCCGTTGTCGCCGACGATCGCCACGGTCGTGCCCGCGGGGATGTGGAGGTCCACGTCGGTGAGGACATCGACCTCGGTGCCCGGATACCGGAACGACACCGCCTCGAAGCGAACGCCGTCGCGCAGCCCCTTCGGCGCCGGCAACAGCGGGACCTCACCCTCGACGCGGACGGCGCGGCGGGCGCCGACGGCGTAGTCCAGGAGCCACAACCAGCGGCGGACGGCGGTGAACGTCCAGGCCGTCCAATTGGCGGTCCCGGTGGCGCCGTTCAACTGCGCCATCACCTGGCCGGCGAGGACGACCGTCAGGACGAGGTCGCTGCGCGACGCCGTCCCCTTGGCCACCCCGTCGGCCACGATGGCGATGGCGCCGACGTAGCCAAGGACGAACACCGCCCGGCCCGCCGAGATCAGGTACGCGCCCTGGAGGCGATGGTCGCGCTCCCATCGCTCCATCCGGTCCACGACCTGCCGGTGCCGTCGCACGATCTCCGGACCGAGCCCGAACACGCGGAGCTCCTTGGCCGGTGCCGTCTCGGTCGCGAGCTTCATGAGATCCTCGCTCAGGCGGTAGTCGGCCATGCGCTCGTCGAGCGTCCTCCAACGGATCCGCTCGGCCTTGGCGCCCGCGGCCAACGAGGGAAGCGCGAACACCGGGAGCAGGAGCAGCCACGCGTCGACCGACCCGAGGACGGCGATGGTCAACCCGATGGCGAAGAACGTGACAACCGTGTTGACGAGTGCCTCCACCGACATGGCCAGCAGCCACTGCTCTTCCTTGATGCGCTCGATGCGATCGAGGTGCTCGGGCCGTTCGAGGTGCTCGAGGCCCGGCAGCCCGCCGACGAGGGCGATGACCTCGAGGTCGACGAAGTGAGCGGTCCGCTCCTCGAGGATCTGGACGACCTTCCACCCGATCTCGTCGAGCACGGCGCGCGCCGCCACGGCTCCCGCCAGCACCACGGCTGAGCCGACGGCCGCGGCGAGCGGCCGGCCTGGCCGCGCCGCGTCGATCAGGCGGGCGACGGCCGCGGCGAACACCGGGCCCGAGGCTGCGGCCGTCAGCCGGAAGAGAAGGCTGAGGGATGCCCGCAACGGGTCGGCGCGGAAGCAGGCGGCCGCCATGGCGAGCACCGGCCGCACCCGCTCCTCGAGGGTGAGACGGTGGTCGCGCCGGAAGGTGCGCTCAGCCATCGACCTCGAACCCCACGGGCCCGTCGACGTAGCGATCGGCTTGCAAGCGGAAGGAAGCGGCGTAACAGCCGCCGAGAGCGACCAGCTCGTCGTGCGATCCCTCCTCGACGACCCGACCGGCGTCGACGACGACGACGCGATCGGCGCGGCGGACGGTCGAGAACCGATGGGAGATGAGCACCGTGGTGGCGCCCCTCGTCACTTCGAGGAAGCGATCGAAGAGGTCGACCTCGGCTCGCACGTCGAGGTTGGCCGTCGGCTCGTCGAGGACGAGCACTCCCGCTCCGGCATCCACGGCGAAGAGGGCACGGGCGAGGGCCACGCGTTGCCACTCGCCGCCCGACAGATCGGTGCCGTCCTCGTAGCGGCGGGACAGGATGGTCTCCCAACCGAGTGGGAGCGCCTCGATGAGCTCACGGACGCCGACGCGTTCGGCCGCCGCGCGGAGGCGGTCGCGGTCGGCTGCGGCGTGCACGGCACCGAACCCGACGTTGTCCGCGGCCGTCATCGCGTAGCGGACGAAGTCCTGGAAGATCGCAGCGACCCGCGGCTGCCACTCGTGCGGATCGATCGCCCGCAGGTCGGTGCCGTCGACCGTGATCCGGCCGCCGGTGGGTTCGTAGAGCCGCGTCAGCAACTTCACGAGCGTCGTCTTCCCGGCGCCGTTGACACCGACGATGGCGAGCGATCGCCCGGCTTCGATGCGCAACGAGAGGCCCTCGTAGACCGGACGGTCGGGACGCGTCGGATAGGCGAAGTGCACGTCCTCGAAGCGGATCTCGTGTCTCGGCAGTCCGGCAGCCGAACCCTCCCCCGGCGGACGGAAGCGGGGCGACGCGAGGAGCTCCTCGGCTTCGGCGACGGCCGGCAGGGTGACCGCGCCGAGGGCGAAACCGATGGTGAACTCGTCGGTCTGGCCGAACTGGCTCACGGCGAGCATCGCCGGTGCCAGGACGACGAGCTGGGAGGCATCGAGCTCACCGCGTCGGCCGGCGGCGACGAGCACACCGAAGGCCACGACGTTCGCCGCCGTCGCCAGGACGAGGACGGCGACCTGCTTGACGCGGACGCCGCGACGACCCCGCCACACGTCGCGCATCACGCCGTGCCAGGCCGCGGTGAAACGGTCGACGAGCCACGAGTCGAAGCCGAAGACGCGGATCTCCTTCGACGCCAACGGCTGGAAGGCCAGCTCCCGTACGTACTCGGCCCAGCGCAACCGACCGGACGTGTCCTCCCAGGCGCCGACCTGTCCGGCGCGCATCACTCGACCGACGACGGCCCAGACCACGAGGAGCCCTGCCGCGAGCCACCACCGGAAGCTGGCCACCACCGCGGCGGACGAGAAGGCGACGAGCCGGACGGTGATGAGCCCGAACAACGAACCGGCGAACGCGCTGGTGTCGGGCCAGTCGGTGCGGGCGGCCCGCTCCACGAGGTCGAGGACGTCCGGGTCCTCGAGATGGGCGATGCCAGGCGGTGTGAGGGCAGCGACCATCGCCCGCTCTCGACGCCGCCCGTCGACTCGGTGGCGGAACCCCTCCATCATCGCGAAGCGGAGGTGGTTGATCGTCTCGCCGGCAAGGAAGATCCCGGCGGTGGCGAGCAGCGACCAGGACAACGACTCGCCGCGGGAGGCCCGCCGCACGAGGGTTCCCGCGAGAACCGTGAACGCCGTGGGCAGCAGTCCCTCGACGATGGCAACGACCGTGAACAGCGGTGCCATCACCGGTCCGGCCTCGAACACGAGGCGGATGCCGGCGAGGGCGGCCCGTCGACGGTCGACTTCGTGCGCCGCGGCCTCCCCAGACACGGGGATCGAGCGTACGGAGCTCCCTCATCAACCGCGCCGATTTACGCGGTCGAGCTCACGCGGCCATGCCGACGATGGGCGCGTTGAGCACCAAGTCGCCCGTCGACCCGAGGAACGGCGCGTCGCCGAAGCTGAAGACGCCGCCATCCGACGCGACCAGCCAGTACCCCTGGCCCGACGGCGTCGCGGCCATCCCCACGATCGGGCGGTTCAAGCGCAGGTCCCCCGTCGAACCGAAGAACCCCGCGTCGCCGAAGCTGAAGATCCCGCCGTCCGACGCGACCAGCCAGTAACCGTCTCCGAACTCCGTCGAGGCCATGCCGACGATCGGACGGTTCAACCTGAGCGCGCCGGTCGAACCGAAGAACGGTGCCCCGCCCTGGGACAACACGCCGCCATCCCGGCCGACGAGCCAGTAGCTCGCGTTCGAAGGATGCACGGCCGCTCCGACGATCGGTTGGGCCGGCGCGACGGAGGCACGCCCGACGGCCGCGAAGTCGAGCTGGACCTGCGTCCCCACTGTCGAGCCGTCGACCCTCGCCACGACGTAGCCCGCGGAGGCCCCACGACCGATGAGCCCGACGGCGGCCGGGGTGGCGGCCACCGTCGGCGCGACGAATCCGTGGGCGCCGAACGCGAACACGCCGCCGTCGGCCGCCACGAGCCGGTACCCGATGTCGCGCGCTCGTCGGGACGGAGTCGCGTCTTCGATGGTGAGCGTGCCGTTCGAAGCGAAGTCGAGGCCGTTGACCTCGGTCACGCCGATCGCGATGCTCTCTGCCGGTTCCCGGAAGGCGTCGTCGAGCAGTCGCACGGGGAGCAGCACTGCGCCCGCGTGGTGGGCGTCGAACGACTGGTGGGCGGGCTCGAAGTCCCCGAAGCCGGCCTCGAGGGCGAAGGTCCCCAGCCGAAAGTGCACGGGATCGGAGGACGGCGGCACGATCCGAGCGCGCACGACCGCGACGGATCCCTCGCCACCCCGCAAGTCCTCCACGATCAGCGCGGGGCGCTCGTTCCGGCGGACCACCGTGGCAACGACGTCGTTGCCGTCGCCGCCTCGATAGCTGATGGAGTACTCCACGCCGAAGCTGATGAAGTCGCCCCCCTCGGGGACATCGGGAAGCGTGCCCACGACGGGATCGGGGCCCAGGTTCTCGATCACCATCCGCTGACCGCCCTCGCCGAGCCCGGCATCGCGAAGGTAGAGCTCGACGCCGTCGAGCGTCACCGAACCCGCGACCCGCAGCCGCTCGTCCGGTCGCTCGGTGACGGTGAGGAGCGTCGTCCCGGCGAGCCGAAGGTCACCCTTGACGTCGAGGACTGGTGTCCCGTCCACGCCTGCCACGACGGTCCCGCCGTCGCTGGCGACCGACCCGACGGCCCCACCACCGGCGAGCCCCCCGTAGGGCGCCAGGCGAACGTCGCCGACCACCTCGGCGCCAGAGAGCTGGAGGCTCCCAGCACCGACTTCGACGTCGACGAACGAGGTCGCCGACGGCGACAGGAGCGCGAGCGTCATCGACGGGCCGACGTCGATCGTCCCCCCACCGACGAATGCCGAGGCGGTGTGCACCGCGGCACCCCTGTCGAGGGCCTTCGAGCGCAGGTGCAGCGTGTGACCGGCCGAGTCCACCACGTCCGGGTGGACGACGACGCCTGGGCCGAGGCTCCACGTCTGGTCCGCGGTGAGCGACACCGGCGCGGCGAGCGACAGGGAGCCGCCGATGTCCATCCCGTCTCGCAGCGAGAACCGATCGCCCGAGATGTTCCGTGCATCGCCGGTGATCAACCGCTCGTAGGCGGCGCCGAACCGGTCGTTGGTGGATGCTGGTCTCGCCGATCCCGCGGGGAAGACGAGGTCGTCGCCGTCGACCGGCGCCGCCCCGCCCCAGTTGGCGGCGTCCGACCACGCGCCCGTCCCGCCGGCACCCGTCCACGAGCGCGTAACCGCGCCCGCAGATGCGGCGGCGACGACGCTTCCCGCCAGGATGAGCGCAGCAAGCGCTCCGACACCCACTTTCATGCGACCCAGCTTGACCTACTTGAGGACGAGGTCTTCCCCCGCGACGCCGACGGTGACGGTCGAGCCCTCGTCGTAGCGACCCTCGAGCAGAGCCGAGGCCAACGTGTCCGAGATCGACCGCTGGATGAGCCGCTTCAGCGGACGCGCGCCGTAGGCCTCGTCGTAACCCCGATCGGCCAGCCATCGCTTGGCCTCGTCGGTGACCTCGAGGCCGAGTCGCCGCGCCGCCAGGCGCTTCTCCAGGCCCAGCAGCTGGATGTCGACGATCGCTGCGAGGTCGTCGCGCGTCAACGCGCGGAACCGGATGATGTCGTCGACCCGATTCAGGAACTCGGGCTTGAAGAACTCCCGCGGGTCGCCCGGATAGTTCGACGTCATGATCAGCACCGTGTTGGTGAAGTCGACGGTGCGCCCTTGGCCATCCGTCAGGCGGCCGTCGTCGAAGACCTGCAACAGCACGTTGAAGACGTCGGGATGGGCCTTCTCGAGTTCGTCGAGGAGGATCACGGAGTACGGCCTCCGGCGCACCGCTTCGGAGAGCTGGCCTCCTTCGTCGTACCCGACGTAGCCCGGGGGGGCACCGATGAGGCGGGCCACGGAGTGCTTCTCCATGTACTCGCTCATGTCGATGCGGACCATCGCCTTCTCGTCGTCGAAGAGGTAGTCCGCGAGCGTGCGGGCCAGCTCCGTCTTGCCCACGCCGGTCGGACCCAGGAAGAGGAACGAGCCGATCGGCCGGTTCGGGTCGGACAGGCCGGCGCGGCTGCGGCGGATGGCGTTGGCGACGGCGTTGACGGCCTCGTCCTGGCCGACGACCCGCCCGTGCAGCGCCTCCTCGAGGTGGAGGAGCTTCGACATCTCACCTTCGAGGAGGCGGCTCACCGGGATCCCGGTCCACTTGCCGATGACCTCCGCCACGTCCTCGGCGTCGACCTCCTCCTTCAGCATCCGCTGGCCGCCACCCTGCTGCGCGGCGAGGCGCTCGGATGCCGCCGTCACCTGCTCCTCGAGCTGGGGGAGCTCCCCGTAGCGGATCTCGGCGGCGCGGCCGAGGTCACCGTCGCGCTCGTAGCGCTCGGCCTCGGTGCACTTCTGCTCCAACGCCTCCTTGAGCTCGCGGATGGAGGCGATGGCATCCTTCTCGCCCTGCCAGTGGCCCTTCATGGCATCGGACAGCTCGCGCAGGTTGGCCAGCTCCTCGTCGAGCTTCGCCAGCCGTTCTGCCGATGCGTCGTCGGTCTCCTTGGCGAGCGCCAGCCGCTCGATCTCGAGCTGGCGGATGCGGCGCTCGACGACGTCGATCTCCGTCGGCATGGAGTCGATCTCGATGCGAAGGCGCGAAGCCGCCTCGTCGACAAGGTCGATCGCCTTGTCCGGCAGGAATCGGCCGGTGATGTAGCGGTTGCTGAGCACGGCTGCGCTCACGAGCGCAGCGTCCTGGATGCGCACGCCGTGGTGGACCTCGTAGCGCTCCTTGAGGCCGCGCAGGATGGCGACGGTGTCCTCCACCGATGGCTCGCCGACGTAGACCTGCTGGAACCGGCGTTCGAGTGCGGCGTCCTTCTCGATGTGCTTGCGATACTCGTCGAGGGTCGTGGCGCCGATCATCCGGAGCTCACCGCGGGCCAGCATCGGCTTGATCATCTGGCCGGCATCCATGGCGCCTTCGGCCGCGCCGGCCCCGACGATCGTGTGGAGCTCGTCGATGAAGGTGATGACCTCGCCGCCGGCGTCGGTGATCTCCTTGAGCACGGCCTTCAACCGCTCCTCGAACTCCCCGCGGTACTTCGATCCGGCGACCATCGAACCGAGATCGAGCGAGATCAACCGCTTGTTCTTCAGACCCTCGGGGACGTCGCCCTCGACGATGCGGTTGGCGAGGCCCTCCACGATGGCCGTCTTGCCGACCCCGGGCTCGCCGATGAGGACGGGGTTGTTCTTGGTGCGGCGGCTGAGGACCTGGATGACGCGGCGGATCTCCTCGTCCCGTCCGATGACCGGGTCGAGCTTGCCCTTGCGGGCGTCCTCGGTGAGGTCTCGGCCGTACTTCTCGAGGGCCTGGTACGCCTCCTCCGGGTTCTGGGTGGTGACCCGATGGCTGCCCCGGACCTCCTGCAGCGCCGAGAGCAGATCCTCTCGGCTCACGCCGACGCGGTCCGCCATCGCCAGCAGGACGTGTTCGATCGACAGGTACTCATCGCCGAGCGCGTTCTTCTCGCCCTCGGCCCGCTCCAGCGCCTCCCGCAGCGCGCGGTTCATCGTCGGGTCGCCGCCCCCGAAGGCCTTGGGCAGCTTCGCCAGGATGTCCTCGACCTTGTTCCGGAGGCTCAGCGGCGCGATCCCGATCCGCTCGAGAACGGAGAGGACGACCGTCCCCTCCTGGCCGAGCATGGCCGCGAGCAGGTGGTCGGGACCCACCTCGGGGTTGTTGCGGGTGCGGGCGGAGGCGACGGCGTCGTTGAACGCCTCCTGGGTCTTGAGCGTCCAGCGGTTGGGATCGAGGGCCACGGGCGTTCCTCAGTGTGTCAGTCAGGAAAGTTGACAGTGACAGTAGCAACTTCGGGACGGGTCGTCTTGTTCCTCCCCGGGCCCGCGCGACATCGGAGGTCCCGCAGGAACCCCCGATGCCTTCGTCGTTCTCCCGCCGCGGTCCCGACGGGATGGGTGTGTTGCCGCGCCTTCGGTGCGCTACCCGCCGAGGCGGCTGGCGATGTCGATCATCCGGCGACGCCGGGTGAGCGTGACCATGCCGAGGCCGACGATCGCCAGGAGCATCGCCAGACGGACGGTCGGGAGCAGCTCGTAGCCGGTGCGGGCAAGGCCCGACGGGGCCGCACGGGTGAGACTCACCCCGAGGACGGAGGCCTCGGGCTCAGGCCTGGCCAACGTCTCGCCGAGGACCGAGGTCGTGCCCCCGCCGCAGCGGTCGGCGGCGGCGGCGGCGACGCACGAGGGCGTGGCCTGGTCGCAGACGTTGCCGTTCGCCGGGACACAGGGCGCATCGCACGTTCCGTTGGCGGGCATCTCGCCGCCGCTCGGGCACTGGCAACCGCCGGCCGGCATGTTCGAGCCGTCGGGGCACGTGTCCGGCGTGCACTTGCCGTTCGGGAGCATGTCCTTGCCCCCCGGGCAGGGCTTGCACTGGTTGGCGTCGGTAGACGGGTTGCAGTCGCTGCCGCAGTTGTGGTTCGCGGTGCTCGGCACGCAGTCCGTGTTGCAATGGTGGTTCGCGGTGCTCGGCACGCAGGGCTGGTCCGGGTTCGTCGAACAGCCGGTGTGCGCGGGGTTGCCGACGCCCACACCACTGTTCCCGTTGTTCGGGCCGCCACCCTTGGGGTCGCACTCGTACCCGTTGTTGTGGTCGTTCCCGTTGGCGTACTGGCCGGGGGGGTTCTTGTCGTCTGCGTTGCCGACGCACCCGGCGCACGGCTTGCCCGCGGCGTTGCCATCACCCTGGCCGTTGGCTGCCGAGTTGTCCTGATCCGACGTCGCGCAGGTGTTCTGGTAGTCGCCGCTGCCGGCGTTCGCCCCAGATCCGGTGTCGCTCCTGCCGCTCGGGTCACCGTCGCAGGTCTGACCACCGGGCCCGGTCGCTCCGTCATGGGTGGTTGGACCGTCGCTCGTCGGCGGGTTCGTCGCCGGATCGTTGGTGCTCGACGCCTGTCCGCCGCTCTTGTTCTGCTGGCCGTTGTTCTCGGCGCGCCGCTCGGCGGCGATCTCCGCCCGCCCGTTGTTCGAGGTCCCCGCGAACGCCGTCTGCGGGAACCCGGCGATGGCCAGCAGAGAAATCGCTAAAGCCGCCAGCACCATGGTCCGATACCGAATCTGGATCTTCATCCGAGCTCCCACCTTCTCACTGTGCGTGGTAGTGAACCACATTCGCCACGGCGAAACAAGGCACGTGGCGAGATGTCGGATTTCTCCTGTTCGGTTCTCGCCGAGCGTCGACGCCCGGGCGACCAACGCCTGTCCGCGGCGCCAAAGGCCCTCCCACCGCGGGCGTTGCCCACCACGGAACGTGACGAGATGCGTCGAACGCCATCGCGCGGGAGGATGCGCCCATGGCGCTCCCCGTTGCCGAACGTCTCGCCGCCCACCTCCGCGCATGGCTCGGCGCCTGGCCGCCGGAGGCGCCGCTGGTCGTGGCCACGTCGCCTGCCCGCGCGACGCCGGGCTGGGATGGCGCCGTCCACCCGGTCGTCGGTGTCGCGTCGCCAGACGGCGCCGTCCTGTCGGTTCCCGAGGATCGGGTCGACGCCGTGGCGGCGCTCGCCGACGACCTGGAGGGGCTGCGGGCGGCGGGCGACGCGCTCGGAGCGGCGCTCGGTTGGCCGGATGGACGGCTGTTCGACGGCGTGTTCCGCTGGTCCGAAGCACCGACGGGCCTGGAGGACGCCGGCGAGTGGGTGGCCGTCGACGATCCCCGAGTCCCACCTTGGCTGTTGCCGTTCGGCGGCGAGGTCCTGATGGCCTTCGACCCATCCACCCACGAGAACGTCGCCGGCGTCGGGATCAAGGTGCACGATGCGTTCGGCCACGAGCTGGCGGTGGTGACGGAGGAAGCGTCACGGGGAAGGGGTCTCGCCCGAAGGCTCGTCGCGCAGGCGGCGAGGCACGTCCTCGAGACGGGTGCCGTCCCGACCTACCTGCACGCCGACGCCAACGTGCGCTCGGCCAGGGTCGCCGACGCCGCTGGCTTCCCCGACCGCGGGTGGCGGATCCTGGGGGCTAGCGGCGGCGGACGGCGCTGAACACGTCAGGAAGCTGACGCAGCGGGACGAGATCGCGCCGGTACTGCCGATGCGTGGACGCCACGGCTTCCTGGGCCTCGGCCCGGAGCCGGGCGATCTCCGCTCGGAGCTCGGCCACCTCGGTCTCGAGCTCGATGACCCGCTTGACCCCCTCGAGGTTGAGGCCCGCGGCCGTGAGGTCCTGGATGCGCTGGAGCTGCTCGATGTCGACGTCGCTGTAGCGGCGGCTCCCGCCGACGGTGCGCGCCGGGTCGAGCAGGCCCTTGCGCTCATAGATGCGCAAGGTCTGCGGATGGACGCCGGCGAGCTCGGCGGCGACCGAGATCACGTACACGGCTCGCTGTTCGCGGCGCTTGTGGTCGTCGTCCTGGATCATGTCACTCTCCGATGAGGTGCTTCCGTGGGGACTCGGTGAAGGTGGCGAGCTGCTCGACGGCGGTCCGCTCGGCGTCGGTGAGCTTCGCCGGCACGTTGACCTCGACGGTGACGAGCAGGTCGCCGAAGCCGCCGGAGATCGGAGCGCCGCGGCCGCGGACGCGGAACGTCTTGCCCGTGGGCGTGCCGGCGGGGATGCGGAGGGTCACCGGTTGGTCGAGGGTGGGGACGGTGACGGTGGCGCCGAGCGCCGCCTCGGGATAGGTGACGGGGACCGTGAGGGTGAGGTCCTTGCCCTTGCGACCGAACAAGGCGTGCCCCCCGACTCGAACGGTCACGAAGAGGTCGCCGGTCGGCCCACCGTTGGCTCCGACCGCGCCACGACCCTTGAGACGGATGCGCTGGCCGTCGGTGACCCCGGCGGGGATGCGGACCTTGACCTGGCGGGGACGTCGCACGATGCCCGACCCTCTGCACTCCTTGCACGGGGTCTCCACCCGCATGCCCGTGCCCTTGCAGTCGCGGCACGGCTGGCTGAAGGAGAACAGGCCCTGGTTCTCGTCGCGCACGCCGCGACCGCCGCAGGTCGAGCAGATGACCGGGCTCGTCCCGGGCGCCGCACCGGTCCCGCCGCACGTGTTGCAGGCGGCATCGCTCGTGACGTTGACCGTCGTCTCCACCCCGTTGACCGCGTCCTCGAACGAGAGGTGGAGCTCGGCCTCGAGGTCGTCGCCTTTGCGCGGGCCGGTGGCCCGGGTGTTGTTGCGGCCGCCGCGCCCCGCGCCGCGGTTGAAGACGCCGCCGAGGAGGTCGGTGATGTCGTCGACGCGGAAGCCTCCCGGGCCGCCACCCCCGCCGGCGCCGAAGCCGGCGAACGGGTTGCCGCCGCCGAAGGGGTTGCCCACGGGCCCGAGGCGGCGCACCTCGTCGTACTCCTTGCGCTTCGTCTCGTCGCCCAGGACGTCGTAGGCGGCGCTGACCTCCTTGAAGCGCTCCTCGTCCCCGCCCGAGTCGGGGTGGAGTTCCTTCGAGAGCTTGCGGTAGGCCTTGCGGATCTGGTCCTTGGACGCGCCCGAGGAGACGCCGAGCACCTTGTAGTAGTCACGCTCGAACCACTCTCGCTGCGCGTTCGACATCGATCAGCCTCGGACGGTGACCATGGCCGCCCGTACGAGTCGACCCTTCCAGCGGTAGCCGGCGCGCATCAGCCCGACGACGACCGGCTCCTCGTCGCCCTCGCCTGCAGGCTCGTGCACGACGGCCTCGTGCTCGTTGGGATCGAAGGGCTGCCCGACCGGATCCATCCGCTCGAGGCCCTCCTTGGCGAGCACGTCGAGGAGCGCCGTCGCGATCTGCTCGACCCCATCACCGGCTCCGTGCTGCTTGGCCAGGTCGATGGTGTCGAGCACCGGCAGCAGCTTCGTCACGAGGCCCTCGCCGGCCCGCGCGAGCGTCTCGCTCTGCTGGCGCTGGATGCGCTTCTTGAAGTTCTCGAAGTCGGCCTGCAGGTGGCGGAGCGCGTCGAGGTAGTCGTCGCGCTCCTTCTCGGTGGCGGCGAGCACATCGAGCACGTCGAGCGCGTCGATGTCCGCGTCGACGGGTGCAGGCGACTCCTGGACCTCGACCACCGGCTCGCCCTCGAGGGGTTCGAGCTCGGCCTCGGGCGGCGCCGGTTCGGTTGCCGGCGCCGCCTCATCGGACGACGACATCGATTACTTCGACTCCTCGTCCACGATCTCGGCGTCCACGACCTCGTCGTCCGATGCACCTGCATCGGCGCCGGCCGCACCCGACCCGTTCGTCGAAGCCGCCTCTTCGGCACCCTGCTCGTAGAGGCGTTGGGCGAAGGGCTGCAGCGCCGAGTTCAGCGTCTCGGTGGCGGACTTGATGGCCTCGAGGTCGGTGCCGGACAGCGTCGCCTTGAGGGCGGCGAGGGCCGACTCGACCGAGTCCTTCTCGGGACCGGTGGCCTTGTCGCCCTGGTCCTTGAGGAGCTTCTCGGTCTGGTACACCCGGCTGTCCGCGTCGTTGCGGACCTCGGCCTCTTCCTTGCGCTTGCGGTCGTCCTCGGCGTGGGCCTCGGCGTCGCGGACCATCTGCTCGATGTCCTTCTTGTCGAGGGACGACTGACCGGTGATCGTCATCGACTGCTCCTTGCCCGTGCCGCGGTCCTTGGCGGAGACGTGGACGATGCCGTTGGCGTCGATGTCGAAGGTGACCTCGACCTGGGGCACGCCGCGGGGGGCGGGCGGCAGGTCGACGAGCTGGAACTTGCCGAGCGTCTTGTTGTACATCGCCATCTCCCGCTCGCCCTGCAGCACGTGGATCTCCACCGACGGCTGCATGTCCTCGGCGGTCGTGAAGACCTCGCTGCGGCGGGTCGGGATCGTGGTGTTGCGCTCGATGAGCTTGGTCATGATCCCGCCCTTGGTCTCGATGCCGAGGGACAGCGGCGTGACGTCGAGGAGCAGGACGTCCTTGACCTCGCCCTTGAGGACGCCGGCCTGGACGGCTGCGCCGATGGCGACGACCTCGTCGGGGTTCACGCCCTTGTGGGGCTCCTTGCCGGTCATCTGCTGGACGAGGTCCTGGATGGCGGGCATGCGGGTGGAGCCGCCGACGAGGATGACGTGCTCGATCTGGTCCTTGGTGAGGCCCGCGTCCTTGATGGCCTGCTCGAAGGGCGTCTTGCATCGGTCGACGAGGTCGGCCGTCATCTCCTGGAACTTCGCCCGGGTGAGGTTGAGATCGAGGTGCTTCGGGCCATCGGAGGTCGCCGTGATGAACGGCAGGTTGATGTTGGTCTGCTGGACCGAGCTCAGCTCGATCTTCGCCTTCTCGGCCGCCTCCTTCAGGCGCTGCATGGCCATCTTGTCGCCGGCCAGGTCGACCCCCTCGGTGTTCTTGAACTCCGTGACGAGCCAGTCCATGACCCGCTGGTCCCAGTCGTCGCCACCGAGCTTGACGTCGCCGTGGGTCGACTTCACCTCGAACACGCCGTCGCCGATCTCGAGGATCGACACGTCGAAGGTGCCGCCGCCGAGGTCGAACACGAGGACGGTCTCATCCGCGCCTTCGCGCTCGAGGCCGTAGGCGAGCGCCGCGGCGGTGGGCTCGTTGATGATGCGGAGCACCTCGAGGCCCGCGACCTGGCCCGCCTCCTTGGTGGCGGTGCGCTCGGCGTCGTTGAAGTAGGCCGGGACGGTGATGACGGCCTGGGTCACCGTATCGCCCAGGTAGGCCTCGGCGTCCCGCTTCAGCTTCTGGAGGATGCGGGCGCTGATCTCCTGGGGCGTGTACTTCTTGCCGTCGATGTCAACGGTCCAGCCGGTGCCCATGTGGCGCTTGACGGACCGGATCGTGCGGTCCGGGTTGGTGATGGCCTGGCGCTTGGCGACCTCGCCGACGAGGACCTCGCCGGTCTTGGAGAAGCCGACCACCGAGGGCGTCGTGCGGGCGCCTTCGGCGTTGGGGATGACGGTGGGCTCGCCCGCCTCGAGGACCGAGACGACCGAGTTGGTGGTGCCGAGGTCGATGCCGACGGCCTTGGGCATAGGGGGTTGCCTCCGAGAACGTGAGAAGAGTGGTAGTGCGCAAACTAGCAAAGTTGAGCGCACCGTTATCAAGGCTCGCGGCGACCGGGAAATTCCCTACTGCGTTCGGGCGCGCTGAGGCCGGGATCCCGGCGTGAGCGCGCCCGAACGCTCAGCCGAGGAGGTCGGCGGCTTCCTCCGGCGTGAGCTCGCCGGCCTCGACGCGGCGGAGGACGTCGGCCCGGATCGCCTTGCGGTCCTCCGGCGGGCCGCCGAGGGCCGCCACGATCTCCTCGAAGCGGTTGCGGGCGGTGTTGTAGGCGATGTCGAGGTCGTTGGCCAGGCGCTGGAGGTTGTTGCGCCTTGCGAGGAGGAGGCCAACGAGCTCGAGCTGTTCGGGCGTCAGGCGGCCCATCCAGCCGAGGGTGAACCGGCCCTCGATCGTGACGCCGGTGTCGGGGCTCTCGAGACGGGTGACGACGAGCTCGGCGCCGCCGAAGGGATCGCGGGTGGGGAGGGGGCGAGAGGGGCTCGTCACTCGGCGGAGCGATGGAGGTCGAGGAACGCCCCGAGGTCCGAGGGTTCGACCCCGTGGTCGGCCAGAGCGATGAGGTCGGCGACGTCGAGGTCGGCGAGCGTCTCCGACGGGATGGCGGCCAGCCACTCGGCCTCCACGCCGTGGTCTGCCATCGTGACGAGCTCGTCGACCGATGCCGCGATGCCCGCCTCGTGGAGGTCGCGGAGCCAAGTGGCCTCGACCCCGTGCCGGGAGAGGCGGATGAGCTCCGGGGCCGAAGCCGGGACGCCCGCGGCGAGGACCTCCTCGAGCCAGTCCGCCTCGACGCCCTCGTGGGCCAGGGCGATGAGGTCGGCGGTCGTGCCGGGCAGCCCGACGCGCCGGATGACCCGCATCCACTCGACGTCGACGCCTTCGTTGGCGAGGGCGATGATCTCGTCGGCCCGCAACTCGTCGAACCCCGCGTCGCGGATCGCCCGGAGGAACCCGGCGTCGACGCCGGCGGCGGCGAGGGCGATGGCGTCGTCCACCGATGCTCGGCCTCGGCGATCCCGGCCGGCCGCGGGCGGCGCAGGCGGCGCAGGCGGCGCAGGCGGCGCAGGCGGCGCAGGCGGCGCAGGCGGCGCAGGGACAGGCTGCACGAGCGGGGTCGGTGTTGCGTCGTCGAGGGCGGCCAGGCGGCCCTCGGCCTCGGCGACGCTGATGGTTCCATCGGCGAGCTGCCGCAGTACGACTGTCCGGGAAGCGATCGTGTCCATACGGCAAGTATCTGCCATTATCGATGGCAGATCAAGCCATTCTTACTGGAGAATCACCGTTGCCCGTACGACGCCCGCTCGATCGTGTCGAGCCTCGACCGACACCTCGGTGCCGGCGGCGGCCCGCACGACCCACTCCGCCTTGGCCCGGTCGATCGTCCCATCGGAGGACGCGCCGAACCCGCCGAGCATCGAGTGCTTCCCGACCCGACCACCCAGCTGCCCGAGCTCTTGGCGGGCGTTCGTCCCGACCACCGAGACGCCCGTCCCCTCACCCTCGAGCACCTCGGCCACCAAGGGCTTGACCGCCTTGCGCTCGATCGCCTTGGCCGTCACGTTCGTCGGTAGCCACCCGGTGTTCTCGACGACGAGCCGTACCTGCCACGTGTCGCCACCCGCCCCCAACGGCGTGGCCGTCAGGGAGTGCAGAGACAGGGAGGGCGACACGAGCACGTGCCAGATCGCCCAGTCCGCGTGCGGAGCCACCTCCGCCTCGAGCAGGTGGAGCGGCGGGTTCCGGATCCAGAAGGCCACGTTCCATCCGCCGAGCTCCACCGGACCGAGCTGCGGGTGGTCGTACTCGTACCACTCGACGAACCCCTCGCCGCCGAGCTGCTCGTCGGAGTAGGCCAGCAGCTTGAGGTCGTCGTCGAAGGGGTGATCGATCATCCACTCGATGAACGTGTAGTTCTCCACGCCCGCGGTGGTGAACGGGTTCCAGAACTCCGTCGTCCAGGCGAACACGCCGAGGTGGTCGTAGGCCCAGTCGTCGGCCACACCGGTGATGACGTCCTTCGGGTCGTACTTGAAGTCGTGGTACACGGACACCGCCGGGTAGCCGGTGAGCTCCGTCGCCTTCGCGCCGATCTTCCTGTACGCGCGCAGGTCGAACGTCGGGAGCGCATCGTCGTTCTTCGTCCCGTACGGCCGCAGATGGACGCCGGAGAACGTGTGGTACTGGATGAAGGCGGTGATGTTCGGACGGTCGACGATCCCCTGGACAACCGCGCGGATCTCGGGCTCCGAGGTCGGGTAGGGACCGGCGCCACCCTGTTCGCCCTCGGGCCGCCACTCGATCGGGTAGTTGCGGTTCATGTCGAGACCGGCGAGCGCCGGCGCCGGCTTGATGGTGACGCCGTCGAAGTTCTGGACCTCGCCCTCGGTCAGCAGCCGGTAGTACGGACCACCACCCTCCTCGCCCGGATCGCGAGGGACGAGCAGCCGGTGGTCGGCCGTCGAGACCTTCCACGTTCCGTTGGCGTCGGGGATGCGCATGGTGAGGATGCGACCGTCGCCGTCCATGTCCTGGGCGACGAGCCCGTCGCGTTGGTCGGTGTACGGGTACTCCCGCACGGACGACCGGACGTAGCGGGGCTTCTCGGCCATCGCCAGCTCGGCACCGTCGGGGCCCATCCGGGGCACGATGTAGAAGGTGCGGGTGTCGACCGCGCGCGTGACCGTCTCGTCCGTGCCGTACTGGGTCAGCAGCTTGTGGATCAGGTAGAGCGCGGCGGTTGAGCCAGTGAGCTCGGTGGCATGGATGTTGGCGTCGATCCAGATGGCCGGCTTCTCGTCGGCCGGACCGGTCGCCGCCGACGTGATCGTGCACAACCAGATCTCGCGTCCTTCGTGCGAACGGCCGATCGTCGAGAGCTGCAGGAGGCCCGGGTACTCGGCGGCGAACGCCTGGAGGATGTCCGTGAGCTCGGGGAACTTGACGAAGCGGTCGAAGGGAACGGTCGGCATGCTCGGAACCTACGCTCCTGCTCGTGAGCACGCTGATCCTGTTGCGGCACGGCCAGAGCGAGTGGAACAAGCTCGACCTGTTCACCGGTTGGTTCGACGCCCCCCTCACGGAACAGGGCGAGAAGGAGGCGCGCGAGGCTGGGCGCTTGCTCGTCGAGGAGCACCTCGAGCCCGACATCGTCCACACGTCACTGCTGAACCGGGCGATCCGCACGGCCAACCTCGCCCTCGAGGAGGCCGATCTGCAGTGGCTCCCGGTTCGCCGCAGCTGGCGGCTCAACGAGCGCCACTACGGCGACCTGCAGGGCAAGAACAAGCCCGAGATCAAGAAGGAGTACGGCGAGGCGCAGTACAACCTGTGGCGCCGGAGCTACGACACGCCGCCCCCGGCGCTGGAGCTCGACGACGAGCGCCATCCATCGAACGACCGCCGCTACGAGCTGTTGCCGCCGGATCTGCTGCCGACCAGCGAGTGCCTCAAGGACGTCGTGGTCCGCGTGTTGCCATACTGGCACGACGTGCTCGCTGCCGACCTGCGGGCCGGCCGCCGAGTGCTGGTGGCGGCGCACGGCAACTCGCTACGGGCCCTCGTCAAGCACCTCGACGTGATCGGCGACGCCGAGATCGCAGAGCTCAACATCCCGACCGGCGTCCCGCTCGTCTACGAACTGGACGACCACCTCAAGACGGTGGCCTCGCGCTACCTCGGCGATCCTGCGGAGGTCGCCCGGCGGGCCGAGGCCGTCGCCCGCCAAGGCGACGACCCCGCCGCCGGAGGAGCCGAGGCCATCCCGACGGACTGAGTGGGCTCGGCCGCTTCGAGGAGGTAGCCACGGCTGCGGACGGTCTTGATGCTGAGACCCACGGTCGTGAGTCGGCGCCGAAGGCGGAGGACGTGGACGTCCAACGCGTTTCGTCCGGGCGCGCCCTCGGGCCACCCCGCCCGGGCGAGCGCCTCTCGGCCGACGACCGTACCGAATCGATCGACGAGCGCCCGCGTGAGGCGGGCCTCGACCGGCGGGAGCGACACCCAGGCGTCGGCGAATCGGAGGACGCCGTCGGGATCGAGGTCGGGGACGTTCGTGACGTGCCGAGCGGCGCGCCGCGACAGGCCCTCGATGCGGACCCGGACGTCGACCTCGTCGGCGGGGATGCGGATCCAGTCCTCGAGGCAGTCGTCCGGGTGAGGCGGACGATGGCCTTCGTCGACGAGGAGGAGGCGGGCCGACCCGGCCGCCTGCAGCCGCGTCCGCCGATCCGCTTCGGCCGGCCACCGCACGAGCACCACGTCCATGAGCGGCAAGCTAAGGAGGCCACGTTGCACGAACGTTTCGTACGCGTGAACTCGCGATCCCAGGCAGCGGCGGCGCGGGACGTCTATCCTCCGGCGTCATGGCCCGCGGCAAGGACGACAAGCTCGATCAACTCGGACAAGTGCGGCTCTTCTCCGCCTGCAACAAGAAGGAGCTCGGGCTGATCGGCAAGGCCTCCGACGAGGTCACCGTGCCGGCCGGCAAGGTGCTCTGCGAGCAGGGGAAGCCCGGGTTCGAGTTCTACCTGATCCTCGACGGCGAGGCGGTCGTGAAGAGGAACGGAAAGCGCATCGCCTCGCTGTCGTCCGGCCAGTACTTCGGAGAGTTGTCGCTGTTGACCCGCTACCCCCGCAACGCCACGGTCGAGGCCACCTCCGCGATGGACCTTCTCGTCCTGGGGCAACGGGAGTTCAGCGGGTTGCTCGACGAGGTGCCCGGCATGGCCCACAAGGTCCTGTCGGCGATGGCGGAGCGCCTCTACGAGGCCGACGCCAAGTCCGCAGTGAACTAGGTCTCGCTCTGCGCCTGGGGGCGGCTGCGCCGCTCGACGGCGGTCGTCGGAATTGGTCAGCCACCCGACATCTGGGCTTGGGCGCGGCGCATGCCTCTCAACCAGCGCTCGCGGTCGCCGGCCCGGCGCTGTTCGTAGGTCTCGACCTCCGGGTGGGGGAGGATCAGGAACCGCTCCTCGCCGATCGCCTCGAGCACCTTGGCGGCGACGTCGTCGGGTGAGAGCACGCCGTCGGCGCCCGCACCCCCTTTCGAGCCGACCCCGGCGGCGCCGGTGACGCTGTCGGTGCGGGGCGGCGGGACCGCGACCGGCTTACCGGCCAGCACGTGACTGCTCGTCGTGACCAGGTTGGTGGCCACCGCCTGCGGGCACAGCGCCGACACCCGCACACCGGCGTCGCCGTAGGTGATGGACAGCCACTCGGCGAAGGCCACCACCGCGTGCTTGGTCACCGAGTACGGCGCCGCGCCGAGCTGCGTCAGCAGCCCCGCCGCCGACGCCGTGTGGACGAGGTAGCCAGAGCCCCGCTCGACCATCCCGGGCACGACGGCCCGAGCCGCGAACAGGTGGCTCTTCACGTTCACCGACCACGCCCGCTCCCAGGCCGCGTCCGACGCATCGATGCCGCCGGTGACGAGTATCCCGGCGTTGGCGCAGAACACGTCGACCGGCCCGAAGCGATCCTCCGCCGCCGCCACCACGGCCTGCACGTCGGACTCCACGCCGACATCGCAGCCGACACCTATTGCGGACGCACCCGCGGCACCCACCTCCGCCGCAACCGACGACGCGCCGTCGCCGTCGAGGTCGGCGATGACCACGCCCTCGGCTCCGGCGGCCGCGAACGCCAACGCCAACGACCGGCCGATGCCGCTCGCACCGCCGGTCACCACGACCACTCGATCCTGAAGTTCCACGGCTCCATCTCCCCACGTCGGAGCGCTGATGATGGTCTGATCCGGCCCGCCTCGCCACCCCCAAGCAACTTCTTGCGCGCCTGCGTCGAGGGCTAACGTCCGGCCCACCATGGCTACCGCGACCGAAGCTCCCGCGGCGGGCACGACCGCCCCCGCGACGAAGCGCATCAAGCCCTCGCAGATCGCCCTCGGCATCGGCCTCGGGCTCGGGCTCGTCACCGCTGGCTCCGGCATCATCGCCACGCTGACCCAGCAGCATGACGAGTCCCCGGTCACCCGCCAGGTGTTCGAGAACATCCCCTCGGCGTACCGGGCGATCTTCTACACGGTGCTGTCGGTGCTGTTCATCGGCTCGGCGTATCTCTTCGCGCAACGCGTACAGAACTGGGAGCGAGGCCAGCCGGACCGCCGGACCACGACGGCCAGGAACGCCAAGAAGCGCGCCGGCGACTTCCGGAGGGGCGTCTACATGCAGACGCTGATGCGCGACGGCGCCGCCGGCATCATGCACTCGCTCATCTACTTCCCTTTCATCGTCCTGTTCGCGGTCACGACGATCCTCGAGATCAACCACCAGCTCCCGATCGCGGCGAAGTTCCTCCACGGCGACGTGTACCGGGCCTACGCACTGGTCGGCGACACCGCTGGCATCCTCTTCCTCGTCGGGATCTTCTGGGCGATCGGCCGGCGCTACCTCTTCCCGCCGTACCGCATCCGGATCAAGACCCGCACCGAGGACCACCTCATCCTCGGCATGTTCGCCCTCCTCGGCGTCACCGGGTTCCTCGCCGAGGGCGCGCGCATCGCCATCGACGGAAGGCCGTCGTTCGAGCAGTTCGCCTTCCTCGGCTACAGCCTGTCCGCCGTGTTCGAGGGCATGTCCAACCTGAGCGGGCTTCACCAGACGTTCTGGATCGTGCACGTGCTGTCGTTCTTCTCGTTCATCGTGATCGTGCCCACGACGAAGCTCCGCCACATGGTGACGAGTCCGCTCAACATGTACCTGAGCGACCGCGACCGTCCAAAGGGCGCGATGAAGCCCATGCCGAACCTGATGGAGTCCGAGCTCGAGAGCTTCGGCGCCGCAGTCATCGAGGACTTCACGTGGAAGCAGCTCCTCGACACCGACGCCTGCACGATCTGCGGGCGATGCACGTCGGTATGCCCTGCCCACGCGACGGGCAAGCCGCTCGATCCTCGCGAGATCGTGACCAAGATCGGCCAGGTCATGTCCGAGTCGCGTCCGGCTGGCGCGGTATCGCCGGTCGTCGGACACGAGCCCGAACTCAGGGTGTCGACCAACGAGGTCTTCCAGCGAATCTCACCCGAGGAGATCTGGGCCTGCACCACGTGCAAGGCGTGCGACGAGATCTGCCCCGTCAACATCGAGATCCTCGACAAGATCCTCGACATGCGCCGCTACCTCTCGATGATGGAATCGAACTTCCCTTCGGAGCTCGGTGGCGCCTACAAGGGCATCGAGAACCAGTCGAACCCGTGGCAGCTCTCCCAGAACGACCGCGCCGACTGGGCAAAGGGCCTTCCGAACGAGATCGCCATCGTCGATGGATCGTCGCCGCTCGACCACGAGTACCTGTACTGGGTCGGGTGCGCCGGATCCTTCGACGACAAGAACAAGAAGGTCACCATGGCGACGGCCAAGCTGCTGCAGCGGGCCGGCATCGACTTCGCCATCCTCGGGCCGAACGAGAACTGCACCGGCGACCCGGCGCGCCGCTCCGGCTCCGAGTACCTGTTCCAGATGATGGCCATGCAGAACATCGAAACGATGAACGGCATGGGCGTGAAGAAGATCATCACGCAGTGCCCGCACTGCTTCAACACCTTGGGCAACGAGTACCCGCAGCTCGGTGGCAACTACGAGGTCGTGCACCACAGCCAGTTCCTCGAGTGGCTCATCGAGACCGGAAAGCTCGACATGTCCGGAGCGGAGCTCGACGAGCGGGTCGTGTACCACGACAGCTGCTACCTCGGCCGGCACAACGACATCTACCTCGCGCCGCGCAAGGTGCTCGGGACGTTGAAGGGCATCGAGATCGTCGAGGCGCCGCGCAACGGGACCAAGGGCATGTGCTGCGGCGCCGGTGGAGCCCGGATGTTCATGGAGGAGAACATCGGCAAGAAGGTCAACACCGAGCGCTCGCAGGAGCTCATCGGCACCGGCGCCTCGAGGGTCGCGACGGCGTGCCCCTTCTGCTACATCATGATCGACGACGGCACGAAGGAGAACGGCCGCGACGACATCGTCGTCCAGGACATCTCCATGCACCTGCTCGAGGCCCTCGAGAGGGGCGACCGCGGCAAGGTCGGTGCTGGTGCGCCGGCCCCGGCCGTCAGCGAGCCGGTCGAATGAGCGACGCTCCTGCGGTCTCGGCGGCCGGTGCCTATGCGGGCATCCGTCAACGCATCAACGAGCTCGTCGGCGACGTGTCGGACCGCACCGGCGACACCGTGCCGGCCTGCCCGCAGTGGCGCGTCTGCGACCTCGTCGCCCACGTCGCCGGCGTCGTGGATGACGTCCTCGGTGGACGGCTCGAGGGCGCCGGATCCGACCCGTGGACTGCTGCGCACGTCGAGTCCCGCCGCTCGCGCTCCTTCGGCGACATCCTCGCCGATTGGAACGCGCAGGCCGCGCAACTCGAGGGCGTCCTCGACTCGTTCGGCCCGGCCGGTCACCAGTTGGTGATGGACGCCGTCACCCACGAGCACGACCTGCGGGGCGCGTTGGGTTCGGCCGAAGCGCGTGACTCCGATGCCGTGCGCATCGGACTGGACTGGCTCGTGCAGGCCTTCCACGGCGCGGCCGCGGCCAACGGTAAGCCCGGCGTGCGGATCGTCGCTTCCGACACGGGACGCTCGTGGGAGCCTTCCGACCACGCTCCCGCCGCAGCCTCGGTGACCGCCCCGTCGTTCGAGCTCCTTCGTGCCCTGAGCGGTCGCCGAACCGAAGCGGAGATCCGCTCGCTCTCGTGGGACGGCGACGTCGACGCGGTGCTCCCGTCGCTCACCTGGGGCCCGTTCCGAGTTCCCACGTCGTCACTCGGCGAATAGCTACTTCCTGAAGTTCTCGAAGTAGCGACTCGGGGTCGGGCCGCGCTGGCCCTTGTACTTCGAGCCGACCTTGCTGCTGCCGTAGGGATTGTCGGCCGCGGTTGTCATCTGCAGAAAGCTGATCTGGCCGATCTTCATCTGCGGGTAGAGCGTGATCGGGAGGTTGGCCACGTTGCTCAGCTCGAGAGTGAGGTGGCCGTCCCAGCCGGCGTCGACGAACCCTGCGGTCGAGTGGATGAGGAGGCCGAGGCGGCCGAGGCTCGACTTGCCCTCGAGGCGGGCCACAATGTCGTCTGGCAGCGCGACCCGTTCTGCAGTGCTTCCGAGGACGAATTCGCCGGGGTGGAGGATGAAGACGTCGTCGTCCTTGATCTCGACGAGCTCCGTGAGCTCCTCCTGGTCCTCCTTGACGTCGATGACCCGCATGGTGTGGTTGCGAAAGACGCGGAAGTAACGGTCCAGCGTGAGGTCCACGGAGGAAGGCTGGATGAAGTCCTCGTGGAGCGGGTCGATGACGATCCGGCCGGCGGCGAGCTCTTCTCGGATGGTGCGGTCGGAGAGGATCATGTCGGCGAAAACCCTAGGCGCCGAAGTCCTGGTACCCGGCCACCTGGCGCAGCTTTCCGATCGCGCTCGAGAGGACGATCGACGGCTTACGGGGTCATGGACCGGCAGCCCGAACGGAAGCGGACATCTTCCACGGCGATGACGAGCTCGGGTCCGCCGGGGACGTAGACGTCCATGAGCAGGTGAGGACCACGCAGTTCCACCGATCGCACGACGACCCGTCGAGCCCATCGGGGCATCGTCCTTGACAGGCGCACCTGCCAGACATCGCTTGGGAACCGCCACGTCGTCGCGTGCCCGAGGCGCGGAACCAGGATCTCCGCAGGCGTTCCTTCCCACGCCTTGGTCCGGAGGGCGGCTGCGAAGTGTCCGAGTCGTACATCGCGCTCAGCCGCTTGAATGACCGCCGCAACGCCACGACCGATCAGCCCTTCTCGAGCGCGCTCCCCGAACAACCCGAGACGAACCTGCTCCTCCCGCACGTGCCGAACCGAACGCGCGAGGCCTGCGACCGACAGCCCTGCCGCAACGATGACAACGAAGAGTGACATCCGGGCTCACCTTACGCTCGGCTCTCGCCCTCAACCCCTCGAGCCGGCGTGTTCGATCAGCGCCGGCGAACGCTCCGGACGAGCAGGACGGCGCGGACCATGGCGGAGAACATGACCAAGCCCATGACGACGCGGGCGGTCGCGTCATCAACGACGAAGAAGGTCACGAGGGCGACGATGAACGCAATCGTCACGACGATGAGACCGATCCGGACCTTGGCTGCATCGACATCGTCGTCTCTCACCAACCCATCCTGCCGCGGAGGGCGATCGTCAGATTGCCGCCAGATCCCGGACCGCGACCGTTCACCTTTTGGTGACGGTTTCGGAATGTGGCCCTCGTACGTTCAGCGGCAGGTCAGAAAGACCTCGGCCAGTTCCTGCGAGCCGCACCGAAAGGAAGTCGTACGAATGGGTTGTCCTACCGAGACGCAGCGGAAGGAGGCACGCTGATGCGACGCAAGTTGTTGACGGGGGCGATCCTCGGTGGCTCCGCCTTCCTCGCCATGTCCGCGCCCGCCTTCGCCCAGGACGCGCCGACGGCGACGAGCGTCCAGGAAGGCCTCGACGCGCTTGGCAAACAGACGAACCTCCTGTGGGTCGTCATCGGCGCCGTTCTGGTCATCTTCATGCAGGCCGGCTTCGCCCTCGTGGAGACCGGGTTCTGTCGTGCGAAGCACGCGGCGCATGTGATGTCGACGAACTTCGCCATCTTCGGGCTCGGGTTCGTCGGGTACTTCCTGGTCGGCTACGCCCTCATGTTCGGCGGGTACTCGACATCGCTCCTCGGCTACGACAAGGCCATCGGTGGTGCGCTCGTCGGTAGCGGCCAGTGGGTCTTCCTGTGGAAGGGCGGCTTCGCCCTCGGGGACATCGGCAAGGCGGGCGGCGCCGCGGTCGCCGGCTACTTCCTCTACATGGTGGCCTTCATGGACACCGTTGCGACGATTCCCACCGGCGCGATGGCCGAGCGTTGGAAGTGGAAGGCGTTCGTCGGCTGGGGGCTCTTCTGCGGCGCCATCTATTACCCGCTGTTCGGCGCGTGGACGTGGGGCGGCGGTTGGCTCGCACAGGTCGGCAACAGCATGAACCTCGGCCTCGGCTACGTCGACTTTGCGGGCTCGGGCGTCGTCCATGCGGTCGGCGGCGTCGCCGGCCTCGCCGGAGCGATCGTGCTCGGCCCCCGCATCGGCAAGTACAACCAGGACGGGTCCTCGAACACGATCGCCGGACACCACATCCCGATGGCGATGCTCGGGACGTTCATCCTCTTGTTCGGCTGGTTCGGATTCAACGCTGCGTCGACCTTGGCGGCAACCGACGTGCAGTTCGCAGTCGTTGCCACCAACACCGCGCTTGCGGGAGCGTTCGGTGCCGTGGCCGCGATGTTCTGGCTGATGTACACCGGTGACAGGAAGCCGGATCCCGGCATGATGGTGAACGGCATGCTCGCCGGCCTCGTGGCGATCACCGCTCCGTGCGCCTTCGTCGACCCCTGGGCGGCCGCCGTCATCGGCACGATGGCCGGTGTCCTCGTGATTCTCGCCGCCAACTTCATCGACGGGAAGCTCAAGGTCGACGACCCGGTGGGCGCCGTCGCCGTTCACGGCGTGTGCGGCTCGTTCGGCGTCCTGTGCGTGGGCATCTTCGCCAACGGGCACTACGGCGCCGGCTGGAACCTCACGACGAAGGGGGCGGCCGCCGAGCTCGACGGCGTCGTCGGCATCCTCTACAGCAGCACCGGCGCCGGCCAGCTGGCAGCCCAGGCTCTCGGTGTCGCCGTCATCTGGACGGTGATCTTCGGCGTCGCCTTCGCCTTCTTCAAGATCCAGAACGCCGTGATGAAGGGCGGCATCCGTCCGACGGCCGAGATGGAGGTCGCCGGGATGGACATTCCCGAGATGGGCGCCCTCGCCTACCCCGAGTTCGAGTTCGCCATCGAGGCGGCCGACCCCGAGATCGGCCAGCGTCCTCTCGTCGGCTCCTCACGCGAAGGCGGTCACCACTCGTCGTAACGACGGAGCCTTCCTCGTAATCCCCGGAGTGGGGGGGGG
>DATLED010000023.1:0-30583 GCA_035525495.1 Acidimicrobiales bacterium | reverse complement strand
GCTGAAGGAGGAGTCATGTAGGAGACGACTTTGGAAGCGATGCTGTGCGAGAGATGGAGGTTTGGCCCTCCGGCGTCGGCCTTCGGGGGCAGGCGCCAAACCACCCTGAGCTGCGTTGGCTGAAGACCGTCGTGGTGAGCGCGTCAAGAAGCTCGGTGTGGTTGTATCAGGGACTCTTCGGGGCGGAGCAGCTTGCCTGGGCGTGGGCTGGCGCGCCCGAAGCCGCGATGGGCGTCGACGCTCTCTATGGCGCGGAACGTCGGCGAGGCCACCCCGAGAAGGACAGCACAACGAAAACGTCGATCGCACAGTGCGCTTGCCGAACTGGGCGCATGAGTCCCTGTGAACCGCCACTCGCAGATGTCGGACGGCATCGGTCCCGGCAAGCATCGTACGGTTGGCTTGGCATCGAATGATGCGGACTTCTGGTCGTCGCTGCGTGGCAGGAGCCCGATTGCACATCCGAGGACTGTCGTTCTCGAACCACTCGCGCTCGGTAACCCTCTTTCATGGCCATCGGCCTCGCAGAACGCTTCTCGGCTACGGTGAGGTCGATGCAGCGCACCTTGGCGCGGCGGCCGGCGGAGCATGTGAGGGAACACGCCGTGCAGACGCGGATCGAGCCGCGACGGGCCCGGGTTCTCGAGATGCAGCGCACCGCCGGCAACCGTGCTGTGGCGGGCCTCCTTCAGCGCCAGGGGCTGGTGGCGACGCCGACGCCCGCCGCCGACCCGAAGACGCATCCCCGCCTCAAGCGCGGCCACACCGGCCCCGGCGTGAAGAAGCTCCAGCAGATGCTCAACGCGCGCGGCCAAGAGCCGCCGCTCAAGATCGATGGCATCTTCGGGAAGAAGACCCACGACGCGGTCGTCCAGTTCCAGGCGCAGAAGGAGCTCGAGCCAGACGGCAAGGTCGGGCGCTTCACTTGGGGCGCCCTCGAGGCTGCTGCCGGCACTCCGGACATCGATCCGGAGGAGGAGAAGCTCGGCGCCCACGCCATCGCCAAGATGGACGAGAACAACACCAACCCCCACACGCTCGACCAAGGCGTCCACTACTCGTACAACTACAAGGCGCTCTGCAAGAAGGAGGGTCGCGAAGACCTGTGGAAGGACGACTATCGGAGCGGCTACGCCGACCCTCAGTACTTCGACAGGATCGGATGGATGGACTGGAAGCTCAAGCCGAAGATGAGTGCGTCTGCTGCGATCAAGTCATGGCTCCGAGGCCTCACGGTCGCCGAATGCAATTCCACGATCATCGCCATCTGGATCGATTCACTTCGCGCTGCGATCGGCGACACGAAGTTCGACGAGCGCTTCGGCTCCACCGACAAGGTGGTCCCGATCGAACAACGCCTCCGCGTCAAGCAGGGCGCCGCGGGCACCCCCGTCGCGGAACTCGTGACTCAGACGGACGCGGCGAAGAGCGGTGACGCGGGCGTCGCCGGGAACCGGCCGGCGAACCCTGGGGAGCGCCACTACTTCTACAACCACCCGAAATACCTCCTCAAGCATCCGGGCGGCGCATGGCAGGGCGAGAACGCGGTCTACATGGGCCGCGATCCCGACACCAACGAGCAGCTGTGGTCGGGAATGGGCGCGCACCGCAAGACCGAGCACGGACTCCTCGTCGAGATGGTGGAGGCGTATAACGCCGACCGCGACGCGGAGGACGAGCGAGCATTGAAGGAACGCTTCCCCGACGGTCCGCCTGCGATCTACGACCCCGCCAACGGCGAGTTCCCCGACCAGATCACGGCCGACCTGGTCCTCTCGGAGCCCGAGTATGAGCTCGATGGCCAGAAGCGGAAGGGCGGCTTCGTGGCGGAAGCAGGCGTGAAGCTCGATGCGGACAAGGTCGAGAAGGTGGCGGGTGAATGAGCCGCTCGTAGAAGCGGAAGCGATCGCATTCGAGCGCGAGCGGCCCCCGCTCGGAACGCTCCGGCTCGACGTGCGCCTCAGGAACCCCGAGGTCGAGCCACGGTGGTTCCTGCTGCCGGAGAAGCTCGGCGCTTCGCCGCTGCCGCCCCCCGGCGGGATCTTCGGCGGTGAACCCGTCCGCGTCGTGGGCGGGACGAACGCAGCGGTAGTCGTTACCTTCCGGGGAGCACATGGCTTCCGCGCGCTCGCACTGCCGCCGGTCGCGAAGGTGCGCCTCCGAGGGCTTCCGCTCCGGACCGTCGGTTCGCCGCCTGGCGGATCGTTCACCATCGACGTCGCGCTCGTGACGTCGCTCCTCGTGGATGGCGTGCAGGCACCGGCGTGGCTCGGGTCGGACCTCCGAACAGATCGTGTCGTGGACGCCAAGTTCGCCGACGCCCGGCGCTTGCCCTCCCGCTACACGCCGGACTACTTGCCGGTGCCTGTCTCGGTGGATCAGGTGCACCTGACATCGGCGGTTGTCCAACCGGCGAGCTCCTTTTGAGCTGACGGACACACTCCTACTCGTTCACCTTGGTGAGCTTCGCGCCGGGAACGTTTGCAAGCCGGTCCGCCATCGCCTTCACCGCCCGCCGTCGCGCCGCTCGGTGGCCGACGGCCCCACTCCTGCAGCTGCTCTGCAAGCTCGTTTTCCGGACCTCGCGCTTGCCGGCGCAGCTGGCGGACTGAGTGACGCGTCGAGTAGCTGGCTGAGAGAGGCCAACCCGCGTGTCTCGGAAGCTGGCGAGGACATCGGCAGAGTCGATGCGGTCGGCTTTCTCGTCTTCGAGAAAGCCCGTGAGCGTCAGGTCGGCCCTGTGAAGCGCCTCAGTGAGCCGCCGGACAAACGTCTCGCGGGCGAGAACGCACGGCCGCGCGACTTGGTGAGACGACAGAGGGACTGCGCCTTCAGCGGATGAACCACGTTCCCGGCCACCTTCAGGAGGGACCGGAATTAGCGCGGCCGAGGCTGTCGCGAGCGAACAGAACACCGCACCGAACAACCGACCTTCTTCGGCAAACAGGGCGCCGATCGGCGCGTAGCGCGTGCGTATCCACGCGGTCCCGGTCCCTTGACGTCGTGCGCGGGGTCGCCGATTCCGTCGACAGTCACCCCGGTCGCGTCGCTGTGCGAGTGGCGCACGCGGCTCCGGACGGCGACCGGCCATCGGTCCTGGACCGTACGCGACATTCGCGCGCGCTGCGAGGTGCGGCTGCGAGCTCGCCGCGCGTGATCGTACCGCGCAGAGCGGTCCCTTTGCCTGTGCCAGGAATCAACTGAGCGAGCTCCTGCGCCACAGGAGAGGTCGTCAGTTGACCGGTCGGGACAGGGTGTTTGGCGCCCGTCCTGCGGCGAGCCAGCCGACTGCGGCCGCGGATCCCGGCAGCACGAGCAGCACGGACGCCAGCTCGCCGAGCGGGAGGGGCAGAAGGGTACGGAGGTCATCGAGGTAGCCGGCGGCGAGGATTAGGTAGGCGCCGAGGGTGCCGAAGAGGGCGCCGGCGACGGCGAGTGACCCCCCCGTTACGGCCGTGAGCGCCCGCTGGACCCGGCTGGACGCGCCGCTGGCGACCAGCACCCGGAGGTCGGCGGCCGCCTCTACCCGGATCAGTCCCACGGTCATGGCGAGGACGAGGAGGGCGACGAGCATGCCGATGACCGTCGCACCCCAGCGCAGCGACGTCAGGTCCCGGAGCCCCTCGGGTCCCTCGACGACAGGCCTTCGCGCGACGCGAAGTCTCGAAGGGTCGCGAGGTCCTCGGGCGTGAGCGTCTGAGGGGCTCGCACCAGCCATCCCGCCGTGGCCGTCGACCAGCCGCGCTCGTCGAGCATCGACCGCGGCAGGAAGCTCCCGGGTTGGGAGTCGTAGCTCGGGCGGAGCCTGGTGTGGTCCTCGACGCGTTCGGGTCCGCCGGCGGCGTTGGCGAGCCACAGGCCCTCGTGGTCGGTGACGATGCCGGACGGACCTCGCGCGCGGCGGAGCGGCCGCATCGCGGTTTCGGACACGTTCGGAGCCGGGGGCTGTTCCTGGACGTGGACGTAGAGCTACGTGCTCGCGAGGGTCGCCCAGTCCGTTGGATCGACGTCGACAACGGACTGCGTGAAACCCCAGCGGTGGCCCGCGAGGTCAGCGGCGGTGTACTGGCGCTCACCGAACGGATAGGTCGTAGGCGGGTTCAGGATGCGTGCACCGAAGGCGACAGCGCGCTCGTAGTGCTCATCCACATCCTGTACGCGCACCGAGATGCCCCCGCTGATCGGTTCGCCCGGCTTCAGCGGCCGTAGCTCCGCGTCATCGTTCCAAGTCGGTGATTGCCCGACCCGGGAGACCTGCAGCGCGACGGACCCGCCGTTACCGATGGACAAGAAGGCCCCTTGCGGACGCTCCGGAGGGCCGTAGCGGTAAATCTCGGTGAACCCGAACGCTGAGCAGATCCACTCGATCGCGGCTCCGACATCGTCGTAGAAGCGGCCGGGGACAACCGGTCCAGGCGGAGCGGAGCGATTCTCGATCATCGGTAAAGCCTTGATCGCCAGAGCCCGATGAGCAAGCACCGCGGACGGGGTTCGCACGGCATGGCGGCGGGTGGGCAAGGGATCCGTCCCGGCCTTCCCAACCGCGATGATCGGACGGGTCCTCGCCACGGCAGTCGCGACAGAACACCCGCTCCATAACGCGACTCCTCTCGACTTCTGACACGCAACAGATCGGCGCGTAGTCGCGCCGGACTCGCTGCATATCCGCTCGCCGAATCTCGCGGCGCCTACCCTGCGGGCGGGGAGACGGACAGCCGTTGGCCAAGCTGCCTCGACGGAAAGGCCCGTCGTTCGGGGACAGGACGACATGGTCACGACCGCCGCCACCAGACGGCCCATAGGGGCGATGCCCCATGTCGTTATGGACGCACGTTCTGGGGCGCGCCGCGGGGCTGGATCCGTCGTTCGGGTCGCTCGCGACTTCCCTCATCGGACGACCGAGCCGCAGTGGGTGCGCAGCCGACGTGATGCGCGGACCACCGTCACACGTCACGCAGCAGCGTCCCGCACCGCCATGATGAACGCTTGGTCTGTCGTTTCGTGCGCGAGTTGCGGCGGCCGCTGTGTCGTGCTGGCGACGTCGAAGCGAGCCGTTTCGAGATGCTGAACGACGGCACCGACGCTGTGGCGGTAGGCGGTGAGGGTGAGGCCGGACCCATACGCGTCGGCCCTCTCGACGGGCTCGTCATACCCCGCCTGGAACGCCAACAGCAGTGACCCACATGGCTGAAGCACCCGGCGCAACTCGGCGAACATCGCACCGAGTTGCTGTCTTGGGGTGTGAATAATCGAATACCAGGCAAGGGCACCACGCAAGGCTTCGTTCCGCAGCGGCAGTGCTCCAAGCGCGCCGGCTGCGAAGTGCGCACGATGGTGCACACCGCTGGCGCGCGTCGCCATCACCGGCGAGATGTCGATGCCGACGGCGGTCACTCCGCGGGTGAGGAGAAGTGCTGCGATGCGTCCCGGGCCGCATCCAAGATCTCCGATGACATCACCGGCGCTGAGGTTGGACCGATCGAGGAATGCGCGCAGGATCTCCTCGTCTTGCGGGGCTTCCGTCAGGGGTCCGATTTCGAAGCCGACCAACCGGACGTACGCGTCGGCCGCGGCGTCGTAGACGGCGCGGGAGCGTTCGGTGGAGAGCGGGCACTTTTGGCATTCGGCTGTCATCGCTCGGAGTCGGCCTCGAAACCAAGCACGCGAGCGATGTTGGGCGGTGAGAAGGTCGCCGGCTTCAGGACCTTCCCGTCGTCGCGGTACTTGACCGCACCGTCGGCGCCGATCTTGGTGAGGTTCGAGCGGTGCACCTCTGCGACGACTTCGTCCATCGGCAGCCCGTAGCTCGCTCCGGCCGAGAGGGCCACGTACACGATGTCAGCTAGCGCGTCGGCGACCTCCACGATGTCGCCGGCTGCGACCGCGTCGCGCAGCTCGTCGCGTTCCTCCGCCAAGAGGTTCAGCCACAGATCGTGCAAGTGGTCGGCGACGTCGAGCGTCGGACGAACGGGTACCTCGAAGCCCTGCGCGACGAGGCAGGCGGCGGCGGCGGTACCGGGACCGTCGTGTGGCGAGGTCGGCCGCAGCGCTCGCAGGACCGGTACGAGGTTGACCTCGTCCGTCGAGACCACACCATCCAGGTGGTGGAACGCGTGCTCGGGTGGCCCGACGACCACGACGTGCTTGCGGGCGGCGTAGGCGAACCCCGTCTCGAAGTGACGGCCGCCGCGTGCTGCGCTACCGGTGGTCAACACCACGAGCACATCGGCGAGCGCGAGGTCGTCGAGGTTGCGCTCGGCAGCGGCGAGTGCCTCCGCCGGCGCTGGCGCTGTCCCTGCCCGGGCTGCCGCTGCTTCGGCTCCGTCGACGATCCGATGCCACCGACTCACGACGACGAGACCGGCCTCTCGAACCTGGTCAGCGAGAGCGTCCGCCTCAGCGGCACGGGCGAAATCAGCGGCCATGTACACGTTGATCGGCGCAGGGTCAACGCCGAGCGGTGGGGCTTCCGCGTCGTCTTGCCGCGTCGACGGCTCGGGCGTGGTCGATACGGTCGCTGGTGCCGGTGCGTCCTGGATCGACTCGCTCCTGGAGCCGTCGTGCGCCCGCACGAACGCCGCCTTGCCGCGCGTGTAACTGTCGGGATCGTCGGCGAATTCGACGGCGAGGCGACGTTTCAACGCGCGGTACTCGGCCGCCACGGACGGCTCGGCGCGTAGCCGATCGCGGAACGCAAGGATCCGGCGCCAGTAGTCGCTGTCAACTGTCGTCACGTGCAGATGGTGCGTCCGAGGCAGCGAGAGGTCCGACGGCTTACGGAACACACGACGTCCCGAGTCATCAGCTTCGGAGTGAGGCGTGTAGACGTAGTCCAGAGACGCCAGCGCGTCGACGAGGTCGTCGAACGCATCCCAACCGTGAACCGCCGCGAGGATGTCGACTATCGGCTTGGCGGCCATCCCAGGGATCGCCGTGCTCCCGACGTGTTCCATCGCGACGAGGCGGGGGCCGAAGGCGGGTTCGATGAGGTGCGCCTCCGAGGAGTAGGCGTCGGGCCACGACGGGTCGTATTCGGTCTGCGACACCGACGCAGGCCGATACCAGGACGGGACGTTCCGCGAGTTGTCTGGGCCACGGGACACCGAGTCACTCGCCCCACTCGAGCTGTGGTTCGGGGATCCCGATCGACCGCCCGTAGGCCTGCGCCTCAGCGCGACCAGACGCATCGCCGATCCGGTAGCGGAAGATGCGGCCGCGGTACACCACCCAGGCCTCCTTCGCAGTCGAGAAGTTGCAGTACCAACCGCCTTCACCTGCCAGCGCGTCGGCGAGGGCATCGGCGACGGTGGACGCGAGCTGGTCGTCCATCTCGAAGCCGACGAACGTCCACCGCCGCGGCTGGTCCGGGCGGAGGCGTTCCTCGGGCGGCGCGACAGCGGTCACGCCGCGGAGCCGGATACCCGGCACGCTGAACCGAGCCCACGTAGCGATGCTCTCGGCAATCAGCTGACCCCTAGCCATACGAGCGGTCGCAGTCCGCGCTGCTCCGGCCGATGGCTGCAGCGAAGAGACGGATACGCGGGCGGTCGTCGGGAAACACGCTCTCCCAAGGCTCGTCGAGCGGCATCCACCCAGCTTCCTGTCCGTCCTCGCCGCGCAGCTCTAAGCGCGAGTCGAGGACGACGGCGTAGGACAACCCGAGCGTGGGGGTCCAGTCCTCGTGGTACTTCCGGACCGCGACCGCAGCGACGAACGGCAAGGACCGGACAGCGAGGCCGGTCTCCTCACGTAATTCTCGCATCGCGGCATCGCGCGGCATCTCGCCAGGTTCGACGGCGCCGCCCGGAGGGACCCACCCCCGCCAGCGGTGGCGTACGAGCGCCACGTGCCCCAGGGCCGGATCGAACGCCCACACCTCCACCGCGAGCGGGTCGACGAACTCCGCCGCGTTCGAGTCCCACCACCGAATCGCGTCGTCGTACGTGGTAGCGGCACGGCGAGCCTCCGCTGTCGCCGCCGCAACGACTGCGGCCGGCAGGCGACGATCTGCCGACGCGGTCACTTCGCACCACCGCGCACGACCGTCGGTCGCTCGGGAACGATGGGAGTGCCGAGCTCGGACTGTTCAGTCACGGCGACGCAATGGATCGAGTACGCCGTCCTGGCGTTCCGATCAGCCCCCGCGGCTGTTGACGCTTGGTTGCCATCCGCGGGAACATCCCGCCGCGCGGTCGTCGTCGACGTGGACAAAGTCGTCGCCTTCACCCACGCGGGACTTGACGCAGGGGTGCCATACCCGCGCGCACGGAGCGCGATCGGCGGCCCGTGGTGCCGTTGGCGTCTTCCTTTGGACGACCGTCCGGACAACTGGCCTCCCACTGCCCGCGCGAACGCCGAAAACTACACTCGTGTGAGCTGCGCCGCAACGCAGAACGTCTGGGCGCGAACACGCCTGTTGGCGTCCACGAACCGCAAGCGGGGCCGGCCTGACCTGAACGTGTGCGACTCGCGACCGACATGTGCAGACGCGACCCCGCACGCGCCAGATTCGGCGTTCTGTTCTCCATGCCTCACGCCGCGGCCCCAGAACACCGTTCCCGAAGCAGTGCTTAGGTGTCCCTGAAGCCCGGCCGTGGGTGTCACCCGCGGCCATCGAACGTCTCCCATAACGCGCAGGGTTCGCTCGCCCATAATCCGGATCTCCGTGGCCAACGTCCGCCGGCTGCCTCGTTGCGGTCGAGTCACGTCGGCCTTGCTCCGGGCTGGTGTCCTAGCGCGGGCAGCCCTGGGCACGAAGGTCAGCGCGAAGTTCGGGGAGACCTTCAGAGTTCCTCACTCGTTCTGCCGACCCTCGGTCGACTCGCGCAGGTTGAGGCGGGCTTTGCTGGTCGATTGGCCAAGCGTGGAATCGCTGGACGGTGGCGCCGACCTTTCGCCAGTGCGACCCCGGCGACGGCGCGCGTGGTCGCGACGTCCTCGGCCTTCCAATCGGACCGCCCAGCCAGGCAGGATGGCGGGTGTGGACCTGCCCGTGATGCCGCCCGTGAAGCCGATGCTCGCCAAGATCGGCACCTTGGAGCAGGCACGCGACATGCTTGCCGGCGGGACCGGTCAATTAGAACCAAAGTGGGACGGGTTCCGCTGCATCGCTTTCCGGAGCGGTGACGAGGTCCACCTGGGATCGCGCAACGAGCGTCCCCTCACCCGCTACTTCCCCGAGCTCGTCGACCCGCTGCGCGACCAGCTCCCGGACCGCATCGTCCTCGACGGCGAGATCGTCATCGCCACGCCGAACGGCCTCGACTTCGACGCCCTGCAATTGCGCATGCACCCCGCCGAATCCCGGGTCAAGAAGCTGGCCGCGGAGATCCCGTCCTCGTTCGTGGCGTTCGACCTCCTCGCCCTCGGCGACACCGACGCACGTGCGTTGCCGTTGCGCGAGCGGTGGAGGATCCTCGCGGAGGTGATGTCGGACGTCGAGCCGCCGCTGTACCTCACGCCGTCCACGCGTGACCCCGCCGTCGCGCGCGACTGGTTCGACCGCTTCGAGGGAGCGGGGCTCGACGGCGTCGTGGCCAAGAAGTTGGAGGAGCCGTACCGGTCGAACGAGCGCGTGCACATCAAGGTGAAGCACGCCCGCACGGCGGACTGCGTCGTCGCCGGGTTCCGCTGGCACAAGAGCGGCGGCATCATCGGCTCGTTGCTGCTCGGGCTGTTCGACGACGCCGGCACGCTGCACCACATCGGCGTCATCGGTGCCTTCCCGATGGCGACCCGCAAGGCGCTCGTCGACGAACTGGCGCCCCTCCGGGAACACGCCCTCGACGACCACCCGTGGAAGGAGTGGGCGGAGGCGGCGGCGCAGCACGCGGCGGAGCACGGAGGCGGCCAGCGGCTTCCGGGCGCGACGAGTCGCTGGAACGCCGGGAAGGACCTGTCGTGGGAACCCTTGCGGTGCGAGCGCGTCGTCGAGGTCGCCTACGACCAGCTCCAGGGTGACCGGCTCCGCCACGCGGGCCAGTTCGTCCGCTGGCGTCCGGACCGCGACCCGTCCAGCTGCCGCTACGACCAGCTCGAGACGGTGGCGCCGGAGCTGTTGTCCGAAGTGTTCGGCGCCTGACCCGTTTGGGCGCGCTCAGTTCGACATGTGGAACTGAGCGCGCCCAAACGCATCCGTTCTCCGAAGTTCGGCGTACCCTCTCGCCCATGCCTGCATTTCCGACCATCACCCACGTCGCTCTGACGGTGAGCGACCTCGCCCGTTCGACCGAGTGGTACGAGAAGCTCTTCGACGCCAAGCCCGTGCTCGACGAGGACACCGGCCCCTTTCGCCACGTCGTCTGGTCGATCGGCTCGACCCTGCTCGGCATCCACGGCTTCCCCGACGGCAAGAACGACGTCACGTTCGACGAGCGCCGTCCGGGCCTCGATCACCTCGCGTTCCAATGCGCGAGCCGCAGCGAGCTCGAGCAGTGGGAACAGAAGCTGAACGACCTCGGCATCGCCCACGGCGGCATCGTCGACGCGGGCTACGGCAGCGGCCTGTCGTTCCGCGATCCCGACAACATCGCCCTCGAGTTCTTCGCCCCGCCGAGCTAGCGCGAAGGCAGCTCGAGCAGGAGCCCCTCACGGGCCGCCGACACCGGCGGCTCGTGGGAGGCGTACGACGCGGCGAGCTCGTCCAGCGCGTCGTCGGTGCGGTTCGGGTCGTGGTGGTACAGCAGCACGGCGGACCCGCACCGCTGCCCGAGCCCGACGGCGTACTCGATGGCGGAGTGGCCGAAGTCGGCACGCCCCGGTAGCTCCTCGGCGGTGTACTGCGCATCGTGGAGGATGACGTCGACGCCGTCGCACAGTTCGAGCACCGACGGGTGGTACTCGCCGAGCCCGTCGGGACCGGGCCCGACGGAGATCGGCCAATGGTCCGACAGGTAGGCCATCGCCCCACCGCTCGAGGGTGACGTGATCCGGTAGCCGAACGTCCGGCCGCCCTTGTGGGGGATGTCACGCGCCAACACCTCGAACCCGCCGATGGAGTGCATCCCCGGCTCGAGGGACGTGAACGTCCACGCGCCCCGCAGGTCCGTCGGGAGGATGGGGAAGTGGGGCGGAGACATCGCGCGCGACAGCACCTCGACGGCGTCGCCCTGCGCCGGGAGGTACACGTCGACCGCGGCCTCGGCCTGATCGAACGAGGGCGCGAACGGGAGCCCCTGCGTGTGGTCCCAGTGCAGGTGACCGAGGAGCAGCGCGCCTCGGTACGGTGCTCCATCCAACACCGCGCGCATGGAGCGGATGCCCGTGCCGGCATCGAGCACGAGCGAGGGGACGTCGCCTCGGTGCCCCAAGGCCACACACGAGGTGTTCCCGCCGTACCGGACGAACTCGGGACCCGGGGCTGGGGTCGACCCTCGCACCCCGAGGACCCACAACTTCACCTATTGCCTCTGGGCCCGCGGGCCACTCGCCTCGCTCATCCTTGTTGGTTCTCCTCTCGGCGGTGCACCTCGCTGAGCGCCACCAGCTTGTCCCGGTCGACGGCGTCCGCCGGGGCGGCGGCGACCCTACAAGGCGTGGTCGCGGTGAGTGTGCATGTCCGCAGCCCGCCCTCGAGCACGGCTCGCTCGCCGAGCATCGACCCCGGGCCGACCTCCGCGAGCACCTCCCCGTCGACCGAGACTGACACCACCCCGTCGAGGATGAGGAACAGCTCGTCGCCCGGCTGACCCTGTGCGCAGATGACCGTGCCCTCGGTGAGCTTCATGATCTCGGGCTTGCGACCGGCGCGCATGAAGTCCGCGGACAGCTGGCGCTCGAGGGCCGACTCGACCTCGGTGACGAGCGTCGGCGACTCCTCGTCTCCCCACGGGGTGTGCTTGCCGAAGGCGTGGCGATACCAGTCCTTGAAGTCGACGAGACCGGACTTGTGCGAGAGCTTCCCGTCAGGGCCGTAGACCCAGTGTCGGGGGAACGGCGACGCACCGGTCAGCTCGTGCTCGACCGTGCCGTCGGCATGGATGGTCAGCGACATCGTGCTCCACGCGAGCGGTGCGCGGAACTGGACGAACGGCGGGTGGCTCACGCGTCGCGGCGCCGGCACGCCCGTGCGTCCGCCGCACGTCTGGGTGAACTTCACCCACCCGTCACCGACTTCGGGCTCGCTCCGTCGATCGGGGAGGGGGACTGCCTCGAAGGTGACCTTCCTGCCGACGTTCATCGTCGTCGAACCGATGTGGCCGTGGCTGCCATCGAGATAGCCCGACCCGGTGATGTGGCCGTCTTCGACCTCGATCCACGCCTCGATGCGATTGGCGAACCGGAACCGGTCCGCCAGGCGGAGCTCCTCGATGGTGTCGAACCCCTCGACGACATCCGGCGGAGGGACGTCGTAGTGGGCGACCCCCGTCTCGAACGGCATCTTCGTCATGCCCTCGACCGCCTCCGAGGGGATCCAGCTGATGGACGTCGCCGCCGTCTCGATTCTCGCCATGTCGCGACGGTAGGACGGGGGTCTCCGTCGAGACAGGGCGCGGGCAGGCGAAGGGATGGGGGGGCTACCACCACCGGGTCCGCTCTGGTTACCCCGGTTCCCAGCCGGGGACGTCACCGGCCACACTGTCCCCATGGCGAGTCCCGGCGCGATCACGATCTTCCTCGCCGACGACAACATCATCGTGCGGGAAGGCGTGCGCGCCCTCCTGGCACGCGAGAAGGACTTCGACATCGTCGGCGTCGCCGGCGACTACGACGAGCTCATCGCCGGCGCCGAGGCCGCCAACCCCCAGGTCCTCGTCACCGACATCCGGATGCCGCCGTCGTTCCAGAGCGAGGGCATCGACGCCGCCAAGGAGGTGCGCAAGCGCCACCCGGGCACCGGAGTCGTGATCCTCAGCCAGTACGACGACCCGGAGTACGCCATCAGCCTCCTCGCCGACGGCGCCGCGGGCTACGGCTACCTCCTCAAGGACAACATCGCCGAAGGGAGCTCGCTGGCCAACGCCATCCGCGCCGTCGCCACCGGTGGTTCGATGCTGGACCCCTCGATCGTGGACGCCATGGTGCGCCCGGTCCAGGACAACGACGCGTTGAGCCCGCAGGACGAGGATCTCCTGCGACAGGTCGCCGAGGGTCGACCGATGAAGGCCATCGCCGTCACCCGGCAGACGACGGCCGCGGCGATCTCCCAGCAGGTGGAGGACCTGTTCCTCAAGCTCGCGAACGACGCCAGCTCGGGCGTGGCCGGCTCGCTCAAGCGCTTGCGGATGCTGCACCAGGCGATCGTCGAACGGGAGGAGACCGGTGAGACGCTGAGCCGTCTGCTCCCCGGCGGTCTCGCCGAGAAGCTCCGGTCCGAGGGTCGCAAGATCGGGGAGACCGAGCGGCTCGAGGTGACCGTGATCATGGCGGACATCCGGGGATACTCGGGGATCGCCGAGACGGCCGATCCGAGCGAGCTCGCGCAACAGCTCAACACCCATCGCGCCGAGATGAACCGCGCCATCCTCGACGAGGGCGGCACCGTGATGCAGTTCGTCGGCGACGCCGTCATGGCGGTGTTCGGCGCGCCCTTCCCGCAAGAGGATCATCCGGCGCGCGCGCTGGCCGCTGCCCGTTCGATGCACCGCCGCCAGGCGGAGGTGAACCAGCGGTGGGCGCAGGAAGGGCTGGCGGCCTTCGGGCTCGGCATCGGGCTCTCGACCGGGCAAGCGGCGGCGGCGTTGCTCGGGAGCGAGGAGCGCCTCGAGTACACGCTCGTCGGCGACACGGTGAACCTCGCGGCCCGACTGCAGCAGTGGGCCCTCGCCGGCGAGATCATCCTCAGCGAGCCGACATGGAAGGTCGTGGAACAAGGACTCGACTGCGAGGAGCTCGAGCCCGCGCACGTCAAGGGTCGGCAAGCAGCGGTGAAGGCCTACAAGATCCCGGCTGAGGTGTGAGCGCCGTGACCGACGAGCTCGACCTGCGTGCGTCCCGGGCGAGGATCGTCGCCGCCTCCCACGCCCGGCGACGGGCCATCGAGCGCACCCTCCACGATGGCGCTCAGCAGCACCTCGTCGCCATCTCCGTCAAGCTGCGCCTGGCCGAGGCCGAGGTCGACTCGGACCCCGAGCAGGCGAAGCGGACACTCGAGGAGCTGCGGGGCGAGGTGCAGTCGACGATCCAGCACCTGCGCGACCTCGCGCATCAGATCTACCCGCCGTTGCTCGCCGATCGGGGCCTGCGGGAGGCGCTCAACGGCGCCGCCGTCCGCTCGCCCGTCCCCGTCGACCTCACGGTCGCGGGCGACGGGATGCGCCGCTACCGGCCCGAGGCGGAGGCGGCCGTCTACTTCAGCGTGCTCGAGGCGATCGAGGCGGCCGGCGGGCCGATCTCGGTGTGGGTCGGTGAGGAGGCGGGGCGGTTGCTCTTCGAGGTGTGGGGCGAGCTCGCCGAGGGCCCGGCGCTGCTGATCATCACCGACCTGACCGAAACCACCGGCGGGTCCGTGACCGTCGAGCCCGCCGAGTCCGGCGGCCTCCACGTCCGCGGTTGGGCCCCGTGTTGATGGTTCGCTCCGCTGAGAAGCCGCTCCGCTCACGTGCCGGCTGGTCGCTGGCGCTCATGGCGCCTGCCTCGCGTGCTCCGGAGCGCTGCTTCACGGGTGCTCGCCCGAAGCGCCTCGAGGCGCAGAGCAAGATCGACTAGTCCGCGTCCTCGCCGTCGGCCCCGCGGCGCCACTCGGCGTCGCCCTTGGTCGACCACAGCTCGCGCAGCACCCGCGGCGCCAGCTCCTCCTTGTGGACGTAGGCGGCGGCGCCGCAGGTGCGGGCGTCGGCGGCGAGGTCGGTGGCGGCGTACGTCGACACGAGGACGACCATCGTCTCGGGGTTGGCCGCGCGGATCTGGCGGGTCGCCTCGATCCCGTCGATGCCGCCCATGTTGATGTCCATGAGGACGAGGTCCGGCTCCAGCGATGCCACGAGCTCGACGGCTTCCTCGCCGGACTCGGCCTCGCCGACGACGGAGAACTCCTTGGTGGCGCCGACGACGGCTCGCGCCGCGCCGCGGAAGGGTGCCTGATCGTCGACGATCAGCACGCACACCGAACCGGAAGCGTCCATCTCCCCCCATCCTCGGCGAGCGGGCCTCGGGCGCCAAGGGTGCAGCCACCCCGGCGGGTGGGGTGGTCAGCCCCCCCGATCCGAGAGGAACAGGAGGACGGCTTTCACCCGGCGATGGGTGTCGATCTCCTCGGTGAGGCTCAGCTTCGAGAAGATCGAGTTGATGTGCTTCTCCACGGCCCGCTCCGAGAGCACGAGCGCGGCGGCGATGGCGGCGTTGTTCTTGCCCTGGGCCATCTCGCCGAGGATCTCCGTCTCTCGGGGCGTCAACCGGGTCAGCGGGGAACGGGCGGCGCGGGCGCGAGCCTCGACGAGCACCTCGACGACCTTGGGATCGATGACGCTGCCCCCGCGCGCCACCTCGTGGATGGCCCGCAGCAGCTGGTCGACATCGGAGACCCGTTCCTTCAGGAGATAGGCCCGTCCCTCCGACCCCTCCTCGAGGAGGTCCAGGGCGTAGGCGGGCTCGGCGTACTGGCTCAGGACGACGACGCCGATCTCGGGCCGGGTGCGCCGGAGGTGCGCCGCCGCGCGGATCCCTTCGTCCGTCCCCGTCGGCGGCATCCGGATGTCGGTGAGGACGACGTCGGGCGACTCGTTCTGGATCGCCTCCAGCAGCTCGTCGTAGTCGCCGCAGGCCGCCACGAGGTCGAGCTCGGGCTCGGCGTCGATCAGGCGGGACACGCCCTCGCGGAGGAGAACGTTGTCCTCGGCGAGCACGATCCGTATGGCCACCTCGCCACGGTAACCGGGGAGGTCAGCGTTGCTCGGAGATGGTCGACGCCAACCAATCCGCCTCGGCGCGCCCGAGGGACGTGGACGGCGGCGCGCTCGTCATCGGCCAGAGCTCTTCGGCGATGGCGCGCCAGTTGGCGGTCGCGCCGAGCTCGGCCAGAACGGCAGACAGCCCGAGGTTGATGCGTTGGATGAGCACGAAGCTCGGAGGGACGTTGCCGTACTTCGCCACCTCGCCCGAACGGGTGAAGATCTTCGACACGCTCTCCGCCGCGTACTCGTGGGTGAACGTCTTCACCTCGTGGCGGAGCACGAACTCGTAGAAGTACCCGAACCACTCGAGGACCTCGTCGGCACTCATGCCCGAGCCGCGCTTGAGGACGTTGGCGCCTTCGAGGATCTCCCGGAACCGGTCTCCGTCGCGCTCGAGGACGATCGTGCGCACCATCGACTCGAAGAGGTGGACCTCGTGTGGTGTGAACCGCTTGACGAGCCCGAAGTCGAGGAACGTCACCCGGCCGCCGGGCTCGAACAGATAGTTGCCGGGATGGGGGTCGCCGTTGAAGCAGTGCAAGCGATAGAGGCTGCGGAAGACGAAGCGGAAGATCGTCTCGCCGGCGAGGTCCTGCTCCTCGCGCGACCACGTGGCCACGACCTCGCGGAGTCGGACGCCCGGCGCCAGCTCGGTCGTGAGGACCCTCCCGGTGCTGAGCTCGTCGACGACGTCGGGGATGTGGATGAACGGGTGGCGGCGATAGAAGTCCGCGAAGTGCCGCTGGTTGTCGGCTTCGAGGCGGTAGTCGACCTCCTCGGTGAGACGGGCCCGCAGCTCCTCGACGAGGGGCCCCGGCTCGAGGCCGGGGAACAGCATCCCCATGATGCGGGCCAGGAAGTCGCTGTTGTCGAGATCGGCCTGGATGGCCTCGTCGACGCCGGGATACTGCACCTTGACGGCCACGGCCCGCCCGTCGTGCGTCATCGCCCGGTGGACCTGGCCGATGGATGCGGCGGCGATGGGTGTCGGGTCCCACTCGGCGAACGCCCGGTCAGGCGGCCCTTGTCCGAGCTCGCGCTCGACGACTTCCGCGGCCAGTGCCGAGCTCATCGGGGGCGCGTCGGCCTGGAGACTCCGGAGCGCTTCCCGAACGGGCTCGGGGAGGCCGTCGTCGAGGTAGCTCGCCATCTGGCCGAGCTTCATGAGGGCGCCCTTCATGTTCCCGAGGGCGGCGGTGACCTCGGCGGCGGTCGCCAGCTCGAGCTCGGCGTCGAGCTGCTCCCGGCGCTCGGCGCCGGCGAAGACGCGCTTGGCCTTGTTCGTGGCGGCGGTCGCGCCGAGACGGGTGCCGACCATGGCGAGCTGCGCGTTGCGGCGTCCCTGCGATGTCCGCATCACCGAGGGGAAGGGGTCGCCCCTGCGGGTGCGCCGGCGGGTGGCGACGGCGAAGCCCGCGGCGAGGGCGACGACGAGCAGGAGCAGCCGCTTCATGGCGCGCAGTCTTGCTGCGCGCGCACGTCGCCGGCCACCGGTCACCGCTCCCGTCGGCCGCGCCGCCGATCGACGCTCCGACAGCTCCGGCCGTAGGGTGCGCCGGATGGACGAGCCGGAGTCGACGTGGCGACGTCGGTCGCGGCTCGGCCTCGGTGCCCTCCTCGTCGTCACGGGTGTGCTGCACTTCGTCGTGCCCCGACCGTACGAGCGCATCATCCCCACGCTGCTGCCCGGGACCTGGGCGCGGCCGCTCGTCTCTTTGAGCGGCGTCGCCGAGCTCGTGGGCGGGGGCGGACTGGTCCTCGCGCCGCCGCGTCGCCGTCCGCTCATCGGGTGGTTCGTCGCCACGCTGCTCGTCGCCGTGTTCCCGGCGAACGTCCAGATGGCGGTCGACACACCGAACGCGGTGACGATCCTCCGGCTCCCGCTGCAGGTCCCGCTGGTGTGGGCGGCGGTTCGGGTTGCTAGACCCGCGCGGTCGCCTCGGCCTTGAGCCGCTTGTAGTCGACCTTGCCGTTGGGGGCGCGACCGATCGTGTCGACCGGAAGCACCCGCTTCGGCGCCTTGAACGCGGCCAGTCGCGACTTCACGTGGGCGATCACGTCGGCCTCGTCGAGCTCGGCACCCGGCACCGGCTCGACCATGGCGCAGATGGCCTCGCCCCACTTCTCGTCCGGCACGCCGACGGCGACGGCGTCGCGCACGTGCGGGTGGGTCTTCAGGACCTCCTCGACCTCCTCGGGGAAGACCTTCTCGCCGCCCGTGTTGATGCACACCGAACCTCGACCGAGCAGCCGCAGCGTGCCGTCCTCCTCGACAGTGGCGAAGTCTCCGGGCACGGAGTACCTCGCGCCGTCGATGATCTTGAACGTCTTCTCCGACTTCTCCGGGTCCTTGTAGTAGCCGACGGGGGTGCGGCCACGGACGGCGACCATGCCGACCTCGCCGGAGCCGGGCACGACGTCGCGGCCGTCCTCGGTGATGACCCGCGCGTTCTCGCCGAGCTTGAACTTCGCCGTGTTCGACGTTCCTGCGGCCGTCGAAACCGATGCACCCATGCCGAGCGCCTCGGACGAGGAGAAGTTGTCGGAGAGCAACATCCCGCCGTGGTGCTTCAACAAGCCCTGCTTGGTCTCCTCGCTCCACATCACGCCCGAGGACACGATGGCGATCAGGCTGGAGATGTCCCGGCGGTCGGGCGAGGAGTCGAGCGCCGCCAGCATCGGCTTGCAGAAGGCGTCGCCAACGACGGCCAACACGTTCACCTTGTGCGCCTCGATGGTCTCGAGGAGCTCCTCGGCGTCGAAGTTCCGCTTGGCCAGCGTCACGATGCAGCCGCCCGTCGACAACGTCGAGAAGGCGGTGAAGGCGCCTGTCCCGTGCATCAGCGGGCACGCCGGCAGGCCCTTGCCGCCCGGTCCGGTGACGAGCTTCCCGCCGGCCTCGAGGTCGGCGTTCCCGTCGGCGTCGACGGCGGCCGCGAAGGCGGCGGCCAGGGTGCCGACCAGGTCGTCCTGGCGCCACATCACGCCCTTGGGCATTCCGGTCGTGCCGCCGGTGTAGAGCATGTAGAGATCGTCGCCGTCGCGACCCCAGGGCGCGGTGACACGACCGGGCTTCGTCGAGGCCGCGTCCTCGTACGGGGTCGCCCACTCGGGGCACGGGCCGCTGTCGTCGTCGACCCACAGCCACCCTTTGATGTTCGGCAGCTTCTCTCGGAGCGCCTCGATGCGCGGAGCGAAGGTGCCGTGGAAGACGACGGCGATGGCGTCCGCGTTGTCCCAGAGGTAGAGCAGCTCCTCATCGGCGTACCGGTAGTTCGTGTTCACCGGGACCAGGCCCGCCTTGTACATCCCGAACATCGACTCCAGGTACTCGGGACAGTTGTAGAGGTAGTGCGCCACCTTGTCCTGCTTGACAGCGCCGAGGTCGAGGAGCCATCGCGCCACGCCATCGGCCCGCTCGTCGAAGTCGCGCCACGACACCACCCGGTCGCCCTGGATCTGGCACGGCGCATCCGGGACCCGATCGGCCACGAGCTCCCAGACGTCGGCGAAGGTCCAACCGGCCATGCGTGCATCCCCCGGAATACTCAGATGCGCCGGAATTCGGCGCGCGGGCAGTCTACGGACATGCTCCCCGACGAATGCCGGCCGCCTGCGCCGCCCTACGCCGGCGAGGGTCCCCACGCCATGTGGCACTTCAGCGAGGACCCGGCGATCGAGGTGTTCCGTCCCCAGCGGGTGCGGGAGGGCCCGTCCGTGGAGCTCGAGCCCCGGGTGTGGGCCGTCGACACCCGGCACGCGCCGACGTTCTGGTTCCCGCGCGACTGCCCTCGGGGGTGCGCCTGGTGGAGCGAGCGGACGACGCCGGAGGACCGGGCGGACTTCTTCCGCCACAGCCTCGCCGACCGGATCCACGTGATCGAGCAGGGGTGGCTCCCGGCCGTGCAGCGGTGCGAGCTCTTCGCCTACCGACTGCCGCACGAGTCGTTCGAGCCGCATGAGGTCGGCGGGTACTGGACCACGACCGAGACGGTCGAGCCCCTCGAACGGATCGTCGTCGGCGACCTCGTGGCTCGGCACGCCGAGGCCGGGATCGAGTTGCGGATCACCCCGTCGATCTGGACGTGGTGGGCCGACATCGTCCCGACGACGCTGGAGTTCAGCGGGTCGCGTCTGCGGAACTGCGGGGCCCCGATGCCCGATTCGCTCGCGCAACTGTAAGGTTGCACAGCATGCGACTGCTCCTGCTGGGTGGGACCGGTTTCGTCGGGCGCCACATCACCGATGCCGCCCTCGATGCCGGCCACGACGTGACCCTGTTCAACCGTGGCCGGACCAATGCCGGCGGCTTCCCTGACGCGGCCCGGTTGGTCGGTGACCGCGAGTCGGGTGACCTGACGGCTTTGGCGGGGGGCGAGTGGGACGCCGTTGTCGACGTCAACGCCTACACGCCCCGCCGGGTCCGGGAGGCGATCGCGGCGTTGGACGGGCGGGTGGGCCACTACACCTTCGTCTCGACGGTGTCGGTCTACGTGCACGGACCGTCCACCGGGGTGCCCGACGACGAGTCGGCGCCGCTCGAGCGACTCGAGGATCCGACGAGCGAGGAGGTGACGAACGCCTCCTACGGCGCGCTGAAGGTGTTGTGCGAGGAGGAGGTGCAGGCGGCCTTCCCGGACGCCTCGACGATCGTCCGTCCGGGCATGGTCGCGGGTCCGCACGACCCGACCGATCGCTTCACGTGGTGGGTGCGGCGGGCCGCCCGCGGCGGCGAGATGCTCGTCCCAGATCGGCCGGATCAGCCCGTCCAGGTCGTCCACGCCCGCGACCAGGCGGACTTCGTCGTGGCGGCGACGGTGTCGGGCAGGTGCGGCGACTTCAACAGCGTCGGGCCGTCGTCGCCCCTGACATTGCGCGGGCTCGTCGAGGCGTGCGCCGCCGCCGCCCAGTCGAACGTCGAGCCGGTGTGGGTGGACGAGGCGTTCGTGGCCGAGCACGACATCCCCTTCCCGCTGTACCTCCCGTCCGACGCGGCGATCGACAACATCTTCGAGGCGTGGTCGGCGGCGGTCGCCGCCGGCCTCCTCGTGAACCGGTCGATCGTCGACACGGCGGCCGACACGTTGGCGTGGGACCGGACCAGGCCCGACCAGTCCGCGATGGGCCCGGGCACGTTGTCGCCGGAGCGGGAGTCCGAGCTCCTCGAAGCGTGGCGGTCGCGCGCGCAGGCGGTCGGACCGACCTAGAGGTAGCTGCCCGGCCGTTCGGGCGGCGCTTCGGTGGCGATCGTATCGATGTCCCCTCGCAGCCGGTAGAGCTCCGCCAACGTCACGTGATCGGCGGCCCCGGGACCGCCGGAGTCACCGAGCCACTCGTTCGCCTCTTGTGAGCTGAACGGCCGGAACTGGACGTCCGCGAGGCAACGGCCGGGACGCACGACGGCCGGGTGCAGCGCTCGCATCGGCTCGTTGGTCGTGATCAGCAGCAGCACCCGCAACCCGTGCCCGAGGATGCCGTCGGTGAGGTTCAGCAGGCGGCCGAGCGACGCGCCGGCCTCTTGGCGGGCGTCGGCCCGGATGAGCTCGTCGGCGTCCTCGACGACGAGGACCTTCCATCGCGACGTGGCGATGAGGCGCGGGTCCCACGCGTCCTCCTCGGCCACGACGTGCATCAGGTAGTCGGGGCCGCCGAAGAAGGCCTCGGGGTCGAGCACGAAGTGCACGTCGGCCCACGACTGCCACTGATGGGCGAGGGCCCGGATGGCCGTCGTCTTGCCGGTGCCCGGGTCGCCGTACCAGAGGAGGAGGCGACCGCCGCTCATCGGCGCCTCGGGCATCGTCATGAGACGTGCGAGCGGCTCCCGCACCTCGCCGGGGTAGTTGCGGTCGATGGCGGCCCACCGCGGTGCGTCGACCCAGCGGCGGTGGCGGACCGGGCTGCCGCCGGTGCCGGCCGTCCAGAGCGTGAGGCGGGCCTGCGCGTCGGTGCGCTCCGGCGGCGGCACGGCGCTGCGGATTTCCTCGAGCACGGCGTCGGCCAGCGCCGCCGTCTCGGCCGTCACGAGCACCTGGACCTCGGGTCGTCGTCGGACGAGCACGAGGTGGGCCTGCCACCCGTCGCCGCGCACGATTCGCTGGCGGTCGCCACTGTCCTGCAGCAGCTCCCGCTCGACGTCTCCGCCCTGTGGCGTGAGCCCGTCGATCGAGTCGACGTCGCCGAGGAACGCCTGGCGGGCGTGCGGGTGCTCGCCGGTCACGAACGGCAACGTCGCCAGGTCCATCAGGCGCGGCGCCAGTCCGCGGTCGCTGAGCGGCCACACGATCGACGGCGTCGGCAGGTGGCTGGGCATTTGGGGAGGATACGTTCGCGCCATGGGGATCTGTGAGGGACGAGTCGTCATCGTGACCGGAGCCGGCCGAGGCATCGGTCGCGAGGAGGCGCTGCTGTTCGCCGCCGAGGGGGCCAAGGTCGTCGTGAACGACTACGGCGTCGACCTCGACGGCGGCGGGGCCAAGAGCGAAGTGGCGGAATCGGTCGTCGAAGAGATCAAGGCGATGGGCGGCGAGGCGGTCGCCAACGGCGAGGACGTCTCCGACTGGGAGGGCTCGCAGCGGCTGATCAACCAGGCCGTCGAGACCTTCGGCGGCCTCGACACGCTCGTGAACAACGCCGGGATCCTGCGCGACCGGATGCTGATCAACATGACCGAGGACGAGTGGGACGCCGTCATCCGCGTCCACCTCAAGGGCACGTTCTGCACGACCCGTTGGGCCGCTGCCTACTGGCGGGAGCGCACGAAGGCGGGGGAGACGAACGTGGCTCGCGTCGTCAACACGTCGTCCGGGTCGGGCCTGTACGCCAACCCCGGGCAGTCGAACTACGGCGCCGCCAAGTCCGGGATCGCGTCGTTCTCCCAGATCGTCGCCAAGGAGGTCGGCCGATACGGCGTGAACGTCAACGCCATCGCGCCCGGCGCCCGCACCCGCATGACCATGAGCGTGCCGGGCGCCGCCGCGCGGCCCGAGCCGAAGGCGGACGAGTTCGACCGGCGCGACCCGGCCAACATCGCCCCGCTGGTCGTGTGGCTCGGCAGCCCCGCATCGGACGTGACCGGCCAGGTGTTCAACGTCGCCGGCGGCATGATCGGCGTCGCCTCGACCTGGGGTCGCGGACCCTCGGAGGACAAGGGCGACCGCTGGTCGCCCGCGGAGGTCGGCGACGTCGTTCCCCGACTGATGGGCCAGCTCACCTGATCCACGTTGGGCGCGCTCAGTTCGCAAGGACGAACTCAGCGCGCCCAATTGCGTGGACAACGGGATCAGCGGGCGACGAGGACACCCTTGACGACCGTGAGCTCAAGAGCTCCGTCCTCGGCGATGACGGACTCGACCTGCGCTCGGAGGAGCTCGATGGCCGCGGCCCACACCTCGTCCGTGACGTCGTGGCCGGACAGGTCGCGGGTGCTCTCGACGTAGGCCACCACCGGCTCGACCGAAGGAACCAGCAAGCGGTTGTCGGTGCGCTCCAGTCGCACGTCCTCGAACGACGCGGCGAGGACCGCGGGCGCGTCCTCGAGCGAGAACCGCTCGGCCGCCGACTGCCACGGGTCGATGGCGATCCCCGACGCCTCGGACAGCGACGCCGTCCAGTGCGCCCGAAGCTCGTGGAAGTGCGCGCGGGAGTTCGTCGACACGACGAGGGTCCCGTCGCGACGCACGACCCGTCGGAGCTCGGCCACCGTCGCCGCGATGTCGGGGCAGTGGTAGAGCATGTGCATCGCCAGCGCGACGTCAGCGGCCCCCTCCCGCAGCGGCAGCGTCGCCGCATCGGCGTTGGCGAGCGGCACTCCGAGTGGCGCCACCGTCGCGAGCATCCCGACGGAAAGGTCGAGGCCCAGGATCGTCCCCCCGAACCCAGAGCGCTGCAGGTCACGGATGTCGTTGCCGTTTCCGCAGCCGACGTCGACGACGACCTCGTCGCCCCGCAAGGTGACCGCGCCGAGGACGCGGCCGCCGTCCGAGGGCCACGGCCGCTCCGCGAACCGGTAGATCGCCTGGCGAGCGGCGAGCTTGGTGTCGTCGACGTAGGCGGCCGACCGCAGCCGCTGGCGATCGGCCAGCGGATCGCTCACGCGCTGACGGAGCCCTCTGTCGGGTGCGCCTTTTCGCGCCCGCGGTCGTCGGGCGAGGCGAGGCCGGCGTCCTCGTAGATGGCGTCGGACACGGCGGACATCCGTCGGTAGTGCTTCTCGGTCCCCGGCATCCCGTTCGTCTGCATGGCGACCACGAGACCGAACCCGGGGTCGCAGTAGGCCATCGACGATTGCGCGCCCCCGTGCCCGAACACCCGCCGCGACGAGTGCCGACCGTGGGACGAGGAGTCGATGCCGAACCCGAGCCCCCAGTCGCACACGATGCCGAAGGTCTTGTCGAACCGCTCGGTGCGATGACGCGCCGAGATCGCCTCGACCGTCTGGGCACCGAGCACCCGCATGCCTTCGAGCTCGCCGCCGCCGCGGAGCGCCTCGTAGAGGCGCGCCAGCTGGCGCATCGGACCGCGCCCACCGCCGCCGGGAGAGCAGCGCGTCAGCGAGCCCAAGCTGTCGAGGCGGTCGAGCGCCAGCGGTGCGTCGCCGGCCGTGTGGTGCATCGTCCCCACGAGGTCGCCGTACGCCTCGAACCGCTCGACCGGCATGCCCACCCAGCAGTCGTCCATCCCGAGAGGCACGAACACCTCGTCGCGCACGTACTGCGAGTAGAACCGCCCGTCGACGCGGCGGATGACCTCGGCGAGCATCGTCATCCCCGCCAGCAGGTGGTAGCCCGCCGTCTCACCCGGGACCCAGCCGTCGTCGAGCGGGACGGCGCAGATGCCGGCGATGACCTCGTCCCAGTTCTCGATCGGATCCTTCGCCTGCGAGATGACGCCGTCGCCGCCCCGGAACCCGCCGGTGTGGGTGAGGCAGTGCCGCAGCGTGATCCGCTCCTTGCCCCCGACGCCGAACTCGGGCACGTACGACGCCACGGTCGCGTCGAGGTCGAGGTTGCCCCGCTCCCACTGCTGCGCGACGGACACGGCGACCGTCGCCTTCGTCATGGACCACCAGATGACGAGGTGCTCCGGCGTCATCGGAAAACCCGCCCGCGCCTCGCCCAGCGCCCCTTCGCCCACGACCTTCCCGTCGACCGCGACGTACACCTGCGCGCCGAGGTGCAGCCCCGCGGCGATGCCGTCGTTGAGAACCTTCGTCGTGCGGGGCAACCCCTCGATCTCGCTCATGGTGCGGAAGCGTAGATTCGCCGCATGGACTTCGAGCTGCCCGGCGAGGACGACCCCCGACGAACCGAGGTCCGGGAGTGGCTCGCTGCCAACCCGAAACCGACCGGGATGGAGCTGGCCAAGGCCGGCTACGTCGTGCCCCACTGGCCTGCGCCCTACGGCAAGGACGCCGACCCCGTCCACCAGCTGATCATCGACGACGAGCTGCGCCGCGCCCGCGTGTCCCGTCCCGGCAACGTGATCGGCATCGGTTGGGCGGGCCCGACGATCATCCACGCGGGCACGCAGGAGCAGAAGGACCGGTACATCTGGCCGCTGCTCGCCGGCGAGGAGATCTGGTGCCAGCTCTTCAGCGAGCCCGGCGCCGGGTCGGATCTGGCCAATCTGTCCACTCGCGCCATCAAGGACGGCGAGACCTACGTGGTGAGCGGTCAGAAGATCTGGACGTCACTCGGCCACGTCGCCAAGTTCGGCATCCTCATCGCCCGCACCAACCCGGACGCGCCGAAGCACAAGGGCGTCTCCTACTTCATCTGCCCGATGGACCTGCCCGGCATCGAGGTGCGTCCGATCATCGAGATGACGGGCGCGCACACGTTCAACGAGGTGTTCTTCGACGAGGTCCGCTTGCCCGCCGAGAACCTCGTCGGCATGGAGCACGAGGGGTGGGGCCTCGCCAAGGTCACGCTCGGCAACGAGCGGGTGTCGCTGTCGGGTGAGGGCGCGCTCTGGGGGCGGGGTCCGACCGCCGGCGACCTCATCGACGAGGTCAAGCGGGGCACGTTCGGCGACGGCTCGGATCCGCTCGTGCGCCAGCGACTCGCCGCCGTCCACACCGAGGCGGAGGTCCTGCGCCTGATCCGACTCCGCACGGTCAGTGCCGCCATCAAGGGCAAGCCGCCGGGACCCGAAGCATCGGTCCGCAAGGCGCTCGCCGACGAGCACGGGCAGCACATCATGGGCGCCGCCAAGGACCTCGCGGGCGCCCACGGCATGCTCACGCAACCGCCGGGCATGTGGCACTACGGGTTCCTGTTCGCACCCGCGCTCACCGTCGGCGGCGGCACCTCCGAGGTCCAGCGCAACATCGTCGGCGAGCGGGTGCTTGGCCTGCCCCATGACATCGACGTCGAAGCGGGCCAGACTTGGACCGAGGCGCGAGCCAAGTCGGGTCGCACCTCGTAACGAGGGGGAACGGTGGGAGTCACCAACATCGCGGCGATCGTCCGGCAGCACGGGACGGAGCGGCCCGATCGCGTCGCCATCATCCACCCGGCTCGCACGATCACCTGGGCCGAGCTCGACGAGCGGTCGAGCCGCATGGCCGCCGGGCTCGCCGCCGCCGGCGTGCGCGCCGAAGATCGCGTGGCCCGCATCGACAAGAACACGGTCGAGTACTACGAGATCCTCTTCGGCGCGGCGAAGCTCAACGCCGTCACGGTCGATGTGAACTGGCGCCTGGCGCCTCCGGAGATGGCACAGATCGTCAACGACGCGCAGGCCAAGGTGCTCTTCGTCGGTCCCGACTTCGTCAGCCACCTCGAGAAGATCGAGGCCGACCTCACGACCGTCGAGCGCATCGTCGTCTGCGGCGAGTCGGCGTCGCACGACGCGTACGAGGCGTGGCTGATGGGTCACGAGCCCGCCGATCCCGGCGTCGTCGCCGAGCCCGACGACGTCTGTCTCCAGCTCTACACGTCGGGCACCACCGGGCTCCCCAAGGGCGTGATGCTCACCAACCGGAACCTCTTCACGTTCATCGACGAGGTGGCACCGACGCTCGGCTTCTCGGAGGACTCGGTCTCGATCGTCGTCATGCCGGTGTTCCACATCGCGGGCAGCGGTTGGTCGCTCGTGGGGATGGCGTTGGCCGCCACGTCCGTCCTCCACTCCGAAGTGAACCCAGCGGCGATCGTGACGGCACTCGGCGAGCACGGGATCACCCACGCCTTCTTCGTCCCCGCGGTCCTCCAGTTCCTCCTCGCGAACCCCGAGCTGGCGAGCACCGACGTCACTCGGCTGCAGCTCGTCGCCTACGGCGCGTCGCCGATCACCGAGAAGATCCTCCGCGGGGCGATGGCGGCGTTCGGGTGCCACTTCGTCCAGCTCTACGGACTGACCGAGACGACCGGCGCCATCGTCCAGCTCGACGCCGTCGACCACGATCCCGACGGACGCCCCGAGCTGCTCCGGTCGTGCGGCAAGCCCTATCCGTGGGTGCAGGTGCGGGTGGTCGGCGAGGACGGCGACGACGTCGCCGACGGTGGGGTAGGTGAGCTCTGGGTGAAGTCGGTCCAGGTCATGAAGGGCTACTGGAACAAGCCCGACGAGACCGCCGCGGCGATCACCCCCGACGGTTGGTTCAGGACGGGCGACGCCGGCTACTGGAAGGATGGCTACCTCTACCTCCACGACCGCGTGAAGGACATGATCGTGAGCGGCGGTGAGAACGTCTACCCGGCCGAGGTCGAGAACGCCCTGATGGCCCATCCCGACGTTGCGGACGTCGGTGTGGTCGGCATCCCCGACGAACGGTGGGGAGAGGCCGTGCACGCCGTCGTCGTCAAGGTCGTGGGTGCCGACCCCTCGCCGCAGGAGCTCATCGCCTTCGCGCGCGAGCGCCTCGCGGGCTTCAAGTGCCCGAAATCCGTTTCGTTCGTCGACGCCCTGCCGCGCAACCCATCGGGCAAGATCCTGAAGCGGGAGCTGCGGGAGCCGTACTGGGCCGATCGGGAGCGAAGGATCAACTGATCCGCCGAAAGGCGCCCGGACCGGTGAGCATCCCGCGGTGCCAGCGCGCCGGGGTGGCGAGCACGGCGCGGGGGTAGTCCTCGAAGAGCCAGCGTCCGAAGTTGCGGCGCGTCCAGTCGGACGAGCCGGCGATGCGGACCGCCGCCCGCGCGCCCTTGCGGTGGCGGAGGGCGCGCGTGAGCAGTGCCGCCAGCTTGTGGTCGACGGCGAGCGTCCGCTGCACGGCGGCGATGTAGCGCTCGGCGGCGTCGGTGGGTCGGGAGGAGCCCGCGGCGACGATGGCGTCCGCCGCGAGCACGCCCGTCTCGAGGGCTTGGCCGATGCCCTCCCCGGTCATCGGATCGGTGGCCCGTGCGGCGTCGCCGACGAACAGCACGCGGCCTCCACCCGCGCTGAGGGCGACGTCGTCGATGCAGGCCGGGATCGGCCAGGCCTTGTGCGGCGACTCCGGCTGGGCAGCGGGTCCGAGGACGTCGGCGATGTGTGGCCGGCGCAGGAGGTCGGGCCACTGCGCCTTCATCGACTTCGTCGGCGCGCCGGGCGCGCGCTGGATCCCGTAGCCCACGTTGGCGCGGCCGCCGGGCAACGGGAACGACCACGCGTAGCCGGGGAGGAGGTCAGGTTCGAACCAGACCCAGAGCTGTGACGCGGCCGCCGGGCCGACGTCGGTGAAGTACTGGCGGAAGGCATGCCACTCACCGAGATAGCCGGGGGTGTCGGCCCGGAGCGCCTTGCGCAGCGGCGACCACATGCCGTCGGCGGCCACGACGTAGCGAGCTTCGAGAGGGCCGAAGCCGTCGACGTCGAGCCGGACGCGGTCGCCGAGCACCGTGGCGCCCTCGACGGCGTGCCCCTCGCGAACGTCTACTCCTGCACGTCGGGCGACTTCGACGAAGGCGGCGTCGAGATCCACGCGTCTCGCGACGGCCGCGTAGGTGCCGGCGTCGAGGGGGAGGGGGAAGCGGACCTCCCGGCCGGACGGCGAGCGGACGAAGACGTCGTGGACGACCTGCCAGCTCGGGACGTCGCCCGGATCGAGTCCAAGGGCCTCGTACCGTCGGAGGGCACCGGTCGTGAGACCGTCGCCGCAGCACTTGTCGCGTGGGAACGTGGCCTTGTCCACGAGCACGACGGACCGACCGGCGCGCACCAGGGCGATGGCGGCGGCTGCGCCGGCCGGGCCTCCGCCGACAACCGCGACGTCGGCCGAGGTCACCGCTTGGCGAGGATGGCCCGCAACGCCGTGCCGACATCGGGGTGCGTGAACGTGAAACCGTTCGCCTCCGCCTTGGCGGGCAGCGCACGCTGGTCGGCGAAGATCATCTGCTCGGTGCGTTCGCCGCCCATCACCAGTCCGAGCGCGAACTTCGGGACGGCCAACAACGTCGGCCGCCCCGCCGCCTTCCCGGCCTCTCTGATGAGGTCGCGGTTGCGGGCCGGGTTCGGTGCGGTGGCGTTGAGCGGGCCGTGGATGGCGGCGTCGGTGAGGGCGTGGACGATCATGCGGACCTCGTCCTCGAGGCTGATCCAGCTCCACCACTGGTCACCGGCGCCGAGCCTGCCGCCGAGGCCGAGCTTCAAGAGCGGCAGGAGCTTCCCGAAGGCACCGCCCTTGGGCGCCAGGACGATGCCGGTGCGCAGGAGGACCGTACGGATGCCAGCCTCAGTCGCCGGCTCGACCGCCGCTTCCCACTGGACGCAGACCTCGGCGAGGAAGCCGTCTCCGGCGCCACTGCCTTCGGTGAGGACCTCGTCCCCGCGCAGCCCGTAGTACCCGACGGCGGATCCGGACACGAGGACGGACGGCTTGGGATCGAGGGCGGCGAGCGTCGTGGCGAGGAGAGATGTGCCCCCCACGCGGCTCTCGAGGATCTTGCGCTTCTGGGCGGGGGACCAGCGCTTTTCGCCGAGGCCCTCACCGGCGAGATGGACGACGCCCTCGACGCCGGCAAGTCCCGCCGCGTCGATCGTCCCCGCCTCCGGGTCCCACCGCACGCCGTCGTCGCCGGCGGCTGACCGGACGATGCGCACGACCGTGTGCCCCTCGTCGCGCAGCCGAGCCACGAGCGCCGATCCGATGAGACCCGACGAGCCCGAGACGGCGATGCGCATGCCGCAGGACGCTACGCGTCCTGCGGGCCGCTAGTTCACCGCGGCGTTGTCGACCTCGTGGATGCGCCGGGCGAGGCCGACGAGCAACTTGTGGGCCAGCGTCGGCACGAGGTCGAGCAGCGCGTTGAACTCGCGCTGACCGAGGAGCACGACATCGATGTCGGTGTCGGCCGTGACGGTGGCGTTGCGGGGGGCCCGATCGAGCAACGAGAGCTCACCGAAGGCATCACCGGGTCCGAGCGTGGCCACCGGCTTCCCCTTCTTCGAGACCGTCGCCTTGCCATCGACGATCACGTAGAACTCGTATCCCACCCGCCCTTCGGTCGTCATCTCCGTGCCGGCAGGCAACTTGAGGTGCTCCGAGTGCTTCGAGACGAGCGCCAGGTCCTTCTTCGAGCAGGCGCTGAACAACGGCGTCCGTGTCAGGTAGCCGAGGACATCTTCCCGCCGTGCCATGTCGTTCCTCCCCAGGATCTGATTCGACAGCGACGCATGGTACCCGACGCTCGGGCTGCACCGCCCCCTAGGAGACTGCTGAACAAATCTGCCGAGGGTGCTCGCGATTTGGTCGCGGGTTCTTCAGACTGAGGGCATGCAGGGCAAGAGCGATCCGAACGCCGAGCTCCTGGACGCAGCCGCGTTGTGTCGTC